>NZ_JAGGOF010000035.1 GCF_018614775.1 Pseudomonas fluorescens
GTTGCCTCCACCCAATCATTGGATATTCGGCGAACACAAAACCTGTGGGAGCGAGCCTGCTCGCGATGGGGCCAGTCCAGGCACTACAAGTCTCCCAGCCAATTGCCCGCATACCTGCCACCCGGTAAAGTGCCGCTCCCCACGTTTTACCTGAGGTAGACCCATGAGCCAGTCCTTTGATATTGCCGTGATCGGCGCCACCGGTACTGTCGGCGAAACCCTTGTCCAGATTCTGGAAGAGCGGGACTTTCCGGTGGGCAACCTGTACCTGCTGGCCAGCAGCGAATCGGCCGGCAGCTCGGTGATGTTTCGTGGCAAGAACGTGCGGGTGCGTGAGGTCGATGAATTTGATTTCAGCAAAGTCCAGCTGGCATTTTTCGCCGCTGGCCCGGCAGTGACCCTGAGCTTCGCCCCGCGAGCCACGGCGGCCGGTTGTGGGCTGATCGACCTGTCCGGTGCGTTACCGCCGGAGCAGGCACCACAAGTCGTCCCGGAAGCCAATGCCCAGGTACTGGCCGGCCTGAAGAAGCCGTTTCAAGTCAGCAGCCCCAGCCCGTCGGCCACGGTGTTGGCTGTTGCGCTGGCACCGCTGCGCGAATGCCTGGACGTGCAGCGCATCAATGTGGCCGCCAGTCTTGCGGTGTCCGCCCAGGGCCGGGTCGCGGTGAGCGAACTGGCGCGCCAGACCGCCGAGTTGCTCAACGCCCGTCCACTGGAACCAAAATTCTTTGACCGACAGATGGCGTTCAACCTGTTGGCCCAGGTCGGCACGCCGGACGAGCAGGGGCATACATTGCTGGAGAAGCGCCTGGTGCGTGAATTGCGCCAGCTGCTGGATCAACCTTTGTTAAAGATTTCCGTGACTTGCATTCAAGCCCCGGTATTTTTTGGCGATAGCTTTAGCGTGACTGTGCAGTCTGCCGGTGCCGTCGACCTGACGAAGGTCAACGCAGCCCTGGAAGCGGCGCCCGGTATCGAGTTGGTAGACGCGGGCGATTACCCGACGCCGGTGGGCGATGCGGTGGGGCAGGACGTGGTTTACGTCGGGCGTGTGCGCGGCGGTATTGACGACCCGGCGGAACTGAACATGTGGCTGACGTCAGATAACGTGCGCAAAGACGCGGCGCTCAATGCGGTGCAGGTAGCTGAGTTGTTGATAAAAGACTTGCTGTAAAAGATACTTGGCGTCAATTTGTCGAATGGTTCTAGCCGGGCGCTATGCTTGGCCAGGGTGTTGAAGGCGAACCTCCCTGCGGGGGCTTCCCGGGACATGAGTGAAATGATCGCGCGCACCGGCGCTTCGGGGCTGCGCGCAACGCCTTACGGCAGCGGCATCAAGACCTTCTCGCTGGCCGAGGAATGTTCAAACAAAGGAAGAGGCTATGGTTCAAGTTCGCAAACTGGTGTTAGCAATAGCGGCCGCCTCGGCGCTGTCCTCCGGTATGGCGCAAGCGCTCGGGCTGGGGGAATTGACCCTGAAGTCGACGCCGAACCAGCCCCTGGTCGCCGAGATCGAGCTGCTCGACGTCCAGCAGTTGACCGCCGCCGAAGTCGTGCCGAGCCTGGCCTCGCCCGATGACTTCGCCAAGGCCGGCGTCGACCGCCAGGCCTTTCTCAATGACCTGACCTTTACCCCGGTAATCAACGCCAGCGGCAAAAGCGTCCTGCGCGTCACGTCCAGCCGGCCGCTGTCCGAGCCGATGGTCAAGTTCCTGGTGCAAGTGATGTGGCCCAACGGTCGTTTGCTGCGCGACTACAGCGTGCTGCTTGATCCGTCCAAGTTCTCACCGCAGGCGGCGGATGCTGCTCGGGCGAAGCCGCCACAGGTGGTGTCCACGCCGGTCACGGGAGCCACCAAGCCTTCCCAGTACACCACCACGCCGCGCGATACCCTGTGGGAAATCGCCGCCAAGGTGCGCAACGGCGGGTCGGTCCAGCAAACCATGCTGGCGATCCAGGCGTTGAACCCGAACGCCTTCATCAATGGCAACATCAATCTGCTCAAGACCGGCCAGGTGCTGCGTCTGCCGGACCCGGTACAAAGCACCGCATTGCCGCAACCCCAGGCCATCGTCGAAGTCGCTGCACAGAACGCCGCCTGGCGTTCCGGTCGTCGGGGCGTGGCGGGCGCGGGCAAGCAGCAATTGGATGCGACCAGGCGCGGTCGTGGTGAAGGAGCCCCTGCGCAGGCGGCCGGCCGCGACAACCTGAGCCTGGTCTCTGCCGAGTCGGCGAAGGCGGGTGGCAAGGGCAAGGGCGCTGCCGGTGATGCCCAGGCATTGAACAACAAGCTGGCGGTGACCCAGGAAAGCCTCGATTCGGCTCGTCGGGACAACGAAGAGCTGAAAAGCCGCATGGCGGACCTGCAAAGCCAGCTGGACAAGCTGCAACGCCTGATCGAGCTGAAGAACAATCAGTTGGCCAAGATGCAGGCCGATGGCGCCGCGGTTCCGCCTGCTGGCGAAGCGGCCCCGGCGATGTCCGCGCAGTTGACCCCGGCACCGGCGGCCGCCCCCGAGTCTGCCCCGGCTCCTGAAGTGACCCCGCAAGCGTCACCACCTGCTGCTCCGGTTGAGCCAGTCCCCGCAGCGTCCAACGAGCAAAAATACAATGACCTGCTGACCAACCCGGTCCTGCTGGGCCTGGTGGGTGGCGGTGCGCTGATCCTGCTGTTGCTGCTGTTGTTGCTCGCCCGTCGCCGCAAGGCCCAGCAGGAAGCCGAAAAGCATTTGCGCATGGCCCGAGCCCTTGAGGAGGAGGCTGACTTCTCCCCGGAGCTCGATCTGCCCCCGAGCAGCTTCGAGGGCATTGAGGTTCCACCCCCCAGCGTAAAACTCGAGCCAAAGCCAGCGCCCGCGCCGATGCCCAAGCCAGCTCCACTGGTGGCGCCGGTGATCGTCACGCCACCTATCGCCGCGCCCTTGGTGGCACCGGCCGCCGAGCGTTCCGACTCCGACGATGTGCTGCCCCTGGCCCAGTCACACATCGACCGTGGTCGTTTGAACCAGGCCGCTGACCTGCTTGAGCAGGGCATCAAGGCCGAGCCGCAGCGCAGTGATCTGCGTCTCAAGCTGATGGAAGTCTACGGCCAGCAGGGCGACCGCGACGCTTTTGTCGCCCAGGAGCGCCAGCTGGTCGCCAACGGCGATAACCACGCCAAGGTCGAACAGCTCAAGAGCCGTTTCCCTGCCATGGTCGTCGCTGCCGGTGCTGGCCTGGCTGCAGCGGCAGTGGCTGCCGAACTGGACGCGCAGTACGTCAAGGACCTGCTGGAAGACAAGCCGCTGACCGACGAAGAATTGGACAGTGCTTTTGACCTGAGCCTGGATGATCTGGAAGCGTCGCCGGTGGCGCCGGCAGCCGAACCGATCGCCGAGCTGGACGCGTTCCCGGAAGATGACGACCTGAGTTTCGAGTCGGTGCTCAAGCAGCAGACCCAGGCCAACGAAAGCCTCGACGACCTGTCGGAGTTCGACCTGGACCTGGGTGCCGATGCACCGACCCCGGTCGCGGCGCTGGACGACGAAGACTTCCTGCTGGACCTGGGCGACGACCTCAAGGGGTTCGACCTGCCTGCGGCCGATACGCCAGCCTTGCTCGATACCCCGGCTGACGATCTCGAGCTGCCGGCGGATTTCGACCTGTCCCTTTCCGACGAAATGGACGCCCACGTCGCGCCGAAGGATGCCTTCGAGTCCGAGCTGGACGATGTCAACGCCGAACTGGATCGCCTGTCCGACACCCTGAGCCAGCCGACGCCGACGTTTACCGCCGAAGACGCACTGGTCGGTGCCGAGGACGAACCGGATTTCGACTTCCTCGGCGGCACCGATGAAGTGGCGACCAAGCTCGACCTGGCACAAGCCTACATGGACATGGGCGACAGCGACGGTGCCCGGGATATCCTCGGCGAAGTCCTCAACGAAGGCGATGCCACCCAGAAGAGCGAAGCGCAGGAGATGTTGTCGCGCTTGGTGTGAGGGTATGGGATCAACAAAACGGCAGCCGGTGAGGCTGCCGTTTTGTTTGGGGCGGAATATGAGGTTACCTGGAAGATTGCCATCGCGAGCAGGCTCGCTCCCACAAGGGATTCGCAGCGTTCACAAAAGCCTGTGGGAGCGAGCCTGCTCGCGATGGCGCCAGTCGATCCAACCCAGGATCACCTGTTGCACTGGCATCCCGCCCCACCGGCCTTATAATGCCCGCCTTTGCGTCCCTCAGCAGGCTGTAATTCCTTGGCAAACATAGACAACCCGGCTGCCGAAATGGCGGCCGACGGCTTTTTCCGCATCGCCTTGGGCGTGGAATACAAAGGCTCGCGCTATCGTGGCTGGCAGCGCCAGGCTTCCGGCGTACTGACGGTGCAGGAAACCCTTGAGAACGCGCTGTCCAAAGTCGCCGACTCGCCGGTTTCGCTGCATTGCGCCGGCCGTACCGACGCTGGCGTGCATGCCTGCGGCCAAGTGGTGCATTTCGATACCCAGGTCGAGCGTTCGATGAAGGCTTGGGTAATGGGGGCCAACATCAACTTGCCCCACGATGTCAGTGTCAGTTGGGCCAAGGTGATGCCGGCGCATTTTCATGCGCGCTTCAAGGCGATCGCCCGGCGTTATCGCTACGTGATCTACAACGATCAGATTCGCCCGGCGCACCTCAACGAAGAAATCACCTGGAATCACCGCCCATTGGACGTCGAGCGCATGGCCGAGGCCGCGCAGTACCTGGTCGGAGTCCATGATTTCAGCGCTTTCCGCGCCGGCCAGTGCCAGGCCAAGTCGCCGATCAAGGAGTTGCATCACCTGCGCGTGACCCGTCACGGCAAGATGATCGTGCTCGACATCCGCGCCAGCGCGTTCCTGCATCACATGGTCCGGAACATTGCCGGCGTGCTCATGACCATCGGTGCTGGCGAACGCCCGGTGGAATGGATCAAGGAAGTGCTCGACAGTCGTGTCCGCCGCTCCGGTGGGGTGACGGCGCATCCGTTCGGCCTGTACCTGGTGCAAGTGGAGTATCGCGATGAGTTCGAGCTGCCGGAGCGTTACATCGGGCCACATTTCCTCACGGGCTTCTCCGAACTCGACGGCTGACGCCCTTCGCAGCATTTGCTACCATCCGGGACTTTCACGGATTTGCCTTGGAGTTTTCACGACATGTCGGCCGTTCGCAGCAAGATTTGCGGGATCACCCGCGTCGAGGACGCGTTGGCGGCGGTCGAGGCCGGGGCCGACGCCATCGGGCTGGTGTTCTATGCCAAGAGCCCGCGGGCGGTGACGGTGCAGCAGGCGAGGGCGATCATCCAGGCCCTGCCGCCGTTCGTGACCCCCGTCGGCTTGTTCGTCAACGCCAGTCGTTGCGAGCTGGGCGAGATACTCGATGCGGTGCCGCTGGCGTTGTTGCAATTTCATGGCGACGAGACGCCCGCCGATTGTGAAGGCTGGCATCGTCCGTACATCAAGGCATTGCGGGTCAAGGCGGGCGATGACATCGCCGCCAGTTGCGAGGCCTTCGCCGGTGCCAGCGGCATGTTGCTGGACACCTACGTGGAGGGCGTTCCTGGCGGTACCGGCGAAGCGTTCGACTGGTCGCTGGTGCCCAAGGGATTGAGCAAGCCGATTATCCTGGCCGGCGGCCTTACGGCGCAGAACGTGGCCGAGGCGATTCGCCAGGTTCGCCCTTACGCGGTGGATGTGAGTGGCGGCGTTGAGCAGGGCAAGGGCATCAAGGATCCGGCGAAGATTCGCGCGTTCATGGCGGCTGTACGCAGCAGCCAGTCGTCAATGTGACGGCTGGCAGACTGCCGCCGTCCATACCTGCACTGTACAAAGCAGGCAGGCGCCGCCTCCGGGCGGGCCGATAGCGTAGTGGCAGCCACGCTGAAGCGGTTGCCGGGATGGCTGAGGAAGGTTGGGTTGCACGCAGGTCATGCTCCGCGCTGACCGTGGTCGCCTTACGGCCCTCGCCGCACAAATGAATTTAGCTCAAGGGCATACGCGGGGCCGCGAACCAGAGCGTTCGGGCCGCCGGTACTGGAGAAAGAAAGCATGAGCAACTGGTTGGTAGACAAACTGATCCCTTCGATCATGCGTTCCGAGGTGAAGAAAAGCTCGGTGCCTGAAGGTCTGTGGCACAAATGTCCGTCCTGCGAAGCGGTGTTGTACCGCCCGGAGTTGGAAAAGACCCTGGACGTTTGCCCCAAGTGCAACCACCACATGCGCATTGGCGCGCGTGCCCGTATCGATATCTTCCTGGACGCCGAAGGTCGCGAGGAGCTGGGCGCCGACCTGGAACCGGTAGACCGCCTGAAATTCCGCGACGGCAAGAAGTACAAGGATCGCCTGACCGCTGCCCAGAAGCAGACTGGTGAAAAAGATGCACTGGTGTCCATGAGCGGGACCTTGCTGGGCATGCCGGTGGTGGTCTCGGCCTTCGAATTCTCCTTCATGGGCGGTTCCATGGGCGCCATCGTCGGCGAGCGCTTCGTTCGTGCCGCCAACCATGCCCTGGAGAACCGTTGCCCGATGATCTGCTTCGCCGCTTCCGGCGGTGCGCGGATGCAGGAAGCGCTGATCTCCCTGATGCAAATGGCCAAGACCTCGGCGGTACTGGCGCGTCTGCGCGAAGAAGGCATCCCATTCATCTCCGTGCTGACCGATCCGGTCTACGGCGGTGTCTCCGCCAGCCTGGCGATGCTGGGCGACGTGATCGTCGGCGAGCCCAAGGCCCTGATCGGCTTCGCCGGCCCGCGCGTGATCGAGCAGACCGTGCGTGAAAAGCTGCCGGAAGGCTTTCAGCGCAGTGAGTTCCTGCTGGAGCATGGTGCCATCGACATGATCATCCATCGCCAGGAACTGCGTCCGCGCCTGGGCAATCTGCTGGCGCAACTGATGGGTCTGCCGACGCCGAAGTTCGTCGCCGCGCCGATCGAGCCGATCGTGGTTCCGCCGGTGCCTGCAGGCCTATGACCCAGCGTACCCTGGGCGACTGGCTTGCCTACCTCGAGCAGTTGCATCCGTCGGCCATCGACATGGGGCTGGAGCGCTCGCAAGCGGTAGCGTCCCGCATGGGGCTCGCCAAGCCGGCACCCAGGGTCATCACCGTCACTGGCACCAACGGCAAGGGTTCGACCTGCGCTTTCGTGGCTTCGCTGCTGCGGGCGCAAGGGTTGAGTGTCGGTGTCTACAGTTCGCCGCACCTGCTGCGCTACAACGAGCGGGTGCAGGTCAACGGTGTCGAAGCCACTGACGTCGCGCTGTGCGAAGCCTTTGCTGCGGTGGAAGCCGGGCGCGGCGAAATTTCCCTGACGTATTTCGAAATGGGCACCCTGGCGGCGTTCTGGCTGTTCGCCCGTGAGGGCCTCGATGCCGTTGTGCTGGAAGTCGGGCTGGGCGGTCGCCTGGACACGGTCAACCTGGTGGACGCGGACATCGCCCTGGTCACCAGCATCGGCGTGGACCATGCCGATTACCTGGGCGATACCCGTGAGTCCGTCGCTTACGAGAAGGCCGGTATCTTCCGCCAGGGCGCGCCTGCGCTCTGTGGCGACCTCAATCCTCCCCAGCCGTTGCTGGACAAGGTCCGTGAGCTGAGCTGCCCATTCTTCCTGCGCGGGCGGGATTTCGATCTGGCAATGACCGAGCAACATTGGCAATGGCGCGGCAGCGACGCCCAGGGCCATCCGGTGGAGCTGCGCGATCTGCCGCTGCTGGACCTGCCGATGGAAAACGCCGCGCTGGCGCTTCAGGCCTATCTGTTGCTGGGTTTGCCATGGGACGCCGGACAAATTGTCGAAGCGTTGCAAGCGACCCGCATCGTCGGGCGGCTTGACCACCGCCAGTTCGATTGGAAAGGCAAGCGTCTGAACCTGTTGCTGGATGTCGGCCACAACCCCCATGCGGCGCAGTACTTGGCCGAGCGCCTGGCTCGGCGGCCCGTGGCAGGGCAGCGTCTGGCGGTTTTCGGGCTGCTGTCCGACAAGGATCTGGATGGCGTTGTCGATGCGTTGGGTGCTAGTGTCCAGCATTGGGCGGTAACGCCACTGGATTCGCCGCGTTCGCGTCCGGCGGCAGAGTTGCAGGACGCATTGCATCGCCGCGGTGCCGCCGTACGCAGCTACGGCAGTGTGGCCGCCGCGCTGGAAGGGCAGTGCGCCGTGGCGACGACCGATGACGAGATCCTGTTGTTCGGATCATTTTTTTGTGTTGCCGAGGCCCTGCAATGGCTGGCCCGGCGCTCCACGGAGGAAGCGGCAGATGGCATTGCTGGATAAGGCGTACAAGCAGCGCATGGTCGGGGCCTTGGTTTTGGTGGCCCTGGCGGTGATTTTCCTGCCGATGCTGTTTTCCCGCCAGGACGAGCAACGCCAGGTCACGGTCGATGCGCCGGCTGCGCCTCAAGCGCCGTCGGTGCCGCCGATGCACGTTGAACCGGTGGCGGTGCCCGAGCCACAGGCGCTGCCCCAGGAGCCGATTCCGAGCGACGAAGAGCTGGCTCAGCAACCGGCTGCACCGTCGACGCCTATTGCGCCTGCACCGAGCAAGCCGGCTGTCGCGCCAACGCCCGTTCCCGCAGCACCGGCCGTCAAGCCGGCGCCGACCCAGCCGATTACCGCTGCGCCCGCCAAGCCGGATACCACGCAAAGTCGTGTGGATGCCAACGGCCTGTCGGTCAGTTGGTCGGTGCAACTGGCCAGCCTGACCAGCCGCGAAAGTGCCGAAAGCTTGCAGAAGAACCTGCGCAGCCAAGGCTACAACGCCTATATCCGCTCCGCCGATGGCAAGAACCGGGTGTTTGTCGGTCCGCTGATCGAGCGGGCCGAGGCCGACCGCCTGCGTGATCTGCTCGGTCGCCAGCAGAACCTCAAGGGGTTCGTGGTACGTTTCCAGCCAGAGCGCGGTTAACTGCGATTTAGCTGATTTGAATCACGCAGCTTACCGACAGGCCTGGGCTCTGCTAAAATGCGCCGCCTTATCCGTCTGTAGGCTGCACCGTGCCATTTACCTGGGTTGACTGGGCGATCGTTGCGATCGTCGCCATCTCCGCATTGATCAGTCTGAGCCGGGGCTTCGTCAAGGAAGCCCTCTCGCTGCTGACCTGGATCATCGCGGGAGTCGTGGCCTGGTTGTTTGGTGGCTCGCTGTCCCAGTACCTCGCCGGATACATCGAAACCCCGTCGGCTCGCGTGATCGCGGGCTGTGCCATCTTGTTTATCGCCACCTTGCTGGTCGGCGCAATGATCAACTACCTGATCGGCGAACTGATTCGCGTCACCGGGCTTTCCGGGACGGACCGGTTCCTGGGCATGGCCTTCGGCGCCGCGCGTGGCGCGCTGCTGGTGGTCGTGGCTGTCGGGCTCTTGAGCCTGGGGCCGGTACAGCAGGATAAGTGGTGGCAGGAGTCCCGGCTCGTGCCACAATTTCTATTGGTCGCAGACTGGTCAAAAAACCTGATCCTGGGTTGGAGCAGTCAGTGGCTTGCCAGCGGTATCAGCGTACCCGCTGAAATACCGTTCAAGGAACAGCTCTTGCCGACGGCCAAAACGCCGCAGTGAGTGTTGTTCAGTTCAGATCCATTAAGTAGGGGTTGCGTCGCATGTGTGGCATCGTCGGTATCGTCGGTAAGTCGAACGTCAATCAGGCGCTGTATGACGCGCTAACCGTGCTCCAGCACCGCGGCCAGGACGCTGCCGGTATCGTGACCAGCCATGACGGCCGGTTGTTCCTGCGCAAGGACAATGGCCTGGTGCGTGACGTGTTCCACCAGCGTCACATGCAGCGTCTGGTCGGCCACATGGGTATCGGCCACGTGCGCTACCCGACCGCGGGCAGCTCGACGTCGGCTGAAGCCCAGCCGTTCTACGTCAACTCGCCGTACGGCATCACCCTGGCGCACAACGGCAACCTGACCAACGTCGAGCAGCTGGCCAAGGAGATCTACGAATCGGACCTGCGCCACGTCAACACCAGTTCCGACTCGGAAGTGATGCTCAACGTGTTCGCCCATGAGCTGGCCCAGCGCGGCAAGCTGCAGCCTACCGAAGAAGACGTGTTTGCCGCCGTGAGCGACGTGCATAACCGTTGCGTTGGCGGCTACTCGGTCGTGGCGATGATCACCGGCTACGGCATCGTCGGTTTCCGCGACCCCCACGGCATCCGTCCGATCGTGTTCGGCCAGCGTCACACCGACGAAGGCGTCGAGTACATGATCGCCTCCGAAAGCGTGTCCCTGGACGTGCTCGGCTTCACCCTGATCCGCGACCTGGCTCCGGGCGAAGCGGTCTATATCACTGAAGACGGCAAGCTGCATACCCGCCAGTGCGCGACCAACCCGAGCCTGACCCCGTGCATCTTCGAGCACGTCTACCTGGCGCGCCCGGACTCGATCATCGATGGCATCTCGGTCTACAAGGCCCGCCTGCGCATGGGTGAGAAACTGGCCGAGAAGATCCTGCGCGAGCGCCCGGACCACGACATCGACGTGGTCATCCCGATCCCGGACACCAGCCGCACCGCGGCACTGGAACTGGCGAACCATCTGGGCGTCAAGTTCCGCGAAGGCTTCGTGAAGAACCGCTACATCGGCCGTACCTTCATCATGCCGGGCCAGGCCGCGCGGAAAAAATCCGTACGCCAGAAACTCAACGCCATCGAACTGGAATTCCGCGGCAAGAACGTGATGCTGGTGGACGACTCCATCGTGCGCGGCACCACCTGCAAGCAGATCATCCAGATGGCCCGCGAAGCCGGCGCCAAGAACGTGTATTTCTGCTCGGCAGCCCCGGCTGTGCGCTACCCGAACGTCTACGGCATCGACATGCCGAGTGCCCACGAACTGATTGCCCATAACCGCAGCACCCAGGACGTGGCCGACCTGATCGGCGCCGACTGGCTGATCTACCAGGACCTGCCGGACCTGATCGAAGCGGTGGGCGGCGGCAAGATCAAGATCGAGCAGTTCGATTGCGCGGTGTTCGACGGCAAGTACGTTACCGGCGACATCGACGAGGCCTACCTGAACCGGATCGAGCACGCGCGTAACGATGCGTCCAAGGCCAAGACCCAGGCGGTCAGTGCGATCATCGATCTGTACAACAACTGAGTCACGAACCGGCCCCGAGGGGCCGGTTTGCGTTTAACCGATTACAGGAGTGGCAGCATGAGTCAGGATTGGGATGCCGGTCGGCTGGACAGCGACCTTGAAGGCGTAGCGTTCGACACCCTGGCGGTGCGCGCGGGTCAACACCGCACACCGGAAGCCGAACATGGCGATCCGATGTTCTTTACCTCCAGCTACGTGTTCCGCACGGCGGCCGATGCCGCGGCGCGGTTTGCCGGTGAAGTGCCCGGCAATGTCTACTCGCGCTACACCAACCCGACCGTGCGGGCCTTCGAGGAGCGCATTGCCGCCCTGGAAGGCGCCGAACAGGCGGTCGCCACCGCCACCGGCATGGCGGCGATCATGGCGGTGGTGATGAGCCTGTGCAGCGCGGGTGATCATGTCTTGGTGTCGCGCAGCGTCTTCGGCTCGACCATCAGCCTGTTCGAAAAATACTTCAAGCGCTTCGGGGTGGAAGTCGATTACGTGCCCCTGGCGGATCTGTCCGGTTGGGATGCCGCGATCAAGCCCAACACCAAGCTGTTGTTCGTCGAATCGCCCTCCAACCCATTGGCCGAGCTGGTGGACATTGCCGCGCTGGCGGAAGTCGCCCACACCAAGGGCGCCATGCTGGTGGTCGACAACTGCTTCTGCACCCCGGCGCTGCAGCAGCCGCTGAAGCTGGGGGCCGACGTGGTCGTGCATTCGGCGACCAAGTTCATCGACGGCCAGGGCCGTTGCATGGGCGGCGTGGTGGCCGGTCGAGGCGAGCAGATGAAAGAAGTGGTGGGCTTCCTGCGTACCGCTGGGCCGACCCTCAGTCCGTTCAACGCCTGGATCTTCCTCAAGGGCCTGGAAACCCTGGGCCTGCGCATGAAGGCGCATTGCGCCAACGCCCAGGCCCTGGCCGAGTGGCTGGAGCAGCAGGACGGTATCGAGAAAGTCCATTACGCCGGCCTCAAGAGTCATCCGCAACACGATCTGGCCCAGCGTCAGCAGCGCGGTTTCGGTGCGGTGGTGAGCTTCGAGGTCAAAGGGGGCAAGGAGGGCGCCTGGCGCTTCATCGACGCGACCCGGCTGATCTCCATCACCGCCAACCTGGGCGACAGCAAAACCACCATCACCCACCCGAGCACCACCTCCCACGGCCGTCTGTCGCCCCAGGCGCGTGAAGCGGCGGGTATTCGTGACAGCCTGATCCGCGTTGCGGTCGGCCTGGAAGACGTGGCTGATCTGCAAGTTGACCTGGCCCGTGGGTTGGCGGCCTTGTGATCGAATTGGCAACGCCGCCGAGCGGCATCCATGGCCGGGTTGCATTGGTCACGGGCGCTGCGCGGGGCATTGGCCTTGGCATTGCTGCCTGGCTGATTTGTGAAGGCTGGCAGGTGGTGCTGACCGATCTGGATCGCGAGCGCGGTTCCAAGGTCGCGAAGACGCTGGGCGACAACGCCTGGTTCATCGCCATGGACGTGGCGGATGAAGCACAGGTCGCTACCGGTATCGCCGAGGTGCTCGGTCAGTTCGGGCGGCTAGACGCGCTGGTGTGCAACGCGGCCATCGCCGACCCGCACAACATCACCCTGGAAAGCCTCGACCTGGCCTACTGGAATCGGGTCCTGGCAGTGAACCTGGGCGGGCCGATGCTGCTGGCCAAGCATTGTGCGCCGTACCTGCGCGCTCACAACGGGGCCATCGTCAATCTGGCCTCGACCCGCGCCGCGCAGTCGGAGCCAGACACTGAAGCCTACGCGGCGAGCAAGGGCGGCTTGCTGGCCCTGACCCATGCCTTGGCGATCAGCCTGGGGCCGGAGATCCGCGTGAACGCCGTCAGCCCCGGTTGGATCGACGCGCGTGACCCGTCCCAGCGCCGCGCACAGCCGCTGGCCGATGCCGACCACGCCCAGCATCCGGCGGGCAGGGTGGGCACGGTAGAGGACGTGGCGGCGATGGTGGCGTGGCTGTTGTCGCGCAATGCCGGTTTCGTCACGGGCCAGGAGTTCGTCGTGGACGGCGGCATGACCAAGAAAATGATTTATGCATGAGGAGCAACTGCAAGTGGCGAGCGATTTCGCGGTGTTGGCGTTTCTGCTTGCAGCTTGAAGCTTGCCGCTCGAAGCTGTTTTTGAAAAAAACTCAACCCCGCTATTGACTTAGCTTCGGTACCTGCGTAAATTTCGCGGCCTCAACGAAGCAAAGGGTGATTAGCTCAGCTGGGAGAGCGTCTGCCTTACAAGCAGAATGTCGGCGGTTCGATCCCGTCATCACCCACCATGTTTTACGAGAGTTTTGCGAAAGCAAGACGGAAGCTGCCAAAGCTTCCACCGACGCGCAGCGGTAGTTCAGTCGGTTAGAATACCGGCCTGTCACGCCGGGGGTCGCGGGTTCGAGTCCCGTCCGCTGCGCCATATTTTCCGAAGTAGGCTTGCCTGGTTCGAGATCAAGACCGAAGGTCCTGGTCAGACGAGTTAAATGGACGCAAGTCCACAGCGATACGCAGCGGTAGTTCAGTCGGTTAGAATACCGGCCTGTCACGCCGGGGGTCGCGGGTTCGAGTCCCGTCCGCTGCGCCATATCTGCTTCGAGGCCCACTGAACGCCTTGAAGCCAAGAAGAAAGCCGCAAAGCTTCTTCCCATCGATAGCAAAGACCCTGGTCGAAAGACCGGGGTTTTTTGTTTATGCGGTTTGGGTTTTTTGCCTGCGTGCCTGATCGGCTCAGGCCTGTTCTGATATCTGAAGTGAGTCCATGGCGAGGGCGCTTGGCTCCCGCTGGGCTGCCGAGCAGCCCAGTCCTGTATCCGACGAAGTGCTTAGGCGCGAGCCTCAGAACCCAAGCCTGTCCCGCAACCCGTAATACCAGGCACCCAACGCCGCGAACGGCGTGCGCAACAACTGCCCGCCCGGGAAAGGGTAGTGGGGCAGATCGGCAAACGCATCGAAGCGCTCCGCCTGGCCGCGCAGCGCCTCGGCCAGGACCTTGCCCGCGAGGTGCGTGTACGTCACACCATGGCCGCTGCAGCCCTGGGAATAATAGATGTTATCCCCCAGGCGTCCGACCTGCGGAAGACGCGACAGCGTCAGCAGGAAGTTTCCGGTCCAGGCGTAATCAATCTTCACATCCTTGAGCTGCGGGAACGCCTTGAGCATCTTCGGACGAATGATCGCTTCGATGTTCGCCGGATCCCGCGCTCCGTACACCACGCCACCGCCAAAGATCAGGCGCTTGTCGCCGGTCAGGCGGTAGTAATCGAGCAGATAGTTACAGTCTTCGACGCAGTAATCCTGCGGCAACAAGCGGCGAGCCAACTCGTCTCCCAGCGGCTCGGTGGCAATAACCTGCGTGCCGCAAGGCATGGATTTGGCCGCCAGCTCCGGCACCAGGTTGCCCAGATAGGCGTTGCCGGCCACGATGATGAACTTGGCCCTGACCTTGCCCTGTGGCGTATGCACAACCGGGCTGGCACCGCGCTCGATGCGCACCGCCGGCGATTGTTCGTAGATCAGCCCGCCAAGCGAGTCGACGGCCGCCGCTTCGCCCAAGGCCAGGTTGAGCGGATGAATATGCCCGCCGCTCATGTCCAGCATGCCGCCCACATACTCCTCGCAAGCCACCACCTCGCGAATTCGACGCTGATCCAGCAGCTCCAGCTGAGTGTGCCCAAAACGCTCCCATAAGCGCTTCTGCGACTCCAGATGGCCCATCTGCTTGGCGGTCAGCGCGGCGAACACGCCACCGTCCTTCAGATCGCATTGAATCTGATACTTCGCCACGCGCTCCCGAATGATCCGCCCACCCTCGAACGCCATATGGCCCAGCAGCTGCGCCTGCTGAGGGCCAACACTGCGCTCGATCACATCAATGTCACGACTGTAGCTGTTGACGATCTGCCCCCCGTTGCGACCCGAAGCACCAAAGCCCACCTTCGCCGCTTCCAGGACCGTAACCTTGAACCCGTTCTCCAGCAAAAACAGGGCAGAAGACAGGCCGGTATAGCCCGCACCGATCACACACACATCGGTCTCGACCTCCGCCTGCAGGGCAGGGCGCGATGGAGCCGGGTTGGCCGACGCGGCGTAATAGGACGCTGGGTAGGATGTGTTCGTCATTCTGCAACCTCTGTTTTATATTTTTTACGAATGCGCGGATCCTACCCGAGATAAAAATCGGCCGCCAGCCACCGCGAATGCTTCGTCCCATTGGCGAAATTAAATATTTTGCATATTCATAGGGTTAGGTGAAAAAAAGGTGTTGACACCCCTTCGGAATTCCGTAGAATGCCGCCTCACAGCAGGCACGTAGCTCAGTTGGTTAGAGCACCACCTTGACATGGTGGGGGTCGTTGGTTCGAGTCCAATCGCGCCTACCAAACAAAATCCGCTCTGCTGGGCGGTCTAGAGGGGTTACCGGAAACGGTAACCCCTTTTTGCTTCCTGCCATTTGCAAAACTTTTGCAAAACTTTTGCAAAACCCCCAACTCAGAACGCCAATTCGGCGCCCACCTCGACGTATTTAATCGTCTTGTCTCCATGCCCCTCCTGATAGTGCTTGGTCATCTTCTCGTCCGCGTGTCCCATCAAGGCCTGGATGTATTCCATTGGGAAATTCTGCTGCTCATAAAGCCAGGCACCCAAAGCGCGGATCTCGTGAAAAGTGGGGCGCTCACCGGCCGGGACATGATCGTAGGCTTGGGCTGCATCCCGAGCCTTGCTGAACTCCTTGGTTAGATAATCCGGTGTCACCGACGTCCAGTGGTCTTTGGCGTCGATTTGCTCCCTGCGCCTGGCCTTCGGCTTGTAGTGGATCAGATACGGCGTCGCGATCGGGGAGCGAAGGCACTCACCTACTACCTCCCGCAGCGCAGCTCCCATGGTTATTTTCAGGTGCACCGGGTTGTCGTAGCCCTGGGTTTTCCCTGGCGATACGGTCAGCGTGTTCTTGTCCATATCTGCAGCGGACTTCAGCCAGGTCACGATATCCTCTCGGCGCTGGAGGCTGGTCAGGGCCAGGCGGATGGCTCGCTTCAGCCACGGTGGCGTGGTGACGGCATCGATGATGAGCTTCAGCCCCTCGACTGTGTGCCGCTGGCGCTTCTTCTCCGCTTCCTTTTTCACAAGGGTCAGCTCGGCGTTATTACGTTCGGCCAGGCCCTTGGCCACGGCGAAGGAGAATATCTGCACCCATAGCCCCCGGTGCTTGGTGTAGGCGTTGTTGCTGAACTGGTCCAGGTATTCAGCCATGGCGAGCACATCCATCTGCCCAATCAGCCGGTCACCAAGATCCTGCCGATATCGCTCAAGCTTGAACTTGATCTCTTCCAGGGTTCGCACCGCGTAGCCTTTGTCCGCGACCCATTCATCATGGAAGCGCTGAAGTAGATTGCTCACTGTCGGCAGGCGATCTCCGGTTAGCAGAGTGAGCAGGGCACCGTCGTCGACGACCAGCGCGGCGAGTTTGAGATTGGCGGCCCGGGCCAGTTTGATTGCCTCCTCAAGAGGGCGGTTGATGCTGGTCATCAATCCTGTGATCGGGTTGCGGTACCGCCAATATTTCCCGTTGGGGTAGAGATTTGGCGGCAGCTTCCTATTTTTGAGCGTGCGCGGCCGAGCAGCCATCAGCCAATCTCCATCATCTGAGCCAGGAGAGGGTCATTTGAACCCATCACCGCCGCCTGGATGTCCACGAAATACATCCCGCCCTTTACCTCTCCAACCACTTCGCCTTCCTCAATCCATTTTTTCAGTTGCTGCACGCTGGGCTTGCCGCCGGCGTACCTCAACTTCCTGTACTCGCTCACCTCCATGAGGCGCGGGAGCTTTACCGTAATTTGGGCAATGACTTTCGCCATGATGATGCTCCGGGCCGTGCTCGGCTCTATCTTCGTATTTGTCTTGCGACACGTTTCGGTATTCGCGATTTGTGTCGCGTCACGGCCTATTCATCACGCGAAGCGGGAACGCCTCGCCTTCCCATTTGCCTGGCTGACCGCGTATATCGCCGTACTGTCCGTAGCGATGAGGCTTCTTGCTCGAGAACAGTTTCTCGCATGCCTCAAATCGGGCCCGATCGACATCAAGTGCGATCAGTTGCTGGCCCGCCATCGAGCCGACCTGTATCCACCCTAATTTGTCCCGCCCGTAGTTATCGGTCTTGAATAGCCGGTACCGGTTCCTATGTCCGGTACCTGGTGAAGAGGACTCAGTGTTCAGGTAAAACGATGTGGCACCTAGGCGGACGCGCAAAGCGGTTTTAGCCATCGCTGCGCCCCTCAGATTCAGCGACCATGCGCAACATGAGGTTGATGCCGCAGGCCTGGGCCAACTGCGTCAGTTCACTGACCGTGGTGCTGGGCTCTTGCATGGCCTGGCCGAATCGAACTAGGCGGGAGCCGAGCTGGTTGAATTCGTTCTGAAGAGCAGTCCGGCTGCCACCGGGCTTTGTGGCTGTCATGGTTGCACCGCCATTTTTTCTACGAAGGATTCGACAGGGATGGCCTTGTTAGGTAGATCGCGAGAATCCGTGTTGGGGTTGTTCCTTTCCCGGACTGGAGAGGCCCGCTCAAGTGCATCGGCTAGGGCATCCAGCATCAGTTCCTGTCGTCGATTGCTGTCGAGGTATTGCTTCATGGTTGCTTCTCCGTGGTCTTGGCTGAGTGCCATTTGTTGATGATGTGGACGACGATGCAGGTGGTGCAGATAAGCCACAGGGCCGAACCTGCGAACCCGACGAGGACCGCACCGGTGGATGGGCTGCTGACCATTTCCGGCGCAGCAAAGCCAAACCAGGCGACCGTAAGCGCGACGTAGACGAACATGAACAGCAGGACCTCAAGCAACCACGTTGCCGACAAGCGTTTTTGAATCATGGCTTTCTCCAGGGCGAACAAAGGCCCGCCGCGTTGATGGCTTTCGCAAAAAATAGTGAGTGCTCTTGATTCGCAATGAGGTGGCGAAGGAGTGGCTGTAAATTAGCAATAGCTAAATAAATTAGCAAACTGTTTTGATTATTTCCGGTTCGCTAATTTTCTAGGGCTTGACTCGTAGTGGCGAAATAATGGTGGTAGATTTGCCAGCGTGCGTTGAGTGCCGAGCTCGCTTCAACCACGTCGAGCCCGGCCAAGGACTACAACTTCCAGCAGAGGATGAGCATAGGCATCCTAGGCCACGTCTTCTGGTGGGGCGTGTGCGCAAGATAAGCAGGCTTCGCTACCTGCGAACCGTTTCAAGCTGCTACGTAGCGCCACAAAGTTCACGGAATGAAATCCACCGCCAATGCAAAAGCCTGATTTCCCTGCGCTACTACCACCTGGCATGCATGCCAAATCCCTGCAGGAAATTTACGACCTTGCCGTTGCCCCATTTCCGGATGATGCGCGCAGATCGGATCTATTTCGGAAGCTCTCAGTTTGGAGCGAGGCTCTTGTAGCTGCAGGCGTGACGGGGACTATTTGGATCGACGGGTCATTTCTTACCGCCAAGCCAAACCCTGGCGACATCGATTGCGTGATATGGAGCCCGAATTGGCGTAACCCGGCAGCAGCATCGACCGATGCACAGCAGCAAGTAGCGAGGTTGCTCGACCACGCTACGGCCGAGGCGATTTATGACCTAGACTTGTATCTCGAAACACCTGCTGCTGATCAGGTTTTCCATCGGGAAGCTTACTGGCGAGGTATCCTAGGGTCTTGTCATGATCGAGTAACGGCGAAGGGATTCGCGGAGGTCACAATATGAGCAGCAGCTTCCTTCGCGAGCACGCCGCTTCTTTGAAAGAATTTGCGGAAGAGACTAAAGCTCGAGCAAAAAACAACCCGGATGATTTTTTTCTGCAATTGGCAGCAAAGAACCAAGAAGACACTGCGCGCTCCATTGTGAGCAAGGTTGCGCTTAGCGAGTCCGATGAACTCGGCGAGCTCGTTGACGTTCGCCTGATAGGTCCTCAAGCCAATGGCAGTATCCCGCTCGATAGCTTTCTAAATACAATCGGGCCGCTTTCCAAAGCCTGGAAGCTTGCCGCTCACCGCCTTCGCTACGGCAATGACGCTGTCCGTGGAGTGGCAAGTGACGTGCTAAATGCGCTCAACTTCAAACTCGCAGGGCTCGCCCACGGTTCTACTCATGTTTTCATCACTGGCAATGCCGCCCCTGATTTGACCGGTGATAGCCTGTTACAGGCAACGCTTACGCAGACATTCAGGCTGCTCAACTCCAATCAGGAAGACTTTTACGACGCAGTTGATGCTGTTGGTGGGAAATCGGCTCACCAGCTCAGTGAATTCATGAAAGGTCTAGGTAGTGCTGGTCTTGCCGTGCAGTTTTCTTGGCGGTCCTCCACTGGGCTGCAGACTTGGGATGGCCGACCAGACGAAATAACAAGAGTCCGGGCACTTCTGGACACTATCAACGAGCCAGAAAAGTATCAGGAAACCATTCAGGGCAACGTAGCAGGAATCACTGACACCGGCAGGCTAGCTATACGCACTGTCGAAGGTAAGGTCCTTGTGCGCTTCCCTCTAAAGCTTACTGAACAGGTTCAAAAGCTAAAAATTGCCTCACGAGCCGTAGTTTACGTTGAGACATCGAAATACTGGGACTCGGTCGAAAAGAAAGATATTTTCAAACGCCACCTCGTCTCGGTTGAATAACATCAACCATCAAAAGCCCGGCCAAGCGCCGGGCTTCTTGTTTCTGCTTACCGATTCTTGGCCGAATCGTAGACGCTGCTTCGTTCCCGCTTGCCGACGGCCAGCACCAGGATGACAATCCGTCCATCCTCAACGCGGTACACAAGTCGGTAGCCCGCGCTGCGCAATTTGATCTTGTAGCAATCCTTCATGCCGTGAAGTGCATCACCTGGCACTCGCGGCCCGGCCTGCCGTTCCTGGAGCTTTCGCAAGAACTGAAGGCGGATGGCGCCATCGAGCTTTCGCAGTTCTTTCAGCGCCTTCGGATCCCACTCGACGTCGTACTCAACGGCCATTGGCGATATCTGCCTCGGCCTCGCCAATGAGATCGTCGAGAGATACTCGAACAGGTGTTTCGTTGGCGTCGAGTCGTGCCTTGACCAGTTGGACCAGTTCCAGTTCGTCCAGGCGCTCAACCATGGCCTCGTAGACGTTTGCTGGGATCATATAACCCATAACGCGGTTGTGGTTCAGCACAGCCACAGGCATGCCGTTGGCGCCGCTCAAGACGGAGGAGGGATTCTTCTTGAGCTCGGATACGCTTACGGCCACGTCGGCCAGAATATTTTGCATAGATAAGACTCCTATATAGTCCTTTATTTTGGTCTTTTTATTTTGGGGTGGCAAGCGCGCTGGATTGGATTTCACGCTCCAGTCCGGTCAGTACACTGAAAGCGTGAGCCTGGTGTCGGCCTGTTTCGTTTTAGGATGACGGCAGGGCGGCAACCAGTTCCTCGAAGTCTGCTTCATCCTTCTCCAGATAAAGGGCTCCTTTGTGGGTCATTGCGAGCTGCTCACTGCCAATCTCCACAATGTCGACCAGGCCGAAAAGGGCCAACAGATCGAATCCCTCGGCCCTTGTCGCTTCCTGCTCTTCAAAATCTTCGTCGGCAAGTTGATCTGCGAGGTCTTGTGCCTCCTCGCGTGTTTCAAACAATTCGATGCCCTCTGGGGACCAATATTTAGAGCGATCGCTGTAGATAATTTTGCTTGGCCGCGCCGATGTCGTCAGGTAATACGCTTGCTTCCCCTCGAGTGCTTTGCGCTGCGGGTGCTCTGGTCCGCGGCGGATAACCCAGGCGCCGTTTGGCCCTCTGGCGCTGATATGGGGGATCAGGATCAGTTGGCGTACCCAAGGCGCATAGTCGAAGAAATTGATGGGTAGGGCGGGGCGGCCGAGGTAAATCTCGGATCCTCCGCATCTGAAGCTCGACCAGTGACTGTTTGGAGAGGACCAAGAGCCGGCGGGCTCATGCTCTCGCATCAGTTTAATAATCGCTGGGACCAGCTCCTGCGATTTACGCCCCATCATCGGCTTGCATCGCTTGAAGTACGCTACATCTTCGGCATCGTCCTCGGCCGGCAACGGGGCGAGCATCTCCTTCCCAATTTCTATGAATTCCCACTCCCAAAGGCCATCGCGCTGCATATCTACGGCTTCGTGATACTCATTATTGTAGGTGCGCAGCTGTTCGTCCCGGAGGGGGAGTACATCTGTTTCGCGCGCCGCTCTACCGGCGCTGGGATCCGATCTGATTGAGGTGATCGCTGCTTTCCAATCGCAACCCGGGCCGGACCAGATCAAGACCGCCTCGGGGAACGGTACACCTGATGCGTTCTCGATTGGATTGCCTGGGTAGTAGCGCACGAGCGACGGGGCGCCGAAGAAGGCCCTGGCCCAAACCCTGGTTGTGGGTAAGGCCCCTTTGGTTTGCACGCCGATTACCAGGTCCAGGTCGCCGCAAGTCATCGCGCCGCGGGCATAAGATCCCACGACCCAGATCGATGAGATTTCGATCTCCCCAGTGAACTCGCCATAAATGTCTTTGTGCGTGATGGTGCGAGCAAAGCACTCATCAAGCCTCTGGCAGATCCGGATCAGCTTCTTGGTAAATGAGTCGCGGGGGTATCGTTTTTCAGATGCGGACATGCTCTGGTCTCAGCAGGCGGGCGGGAGAGCGAACGTATCACTCGTAGTATTCAGATCACCATTAGCAACCGGTACAGGACGGCGCAGCGTAACGAGTAAGATGCAGCGGTCAACATCGATCTAGGTAGGAGCGCCCAGTCACTAGCTGGCACTGTTGCCAGTGGAATCGAAGACGGTCATGGCCAAGAGCAACCCGAAAAATTGCAGAAGGGCAAGCGAGCTAAGGAGGTGGCGCTGCTCGATCGTGTCGAGGCCGAGACACGCATGCTGATTATGTCGAAAGCGCACACAGATGTGCCAGCGCTGAGAGTTAATCCCATGTACACATTAGCTCAGCGATACCAGGCGGTAACTCTACCAGTACCTCTTTTTTTATTGACCAAAACAATCTGTATTCCGCTTGCCATTCATCTTCAACTGATTTTAGGAAGTGGCCACGCTGGTGGTCGGCTGTATAGTCGCAGAACCCGGCTATTGAAGATTCTCCAAGTTGATTATCAATACATTCCTTTAAAACTTTTATGCTTAAGATTCTTACACACGCTTTTTTGTTCAGCTTTTTTGCCACTATTCGAGTTAGTCGATAACTGAAAGAAAGAATTAGCCCGTCGTCTTCGTAGTAAGCGCCATCTACCACATCAGGAATTCTAACCCCCCCCGAACACGTTATTAGACATATTCACCGAAAGATGTCCCCCGCCAAAACAAACATAAGGAATAAGGGGCATAAGATCAATGGGTGAGCGGTGTATCAGGTTTTCGTCTGGCGTGAATACTCCACATCTCTCCGCTCTCTTGTAAGTGCTAGCAGGCTTGATAGGAATACGCCCTCCAGAAGTCCATGCGTCTGCATGCCACTGCTCGTTCAAGTACAGATAAATATTCATGAGATCGTGCCTATTCTTGGATAACTATACCGGCGGGGATCACCTATGTCTGCTCAGCAGAAGAAACGATCCTTAGATACCAAGATTTCAATACAAATCGGCTTCCGCGCTTAGGACGATGGGCTGCTAAGCCTCGACTGCATCAAGGCGGTATTTCTGAAGGTCTCGTATCTGACGAAACCAATAAAAACCGCTTGGCTTTTTCTTTGGTTTCGAACCGTTTAGCCCCACCAGGCTTGCATGAAGCGTACCGAAGCCCCTCGTGATCCGGGGGCGAGCCATAAAACCCCTCACCGTCACTGACGGTCATTTTAACAATCCAAGCCATAGCGTTGCTCCCTGATCCGGCCCCATGCGTGCCATCAACCAATAGCCCACAAACTTGAATCACGCCAACCTCGCAGCGAATGTTGTGGCTGAATCAGTTGAAGTCTAGCGCCTCAGAAAGCAACCCCGCCGACTCGGTGTAAGTCGCCAGATCAATGATCTGGCGAAGGAAAGCGACCATCGCCAGTTTCTGAGCGTCGTCTGGTAAACCTAACCATTTCAGCATCGCTCTCGCGTCTTCCTCTATTGCCGCGAGCGTATCGATGTCGCTTTGCAGTCTCACGTCGACCTCCGGATGGTGAGTTCGAACAAGTCATAGCTCAGGACTACGAATCACGCCAACCGCGAAGCCGGTGGAGTATTGGATTAATAGCAACGTCTTTGAATTCAAAGAGGATCTGGGGAAAGGCCTTTCGGGAACTGGTCGTAACCATCAAGTCGAATTGATCGGAAGAGCGTTCTCATTAACGATCTGGACGCCTCCTGGGCATGCGGAAAACCTCTTTCGAGCTGTCTCCACATCTCTCTCGCCATGGGTCTCAATTCGAGCCGGGCACCCACTCTCGCCGTATGGAGCCAAACCATTACCGCTGCGGCGTCCTGCGGCTTACCTTCTGCTTGCAGGCTTCGGATAATGCCGTGTAGCGCAGCAGGTGTTTCTGGTTTGAGGATGCAGGCACCAATTGGATCGCTCAAAATGAACCCTGCCTCTTCCAGACGGTTTCGAGCATCCGTCGCCAGCGCCACGACCATACCAATTTCATCGGCATCCATCTGCCTGAGCTGAGCAGTAAAAGAGGAGATTTCTACTTCCTGAATTCGAAGGTATCGAGCGAGCTTCCATTTCGTGAACAGGCCCATTTTTCATCCTTGACAGGTCTAGTGACTGTTTTCATCAACGATACGCCCGTTCCGGCTGAGGGATATCAGTACATGCTCGGGCATTTGTAGAACTTGATTGCCGAGCTGTCCAGGCCGGTACAGGCAATCACATAAAGCGTTTGAATGCTGGCCTTCTCTGCGATGAAGCCCTCGCAGGAGTAACCACACATCATGATCCTGGCGGTGAAGCAAACATTCTGTAGCTTGAGTTTGTACAAATCCTGAGGCCAGGTCATGCAGTCATAGTCGCCGAGAGGAGGGCAGGTGACTCGCTCGAGCCCGCCAGAAGCCAAGACGGTCGACCCCGCCAACTGATCAATCTCTCCATACCCCCACGCCATTTGGCTTATTCCAGTAACGATCAGCGGTACTACCCAGCGCAGTGCGGTCATCATCTTTCCATGATTCAAGTGGTAGGGCACCGACTCTACCAACCCCGGGCTTCGGCCTCAATGCTTGCTGATCTGGCCGTTCTGGTTGTGTTCCTACGATGAGCAGAAAGGCTATTACATTTTGCTAACGGGCTAGATAGACTGGCTGCTATTGCTGGTTGGATAGGCAGCTAACTCTGGCATAGGGGGAGTTGCGAGCTTAACCATAGCTCGTAAATCTGACTCCCTAGCCGACATGGAGGGGGTATGAGTATAGTAAAAAGTTATTTGGCCGGCAAAAAGGCAGGATATATATCGTTAAAAGATTTGATAGTTGGTGTTTCGGAGTCCAATGAGTGCAGCCATGGCGAGGCGGCCCTAGCTATTGCCTCTGTTATAGCAGAGCATCGAATTACCACATATAAAATGGAAGGCTTCTCTGCTAAGGATTTATTTAAAATGGCTGATGCTGCGCTTGTTGAAGCTAGTGAAAATAATGACTTTAATGTAACTATTAACTATAGGCTGGAGGAACAGTTTCCAGATGATATTCCATTCTGATTACAGTAGTCTCTTTATTAAGGAAAAGGATATTATTCCAAAGCTGAAACAGCTGGGTTTTGCCCTGCCTGATAGTTGGTGCGGAATAGGAGGTTCTGCGCCGCGCTGGCATAAGCTTTATGTTGGCAGACGAATGTTTTCTGCTGCAGAGGTTGTCAAGATTTTATGTGGGATAGACCCGGCATATAACGGTCCTCTAGATGGGGCCGATGACCTTGAATATGACCGATATATGGCATTGTTTATTGACTCTGTAAGGCATGGAGAGCTTGTGGGTAAGGTCGACGATACTCGTGAACAAGCCTACCTTTGGGAGGTTTCACATGACGATGTCAGATCTTGGTGTAAGGTCAACTCACTGGACTGGCCTTTTCGTCAAGCCAAAAACATTGAGCAAGACGATTTGTTGAGTGCTACTAAAGAGTTAGAACGAGTAGTAGAGCTTCAAGGGTTTCTTAATAGTGACCTTAGGGAGGAGGTGATGGCTCGGCTTGAGGCGGAAAAACGAGCAGAACAGGCCGAGTTGGCGTTAGAAGAGTGCCGACAGGAATTAGCGTTGGCGCGCTCTGGACTTGGAATGACCAATGCAAAATTAGCTGCTGAGGGCGGTAAAAAGGGCCTGACTTTTCCTTATGCCACTAAACAGCTAGAAGCCATGCGCGACGCCGCACTGGCTTATTGGATGGATCACGACAGATCGAAACCTGCACCTTATGGCATCCAAAAGACAGTCGGGACATTCTTGGCTGCTCGTACTGGAGAGAACGCTCGAAAGCTTGCAGAGCTAGCGGCAGCCATCAAGCCTGACGATCTTCCAAAAGGCTGACATAACAACCTGACATAGTGTCATGTCAGTATGTCAGGTGTTCCTGACAAGTAACTTGAGCCTTAATCTGTTTCCAGTCCCAATCAATGGCAGGAAACAGATATGTCCGAATTAATAGATCGAAATGCTTTACAGATAGCCAATACCATCATTCGTATGCCCGAGGTCGAGAAGATCACCGGCCTAGCACGCTCGACGATCTACAAACGCTTGAAAGCCGATCCAACATTCCCACGGCCTGTTCCTCTAAGTAACGCCAATACTCGCGGCTCACCTGTTGGATTTGTTTTGGCTGAGGTCCAAGAATGGGTGAGGCTGCGTATGACGATGAGATGCGCATCTATGGCGCAAAGGTATTCGGAAAATGACTAGAAGGGTGCGGAGTCATTCCTTTGGATAGCGCTTCCGAGGCTTGGGGCCCTTTGGAGTCGCAGTAAAGCCAACCATTTGATCAAGCTCTCCAAGTGCGAAGAACACTCGTTTCAGTGCTTCGCTGATCTTCTCATTGGACAGGCTCCCATCTTTCGTTCGATGTGTCTCATCAAGACTTAAAAGCAGTGCGTCCTTGTTGATGCTGGTCGTCATCCGCATCGGAGGAGGGGGGGCGTCGTCACTATTTTCAGCATCTGGGGCGATGCTCACCTCAACAGAAAGCCCCTTTTTCCGACCCGTTTCTATGAGGATATCAACGAGTTCACCCATACCCATTGACTCGGCGCGATGTGATGCAAAGCTTTCTTCAAGGCGGGAGATAATCTCCGCGTGCAACGAGCGAGAGCCTTGCCTGGCGCTTTCATCCAGCCGCTGACGAAGCTCGCTCGGCATGCGTATGGGATAGGGGGATATGGCGTGGCGATCGTTCATGACTGACCTGAATTTTGTATTAAGAGCAGTATGCGAAATGAATCAAAAAGACTCAATGAGTCAACTTGACTCTTTTTTTGGTTGAGTTAATATGAGTCCACAAATGATGCGGAGGAAGGTATGAAAGACGCGCACAAGGTGGCCCCCTACAGCTTGCGAATTGACGAGCAGCTTAAGGCGCGGGCAAGGGAGGCTGCTGTAGTACATCGCCGCAGCCTGAATGCAGAGCTTGAACAGTTGATTGAAGAGGGGTTCAAGTGGCGGGAAATTCAAAACAAGCAGGCCATAGCCTGAAACGAAGAAGCCCCGACGAGGTGAGATTCGTCAGGGCTTCGGGAAACGAGATCAGCTTCGAGGAAGAAATCGTCATGAATAAGCATACCGAAGTAAACGAAAAACTCAATGCTGGCGCTAGCAGGGCGCCGGTAACTGCAGAGAGCTCATTTGCCAGCTGCAACATCGAGCGCCAGGATTTGTTCTCTGTGCGCCCTGACGTTCCGGCCTGGGATGCTTTGAGCGAGGCATCGTGCATCCTACATAGCGTGAAGGAGGTGCTGGTTGAGGCCGGGATGGAAACAATTGTTATCTCTCCGAATCAGGCCTGGTTGCTCTACAAAGCAGTGGAGTCAGCTAAAGCTGTCGTTGACTCCGTGCACGAAGGCCTGGACAAATTCGTATGAACATCTCATTAAGCGATCCGCGCCAGCCAGCAGGCACCGCGACACAATTTGTTGATTCGAAAAACGTGTCGCGGACCACTATGTCTTCCCGCGAGATAGCGGACTTGACTGGAAAGCGCCATGACCATGTCATACGCGACATCCGGAACATGCTTTCCGAGCTGAAAATCATTGACCCCAATTTTGGGGGCACCTATCTGGACGGGGCAGGGCGCTCGATGCCCTGTTTCAATCTTGATCGAGAGCTGACCGAAACTCTGGTGACGGGCTATAGCATCCCACTTCGCCACAAGGTGATCCGTCGGCTTCATGAGCTTGAGGAGGCGCAAGCCAGGCCTGCCTTCGACATTGCGAGCCTAAACGATCCCAAGGTCCTCCTGGCCCTACTGACCGACAACGTCCGCAAGGTCGTATCTTTGGAGGCCGACAACACCGAGCTGACCAAAGAGAACCATCTTCTGGAAGCGAAGGTCGGGCAGGACGCACCAAAGGTGGCGTTCCACGACATGGTCACGGTATCCCACAAGAGGTATAACGCCGCCCAGGCCGCGAAGATCATCGGCACCGGCCGCACCAGGTTGTTGCAGTTCATGCGGCAGAAGGGGTGAGTGACCAGGACCAACGAGCCGTACCAAGCGAAGATCGAGGCCGGGTTGCTCGATGTGAAGCTGGGAACCTTTGAGCATCCAATAGACGGCACGGTACCCACATGCTCGACTCTGATCACTGGCAAGGGGCTGACCAAGCTTCAGGCCATGTGGCAGAGCAGGGAGGAGGATTTGCTGACGTAGCAGTGAAGATAGCCCGGCCTAGCGCCGGGCTTTCTGCATCTGGCTCAAGGCTTTTCGGCGTTCGCCTTCTCAAGCAGCCCGGCGATGCCCTCAAGCAGTATCAGGTCCGATTCCTTCAGCCTTCCCTTCGCCGCGGCTCTGGCCAGCTTCTCAATGACTGCGATCGCCTTTGGTGAAGCGTTCTGCTGCATAGCCTGATAGGCCGGCGACTGGTCACGCACGCTTTCCTGGCGAGTGAACTCACCCTCAATGACATTCGAACCATACCCGCCGGGGTTGACCAGAACGCCTGGTGCCAGCCCGATCTTCTTCTCGAGGTTGAGCGCTGCTTTCTCGCCCAGGCCTCGATGCCCATTGAGAATCTGGGACAAATAGGAAGCGTCCAGATCGTGCTGGTCGGCGAAGTCTTTCTGACTGAGTGGGCCGATTACGCGCCGCAGCGCTTCGACCCGGAGAGTTTTCATATCCATCCGCGAATAGTGTCCCTGCGTTAGCAAACAGTAAATTATAAAATGCTATTGCTATTTAATTTAGCAATATGTAATGTGAAGCCTCTTAGGAGGAACACCATGACGCTAATAGAACTCATGCGCTCCCTGGACGCCGTTTCGCTGGACTCCCTGGCTAAGCGTTGCGACACCAGCGTGGGCCAACTCAGGCAGGTTGCTCTCGGCTTTCGTCGTGCCAACCCCGCCCTTGCTATCAAGCTCGAGCGCGAAACGAAGAGGGCGGTGGTCTGCGAAGACCTCCGACCCGATATCGATTGGGCGTACCTGCGCAACTCCCAACTCAAGACCGCATAAGCGAGCCTTACCGAGGGCGCACATTTTCGCCTTGGGCAGGACGTTCCGCCACGACAACCACGAAGAGGTTTCCCGAAATGGAACAGGTACATCGCGCAATTCACGAGGCGGTTCTAGAGGCGGGACCGAAACAGTTGGCTCACCTGATGGGGATGAGTCACACCGCGCTACTCAATCGAGTCAACCCGAACGATGACTCCCATCGGCTGAACTTCGAACAGTTCCTGCAAATCCTGGTGCACAGCAAAAACCCTGAACCCCTTGAGCTCCTGGCAAGCGCGTTGGGTTACGCCCTGGTGCCGCAGGCACGGCCGGCGAGCAAGAACCTCATCGAAGCGCTGATACACCTCGCAGCCGAATACGGGGACGTTTCCCGCCTGGTTCACGACGCGCTTTCCGATGGCCGGGTTTCACCTTTTGAGAAGGCAAATATTCAGAAAGAGATCGGCCATGTGCGGCAGAGCTTGCTGGTGTTGGAGGAGTCGGTGAAGGCAGCTTGAACGGCAGGCCAATAAATTTTGCCTGGTGCAGAAAGCAACAAACCCGGCGGGAACCGGGCTCATCTAATCGTCCTGTGCAACCAGGACAACACATCTCGTAGAGGTACTAATCATGGCACATGCAATTCGCAATGAACAAGCTCGCGTATTGGCAACGATTAATTTTCCGCTTGTGCGTACTCGCGACGATCTTAGCTTTACTGCGCGTGACTCGGAGGGACGCCTCATCAACTGGCCTAGGAACAATCCAGGTGTCGCTTCGGATTGGGAGAAGGGAATGGCTTTCGTTGACCAGGAAGTGAGTTCGCTGGCCGCGTTCAACGAGACCGAAGCGTACGAGGCGATCCAGTTCGCGATCGTAGGAATGGGAGGGCGCACCACCTGCTTGGAAATTGGATTCGTTCAGCAGATAGCCAAAGCAGCTGTGCTGGGGCTACGAGCCATGCGAAACGGCACAGAGCAGTTTGAGCCGTCGGAACAGGAGGACGACCAATGAGTCTTTCCGCAGATGTCACCGTTATCGCCGCCTCACATCAGATATCTGAATTTCTCGCAGTTGAACCTGAGCTCTTGAACGACGCCGTGATTGATGCGCGGGACATGTGCTCGATGAACTTTGCCCGGGAGGAGCACCAGAAGCTGGAGAAAATCCTGCTGACCTTCGTGATTCCGGCCATGGGCGGCTACGACAATGAGCTGGCCTGTGACATAGCGCGCCACATCGAGCAGATCCGCACCTTCAGCGGTAACTTTTGTTGGAAACATCGCCACTTAGGCGCGTCGCACGGTGTAGTGGGCAAGCTGGGCGAGCCGGGGAAAGGTGGACGCAATGAATAAGGATCATCCATCTCATGAGGTGCCGTTGGCCACCGTCATCGATGAGTCCTACATGGAGAGGTTCACCAATGACCAACTGGCCTACAAAGCCTGGATCGGCATGGACTTGGTGCAAGAGGTCCTGTGGAGTGAGGAGGGTGCCCAGGACTGCATGCAAGACGCCAAGTTCGAAGCATCCCAAGCCTGCATAGCCCTCCGCGTGTTGGTGCGCCGTCTTACCGGCATGGACGCTGACATCCTCCGACAGGCTGTGCTGCAACGGCAGTTGGAGGCGCTGGTTCTGTGCCCTGAGGTTGATCAATTTCCGGTAGGGGAGACCGTGCAATGAACATTCGTCTCCAAACGCAAACCGCAGAGAAAGGTCCGGTGTCGGTGATCGCCGGCCCATGGCCCAGCTACGCGTCCTTCAGAACCCTCCCAGAGCGAGAGCGCTGGGTGCTGTATGGCAGCGCCAAGGCGTACCGCGAAGCGCTGGAAAATCAGGGGTTCGTCATGGCTGAGAACTACTCTGACTTCATCAACCGTGTATGCCGCGAACTGGATATCTGACATGAAAAATTACGGTTTTGTTTTCATCCTTTTTTGCCCGGTCATGCCTGGCGTTTACATGCTTGGGTGCACTCGCGGCTCACCCACTCGGGTTGCTGAGGAAATGTCCCTGTCGCCAGGTGCCCCTGATGACTTTATCGTCGCCTATTACGCTGAAGTTGAGGAGCCCGAGGCCTATCTCGAAGGCGTAATGGATCTATTCGAAGACCAGCGCTTTTCGCCAGGTCGAGCTTTTTTCTCTGTAAAGATGATTGAGTTGCTGAAGGCGCTCGATGGCGACGGTGAGCCACACTCAACGTGGGATAGCGACATGGCCATTGAGGCGCGCAACCCCGGCAAGGTTGGCGGCTCTCAGCCGCTTTGGTTTGAGCAACCACTGCACAGCCCTGGCTACCTGGAGCGGTTGAGAAGGGGGCGGGAATGAGCACCATCATCATGAGCGCCTGCTGGCCGCTTCAGGGCATGAGTCCTGCGCAGAAGGCTGTGCTGATCTCCCTTTCTGATAACGCGAATGACGATGGCGTGTGCTGGCCATCTATAACCAAGATCGCCTCCAGGACCTGCCTTTCCGTTCGCGCGGTCCAGGGTGCAGTTCGGTGGCTTTGCGAGGTGAATTTGCTCGCAATGAACTCTCGGAATGGACGGTCGACCGTCTACACAATAACCCCCGCAGCATATGCACCCCCGCAGGAAGTGCGCACCGCAGATGCTGCACCCGCCCCCGCAGCAGATGCACCGCCACCCAAGCAGCATCTGCACCACCCCCCCGCAGATGCTGCACCCATAACCGTAATAGAACCTAAAAGTGAACCATCAAGGAAACGTAAAGGGGCGAACGAATCGTTCACCGTCGACCAAATGCTTGAACTGGCACCACTAGATCTGACTGAGCAAACGGCCCGTGATTACTTCCAGTTCCGCAAGAAGAGAGGCCCGCTCAACACGACGATATGGAACACGGTTCTGACTGAGCTCGAAGAATGCCGGAAGGCTGGTATTGATGCCGACAAGGCATTGGCGGAGGCGATGACCGCGGGCTGGCAAGGATTCAAAACCGAATGGTTGGTTAACCGACTGAAACCCGCTGCGTCCCCCAAGCAATCGGCCTATACCGGCCTGCCTAACCACACGCACGAATACCCGGAGGTAGCACATGGCTCGAATTTCTAATTTCTGCCCCCAGCCGCGTGTCCGCTTCTTCGATATCGAGTGCTCGAAACATGGCCAAGTGAGTAGTTCAGAGACCGAGCAATTCGATGGCTCCATGCTTGCGCGCGGATGCAAGAACTGCCACTGGGAGGCGTTGAACATCGCTTCAGCAGAGAGCGAGGAACATATCCAGGCACGCAACCGGAAGAAGGCCGAGGAGCTGAACAAGCTGCTCGTGGGTTCGGGGATCACGCCGCGGTTCAGCAGCTGCACCTTCGGCAGTTACAGAACCGCCGGAGGTGTGGATGCCATGGCGAAAGCCCTGAAGCTTTGCGAGGGCTATGTTGATCAGTTCCACGATAACTATGAGGCCGGTCGCTCATTGATCCTCTCCGGAAACGTGGGCAACGGGAAAACACATCTGGCCTGCGCGATAGTCCAGGCCGTGATTCGGGAACACCGCGCCAAGGCCGTTATTGCCTCTGCTGCTGAGATCATTCGAGTATTCAAAGGGGCAATGGATCGCGGCGTTGGATACACCGACCGGGATGTTCTAGATGAGCTCGCGAGTTTTGACCTTCTGGTTATCGATGAGGTGGGAGCCCAGGCCGGTACCGCATACGAGCTGGGAGTGCTTCACGAGGTAATTGATCGGCGCTACCAGCTCGTCCTGCCTACCGTGGTGGTATCTAACCTGGCCGCGGCCGACCTGGGACGCTACATCGGAGATCGCGCCCTGGATCGACTTCGAGAAGGTGGAGGCTTGGCCGTAGGGTTCAGTTGGGCTTCGGCGAGGGCTGCCGTATGAACGACTATCGCGAGCTGTACAGTGACGAGGCCGAACACGCGCTGCTCGGCGCTCTGATGCTGGATGGCGAGTTGTTCGATTCGATCACCGCCAGCGTCACCACGGCTGACTTCCACGATCCGGAAAACGCGGCGCTGTTCCAGGTGATACTGGAGCTGCACGCCACCGGCGCACCGGTTGACCCCGTGACACTTCACGACTTCAAGCCCTATTTGCCCAGTGGCGGTGCGACCATTGCCTACGCCGGTGAGCTGGCGAAGAATACGCCCAGCACTGCCAACTGGCGGGCTTATGCTCGAACAGTGACCGATCGGGCGGTACTCCGCCGCCTGGTGGACGCTGCCGATGCTGTGCGTGACTCAGCCAACGAGAACCGGCCTGTGGCGGAGATCATCGCTAGCGCCCAGCAGGCCATGGCGGATCTGCGAGACCTGGATACCGGCGAACCCGACTACAAGCGCATGGATGAGGTGGTGTCCAGAAACATCGACATCATCGACTCCAAGTTCAACAAAACCCTGAACACAGGGCTTTCTACAGGCCTGGCAGACCTGGACAAGCTGATTCGCGGTCTGCGTAAAAAAACTGTGACCATCGTCGCCGGCCTGCCTGGCAGCGGCAAGACAACGCTCGGCCTGCAAATCGCCCAACACATCGCCTGTACAGGCCTTGGCGTTGGCATGGTGTTCTCGTTGGAGATGCCCGAGGAAGAGCTTGGCAACCGCGCGCTGGCATCCCTGGGCAGCGTCGATCTGCAGGTGCTGGATAACGGGCAATTACAGGATGAGGACTGGCCGCGCCTGACGTCGGCGGTCAACAGGATCATGAACAAGCCGCTGTACGTCAGCGACAAGTCCGGTCTGACAGTCCCGCGCATCCGCAGCATCTGCCGCCAGGTCAAGCGCAAGCATGGTCTGGACGTGGTGGTGATTGATTACATCGGTCTGATCGGCGCCGACGGCAAGGCGTTCAACCGTACCGCCGAGCTCGGGAAGATCTCCACCGGCATCGTCAACATCGCCAAAGAGCTGGAGGTGCCGGTGATCCTGCTGGCCCAACTCAACCGCGACTCTACAAAGCGCCCGGGCAAGAAGCCAATAGCTTCGGATCTGCGCGATTCCGGGCAAATCGAGGCCGACGCCCACTGCATCATCCTGGTCCATCGCGACATGGACTCGGAGGAGGGGCAGAACGGTGTCACGGAACTGTTGATGCCCAAGTGCAGGCACGCGCCGGTAGGGTCATGCCTGGTCCAGCAACAGGGCAAGTTTGCCCGCTTCGTCAATTTCGCCGGCCGCGAGCCAACGCAGGACGAGGTCGAAGCAAATCGACCCTTCGCCAGTCGCTTCAAGGGGAGAGCAAATCATGAGTAACATCACGGCGGCATTGCCGCGCAAGAGCATGAGTGAGTTGGAGCGGCGTTTCCTCAAGATCGCTGGTGAGGAGCTGGCAGAGGTGAAAGTCGGCGGCCCGCTCGCTCTGGCCTATCTCTTGGACATGGTTGGCAGTTGGCACGGCAACCGCGCCCAGATCGGCTTCCACGATTTCGGCCAGCGCTGGCTGATCGAGGGCAACGCGAAGAACAAACCAGCTGATCGGTTGCTGCGTGACTTGTTCGGTTTAAGCGATCCGGACCCGAGGAAAGCCGCATGAAAAAGCGCACATATCTGGATAAGCCCCTGGGAGACACCGAGTACTTGCTGGAACAGTGGGGCTGGTGGCGCATGAGTGGGATGGGTGTACCACGCTACATCTCGCCGCTTCTGGCTCTGATGCGGGACAACGTTCAGATGTCGAGCAATTCCACGAGCTACGTGATCACCGATGATCAGGCTCTCGCAGTGGATTCGGCAGTGGCCAAGCTGACACAGCGCAACGGCCAGATAGGTCTTTTCCTTTGGCTTTACTTCGGAGCCAAGTGGACGATGGTGAGAGTAGGGGAGTCAGCCGGAATGTCTGAACGTTCAGCAAGGGAGCTAATAAAATCCGGCGTAGGTTGGATTGACGGTATTTTGCATGGGATGAGTGACGCGGCGTAGAAAGCTCTTTCATGCCGGATAAACACCTGTTTTCATAGCACGGTGTTCAGCTTTTCAAGCGCGACACCACAGAGGAAGCCCGGCCATTGAGTCGGGCTTTTTTGTGTCCAAATTTCGGCGAATCCGCTCCCCACGGAATTACGCCTGGCCTCGCAGGCCTTCTTATTCCATCCCCGAAAGGGACCACCTGAGACGCCAAAGATGACTCCAGATAAAGACCCTACCTTCTGGGCTGACGTCTCGCGAGTCCTGAGCAACCCGCTTTGGCAGGGAGCAATCATGGCAGCCACAATTTCGCTTCTTCGTGTTCTGTACGACGCAAAGGAGACGAGGGTTTGGCGCGTAATCCTTGAATCACTGATTTGCGGCGGCCTGAGTCTTTCGGCCAGCAGCATCATCAAGTGGATGGACTGGCCTGAGGGGCTGTCTGTTGCCGCCGGCGGGATGATTGGGTTTCTCGGGGTTACGGCAATCCGTGAGTTTGCCATGAAGTTCATCGGCAAGAAGGTTGAAACCCTATGACCATCACCCGCGGAGTCCGGAACAACAACCCGGGCAACATTGACTACGTGTCCGCCAACAAATGGCGCGGCCAGCTCCCCCCAAACCCGGCGATCGAGAAACGATTCGCTCGCTTCGACACGCCAGAGAATGGGATTCGGGCGTTGTGCAAGCTGCTGCTGACCTACCAGAACAAGTATGGGCTGAAGACGGTAAAGGACATCATCAGTCGTTGGGCTCCCAGCGCAGAGAACGACACTGCCGCCTATGTCCGTGCCGTTGAACTCAGCATTGGAATCAGGTCAGGGGTTGAGGTGGATCTTTGCAATGAAGGGGTCATGAAAGGCTTCGTCAAGGCCATCATCCACCACGAAAACGCGGGATTTGAATACCCGCAAGCCGTCCTTGACGAGGGTGTTCGCCGGGGGCTGACGTGAACGTCCTCCGCGCCCTGGCCCTGGCCGCAGTCATTGCGCTGGTCGGCGCGCTTCTCATAGGCATCCAGCAATACCGAGTCATGGCCCTCCAGGCCTCTGTCACCTTCGAGCAAGGGGAGAAGCAAAAAGCCGTCCAGGCCAATGCTGAGAGCCAAGCCACCATCACCACCCTGCAAGCCGAAGCAAAGCGCAACGCTGCGTACACCGCAGACCTTGCCGCACGCATCAAGGCAAGCGAGCAAAAAGCCAAAAAGGCGAGGAAAGACTTTGAAGACCTCAAGCGCAACAGCAAACCTGTTCGTGATTGGGCTGATCAGCCTTTGCCTGACGGCCTGCGCGGCAAAGCCCCAGGTAGTGACAAAGACAAACGCGGTGCGAATTGACTCGCCCGAACTGGTTCCGTGTGAACGAGTGAGCGAAGAGGATGAAGACCTACGCAGCAATGGCGATGTCTGGAATCTCAAGAATAGAGCCATCAACCTGCTGGACACCTGCGCCGATCAAGTGGACGCATCCATTCAGCGCAGCAAGAGCAAATAGGGGAATTACATGCCTATCTTCAAAGTCCGCACCTACGAAGAGAACGTTACCGTCGAAGCTGATTCGATCGAGTACTGCACTGACGGCATTCGCCTGATGTTCACCACTGGCGACAGGATCACCGCAGGGTTCTCCCGTTATCTGTGGGTGCGAGAGGTGAAGGCCGAGTCGACCGCTGAGCCAGAGGCGCCCGTTGCTGAAGAGCCAGCCGTGCCCGAGCAGGCAGAGTAACCATGGCTGAGCTGACCGGTAAGCGTGCTCGCTTCGTGGATGAGTACCTTATCGACCTGAATGGCACTCAGGCCGCCATACGGGCTGGATACAGCGAAAAGACAGCCAACGAGCAAGCAAGCAGACTGTTAACCAATGTTAGCGTCCAGGCGCAGCTACAGAAGCGCATGCAGGACCGTCAGCAGCGTACCGAGATCAACGCCGATTACGTGCTGAAGCGCCTGGTTGAGATCGATCAGTTGGATGTGGCCGATATCCTTCGCGATGACATGTCCTTCAAGCCGCTGACTGAATGGCCCAAGGCCTGGCGCCAATACCTCGTCGGCTTTGACATCGCTGAAATGTTCGAAGGCTCGGGCGATGACCGCTCAATGGTCGGCCTGATGAAAAAGATCAAGTGGCCGGACAAGATCAAGAACCTTGAACTGCTCGGCAAGCACGTGAATGTGAACGCCTTCCGCGACCAGGTGAGCGTTGATGTCAACGTCTCGCTCTCTGAACGGATGGCAAAAGCCCGTGAACGCGCCAGCAAAGATTGACCTCGAGCAGCAACTGGTCGAGGACGTCCTTTCGTTTGCTGACGATCCGCTGGGTTATGTCTGGTATGCGTTCCCCTGGGGCGAGCCGGGCACTGAACTGGCAAACAAGACCGGTCCCAGGCAGTGGCAGATCGATGTCCTTGACTCGATTGGTCAGAAGATCCGCGCCGGTGCCAGGGATTTGGGCGATGTCATCCATGAGGCGGTTGCCAGCGGCCACGGTATCGGTAAGTCGGCGCTGGTGTCATGGATCATCAAGTGGGCGCTGGACACGGCCATGGACACCCGAGGCGTGGTCACGGCGAACACCGAAACGCAGCTCAGGACCAAGACCTGGCCCGAGGTGGCGAAGTGGAACCGGCTTTCCATCACTGCCCACTGGTTCCGCCTGACAGCTACAGCGCTGATCAGCACCGACCCAGAGCACGAAAAGAACTGGCGCATCGACGCCGTGCCGTGGTCGGAGAGCAACACCGAGGCATTCGCCGGCCTGCACAACGAAGGCAAGCGCCTGCTGCTGATCTTTGACGAGGCCTCAGCCATCGCTGACCTGGTGTGGGAGGTGGCAGAAGGCGCACTGACGGACGAGAACACCGAAATTATCTGGGCAGCGTTCGGCAACCCGACCAAGAACACCGGCCGGTTCCGCGAATGCTTCACCCGCTACAAGCACCGCTGGAGCCACCGGCAAGTCGATAGCCGCACGGTGGACGGCACCAACAAAACGCAAATCGCCAAATGGCAGGCGGACTACGGGGAAGACAGTGACTTCTTCCGTATCCGTGTGCGCGGCATGTTCCCGAGGGCTTCTGAATTGCAACTGATCCCGACCGACTGGGTGGCAGCGGCGATGAAGCGCGAGCCTGTCTATGGCATGGACGACGCCATGGTCTGCGGCATCGACATCGCCCGGGGCGGCGCCGACAGCAACGTGATTGTGTTCCGCCGTGGGCTTGACGCTCGGTCGATCAAGGCCATGAGCATCCCAGGCAGTGAGACACGCGACACCACGCTGTTCATCGCCAAGGTCTGCACTGTCGTACAGGAGCACAGGCCCGACGCCGTGTTCGTTGACTCGACCGGTGTTGGCGGGCCGGTCGCCGACCAGCTGCGCCGCCTGATGCCCGGGATCGTCATCCTTGATGTGAACTTCGCCAGTGCGGCACCAGACCGGCACTACGCCAACATGCGCACTTACATGTGGTGGAAGTTGCGCGAGGCCCTGCGCGCTGGTCTGGCGATCGAGGAAACGACGGAGCTTGAGTCGGAACTGACCTCGCCCATGTACGGGCACAACGGCAGCGATCAGATCGCCCTGGAAAAGAAGGACGCCATCAAGAAGCGCCTGGGCCTGTCGCCGGACTACGCCGACGCCCTGGCCCTGACCTACGCAATGCCCGTGATGAAGAGCCAGTACACCGGCAGCGGTGGCGGCCCCAACAGTGAACTGGAATCCGAATACGACCCCTATGCGGAGGCATAAACATGTGCGGCAAGAGCATTAAAAAACTGGTGAACAAAGCCGTTGACCTGGACCCGCTGCGCGGCGGCGACGTCATCCTGGAAGGCCTGGGCTTGCCCAACCTGATGGGCGAAAACACCGGCATGTTCAACAAGGCTGAGCGCGAGAAGGCAGCAGCTGAGGCGATGACGGGGTCCAGCATGGCCAGCACCACCGCGCCGACCACCAGTAGCGACTCCGTCCAGGCCGCCGTTGATGCCGAGCGCCGCCGCCGTCTGGCTCAGTCCGGGCAGAACGGCACCATCCTGACCGGTGCATCCGGCCTGCTTGGCGGTGCCAACACCAACCAGAAAACGTTGCTGGGGGTGTAAGTTGGCTGACTCCCTGCGCGAACGCCTCGAACAGCGGTACAAACGGCTGAAGGAAGAGCGCGATACAAACTGGCTGACTGAGTGGAAAGAGCTCGGTGACTTCATCAGTCCGCGGTCTGGCCGGTGGAATAACGAGGACACCAACAGCGGCAAGCGCAGGGACCGCAAGATCATCAACCCGCGAGCAACCTTTGCATCCCGCACCTTGGGTGCTGGCATGCACACCGGCATGACCAACCCTGCGTCACCCTGGGTCAAGTTCGGCACACCAGATCCGTCGCTGATGGACTTCGCGCCAGTAAAGGAGTGGCTGTTCGCAGCTGAGACGGCCATGCGCGAAGTGATGGCTCGGTCGAACATCTACAGCGTCCTTCCCAACCGGTACGCGGAAGAGGGCGTATTTGGCACGGCGCCAATGGTGATGCAGCCGGACGATCAGGACCTGCTGCGCGCCTACCCGCTGGCCGTTGGTAGCTACATGCTCGCCAATAACAGCCGGAACCAGGTGGACACGCTCTATCGCGACTTCCGCATGACTGCTCGCCAGATGGAGCAGCAGTTCGGCAGGGACAAGATGAGCCCCACCGCCAAGGGGTTCCTCGATAAAAGCCCAGAAACCTGGGTAGACATCTGTCATGCGATCGAGCCCAACGAGGGCCGCGACGCCAAGATGATGGATAACGAAAACATGCCCTTCCGCTCTGTGTATTGGGAGAAGGGCAGCGACAAGGACACGATCCTGCGCAAATCCGGCTTCAAGGCGTTCCCGGTCATGGCGCCGCGCTGGGATGTGCTGGGCGAGGATGTCTATGGCACAGGCCCTGGCTCGATGTGCATCGGCTCCACCAAGGCGGTGCAGTTGATGGAAATGCGCAAGGCTGAACTGCTTGAGAAAGGTGTCAGGCCGCCAATGGGCGCCCCGGCCAGCCTCAAGGGGCAGCGCGCTTCGATCCTGCCGGGCAGCATTACCTACCTCAACGACATGCAGAACGGTGCCAAGTTCGCGCCGCTCTATGACGTGCAGCCGGCATGGTTGGGCCAACTGCGCGGCGAGATCCAGGCCGACAGCGAAATCATCGACACGGCGTTTTTCGTCGATCTGTTCCTGATGATCAGTCAGATGGACAGCGTGCGCACGGCCTACGAGATCGCTACCCGCAAGGAAGAGAAGCTGCTGATGCTGGGGCCGGTGCTCGAGCGCCAGACAGATGACCTGCTCGACCCGCTGGTGGACATGTACTTCAACCAGATGCTGGAGCAGTCAGTCCCGCGCTGGATGGGCCTGCTACCTGGCGCGCCGCTGCTGCCACCGCCACCCAAGGAGCTGGCCGGCCTGGACTTGCGCGTCGAGTTCACCAGCATCCTGGCCCAGGCACAGAAGGCGATCGGCGTGTCCAGCATCGAGCGCGCCATCGGGTTCGCCGGTCAGGTTGCCACCACCACGCAAAGCCTGTCGCCGCTCGACCTGCTCGACGCCGACGAGGCTATGCGGCAGTACTTCGAACTGATCGGCGTGCCGCCAACACTGGTCCGCGCTGACGACATGGTCGCGCAAATCAGGGATCAGCGTTCCCAGGCCCAGCAGGCCGAGCAGATGCAGCAGGAGCTTGGCAGCGTTATCCAGGGGGCACAGATGCTCAGCGAGACGGACACGTCAGGCAATAACGCCCTGACTCAACTGGCCGGGGCTGTGCGATGAGCGACGGAATTGAAGCGCTGGACGAACTGCGCCAGGCGGTAGAGCAGGCAGAGCGTTCTGAGCGCCTGAAGCAGGCCGCCGACTTCCGCTGGCTGATGAATGATGAGCGTGGGCGCCGGTTCATGTGGCGCCTTATGGGGCACTGCAAGGTGTTCGAACCCTCATTCAACCCCCACGGCGGGATCATGAACTTCAACGAAGGCCAACGAAATGTTGGCCTTTTTCTTTTGGGCGAAGTGAATCAGCTGTGTCCGGCGCTATTCCCGGTCATGGCTGCTGAGAACGCCCCCAAGCCTGTAGAGGATGAAATCAATTGAATCGCCTGATGATGAAACTGATGGGCCACATCTTGATGAACGAGGCTCCAGCCGACGGCGCTGCGTCGGGCGGCTCTGCGCCAGCTCCAGCAGCCGCGCCGGCCACGGCCGCAGCGCCTGCAACCGATTCCACGATGTTAACCCCTCCAGCAGTACCGGCGGCCACCGACCCTAAACCCGAAGGTGGCCCGGCAAAGCAAGAGGATCCCGCGAAAACCGACGACGGCAAACCAAAGGATCAGCCGCAAGGCGCGCCCGAGGCTTACGCCAATTTCAAGCTGCCTGAAGGCATGGAGCTGGATTCCGAGGTGCTGGGCGAGTTCACAGCCTTCGCCAAGGAACTCAACCTGCCCCAGGACAAGGCCCAAAAGATCGTTGATTTCCAAGCGAAATTGTCGGCCAAGCAGGCTGATGAATACCAGGCAGCAGCACTCAAGCAGGGCCAGGAGTGGGCCAGTCAGGTCAAGAACGATCCAGAGCTCGGCGGCGACAACTACGAGAAAAGCGTAGCCAGCGCCGTGAAGGTCATTCAGTCGTTCGGCGATGACGGCCTGCGGGACCTGTTGAACAACACCGGCCTGGGCAACCACCCGGCGCTGTTCAAGTTTTGCCACCGCGTAAGCCAAGCCATGTCGGAAGACAAATTTGTCATGCCCGGCAGCCAAACCGCTGCACCCAAAGAAATGAGCATCATCGACGCCTTCAAGTAAGGCCCTGAAACCACGTAGGAGATACACCGATGGGCATTCTCACTTCCACCATGCCTACCTTGCTGGACAAGTTCAGCCGGGAAGACAGCCAGAAAAAGATCATGAAGATCGTCGAGCTGATGGCGAAGCGCAACGACATCCTCATGGACGCCGAGTACCAGGAGTGCAACGACGGCTCCAAGCACAAGACCACCATGCGTTCGGGCATCCCTGAGCCAGCATGGCGCCTGTTCAACAAGGGCGTGCAGCCAAGCAAGTCGACAACCGTGCCCGTGCTGGACACCACTGGCATGATGGAAGACTACGGCAAGGTCGACAAAGCGCTGGCCGACCTGAGCGGTAACGCCGACGCTTTCCGCGTTTCCGAGAACATCGCGAAGCTGCAGGGCTTCAACAACAAGGCGTCGCGCTACATGTTCTACGGCAACACCGCTTCAGAGCCTGAAGCATTCCTGGGCCTGTCGCCGCGCTACAACGACAAGTCGGCCGAGTCGGGCGCCAATATCATCGACGCGGGCGGTACCGGCTCCACCAACACCTCGATCTGGTTCGTAACCTGGGGCGAAATGACCACCCACCTGCTGTATCCGAAGGGCAGCGTGGCCGGCTTCCAGCACAAGAACTTGGGCGAGGACACCGTCACCGACGGCAACGGCGGCGAGTTCCAGGCGTACCGCGACCACTTCAAGTGGGATATCGGCATGTCGGTACGCGACTGGCGCGCAAACGCCCGCATCGCCAACATCGATGTCACCACGCTGACCCGCGATGGCGCGACCGGCGCGAACATCATCGACCTGATGATCGACGCGATGTACCGACTGGACAACCCGGACCAGGGCGAGGGTCGGACTGTCATCTACGCCAACCGCACCATTCAGTCCTGGCTGCACAAGCAGGCCATGAACTCGAAGAACGTCAACCTCACCATCGGTGAATACGGCGGCAAGAAGATCCCCGAGTTCCTGGGCATCCCAATCAAGCGTGTTGACGCGCTTCTCAACACTGAAGCCCGCGTAGTCTAAGGACCGCGCGGTTTTCCCCAATTCTGGAGAAACCATCATGCTTTTTGACGCAAAGCTGCTCATGTCGAGCGCCCAGGCAATCACTGCTACGGCCGCTTCGACCGACATCATCGACCGCGGCGACACCAAGGACGTGGGCCGCGCCGGTGACATCCCCTTGCTGATTCAGGTCGTTGAGGCATTCAACACTCTGACCAGCCTTACCATCGACCTGCAAACTGATGACAACTCGGCCTTCAGCACTCCTCGATCCCTGTACCAGGTCGTGGTTCCACTGGCTGACCTGAAGCTGGGCTACCAGACCCCTGTCATCACCTTGCCGCAGAAAACCGAGCGTTATCTGCGCATCAACTACACCGTGACCGGCGCCGCGCCCACCCTGGGCAAGGTAACCGCCGGCGTGGTCGCTGGAGTACAGACCAATGTCTAAGCGCTACGAAGTACTGGAGAGGTCGTTTATCAATGGCCGTCTCTATGAGCCCGGCGAGACTGTTGTGTTGGAAATCGACAGTCCTGGCGGAAACCTGAAGCCAGCGACCGGGAAGGCCGTCGCGGCCCCTGTGTCGAGCAGCAATGATGCTGCCTTCATTGCAGTGCGAGGCGCCGCAGGCAAGTTTGTCATCAAGGATGCTGAAGGCAATCGTGTTGGTGCTTTCGCTGGCACCAAGGCCGAAGCCGAAGCTGAGGCTGAACGCTTGATCAGTGGCGGTGACATCGCCCCGGCCAAGGAAGCGCAGGACGACCTGCCAGACGCTTGACGGTCCACCGCAACAAACCTAGGGCCCTTCGGGGCCCTTTCTCATTTCTGGGGTTCCCGAATGCCAAGCGATATCGAGATCTGCAACATGGCGCTCTCGCGGGTTGCACAAACTCAGTCGATCAACTCGTTTACCGAGAAGAGCAAGGCGGCCGAATTATGCAGCGTGTACTTCAAGCCGCTGCGTGAACTGGTGCTGGCTGACTTCCCGTGGCCGTTTGCCGAGTCGATCGTGAGTCTTGCCGACATCGGCACCCCTGCGCCTGGCTGGGCTTATCGCTACCGATACCCGGCCGACTGCCTGAAGCTGCGAGAGATCATCATCCCTGATCAGCGCCGGCCGCTGACAAGCGACCAGCAAATCCCCTACAAGATCGGCTACGACGCCGGCGGCCGCGTGATCCACACGGACCAGGCCGAGGCCGGCGCCAGGTTCACCTTCCGCGTGGAAGATCCCACGTTCTTCGATCCGCTGTTCACCGAGGCCCTGGCCTGGCGCTTGGGGCAAGAGCTGGCCTTGCCGCTGAGTTCGAAGCCCGACCTACAGCAGTACTGCCAGCAGCAATACGAAATGGCGAAGACCAGGGCCCAGGCCTCTGCCTTCGAGGAATCCCAGGACGATCCTGAGCCGGAATCCGAGTTCGTGTCGGTGCGCTCATGACCAGTGCCCTGCAACCGACATTTGCTGCCGGCGAGCTGTCCCCATCGGCCAGCGCCCGGACCGACATCGCCCGCTACTACACCGGCCTGAAGCTGTGCCGCAACTTCATGGTCATGCCCTACGGCGGCGTGCGCAATCGGCCGGGCACAAAGTTCGTGTGCGAGGTGGCGGATTCCACCAAATTGAACCGACTGATCCCGTTCCAGTTCAACGATGAGCAGACCTACATCCTTCAATTCAGCGACCTGCAAATGCACGTCATCAAGGATGGTGGTCAAGTCTTGTTCGGCCCTGGGCCTTTCGTTGGCCTGCCGTACCAGATCGCGATGCCCTACACCCAATTCGACCTGAAACAGCTGAACTTCACCCAGTCCGCTGACGTGATGACCTTCGCGCATACCTCCTACAGGCCGCGCGAACTGAGCCGCCTGGCGCACGACAACTGGACCACGGCCGAGTTGAACCTGGCCCCGCGCATAGCCGCGCCTGCATCAGCCACGGCAACCGCAACCGCCGGCACCGGGGCAACACAGTCTTGGCGCTACCAGATAACCGCCGTGCTTGATGACGGGAACAGCATTGATGAGTCGCTGCCGGTCACGTCCAATGCCGTAACGATCTTTGCTGACACGGCATCAGCAACCATCGTGTGGCCTGCTGTTACTGGCGCCACCTACTACATCGTCTACAAGGACAACGCCGGCGCCGGGATCTACGGGTTCATTGGCCGGGCCACGGCGCTGACATTCACCGACCGCAACATCACTGCAGTGAAGACCGACACCCCGCCCAATGGCTCTGATCCTTTCGTAGGTGCGAACAACTACCCTGGCGCCGTGGGTTACTTCCAGCAACGTCTGGTGTTCGCCGGTAGCAACCTCAGTCCGCAAACCTTCTGGATGAGCAAAACCGGCCTGTTCAAGAACTTCGGCTACTCGATCCCGAACAAGGACGACGACGCGATCACGTTCACGATCGCCAGCACTGAAGTGAACAAGGTCCGCCACCTGATCGGCCTGCGCAAGCTGCTGGGGCTGACCTCGGGCGGTGAGTGGACGTTTACCGGCGGCGACACCGGGCTGACTGCAAAGTCCATTCAGGCCAGCCAGGAAGGTTACGACGGCTCAGCCATTGTGCCGCCGGTGGTAGTGGGCAGTAGCGCGGTCTATGTCCAAGCGCGGGGCAGCCGCGTTTCGTCGTTCGGGTACTCGCTCGAAGCCGATGGTTTCGCCGCCGGCGACCTGACGCTGTTCAGCGCCCACCTGTTCCGCGGCTACGAGTTGACCAGCGTTGCCTACCAGAAGATTCCCGACTCGATCGTCTGGTATGTGCGCGATGACGGGAAGCTGCTGGGCATGACCTATCTGCCCGAACAGCAGCTTGTTGGCTGGCACTGGCACGACACGGACGGTTTCGTCGAGTCGATTGCCTGCATCCCCGAAGGCCAGGAGGACGCGCTCTACATGGTGGTCCGGCGCACGATCAATGGCGTGCAAAAACGCTATGTCGAGCGCATGGCTACCCGCCAAGTCCTGTCGGTCGAGGATGCATTCTTTGTGGATTGCGGCCTGACCTATGACGGACGCAATACCGACATTACCAAAACCCTGCAATTGACCGGCGGCGTCAGCTGGCAATACCCAGAAGTTGTCACCATGACGGCGGCCGGGCACGCGCCATTCTCCGTGGCGAGCGTCGGGGTTGAGTACATGATCCGATTCCGTCCTGTTGACGTATATGGAGAAGTCAGCACCGCGAGCGTCCGCGTGGTGGTCACCAACTACATCAGTCCGACCGTGGTATCAGTCAAGCTTCAGGTCGTTTGCCCTGAAGTACTGCGCGGGCATGCCATCGCGGACTGGGCGCGTATGGCAAAGACCATCACAGGCCTGGGACATCTGGAGGGGAAGACCGTTTCCATCCTGGCTGACGGCAGCGTTCACCCACAACGCGTGGTCAGCGGCGGCGCTATCGTCCTGCAAGAGGCGGCCGGCGTGGCACATATCGGGCTGCCTTATCAGTCGGACATGGAAACCCTTGATCTTGAGCTGAAGAACGGCAACGAGACGGTGCTCGACAAGAAAATCGCGGTCACCTCGCTGACGGTTATGGTGGAAGAGTCGCGCGGGATCTTCGCCGGCAAAGACAAGGATTCGCTCTACGAGGCCAAGACTGAGCGGGAAACCTACGAGCAAGCGCTCGACGCGATCACTGGTCAGGTCGATATCAATATCTCTAACAGTTGGAACGGCAAGGGCCGGGTATTCATCCGTCAAGCCGACCCGCTGCCGCTTTCCGTGCTGGCCGTAATCCCAGAGGTAACCATCGGTGGCCGCTGAAGTCCTCCCGGTGTCGGCAGAAGACGTGCCGGCCATCCTGCCACTGGTGCGTCAGGCCGACATCGATGAGATCACCGAAGCCCTGGGCATCCCCATGGATGAAGCGCTGATGGACGCCGTGACCGACAGCCTCAACGCCAGGAAGATCGTGGTGGAGGGCCTGGTGGTCGCGGTGTTCGGCGATGCGACCTACAGCATTCTCGGCTCCGTCGGCGTGCCATGGCTGATTAGCACAGTGCATGTTGAGCGGCATGCGCGGGCATTTCTGAAGGTCTGCAAGCCAGAAGTGCAGGGCATGCTCACCCGGCACCATCATTTGCTGAACTACGTCGACGCCCGCAACACAGCCGCAATCCGCTGGCTGAAGTGGCTGGGCTTCACCTTTGCCCCGGCCGTCCCCTATGGCCCCAAGGGCTTCCTGTTTCACCCATTCACCTTGAACAGAGAGAATTGATTATGTGCTGGATGGCATTGATCCCGGTCGCCATATCCCTGGTCGGCGGAATGATGGGCGCGCAGAACGCCAAGCAGGAGGGCGCGTTCAATGCGGGCATGCTCAACCGAAATGCCGCGCTGAAAGAGCAGACGGCGCAGGAAACCCTGTTCGCCGGCGACACCTCGGCAGACTGGCAGCGCGTGCGCACTGGGCAGGCGGTGGGCACGCAGCGTTCCGTCCAGGCAGCCAACGGCATTGATGTGAACAGCGGAAGTGCTGCCCAACTGCAGGATGACACGGCCATGATCGGCGAGCTGGACGCCCTGACCATCCAGAACAACGCCGCCCGGGAGGCGTATGGCTACCGTATCCAGGCTGATCAGGATCGCATGAATGCCGTACAGACCGTGACCAATGCCGGTAACAAGGCCACCGGTTCAATCCTGGGCGGCATCGGCGGTGCGTTTGGCTCGTTCGCTGGAGGCATGTCATGAGGGTGCCGACGTTCGACACGGCCCAGGTTCAACAGCAGCCCGGGCGGGCGGTGGAATTGCGCGGCGTGGCACCGGATAACTCTGGTATTGAGCAAGGGCTGCGCAGTTTTCAGCGTGGCGCGGAGATCCTGGCCAGCAAGTCGCGAGAACAGGCCGACACCGCGTCAATCATGGACGCCGACCGCAAGCTGACCGAATGGCAGCAGAGCACGATGTTCAATCCTGAGGGCGGCGTTTACACCCGCAAGGGCGCTGCCGCTCTGGACATCACCAATCAGACGTTGAGCCAGTTCGAGGAGGCCCAGGCGAAGATCGCCGAGACGCTGACCAATGATCAGCAAAAGGCCAGGTACGCCCAGATCGTTGCTGGGCGCCGCAACTCGCTGTCCAGCGAGCTGAATAAATACGAGTTCTCCCAGCGGGAGCAGTATTACGACGATACCGCCGAAGGGCAGCGCAAGAGCGCCATTCAGGGAGCAGCGCTGTACGCCGACGACCCGCAGCAGTTGGCCTACTACCAGACCAAAATGAACATCGTCGAAGGGGCTGAGGCGCAGCGCAAAGGGCTTCCTGCCGAACTGGCGGAACAGAAACGTCTGGAGGCCAACACCAGGTTGAACGCTGCCGTCATCGAACAACTCGCCGCGCGCGACCCGATGAAGGCGCGGGAATACTTCACCAGCAACGCCATCAACATGACCGCTGACGCACAGGTCAAGGCAGCGGAAATGCTCAAGCCGCTGATCGACCGCCAGGTCGGCGTCAGTGTTGGTTCCAAGGCAGTCGAGGCCGTGAGCAGTCAGGACAATCGCGTGTTCGCCTCAATCCTGCAGGCTGAAAGTGGTGGCAAGCAGTTCGACCGCAATGGGGAGCCGATGACCTCCAGTCGTGGCGCTATCGGCGCCGCCCAGATCATGCCCGGCACTGGCCCCGAAGCAGCGAAGCTTGCTGGCGTCGAATGGGATGAAAACCGCTTTCGCAACGATGCCGACTACAACCGGCAACTGGGCCAGGCCTATTTCCAGAAGCTGACCAATGACTTCCGGTCGCCAGCGTTGGCGGTGGCAGCCTACAACGCTGGCCCAGGCATGGTGAACGACTGGATCAACGGCACCAATGCCACCGGAAAGAACGAAAGCAAGCTCAAGTTGGGCGACCCACGTACCGGCGAGATAAGCCAGGCTGAATTCCTCGACAGGATTCCCTTCAAGGAAACCCGCGAGTACACCCAAAAGGTGCTGGGCAAGGCATTGCAGGCGCAAGAGCCAAGCTTTGGCGAGGTGGCCCAGGCCATCGACTCGAGAGACGACCTCACAGCAGATCAGAAAGCGATTGCCCTGAAAGCCGCGAAAGATCGAATTGATTGGCAGGCCGAGCAGCGCAAGCAACAGGACGCGCAGAACCTCGAATCAGCATGGGATGTGGTTTTGCAAGGAAATAGCTGGGACTCGATTCCGGCCAGCACCTGGGCCGCGCTGCCAGCCGCGGGTCGCAAACAGATCATGGAGTACAAGCCTGGTCGGCCAACAGACCAAGAGGTTTATTACCGGGCCCGCGACGAGATCGTCAATGGCAACGAGCTGAACCTGCTGGCGATGCGCGGAAAGCTTTCCGACACCGACTTTCAGGAGCTGACGAAGCTTCAGCAGGACCGCCGTGAGAAGGGCGCCGAAGCCACGGCATCCATCGGTAGCAATGACGACATCTTCAAGGAGGCCCTGCGCATCGCCGGCATTGACCCGGACGCCAAGGCTGGCAAGGCCGATGCCAAGTCTGTTGCGGCGGCTCGCCGGTACGTCGATACCCAGATCCGCGCCTTGGAGCAGGACCAGGGCAAGAAGGCGACATCCGACCAGGTGCAAAAGGTCGTGGACCGGGCATTCATTCAGGGCGACGTGCCGGGTTCCGGCTTGATGGGACTGTTCTCCACCAAGAGACGCACCTTCGAGCGGGAGCCCGGCGACCAGGTGATCGTCCGGGACATCAAGCAAATTCCAGCCGACGAGCACCAGCAGATCGTCGAAGCGCTTAAGCGCCATGGTCGTGTGGCAAATGACGCTGAAATCCTGAAACTCTTCAACGAGGCCAATCAATGAGCCGTTACGACGACATTCTTTCCAGTGCCGACGGCCAGGATGAGCCCAACAAATACGATGCCGTGATCCAGCGGCAGCGTGATCTGCCAAACCCGCGTACTGCCTTGAGCTATGTCGCCGACACCAACCCGGACGAGCAGGCCAATATTCAGCGCCTGGCTGAGCTGACCGGCCTGGCGCCGGAAATGGTATCGCGCAACCGGCCAGAGGTTGAGCGCAAGGCAAAGCTTGATGCCGTGGACTATGACGCGCTGCTGAGCCGTGCGCCGGTTACAAACCAGTTCCTGACCGACCCAAACAATGCTGGCGTGGCCCACGACGACATCGACGCGCTTTCGAATGTTGAGGGAGCCTTCGACAGCTTCGTCAAGGAGTCGGGTCAGCAGCACTCCACCGATACGGTTGACGCGCTCTCTCGCGGCATCGGGCAGCTTGGCTTGATCGGCGAGGCAGGGGCAACCCTGCTGGACCGCTCGCTGTCCTCGGTCGGTGGGTTCTTCGTCAACATGCTGGCCCCGCAAAGCGCCCTGGACCGTAACGGGACTGATGAACCGAACTACACCAGCCAGAGCGAGGGCGGTGTTGTGAGCGCTGTCGAGGGCTACATGGCCATGCCGCGTGACCAGCGCATTGCATTCGCCGGCCAGGTGTTCGACCAGGCCCGGGCGGGCGGTGCTGGGTTTGGCAGTGCAGCGGCGGACAGTGGCCAGTACGCATTGCGTAACCCGGGCCTGATTGGCAATGCGTTGGCTGAGGCACTGCCAAGCCTTGTGGTTGGCGGCGGCTTCGGCGGTATCGCGGCGCAGCCAGCGAAGAGCCTTGCCGTCAGCCGTCTTGCCAGCACCTTCGCGCAGCGCGCCGCCGAGAAGGCTATTGCCGTGGGCGGCGTGAACTTCGGGGCTGGTGTTGCGGGCGGTGCAGGCGAGAACCTGGCCGAAGGCTTCAAGAAAACCGGCGACATTGACCAGTCCTATGCCTACAGCCTCAAGCGTACGCTGGCCGAGGCTTCGGTAAACGCGCTGGGCGGCATGTTGCCCATTCCATTTGCCGGGCGTGGCATTGGCGGCAAGCTCGGCAACATCGCCGTCGAGGGCACAGCCCAGGCTGCTGGCGGGGCAGGTGGCGCAGCAGCGGGCGCGGCAGCCGTGGGCGAAGAGGCCACCGGTGGCGAGCTGTTCCTGAACGCCGCTCTGGGGCTGGCGACTGCGCCGGTTGACGTAGCCATTGCTGGGGCGAGTTCGGGCCGTCGCTACTGGCAGATCGAGCAGGACCTGGCCGCCGTCCAGCGCCTGGGCGACATGGCCGAGAACTCCAAGCTGTTCAAGCGCTCCCCGCCGCGCGCTGAGGCGCTGATTGCTCGATTGAAAGAGCAGGCCGGCGGCAACGTGGAAAATATTCTGGTGCCGGCCGAGCAGTTCCAGCGCTATTTCCAGGAGAACAACCTGGACCCCGAGCAGTTCGCCACCGCGGCCACAGGCAATGCTGACGCACTGGCTGAAGCGCTGACCCTGGGCAGCGATATCTCGATCCCGCTGGAGAAGTGGGCTTCGGTTATCGCGAAGGATGGTCACCACCGGGGTCTGGAGCAGGACATGCGCGCAACCCCTGACGCCATGACCCTGCGCGAACTGGCAGAGTTTCAGCAGCGCGCCCCGGAAGAGCTGGACCGGCTGCGTGACCGAGTCGAGCAGGATGCGACTGCGGCGTCTGATCGCCGGGTATTCGAAGACGTGCGCGGCCAGTTGCTGGGCATTGGCCGAGAGACGCAGACCGCCGACCGGGAAGCGTCTCTGTACCAGTCGGCATTCCGCTCTCTGGGCGAGCGCTCCGGCATCGATCCCTACGAACTGTTCAGCCAATACCAACTTCGCGTTGGGCGCGACATCCCGGAGGTCCTGCGCAGCCCGGGCGGCGCCGATCAGCTGGACCTCCTGCTGGACCGCCTGCGCACTGGCGACATCCCGGACGACGCAGCAATCAACGGTCCATCGCTGATTGACTTCATCCGCGAGCGGGGCGGCATCAACGATGAAGGCGGCGAGCTGGCCGCCCGGGACGCTGACGTCGGGCGTCGAGGCAACAACCGTATCGCCAGGAAGGGCGGGCGCAGCCTTGACGACATGGCCGCCCAGGCAGCCGAGGCGGGTTACCTTGGCAATGTCCCGACCGCCACCCCTGACATGTTGTTGACAGCGCTCGACAAGGAACTGCGTGGTCAGCGCCAGTCGGCCCCTGGCAATATCAATCAGGAGCAAGCCAACACCCGCGGAGCCCTGGACGAGCTGCAGCGTGCCATCGATCAATCAGGCCTTGACCTGAATGCGCTGGACAACGCGGCGGTGCGCAAGGCGCTACTGGGCAGTGAAACTTTTCGGTTTGATCAGGAGGAGGGCGGTGCGCGTGGCTTCATCCAGTTCGACGCCGGGCGCAAGTTCAACATCAAGCTGACCGACAAGGCCAATCTGTCTACCTTCCTGCACGAAACCGGGCATTTTTACCTTGAAGTCATGGGCGACTTGGCGGCTCGCACTGATGTTCCCGACCAGGTAAAGCAGGACTATCAGACGATTCTCGACTGGTTTGGTGTGAGCGATCGTTCCGGCATCAAGGTTGAGCAACACGAGCAGTTTGCCCGTGGCTTCGAGGCGTATTTGCGCGAGGGCAAGGCGCCCAGTGCTGCGTTGCAATCAGCGTTCTCCCGGTTCAAGGCCTGGCTGACGCAAATCTACCGTGATGCGAGTCGCCTCAACGTCCAGCTCAACGACGAGGTTCGCCGGGTATTCGACCGTCTGCTGGCCACCGACGATGAGATTGCCGTGGCCCAGGCCCCATACCGCAATCTGTTCTCCGATGCCAAGGTCGCCGGCATGTCACCGGCCGAATTCGACGCGTACCGCGCTGCTGCTGATAAGGCAGGTCAGGCCGCCGAGGAGCGCCTGACCGCCGAAGCCCTGCACGAGTTGACCCGCGAGCAACAGAAGTGGTGGAAGGAAGCGCGTGCCATCATGCAAGAGGCGGTGACCAAGGAAGTTCACGCCCAGCCGGTGTACCGGGTGCAGGATCTGCTGCTCAAAGGATTGCAAACCGACGGAACCGTTGGTGAGCCAGTGAGGCTTGCCCGCGGCCCGCTGGTGGAGCGTTATGGAAAGCCAGTGGTATCACGCCTGCGCGGCATGACCAGCGATGACGGGATTCATCCGGATCTGGTGGCCGAGCAGTTCGGTTACACCTCTGGCGATGAAATGGTTCAGGCCCTGGTGGGCGCCCGTGGCCGCAAGGAGCTGATACAGGCCGAAACCGATGCAAGGATGCGGGCCGAGTACGGCGACTTGCTCAACGACGGTTCACTGGCCGATCGTGCTGTCGAGGCAGTGCATAACGATGATCGCGCACAGGTGGTTCGCGAAGAGCTGCGCGCTATCGATCGATTGCGGCGCCAGGTCGAAAAAGTCCAGAGGGCGCAGGATTCGAACTCTCGCGCCCTGCGCAATGACGCCTACAGCGCTATCCCGTCGCTGAAGGACATTCGAGCTGTCGCCACCCAGGTGATCGCCGAGAAGACGGTGCGTGATATCCAGCCCCACCTGTACCTGAACGCCGAGCGCAAGGCCAACCGTGACGCCTTCAACTTCGCCAGCAAGAACCGCTGGCAGGAAGCCGCCGAGGCCAAACAGCGCGAGTTGCTGAACCACTACCTGTACCGGGAGGCTACTGCTGCCCGTAAGGAAGAGGAAAAGATCTACACCTTCATGCGCCGTTTCGAAAAGCCCTCGACGCGCGAGCGTATCGGCAAGGCAGGTGCCAGCTACCTGGAGCAGATCGAAGGGCTGCTTGATCAATACGAGTTCCGCAAGGTCAGTGGTCCACAGGTAGAGCGTCGCCGAAGCTTGGCCCAGTTCGTCAGCGAGCAGGAAGCCGCTGGCAATGTAGTCACCGTGCCACAGCACCTGATTGAGCAGAGCGCCAGGGTCAATTATCGGGACCTGACCTTCGAAGAACTGAACGGTGTGCGCGACGCGGTGGTGAACATCGAACATCTCGCCAGGCTGAAAAACAAGCTGCTGAACCGCAAGGATAAACGCGACTACGAGCAGGCCCGCAGCGACCTGATCCGCTCCCTCAATGAAAACGTGCCTGTTGACGCGCGCAAGGTGGCGACTTCGGAAAGCAGCGAGACCTCCTCTGACAAAGCCTACAACGCGTTGGCAGGGATCGATGCCTCGTTGACCCGCATGGAAAACGTGATCAACCGCCTGGATGGCAAGAACACCAGCGGCCCGTGGCACGAACTGGTGTGGAACCCGCTGGCTGAGGCCCAGGCCAACGAACGCACGCTGTTCAAGAACGGCATTCGCTCCATCGTCGAGCGTTTCGCCGGCATGGACTCAAAGCGCCTGGCCGATCGCTTCTACATACCCAGCGCCGGGAAGTCATTCAACCGTCGTGAGATCCTGATGCATGCACTGAACACCGGCAACGAGTCGAACCGTACCAAGCTGCTCAAGGGCAACAAGCTGAACGATGCGGCCCTGGCTGACATGCTGGGCCGCCTGGAAAAGCAGGACTGGGACCTGGTGCAGTCGGTATGGGACTCCTTCGACGCGCTGTGGCCGGACATCGCTGCCATGTACAAGCGCCTGTCTGGCGTGGCGCCGCCGCGCATTGAGCCAAAACCGGTGAATACCGCGTTTGGTGAATACCGTGGTGGGTACTTCCCGATCATGTACGACCGCAAGCGAGCCGGCGCGCCCCCGGCGGCCGTGGGCGGTGAACTGTTCAATGAGGGATTTGAGGGGGCGCTGCCCTCCAATGGCTTCACCAACCAGCGGAACGACAACGCCAGTGGGCCATTGCTGCTGAACCTGAGCGCTATCCCCCAGCGCCTGGCGCAGCATGTCCACGACCTCACGCACAGGGAAGCGCTGCAGGATGCCCACCGGCTGACCAAGGATCCACAAATCAGGGCCATGCTAATCAACAAGCTGGGACCGCGCGGCGCGGATTCGTTCCTGCCGTGGCTGAAGGCGATCGCCAATGACCGCAACCCGCCGGAGACCGGCAACTTCAACGGGTTTCTGGATGCGGCACGGACAAACACGTCGATTGTTGGCCTGGGTCTTTCCAGCACCACCATGCTGGCGCAGATTGGCGGTCTGATCCCCGGGCTTCGGTACGTCAAGCCAAGGCTGTTGGCGCAAAGCCTGCTCGACGGTATTCGCTCGCCCGTGGAGACATACCGGATGATCGCCGACGCATCCCCGGCCATGAGCCTGCGCTGGGATACGGAGGATGGCCGACTGGCCTCCAGCATGGCCGACCTGATCGGCAAGAATGCCTTCTTCCGAAAACGCGACGACCTGGTGCGCTTCTCGTTCAATCTTCTGGGCTACCTGGACCGTGGCATTTCCGGAGCGATCTGGCTCGCCAGCTACCGCGAAGGACTGGCGGCGGGCAAGGAGCCGGCCGCCGCCGCGCTCGATGGCGACAACGCCGTCCGACTTTCGCAGGGTGGTACCGGGGCGATGGATATCGCAGCTATCCAGCGCAAGGATCAGGGCGCTGCCATGCGCTTGCTGACCATGTTCTATACGCCGTTCTCGGCTTACTACAACCAGAACCGGGACTTGGCCTTCGAGGCCAAGCAGGGCGCACGTACAGTGGCGAGCGCTGTCGCCTCGATGGTCGCACTGGCGTTCTTCCAGGGTGTGGTTGGGGATTTGCTCACCGGCAAAGGGCCGGACGAAGACGACAATCTCGCGGCCTGGATGGCGAAAAGCACGCTCGGCTTCGGAGTGTCCGGCTTCCCGGTGATACGCGACACCCTGGGTGCCGCGCTCAGCGGACACGCTGGATCACTGTCGCCGGCGTGGCAGGCCATCAATGCTGGTCGTCAAGCCGCGGGAGCTGTGACCGGCCTGGCGACAGGCGACAAGGAAGCCGGGGCCGCAGCCAAGTCTCTGGTCACCGCTGGCGGCTATCTGTTGGGCGTCCCCACCAAGCCTCTCACGCGCCAGGGCTCTTACCTGTGGAATGTCGCTGTAGGCGACGAGGCGCCGGAAGACACCGCCGAATTCATCAAGGCCCTGCTGCATGGAGCCCCGAAAAAGTAAGCCAACTCCACCCACCGAAGCCCGCCACTGAGCGGGCTTTTTTTCGTCCAGAAAAAAGGAGTCACGACAGTGACCGTACCAACTCTAGAAAGTGTTGCCGAGTTCTCCACAAACGGGGTGACGACCAACTACCCGTTCTTCTTCAAATTTCTGGCGAATGAGGATTTGGTTGTCACATATGTCAACCCGGCCGGCGTGAGCTCGGTGCTGACGTACGGCTCGCAATACACCGTGAATGGCGCTGGCGATGAAGATGGCGGCAGCATCGTCACGTCTACTGCGCTGGCCGGCCCAGGCCAATTGATTGTTTCCAGGGAGATGGATGCTTATCAGCAAACCTCGCTTCGCAACCAGGGCAAGTTCCTTGCGAAAACGCATGAAGACGTGTTCGACAGGCTGACGATGCTGATTCAACAGGGTTTTTCCATCTTCAAGCGCGCCCTGGTCAGGCCTTTCGGCCGCAATTATTACGACGCGGAAGGTCGCAGAATCGCCAACGTTGCCGATCCGGTGAGCCCTCAAGATGCCGCCACCGCTCAATGGACGGGGGAGTATGTCGCGGACTTGATCTCGCAGGTCACAGGACCCATCAACAATGCTGCGAACGTATACATCACCGGCGCCGACGGCCTTCCTCATGTTGTCCAGGATATTGGCAACGCCAATGGGTCTCAGGTCGTTGGTCATCACGGAGGTACGCTTGAGGCTGCGCTTGATGCGCTGGATAGAAGGGTTGGCTTGGAACTTGTTCTCGATGCGAAAACGGACGGCACGGACCAGACCGCTGTAGTTGTGGCGTTCTTCTCCAAAGCGTTGACTGAAAATCGCCCTTGGATGGTCCCATCGGGGGATTACGTCATCAATCCAACTACACCGATCACAATCAAAACCTCAGGGGTGTGCAACGGCCGATTCCTCGTCCCGAAGGCGAACCAAACTTTCCGTTTCGATATCCTCCGAGACGTTGCCGGGAGCGTAATTCCAACAGGTTCATGGACTGCTTTGCAGCGCGGGACAACCAATGCCAACGCGTTGAACGCCGTTGGCAAGAACTTGTTCATCTCATCGACTGAAGTATTGATTGAGCGCATCGGGTCAGGCGGGGCGCCATACATGAAGCAGGAGTTCATCCGATGCCCTCTGCCTGGTGGCATCTTCAGCACTGCGATTACCCGCAATTACAACTTCAACACCAACCTGACAGTGACGGCTCACACCCCATCAGTGCCAATTTCAATTGAAGGACTGTCGATTCTGCTTACAGGACCATCTGGTGGCGTGGAGTCCAACCGCGGCACGATCGTTGTAACGCGCGATAACGTCGTGATGGACCAGCCTTCCGTAATCAATGCTGACCCCACTCAGCCTCGACCTGTCGCGATTGAGGTTAGTTATTGTGCAGACGTGACGCTTAATCAGCCGCATGTCCGTGGATTCAACTACGGTGGTCTGGGCTATGGGATCCTCAACGGTACAACCATCGGCCTTACCGTGAATCAACCTGTTCTCGAAGATTGTCGTCACGCCTACACTGGGGCCTATACCGTTGACGTTGTTCTCAACGGTGGCGTCTATAGCCGTGTCATTGACGACCATTGGACTGACCGGTTCACTGCAAACGATGTGAAGGTCTACGCCTCACAAGGTGCAAGCGCGTTTGAGTTCGCCGGCGACGACATAACCATCAACAATCCTCAGCAATTTGGTGGCCGAAGCCTGTTGGGTATCCGAGTGGATACGCCAAGCCTCGGCGGGAAAGTCGTGGTCAAAAATCCACGAATTCAAACTCGCGGAGAAAGCGGGGCGTTCCACCTGTTTGGCTTCTCCAGCCCGGGCGGGCCAGGAGCAATAGGTTTCACCTACACTAATAAACCACGGTTGCCCGACACGGTCGTAATCGAAGATGCGCGTATCGATTCAGATACGGCCATTGTTTACGGGGCTTATCTCGGCAGTCTGCTCGCGCCGCATACCACCTGGGGAACTATCTGCCTGCGCGGGCAGTGGTCCTTCACTGGGTCTACGGTGATTGGCATTTTCGCCGAGAAGAATGCCACTTATCAGCAGGACCGGCGCCCATTGTTGGCCTGTGAAGCTACGATGGACTGCGGTGCTAACGGTACTGCCGTGTATGTGATTGCTACCGACGCGGTTACCACGAACGCCATGGACGTCAAGCTGACGAATACGGTGCGCGGAGCTTTGCGCTACAGCGGGTACAGCGTGAACAACCTGCGCGCCAACAATGCGACGATTACGAACATGGTTGACGATAACTCGGCTGCGACCCCGCTAGGGGCGAGCATTTTTTCTGGCTGTTGGTTTACCGGAGGGGCAATATCCACGACCTTGAAGAACATGGCTTTTCAAGCATGTCAGTTTACCGGCAACTACACGGCCTTCCCGATCGCCGCGAATGTCACCATGGTGGGCAATATCAAAGGCACAACCGTCACCGGCCTCCCTGCGGATATTCGCGCCAACGTGGTAGCACCTTTTTCCTGAAGGTCAGGGAGTTATTTTTACAGACTTGAAAAGCGAGCGGGCGCACCCATTGGAGTGCGCCTGCTCAGCCGGCCGAAGCTAGACAGCGGATAATTTTTCTACGAGCCACTGACACATAATGGACATCTGTAACGCGGCTTCGTGACTAACGTTCTGTCCCATAGCTGACTCTCTTCTTAAGTCGGCGAGTTTCGTGTAGGTCGTAAAAGTCAATTCATTAACAAGTTTCTTTTCAAGCAAGACAGTCATTATCATTCGGTGAGTTTCGAACTCGGTTTTTGTATCGATGCCGTATTTGTTTGCAACAGCATTAATAGATTTTTCAACTTCATTGAATGACTTGATGATAAGCTCAAGAGGATTTTCGTATGCTTGTTGGGTGTTAATCGGTGATGGCGATGGCGGCAAGAGTTTTTCGCGGCCTTCTTGAGCTTCGATCATGACGTCCTCTTTAATGGCTTCAATTTGCTCGGAAAATGTCCAAAGGTATTTTCCATACTTAAAACTTCGAAGGTTGCGGATAAGATCGGTTATCGGCTTTTTAAACATTGTCGCGATGAGAAATGCCACTACCGGCCAAGCCAGCGAAGACACGACCGAGGCGACTGAAGATACCGCAGCGGCGATAAATTGCTTCCAATCCATAAGAGAGTTCCTTTCCATGTGCCAGCAGTCGTTAGGCCGCAGGACTATATTAATGCACCAACATAACAGCTTCGCTTGTTGAGCGGTATCCATCTACCGTTCTGCTTGGCTTGGCTCTGTTGGGACGTACAAAAATCGGCATATCGCTTTTTCGACCTGAGCTGCCGGCGGCGTGGTTCATGGAAGAGCAAGAGCCCAGCTTGACCCAGCGCATGCTCAAAGAATTATCGCCATCACCGACGCCGGCGACCGGGGGTTGATAGCGCTGAAGGCATGCCAGGCGTATGTCAGGGGATTGAATCAGCGATAGAGCGATTCATTCGGGGTATTCATTACCGCCAGATCCATTTTAATAAACTCCTCATTCTGATCGAGGGTGGCCAGCGCGCCGCGCACGTTGTCGGCCACGACGGATGATCCGTTCAGGGCGACCCAGTTGGATAGCTCCGGGACGGCAGCCTCAAGCGCGAACTGGTTTTCGTTGATCTTGGAAAGCAGTTGTGGGAGCAGATCGAGGTTTTGCATTTATGACTCCTATTTCGTAGGAATCAGCGTAGCAGTGGAGGGATTATCGGTCGGCAGAACGCCGAAGGAGGGGGCATTACTGTAGGAATATCCAACGCTAAGTTATTGATTTTTATAGAGGGTTTAGCTGTTTTTTGGCGCTCTTGAATTTGCTATATTTTCCTTTTAAGTCAGTAGGTTACGACCGGCTCTGGGTCACCTTGACATGGTGGGGGTCGTTGGTTCGAGTCCAATCGCGCCTACCAAACAAAATCCGCTCTGCTGGGCGGTCTAAAAGGGCTCACCGAAAGGTGGGCCTTTTTTTGTTGTCTGTGTCCCGTCCTGAATAAGGT
>NZ_JAGGOF010000036.1 GCF_018614775.1 Pseudomonas fluorescens
AGCGCCCGGGCCCGGGCGCTCGAGGTGCCGGTGATCCTGATCCAGCATGAAGAGCTGGAAGGGGTGCTGACCCATGGCTCGGACGCCTGGCAACTGGCCGATGGCTTGCTGACCGCGGCGGACGACCTGCGGGTGCGCAAGACCACGCCGGACGCCTTCTACCAGACCGACCTGCTCTCGCTGCTGCAAGCCCGATGCATCGATCGCCTGGTGGTCTGCGGGATGCAGACCGACTATTGCGTCAACGCCACCGTCCGCCAGGCCCACACTCTCGGGTATGACCTGGTGCTGGCTGCCGACGGCCACTCCACGGTGGACAACGGCAGCATGACGGCCGAGCAGATCATCGCCAACCACAACAACCGGTTGGGGCGCCTGAGCAGTGCGGTGTCGCGGATCGATGTGGTGCCGGCGGGGGAGGTTCGGTTTTGACCCAGCACACTGTGGCGGTGGCAACACGCTACGGGAGCAAGGCTTGCCTGTGGTGAAGTTTATGCAGGCTGCCCGGAAATCGTGGCGCCTGCATCGCGGACAAGCCTTGCTCCCACCAAGGCGCGGCAGCCAGTTCAGCTTTAGCCAGCCGGCCCAGCCACCTGGGCCTTGACCCGTTCAACCTTGCGATACGTCAGCAACACAATGCCGGTGACCACGATCGCCCCGCCGAGTACCTGGCCCGGGTTGAGCATCTGGTCCAGCACCAGCCAGCCGATCAGCAGCGTGGCCAGCGGTTCGATGTTCATCACCGGGGCGTTACGCGGCATGTCCAGGCGCGGCACCGAAATGAACAGCACGATAAACCCGGTGCCGTAGAGCACCACCAGCGTCGCCAGGGCCAGCCAGCCGGTGCGGGTGGCCGGCAGGTCGAAGCCGCCGGGCAGGGCGCCGGTCAGGCCGGCGAGGTTGACGCTGCCGAAAACGATGAAAATCGTCAGCAGGCTGCGTACCGAACCGCGCACCTGGGACAACTTGTGATCGGTGACCCACAGCGCGCAGGCAAACACACAGGCGGCGCAAAAGGCCAGCCCCACGCCGAGCAGCCATTGCGGACCGACGCTCTGTTGCGACGCCAGCCGCGCCGGCACCTCCAGCACGAACACCAGCCCCACCAGGATCATGCCCATCAACGCGGCGGTGCGCGCGGTCGGTCTGGGTCCGCCCAGCGCCCAGGTGAGCAGCGCCAGCAGAATCGGAAAGACGTTACCGACCAACAGCGCCAACGCCACCGGCACCCGTGCCACGGCGGAATACAGGCATAGGCTCTGGGCGCCGATCAACAACCCCAGCGTCAGTTGCCAGCGCCACGCACCGGGCGCCAGGCGCAGGCTCTGGCGTTGCCACAACACCATCGCGGCAAGCACCAGCAAGGTCCCGCCCGAACGCAGCAGGATAGCCAGCAACACCCCGGCGCCGTCATCGAATGCGGCACGCGCCGCGACATGGTTGCCAGCGAAGGCACAGCCCATGCACAGCAGGACGAGCACCGCGAGGTGGCGGGGCAAGGGCGTTGGTGCGGCAGGTGTGCGGGTCATGGCAGCGAATCCGAAGCAGGTCTTCAAGGTACACTCCTCGAAGTAATTTTTGTTATGGGTTGTCGTACAACTAGGTGCGAATTTGTACCCCATATCACCCGGCGGGACAAGTCGCTCGCCTCGGTGCCAGACACAGGCTAACCTGAGCTGACGGGTCTGGTCCGTTGCGGTGCTTCATCGCCCTGCGCCCTCGGCTCCATCCATTTCTTTACGGAGCATCTATGCGTCTGGCCGACTTCATCATCGACAACATCGAACCGATCCTTCAGGCGTGGGAGGAGTTTGCCAAAACCCTGACCCCGGCCGCCGATGGCATGAACACCGCGGCTTTGCGCGACCACGCCGAGCATATGCTGCGCGTCATTGCTGCCGACCTGCGCACCCCCCAGACGCCTGCACAACAGGTGGCCAAATCCCATGGCGAGGCGCCGGCGGCGGAGGTCGAAACCGCGGCCGAAACCCATGCGATCATTCGCCAGGCGACCGGTTTCACCCTGGAGCAGATGGTCTCGGAATATCGGGCATTACGCACCAGCGTGCTGATGCTCTGGATGCCCAAGGTCCAACCGGGCGACGAGCAGATGGTGGGGGATGTCATGCGCTTCAATGAGGCCATCGATCAGGCTCTGGCGGAGTCAGTCGTCAGTTATTCGAGCGCGGTCGATGCGGCGCGCAACATCTTTCTCGGCATCCTGGGGCATGACCTGCGCAGCCCTTTAGGCGCGATCCTGCTGAGTTCCGAGGTATTGCTGCGGGCCATTGACCTGCCGCCCAAGACCACCAAAATCGCTACGCGCATCTACACCAGCGTCAAGCGGAGCATCAAGATCGCCGGTGATCTGTTGGACTTCACCCGGACGCAGTTGGGAACGGGAATCCCGGTGCAGCGGCTCAGAGACGACATGGTAGCGGCCTGCGAAGGCATGGTGGAAGAGGCCCGCGCCTATCACCCTGAAATCAACATCATCTTTGAAACCAGCGGCGCCCTGAAGATGCATTTTGATCGGGCCCGCATGGAGCAGGTATTTGCCAACCTCATCGGCAACGCTATCCAGCACGGCACCACCGGCACACCCATCACGGTTTTACTGAGCACCGAAGAGGATATGGCGGTCATCAAGATCAATAACCAGGGCAAGCCCATTGAAAAGGACGCCCTTGGCAGCATCTTCAATCCGATGTTCCGGCGTGCCCCCGAAGAGAATGCGAACTTCGGCTCCACGGCCGGCCTGGGGCTCGGCTTGTACATCGCTTCGGCGATCGTTTCCGCTCACCATGGCCTTATCGAAGTGCAATCGAACATGCTTTCCGGTACCACGTTCACCGTTCGGATTCCCCTCGCTCCGGCTTGACTGCAGAGCAAGGCGGGTTGGGCATTTAACTTGTACGATGTCCTATCACGGAGTAAGGCTGTCGTCCCCGTCCAATAACAATAACGGAGAGACGCACGATGGATGCTTCGCAAACTGCAACCGCCGCCGATCAGGGCCGCCGGGTCTTCCTGAAAAAGTCCCTGGTGGTCTCGGCCGCTGCCGCCACCCTCGGCAGCCTGCCGGGCCTGGCTCAGGCCGAGCCCCTGAGCCAGCGTTACCCGGACCCGTTGATCAATATCCTTGACCCCAGCTTCATGGACTTGCGCATCTTCAACGCCAGCGTGGAAAAACTCGCTACGGGGCTGCGTTGGGCAGAAGGGCCGGTGTGGGTCGGCGACGGTCGTTACCTGCTGGTCAGTGACATTCCCAACAACCGCATCGTGCGCTGGGATGAAGTCACCGGCGGGCTGTCGGTGTACCGCGAGAATTCCAATTTCTCCAACGGCATGTGCCGCGACCGCCAGGGACGCTTGCTGGTGTGCGAAGGCTCCACCACGTCGAGCGAAGGTCGGCGCGTCACCCGCACCGAGCATAACGGCACGATCACCGTGCTGGCGGATAGCTTCGAGGGCAAGCCGCTCAACTCGCCCAATGACATCGTCTGCAAAAAGGACGGTTCGGTCTGGTTCAGCGATCCGCCGTTCCAGACCGGCAACAACTACGAAGGGCACAAAGTCACGCCGGCCCAGCCCCATGCGGTGTACCGCATCGATGGCGAAACCGGCAAGGTCACGCGGGTGATCGACGACCTGGCCGGGCCGAACGGGCTGTGTTTTTCCCCGGACGAGAAAACCCTCTACGTGGTCGAAGGCCGCGCCAAGCCCAATCGCCTGATCTGGGCGATCAGCGTCAAGGACGATGGCACGCTGGGTGAGCGACGCAAGCACATCGAAGGCCTGGATACGCCGCCATCGATGGCATCAAGTGCGACGAGAGCGGCAATCTCTGGTGCGGCTGGGGCGGCAACGGCGACCCCAAGGCCGACCTGGAGAAACTCGACGGCGTGCGGGTATTCAACCCGGAAGGCAAGGCCATCGGGCATATCTCGCTGCCCGAGCGTTGCCCCAATATCTGCTTTGGAGGCCGGGAGGGTAACCGGTTATTCATGGCCGGCAGTCATTCGCTGTATTCGTTGTTCGTGAATACCCGGGGGGCGACGTTTGCCTGATTGATCGACTCGCTGTCAGGCAGCACTTTCCTTGCTCCCTCGCCGCAAAAGTGGTGCAGGCTGGGCGCCGGTCATTTATGGCTGACGTCCAGTCTGGTGTAGGTCACTTTCCCGCCTTCGCTGGCGTACCCGACGTTGTCCAGGGTGTAGACGCCGGCCTTGAAATAGAAGTCGTAGCCGTACCAGGACGGATCAAGCTTCACCTGCTTGCCGAGGTTGTTGATCAGCACGGTAAGCGTGCCTTGCTTGTCCATCTGCAGGGAATAGGTAAAGGCTTTGCTCAGCGCCACGTTCGGCACGCTGAAGAGCACCGGGCTCTTCAGGTCCTTGGGTTTGACCCGATACTCCACGTCGATGTTGCCGGTGCCCTTGGCGAAGCGGTACACCAGCTTCAGCAGCGGGGCGGGGGCGTCCTTGGCGTGAATCTGCGCGACCACCACACGGCCTTCGGACGGTACCTGATTCACCGACAACGTGCCGTTGAGGGTGTTGACGCCGCTGTTGTAACGCCAGTTGCGCAGCTTGCCGTCCTTGGCGGTCTCGCGCAGTTCGGAGCGCGGGAAGTCGCTTTTGCCAGTATGGGAACCGGTCACCGGCGCCCAGAAAATGATGCGCTCGCCAGTGCGGTTGAAATACGGACTTTGCAAGGTCGGCATGGCCTTGGTGGCCACGGTCAGCGCCGGCGTCTGCACAGGCAGGGTGATGTTCCAGACAGTCATGTCAATCATGGTCAAACGCTCCAACGGGGCTGGCCGTCGCTTATCGGTATACGGCCGGCTGGGCAAGAACTGCCTTGCGTGGCGCATTGATTGAGTTATCGACGGCGGACTGTTGCGCTGGAGGAGTAACTGACGAATGGCTCTGCCTTGGGCCTTGCACGGGGATAATCGGGTGATGTCAATCTGATGCTTATCCGTTAGAGTACGCGCCGCCCGAGAGATGGATCCCGGGCGTTTTCTCATGGAGTATTCAATGAACCACCTCAGCAAGATTGCTGCCTGCGCACTGTTCGGCCTGGCCCTGGCGGGTTGCACCGGCGCCCCGATGAAAACCCAGCACTACGACAGCAGCCAATACACCGTGGTCGGCCACAGTGAAGCGTCGGCCACTGGGCTGCTACTGCTCGGCGTGATCCCTATTCGCCAGAACAGCCGTTTCGTGCGCGCTCAGACTGCCGCGATCCGGGCCAAGGGCGGCGACGCCATGATCAACACCCAAGTGCAGGAAAACTGGTTCTGGGCCTGGGTCCTGACCGGCTACACCACCTCGGTGTCCGGTGATGTGATCAAGCTGAAAAACGTTCAGTAAGATCTGGCTTGAAGGGGGGCGAGCTTCCCTGTGGCGAGGGAGCAAGCTCTCTCGCCACTAAAAGCAATTTATTCACTGCGGTTTTTCAATGCCCTCCCACCACCCTCTGGCTGAACGGCGTCACCTACGCCTGCAACGTCACCAGCCCGCCCAGCAGAATCGCCAGCACCACCGAGTGGAAAACACGTAGCGCAGGATTTCCCCTTCAGCTCAGCGTTCCTCTTCCCGAAGCTCAAGGCTCAAGCCATCGCAGCTTTGCGACCAGGCGTCCAGCCATGGCGATAGCACCGGCGACTGTTCGGCCAGCCCCAGTTCGCGGATGAATTCTGCCGGTGCAACCGTGCCTCGGGCCGAGCGGAACAGACCGCGCATGATCACCACGCCAATCACGCGTCCCTGGCTGATGAAGCGGTGCTCCATGAAGGTCCATTTTTCGTCCCAGCCGAGCATCCGGGTGTGCACTTCGAACGCCTCGAACACTTTAAGCTCGCGCCGAAACTTGCCCCAGACATCTCCCACGATCGGCACCGCGCGGTTGCGCAGCGCCACTTTGTAAGCGCCGCTGCGCAGCACGTAATCCATGCGCCCGACATCGGCCAACGTGAAGTAACGGCCGTTGGTCACGTGGCGATTGAGGTCCAGGTCCAGCGGCCATACGCGCATCCGCACAACGGTGGTGCCCAACGGATCCGTCGGCTTGCGCCAGGGACGACGAAACAGCATCAGCAACAGTCGGAACCAGAGATTCATAAGCACGCCACGAGGATGGAAAGCGGCGCACTTTAGCGTCACGAACCGAGCCGGGCTAGGTGTGTAAATGACTGTTTTTCGAGAAAAAGTGCATTTGGGGCAGGTCCCACACCCTGTGGCGAGGAAGCTAGCTCCCGCTGGAGCGCGTAGCGGTCCCAGGCTTCTGGGGGCTACTCCGTAGCCCAGCGGGAGCAAGCGCCCTCGCCACGGGGATTGGGGAGCAGGGGCTCAGGCCTTGGCTGCCATCGCTGTGACTTCCACGCGCATGCCTTCTACCGCCAACGTCGCCACGCCCACGGCCGCGCGAACTGGCCAGGGTTTGGCGAAGAAGCGTTTGTAGACTTCGTTGAAAGCCGCGCGATCGGCCATGTCGGTGAGGTAGATGGTCAGGTGCAAGACCCGGTCCATGGAACTGCCGGCGCGCTCCAGGGCTGCCTTGAGTGCTTGCAGCGTGCACTCGCTTTGCAGGGTGATATCGCCCAGTTCCAGGCTGCCATCGGCATGGGTCGGAATCTGCGTGGAGACCAGCAGGCCGCCGAAACCGGCGACGTCGGAAGAGATGGAGTCCGCGTCCGGGTCAGGAATGAACGTAATGTCTTGGTTGGCCATGAAAGTCTCGAATTCGAAAAGGAGTAGGGCGGTCGCGCCAATGTGCTCGCTTGCCAGTCTACCGCCCATCCTCATCCCTTTCATGCCTCCTGATGGTCGAGCCGTCAGCGCCCGCCCTGCACCAGCCGCTGAGCGGTCAGCACATGTTCCAGTTGCGGTTCCGCCACCGCGACCTGCGTTGCGATCTGTTGCGCCTGGTGCCAGTCCAGGTCAGGCTTCAACCACTGCAAGGCATCTTCACCCATGAACGCCAGCAACCGCTGCTGTTGATGGGCAATGTCGCCATAGGTCACCAAGGCCAGGCCATCACAGCCATTGGAGGTTTCACTGGCTTGGGCCAGGGCCGCCAGGAAAATCGGGGTTGACTGTCTGGAGGTCGTGTAGCTCAGGCGTTGAGCCTGGGTTGGCTGAGTCTTGTCAGGCGCTTCATACCAACCGTCCACTGCCACCAACACCCGTCCATCGCGTTTGATGCGATCAAAGACCTTGGAGCGCATCACCAGATGAAGCGGCAGGTGGGTCAGGGGCGGCATCGTCCCCATGGACCAGACCGGTGACCACCCCCAGCGAACCTTGATACATTCCAGCCGCCCGCCGCGGTTGCGGATCGCGCTGACCTGCATGTTCGGCCTGATCACGCTTTGCCGGTCATGGGGCTTGGGCGCCGCGATTGCGTGCAGGCTGGGCGTCGGCGGGCTGATATCGCTGTGGCCGCCCTGAAGGTATCGCTGGGCAAAGAACGCCAGGGAGTCCTTTGATGAAACGGGCTGAACAAAACATTCACACATCGCGAAACTCTCCGGCAGCAGACTCAAAGTACATCAGGTTCCCGCCGTCGAGACTGGGTTGCCCAGCTGTCCTTGCTGGCTTGCGGCGGTGTTATGTATTTCCGAGCCGTGGCGAAGCGCTTGGTTCGAAAATCCTGATAATGACCGGATGAGCGGAGAATAATCCGCAGTTCATCCATTTGAACGACCGCTCATCGTCTGCGTGGACACGCCATCGGCGCGCAGGGTCGTTGTTTGAATGACGCGCCTCGAATCTTTCCCGGATGAGAGAGCGCGTTCCTTTATCCGGACTGTTGAAGGACATCGCCATGAGTGAAAACGACCTTGAGATGGAACTGAAAGCCTGGCGACTGCTGTTGGAGGACGATACGTACCGCCTGGATTTTCCCGAGGATTACTACAACACGTTGATCAAGCGTGCCGATGAATTGGTGCTGCAGGCATTCATTACGCTGGAGGATTGGCAACTGCTCAAGGATGCGGCGGACCAGGCCTATGCACGTACGGTTGAGGGCCTGGCGCGTAACCAGCGTGACTGCCTCGATGCGGCCTCCCTGCGGTTGCCCGAAAGAAGTTGATCGCACACGGCCGGGACAAATAAGTTGCTTGCGTCGCCGCCTTCGTCCCTTGAGCTGACTGATGGCGCTTGTCAGAAAAAACCGAGAGGAGTACAAATGTACTCCATGACGACTCTGACGCCACGCCGCACTGCCATCCTGACCTTCATCCGCGAACGTATCGCCGATCAGGGTCAACCCCCCAGCCTCGCTGAAATCAGCGAGGCGTTCGGTTTTGCCTCGCGCAGCGTGGCGCGCAAGCATGTACTGGCGTTGACCGAGGCTGGTTTCATCGAGGTCAATCCACACCAGGCCCGGGGTATCCGCTTGCTGAACCAACCGCCGCGCCTCGAGCTGCTGGACGTACCGGTGCTGGGGCGAGTGGCCGCCGGCCTGCCAATCGGTGCTGACGCCGAAGTTCACAGCCGCCTGATGCTCGACCCGGCGATCTTCACCAAGACACCCGACTACCTGTTGCGGGTCCAGGGCGACTCGATGATCGAGGATGGCATCCTCGACGGCGACCTGGTGGGCGTACAACGCAGCCCCCAAGCCGCCAACGGCCAGATTGTCGTGGCGCGGCTCGACGGTGAGGTCACCATCAAGCGTTTCGAGCGGATCGGCGAGCGCGTGCGTTTGCTGCCGCGCAACCCGGCCTATCAGCCGATCATCGTCGAAGCCGACCAGGACCTGGCCATTGAAGGCGTGTTCTGTGGCTTGTTGAGGCAAGGCTGATGGGCGCCGTCGTTGCGCTGGACACGCTGTTCAACGGCGGCCAGGTCTGGAAGGGGCGGCCTGCACCACCGGCCGCCAGCCCGCAACCTACTGGCCACGCTGCGCTGGATGCGGCGTTGCCAAGTGGCGGCTGGCCGGAAGCGGCGTTGACCGAACTGCTCATCGCCGCCCCGGGTGTGGGCGAATTGCAACTGGTCTGGCCGACCCTGGCGCGCCTGTCGGCAGCGGGGGAGCGGATCGTGCTGGTGGCGCCGCCTTTCGTGCCTTACCCCCAGGCTTGGCAGAACGCCGGCGTGGACCTGCGCCAGTTGTCGGTCCTCCAGGCCGATGAGCGCGATGCCCTGTGGGCCGCCGAGCAGTGCCTGCGCTCGGGCAGTTGTGGTGCGGTGCTGTGCTGGCCGCGCCAGGCCGACGACCGGGCGTTGCGCCGGCTGCAAGTGGCGGCGGAAACCGGCCAGACCCTGGCGTTTGCCTGGCGCTCGATCCAGGAAGCCATCAATCCGTCGCCGGCGGCCCTGCGCATCGCCATCGATGCCCGGCCCGGGCAATTGCGCGTGCTCAAGTGCCGGGGCGGGCTGGCCCGTTCGGCACCGATTGCCTTTGCCGCGCCCACTGCGACAAGGCATTGAGGTTGCGATGCGCTGGGTCTGTATTCTCTTCCCGCAATTGGCGCTGGACGCCGCGCTGCGTCAGCGCCCGGATCCCGACGAACCCCTGGCCCTGCTGACCGGCCCGGCCCAGCGGCGCGTGCTGCAAGCGGTCAATGCCCAGGCGCGAGCCTTGGGCTTGCGTCCCGGCCAGACCATGACCGCCGCCCAGGCCCTGAGCAAAGGCTTTGCCACCGCCGAGTACGACGCCGCGCAGATCGAACACTGGCAACAATTCCTCGCTGCCTGGGCCTACCGTTTCAGTTCCCAGGTCAGCGTGCATTACCCGCGCACGGTGCTGTTCGAGATCGAATCGAGCCTGGGCCTGTTCGGACCCTGGCCGGTGTTCGAAGCACGGTTGCGCGCCGAACTGACTGAGCTGGGGTTTCGCCATCGCATCGTCGCGGCCCCGAACCCGGTGGCGGCGCGGGTCTTGGCCAATGCCTACGACGCCCTGGTGGTGCCCGATGGCGAGGCCCTGCAACAGTGCCTGGGGCAAATGCCGGTGGACCGCATCGGCCTGGAGCCCGAGGTTGCCACGGCGTTGTCACGCATGGGCCTGCGTCGCCTGCACCAGGTCCAGGCCTTGCCCCGCCACACCCTGGCGCGACGCTTCGAAGCCCAGGTGCTCAAGCACCTCGACGGGCTGACGGGCAGCCGCACCCTGGCGTTGTCGTTCTACCTGCCACCGGACCGTTTCGACGTGCGCATCGAACTCAACTACGACGTCCAGTCCCACCAGGCGTTGCTGTTCCCGTTGCGACGGTTGACCGGTGACCTGTCGGCGTTCCTGTGCGGTCGTGACAGCGGCGTGCAGCGCTTTGACCTGCACCTGGAGCACGCCGGGCTGCCGGACACGGTGATCAAGGTCGGCTTGCTCAGTGCCGAACGGGACCCTTCAATGCTGTTCGAACTGGCCCGTGGCCGCTTGGAGCAAGTGCAGGTCGGGGCACCGGTACGCGGTTTTCGCTTGTGTGCCGAAGACCTGCCGAGCTTCGTGCCCCAGCGCCTGGAACTGTTCGATGAGCGCCCGCAACAGTCATTGCCTTGGGAGCAACTGCGGGAACGTCTGCGGGCCCGGCTGGGGGATGACGCGGTGCTGGGCCTGGGCTTTCGCGACGACCATCGGCCTGAATGCGCCTGGCAGATGTCATCCGAGCCACGGCCCCAGGCCTGTCCGGTGCAGGCCGTGCAGCGTCCCGGCTGGTTGCTCGGCGAACCCCAGGCATTGCCGGAAGGCCAGGCGCAGATCCTCATGGGCCCGGAGCGCATCGAGACCGGCTGGTGGGACGGCGCCGACGTGCGCCGCGATTACTACCTGGTCGAAACCCGCAGCGGGCAACGCGGTTGGGCCTATCGACCGGTGGGCGAGGGCGGGCCGTTGTGGTTGCAAGGCTGGTTCGCATGAGCGTCGAGTATGCCGAGCTGCATTGCCTGTCGAACTTCAGTTTCCAGCGCGGCGCCTCCAGCGCCCTGGAGCTGTGCACGCGGGCCAGCCAGCAAGGCTACCGGGCCCTGGCGATCACCGACGAATGCACCCTGGCCGGGATCGTCCGGGCTTGGCAGGCGGCCAAGGAACTGGCGCTGCAGCTGATCGTCGGCAGCGAAATCCGGGTCGATAACGGTCCGAAACTGGTGCTGCTGGTGGAAAACCTGCAAGGCTATCAAGCCTTGTGCCGGTTGATCACCCGTGCCCGGCGCCGCAGTGAAAAAGGCCGCTACCGCATCGTGCGGGAAGACTTCGACGAGCCCTTGCCGGGACTGCTCGCGCTGTGGGTGCCCGATGGCAAGGACGATGAAGAGCAGGGACGTTGGCTCCAGCAGGTTTTCGCCGAGCGTTTGTGGCTGGCGGTCCAGCTGCATTGCGGGCAGGACGACCGGCGTCGCTTGGCGGACCTGCTGGCGTTGGCGGACCGACTGCAGCTTCCGGCCGTGGCCAGCGGCGATGTGCACATGCACGTGCGTGGCCGCCGCGCCTTGCAGGACACCATGACCGCCATCCGTCACCACGTCACGGTGGCCGAGGCCGGCCAGCGCTTGCACCCCAACGGCGAGCGCCATTTGCGCAGCCGCAAGGATCTGGCCGATCTCTACCCCCGCGCCTTGCTCGAAGAGACCCTGGACATCGCCCGACGCTGTACCTTCGACCTGAGTCAGTTGCGCTATGAATACCCGCGTGAGTTGGTCCCCGAGGGCCACGATCCGGCGTCGTGGTTGCGGGAGTTGACCGAGCGGGGCATGCGTGAGCGCTGGAAGAAAGGTGTGGAGGATCGGATTCGAAAACAGATCAATGACGAGCTGGACTTGATCGCCGAGCTTGGCTACGACAGTTATTTCCTCACCGTGCAGGACATCGTCAGTTTCGCCCGCAAGCGCAACATCCTCTGCCAGGGGCGTGGGTCGGCGGCCAACTCGGCGGTGTGCTACGCCTTGGGCATTACCGAGATCGACCCGAGCCAGAGCAACCTGTTGTTCGAGCGCTTCCTGTCCCGGGAGCGCAACGAGCCGCCGGACATCGACGTGGATTTTGAACACGACCGTCGCGAAGAGGTGTTGCAATACGTCTTCCAACGTTACGGTCGTCATCGTGCGGCATTGACGGCGGTGGTCAGCAGTTATCACGGTGCCGGGGCGATACGGGATGTGGCCAAGGCCCTCGGTTTACCGCCGGATCAGGTCAACGCATTGGCTGACTGCTGCGGTCGCTGGAGCGACGAGGCGCCGCCCCTGGACCGTCTACGCGAGGGTGGCTTTGACCCGGATAGCCCGGTGTTGCGCCGGGTGCTGAGCCTGACCCGGCAACTGATCGGATTTCCCCGACACTTGTCCCAGCACCCAGGCGGCTTCGTGATTTCCGAGCAACCCCTGGACACCCTGGTGCCGGTGGAAAACGCCGCCATGGCCGAGCGCACCATCATCCAGTGGGACAAGGACGACCTGGATGCGGTCGGGTTGCTCAAGGTCGACATCCTGGCCTTGGGCATGCTCAGTGCGATTCGCCGGTGTTTCGATCTGGTCCATCAATACCGGGGCCAGCGTCATACCCTGGCGTCGTTGCCCAAGGATGATCGGGCTACCTACGAGATGATCAGCCGCGCGGACACCATCGGCGTGTTCCAGATCGAGTCGCGGGCACAGATGGCGATGTTGCCCCGGCTCAGGCCCGAAAAATATTACGACCTGGTGATCGAAGTCGCGATCGTGCGGCCGGGGCCGATTCAGGGCGGGATGGTGCACCCTTATCTGAAGCGGCGAAACAAAGAGGAGCCCGTCACATACCCTTCGCCGGAACTGGAAGTGGTGCTTGGACGCACCTTGGGCATCCCTTTGTTCCAGGAACAGGTGATGCAGATCGCCATGGTTGCCGCCGATTACACCCCGGGCGAAGCCGACCAGTTGCGTCGCTCCATGGCCGCCTGGAAACGCCATGGCGGGCTGGAGCCGCACCGCAAGCGGCTGGCAGAAAGGATGGAAAAAAACGGCTACTCGCTGGAATACGCGGCGCAATTGTTCGAGCAGATCAAAGGCTTCGGCAGCTACGGCTTTCCCGAATCCCACGCCGCCAGCTTCGCCTTGCTGACTTACGTCAGCAGTTGGCTCAAATGCCACGAGCCGGCGGCGTTCGCCTGCGCCCTGATCAACAGCTGGCCCATGGGTTTCTACAGCCCGGACCAGATTCTGCAGGACGCCCGCCGACATCAATTGCAGATCCGCCCGGTGGACGTTCGCGCCAGCGAGTGGGATTGCAGCCTCGAACCCATGGAAGGCCGGCAACCGGCGATCCGCATGGGGCTGCGCCTGGTCAAGGGCTTTCGCGAAGAGGATGCCCGGCGTATCGAAACGGCCCGCCGGCAGCGGCCGTTCAGTGACGTGGCCGACTTGGGCGAGCGCGCGCAACTCGATGCCCGGGCCCAGGCGCAACTGGCCGATTGCGGTGCCCTGCGCGGTTTGGCGGGTGATCGTCATCAAGCCCGTTGGGAAGTCGCCGGGGTGCAGAAACAACTGGGCCTGTTCGCCGGTTTGCCCAGCCAGGAAGAACCGCCGGTGGTGTTGCCAAAACCCACGCCGGGGGAAAACCTGTTTGCCGATTACGCCACCCTTGGCACGACACTGGGGCCCCATCCACTGGCCCTGCTGCGCACCGAACTGCGCGCCCGACGCTGCCGCAGCTCACGGGAACTGCAGGCCGTGGAACATGGCCGCAACGTCAGCGTCGCCGGGCTGGTCACCGGTCGCCAGCGCCCAGGCACGGCCAGCGGCGTGACGTTCGTGACCCTGGAAGATGAGTTCGGCAACCTCAACGTGGTGGTCTGGCGCGACCTGGCGGAGCGCCAACGCAAAGTCCTGGTGGGTTCGCAACTGCTGCGGGTTGACGGGCGCTGGGAAAGCGTCGGCGAGGTCCGCCACCTGATCGCCGGACGCCTGAGCGACCTGACCGAATTGCTGGCGGGCATCCACGTGCAAAGCCGCGATTTCCGCTGACATTGTTGCCATGCTCCACGTGTATGGTTGGAAGCAGGGCTGCCCTATCAGTCTGCTAACCCGCAACCTGTGGGAGCCAGCTTTGCTCCCACAGCGGAGATAGATACCCTGGCCACCGTATGCGCATGAACCGGCCGGCATGAAACCAAACGCAACGGCCACGCTCGAAGCTCTGATCGCAAGGGACTTGCATCTGCCGATTCCCTGCAGGCATTTTGAGGTTTAACGTCGATCTATGCAGTTTTTATCTCAGAATCATGGATGCCTCGGTTGGGGCGGTGAAATGGCCGGGCGTATCCGCGCGTTCGATTGGCGCAAGACTGAACTGGGCGCTATCGAACACTGGTCCTCCAGCTTGCGCAACGCGGTCCAAGTGCTGCTGGCGTCGCCCCTGCCGATGGTGATGTTGTGGGGACGCCAGGGCTTCATGATCTACAACGACGCCTATGCCGAGTTTGCCGGCGGCCGACACCCGTACCTGCTGGGTGTGCGGTGGAGTTGGGGTGGCCGGAAGTGGCCGAGTTCAATCGTCATGTGCTGAATGTTTGCCTGGCCGGCGGTACCTTGTCCTATCGCAACAAAGAGCTGGTGCTGCTGCGCAATGGCAATCCCGAAGACGTCTGGATGGACCTCTATTACAGCCCGGTGCCTGGCGAGGATCAGTCGCCGGCAGGCGTGTTGGCAATCGTGGTGGAAACCACTGAACACGTGTTGACCGAGCGGGCCCGGCAAGCGGCTGAGCGCAGTTATCGGGCCGTCAATGAACGCATCCAGTTGGCGCTTTCGGCCGGGCCTTTGCTCGGGTCGTTCGTCTGGGATATCCCGGCCGACACGCTGTCTGGCGATGAGCGTTTCGCCCGCAGCTTCAACTATCCGCCAGACTGTTCGCTGGATGCGCTGCCCATCGAGATCGCCCGCCGGAGCATCCATCCGGATGATCTGGAGGAAATGAACCAGCGGGTCGAACTGACCTTGCGCACTGGCGTCCCTTACAGCGCTGAATACCGAATACGTCGCCAGGACGGGGATTACCTCTGGGTGCTCGCCAGCGGTCGCTGTGAGTTCGATGCGCTGGGCAAACCGCTGCGTTTTCCCGGCGTGCTGATCGACATCAACGAGCGCAAGATCGCCGAAGCGTCGCTGCTCAAGTTCACCCGTGACCTGGAGCGACGCGTGGCTGACGAGGTTCAGGCACGACTGACCGCCGAAGAACAGTTACGCCAGTCGCAGAAGCTCGAGGCCATTGGTGGCCTCACCGGCGGCGTGGCCCATGACTTCAACAACCTGCTGCAGGTGATCGCCGGCAATCTGCACTTGCTGGCTCGCCACGAACCGCACAATGCCAACGTGCAACGGCGGGTCAGTGCCGCCATCGAAGCGGTGGAGCGCGGCGCCAAGCTGTCCACGCAACTGCTGGCCTTTGCCCGCCGCCAACCTTTGTCACCGTCGGTCTACAACCCGCGGCGCATCTACGACGACCTGGTCGAATTGCTGCAACGGGCCCTGGGTGAAACCATCCATATCGAAGTGGCTCTGCCGGATACCCCTTGGTGCATCCATGTCGATCGCAATCAATTGGAAAATGCCCTGTTGAACCTGGCGATCAATGCGCGCGATGCCATGGGCGGCGAGGGCACCATCCACATGGTGGGCGAGAACATCGTGCTCGACGAAGCGTATTGCGCCGGCAAGGGCATCGCGGCGGGCGAGTACGTGCGACTGTCGGTGATCGACCGCGGCGCCGGCATGTCGCCGGATATCCTGAACCAGGTGTTCGAACCATTCTTCACCACCAAGACGCAAGGCCAGGGCACGGGACTGGGGCTGAGCATGGTGTTCGGTTTCGTCAAGCAGAGTGGTGGCCATATCGAGATTTCCAGTGCCTTGGGCGAGGGTACGCGAGCGCATATGTATTTCCCTCGCAGTCATCAGACCGAAGCCCAGGAAGAGGTCCTGCGCCCACCGCTTCACTCCGGCGGACAGGAGACGATCCTGGTGGTGGAAGACAACGAAGCCGTGCGCAGTGCCTCGGTGGAGTTGTTGGAACAGTCCGGCTACCGCACCCTGACCGCCGCCAACGGCGACGCCGCCATGAAGCTGCTGCTTGAAGGCGTGTCAGTGGACTTGATTTTCAGCGATGTGGTCATGCCCGGCCTGATCAAGAGTTCCGATCTGGCGGCCTGGGCGAAGATGCAGGTGCCGCCGGTGCCGGTGCTGTTCACTTCGGGCCATACCCGGGACATCATTTCCCAGAACCATCAATTGAGCCCCGACACTCATTTATTGAGCAAACCCTACGGCCCCGAGGCGCTGACCGCCATGGTCCGCTCGGTGCTGGGCGGTTGACTGACGCGGCAAACAAATGGAACCGAAACCGTAGCCACGCCTTCGAATGATCAAGGTCGGTCATCAACCGACCCAGTCATGAATGAGGTGCCTATGAACGACGATCCTGCAAACACCCAGCAACAAGGCCAGGCGCCAACGCCGCGCAACGACCCGGCCATCGATCCCCAGGTCCAGCCGACCCCCTCGGGTACCCAACCCGTCAGCCCGGCCGGGGCGGACCAGGCCCAGAGCGCGGACAGCGAGGTCGACCAGAAGAATCACTATCAGGACAATGACAACACCTTCAGCCCCGGCTTCAAGCCTGACCCGGACCGGCCTGAGTCTGGTGAGAGTACGGATGCCGATATTGATACCGATGGCGGCTAGCCAACAAAAAGCCCGACTCGATGGTCGGGCTTCTTACATCTGAGCCGAACGCAGAGCGTCCGTTGAGACATTCCCACGCGGAGCGTGGGAACGATCGCTCAGGGGTTACTTGCCAGGGTGAGCCGCCTGAAGCTTCTTGGCCGCATCCAGGTGATGTTGCAGGTCCGGCAGCATCTTCTGGGCGAAGGCCTTGAGTTCGGTGTTGCCCGCCTTCTTGTCGTCCGTGACGGTCTCGGCTTCTTTCTTGAACAGGGCGATGGTTTCTTCGTGGGCCTTCACCTGGTTGTTGGCGTAGGCGGCATCGAAGGATTCATCACGCATGTCGAGGATCTTGGCCTTGGCCTTTTTCACCAGCGTGGTTTCGTCCGGCACTTCGATGTCGTGTTTTTTCGCCAGGGCCATCAGTTCCTGGTTGGCCTTGGTGTGATCAGTGATCATCTTGTTGGCGAACTCCTTGATGTCCGCCGAAGCGCTTTTTTCCAGCGCGATTTTGCTCGTTTCGATTTCCGCGAAGCCACCGGCTGCCGCATTCTCGACGAAGTCGTTGGAAGTCGCAGCCCAGGCCGCGCCCATGCTGGTACTCAAGGCAACAGCGAGGCCGAGTTGACGCAGGGTAAATCCGTCCATAGGTAAGTCTCCGCAATTGGGTTCAAGAACGATTCGTTTCGTCTCTGATCAATGGAGAGTCGGGCGCGGACAAAGGTTTGATTGGAAAGCGTACCGGTACGACGAACGGTCACCGCTGGTCGGATAGGCGGTCGACAGAACCCGCTGGACGAGGCCATCCTGATAATCGACGGGCGCCAAGCGGGAACCGCAAAGGCGTCTGCCACCGACCCACCAAAGGAGGTGTTCCATGCCGGTGTCTCACGATTTGTGCCAGGATCTCAAATGCACGAAAGACCACATCCAGCAAAAGCGCAGCGAGAACCCAAGGCTCGACTCGTTACTCCATAAATACTCCCAACTCGATGCCGAGGTGGTCGACGCCGAGAAGCCGTCCTCCGCAGCCCTGTCCGACGATGCCCTGGAGACGCTCAAGAAAAAACGATTGTTGATCAAGGACCAGATTGCAGAGCATCTGCAGAGCCCGTCATAAGCGCAGCCTGCATGCGAGGCCCCTGGTTTTCCGAGGGGCCTTCCAACTGAACCGAGCACGTTTGAAGCGCTTTCGTGGCTAATCCTCAGCCCAGCGGATCCCAACGCTGCGACCAGTCGCTGCCGGTTTTGACGATTTCTCGCAACACGTCGAACGCCTGTTGCAACGCCGCCGAATCCCGGTCCCGGGAATAGACCAGGTAAGTCGGGTAGTTGAATTCCGGCGCCTTGGGCACCCGCTCCAGGATGCCGCTATCCAGGTAGCTCTGCACGACCCGGGTGCGGAAGTAGCCGCTGCCGCCGTTTTCCAGGATGTACTGCAACGCCAGTGGGCCGAGGTTGAAGGTCACGGCGGCCTTGGCCTTGTCCGGTAGCGCGGTGTCATGCTGGCGGCGGAAGTCCGTGCTCCAGTCGATGTACACGTAGGGCTCGGGACAGGCGGCCAGGCGGACCAGGATGAGTTTTTCTTCCAGCAATTGCTCCACTTGCAGCCGTGGCCAGTATTCCGGCTGATAGACCACTGCCGCATCCAACAGGCCCAGTTCCAGTTGTTGCAGCAGTTTTTCGCCGTCGCGGATGTCCATGCGCAGGGCATGTCCGGGGATCTTCTGGCGCAGTTCCCCGGCCCAGGCGAGCATCAAGGGATTGCACAGGCTGACCTCGCCGCCCAGGTGCAAAACGTTGCGATAGCCCTCCGGTAATGGCAGGTCCCGGCGGGCCGCTTCCCAGGTTTGCACCAACTGGTTGGCGTAGACCACGAACGCTTCGCCATCGGCAGTCAGCCGTGCGCCGGCGCGGTTGCGCACGAACAGCGCGCAGCCGAGCTGGCTTTCGAGCTTCTGCACCCGCGCGGTAATCGCCGTCTGGGTGACGTGCAGCTTCTCTGCCGCAGCAGCGAGGCTGCCGTGGCGGACGATTTCCAGGAAGGTGCGGGCGAGGTCGATGTCCATGTTCAGGCCAATGCGGAGGAAGCGGGCATTGTAAGAGCTGGCACGGTTGCTCGATACCGCGCAATCGTGAACGCCATACGCGCGAATCCCGCCACGGGGGCGGGATTCGCTGGCAGGCAAGAGGCCCGCGAAAATCGCGGGCGCAGTCTTAGTTTGGGAACAGCTCGGACAGTTTCATCGCCAGCATCATGTCGCCTTCGGCGCGCAGCTTGCCGCCCATGAACGCCTCCACGCCGTTGGTGCTGCCGTCGACAATGCCTTCCAGGGTTTCGCCGTCCATCACCAGGGTCACCTGGGCGTCCGGGTTTTCACCTTCCTGCAGTTCGCAGGTGCTGTCCTTGACGATCAGCGAGAAGTGCTTGGTGTCGTCAATGCGGAAACCGAAAACCAGGTCCAGGCCGGCAGCAGCGGCTGGGTTGAACTTGGCTTTCATGGCTTGTACGGCGTCGGCTACGGAGGTCATGGTGTCGATCCTTATTTGGGTTAATACAGCAAGGGTCTGCGGTAAAACGGCTTCAGCGAAAGGTGATGAGGTCCGGGGCCTTCAGCAGTTGCAGGTGGGTATGACTGTTGAAGGAAGCCAGGGCCACTTCGCGCCCCCTGAACTTCAGGTGGTTGAGCGAGGTGTTGACGATCTGCCAGTTCAGTTCGAAGGCCTGTGGGGCCGGTATCCGGGTAATCAGGTGGAGCAGGGCAGTGATAGTGCCGCCGGAGGTGAACACGGCGATTTTCTGGCTGTTGTCCGCCTGCTCCAGGATCCGTTGCAGGCCGCCCTCGACCCGCTCGACGAACCCCTGCCAGCTTTCCAGCCCGGGCGGATCGTAGCGACCATCGAGCCAGCGCTCGATGATCAGCGCGAAGATACGTTGGAACTCGGCACGGTTCTGTGCGGCATTGCGCAAGACCTCCAGCGCTTCGGGTTCCTGGGGGAGCATGTCCGGCAGCAGCGCGCGGATGACGGCGTCGGCGTCGAATTCGTTGAACGCGGCGTCGATTTCCAGTTCGGGAACCGGCAGCCCCGCGGCGACCATCTGGCCCAGTGCGCCGGTAGCGGTGTCCTGCTGGCGACGCAGGTCACCTGACAGGCAGCGATCGAACACGACACCGAGTTCAGCCAGGTGGCTACCCAGTACCTGGGCCTGGCGCACACCGTTGGGCGAAAGGACATCGTAGTCGTCCGCACCGAAGGAGGCCTGGCCATGTCGAATCAGATAGATGCTGCCCACGTCCGCGTCATCCCGGTACGTTGAAGGTTTGGCGAGGTTATGAGGATGGCGGTGAGCTGTCAATGAAAAAACATACGCTTGTTTGAAATGCCCGTTAGAGCCTTGTTGCGCCTCGCCCGGACCAAGGTAACCACAGGTTTCTTGGCTGGTCGCGACGCAGGCGCATGGGTATGCTGGGAGCGTTACGCGCCTGCGTTCAGTGGCGTATTACATTTAAGGAGTCGCTGTGGAGTTTTTCATCGAATACGCCGGGTTTCTGGCCAAGACCGTGACGCTGGTAGTCGCCATTCTGGTGGTGCTGGCGAGTTTTGCTGCGCTGCGCAGCAAGGGGCGGCGCAAGTCGGTCGGCCAGTTGCAGGTGAGCAAGCTCAACGATTTCTACAAAGGGCTGCGCGAGCGTCTGGAGCAGACGCTGCTGGACAAGGACCAGCTCAAGGCCTTGCGCAAGACCGAAGGCAAGGCAGAAAAAGCCCAGAAGAAACAGAAAGCCAAGCCGGCGCCCAAGCCACGGGTGTTCGTGCTGGATTTCGACGGTGACATCAAGGCATCGGCCACCGAGAGCCTGCGCCATGAAATCACTGCGCTGCTGACCCTGGCCACGCCAAAGGACGAAGTGGTGCTGCGCCTGGAAAGCGGCGGCGGCATGGTCCACAGCTATGGCCTGGCCTCGTCGCAACTGGCGCGGATCCGTCAGGCCGGCGTGCCGTTGACGGTCTGCATCGACAAGGTCGCGGCCAGTGGCGGCTACATGATGGCGTGCATCGGCGAGAAGATCATCAGCGCGCCTTTCGCCATCCTGGGTTCCATCGGCGTCGTCGCCCAACTGCCCAACGTCAACCGCCTGCTGAAAAAACACGACATCGATTTCGAGGTGCTGACCGCCGGTGAATACAAGCGCACGTTGACGGTGTTCGGCGAAAACACCGAAAAGGGCCGGGAGAAATTCCAGGAAGACCTGGACATCACCCATGAGCTGTTCAAGAACTTCGTCTCCAACTACCGTCCGCAACTGGCTATCGACGAAGTGGCGACTGGTGAAGTCTGGCTGGGCGTGGCGGCGCTGGGCAAAGGCCTGGTGGACGAGTTGAAGACCAGCGACGAATACCTGGCCGAACGGGCCAAAGGCGCCGAGCTGTACCATCTGCACTATGCCGAACGCAAAAGCCTGCAGGAACGCATCGGCGTCGCGGCCAGCGGGTCGGTGGATCGCGTGTTGCTCAGTTGGTGGAGCCGCCTGACCCAGCAGCGGTTCTGGTAGCTCTGGCAAAGACGTGTGTTCAGCACCAATCCCCTGTGGGAGCGAGCCTGCTCGCGATGACGGCGGCACATCCAGCATCACGGTGACTGATGCACCGCCATCGCGAGCAGGCTCGCTCCCACAGGGGCTGTCGGTGGCCGCCGAGTCGCAATAAAAAAAGCCCTGACCCGATACACCCGGATCAGGGCTTTTTCATGCATCAGGCTCAGCGACGACGAAACAGCGGCAGCGGTTCGTCGGTGGCGGCCTGGTACGTCACCGAGAAGTCCTTGAGGCTTTCGAGGGCTTCGTACGGGTCTTTGTCGGCGCGCAAGGCAAAGGCGTCGAAACCACAGCGACGCATGTAGAACAACTGGTCGCGCAGCACGTCGCCAATCGCCCGCAATTCACCCTTGAAGCCATAGCGGTCACGCAACAGGCGAGCGTTGGAGTAGCTGCGGCCGTCGGTGAACGCCGGAAAGTTCAGGGCAATGACCTGCAACTGGTTGGCGTCATCACCGATCTCTTCCGCTTCTTCGTCAGCGTCCAGCCACACGCCGAGGCCGCCGTCGCGGACCTTGAGCGCGCGGGAGTGATCACGCCACAAGGCCAGCGGTACGATCAGGTCGTCGCAGTTGGAGATGCCGTCGAGGGTCGCGTCCTTGGGCAGCAGGTGCCAGGTTTCGTCGATGACCTCGTTGTGCTTAATGATTCGCTGCATAGACGCGTTCCTTGAAGAGGTCGATGCCGATACGTTGGTAAGTGTCGATGAAGCGCTCATCTTCGGTACGTTGTTCAATGTACACGTCGATCAGCTTCTCGATCACGTCAGCCATGTCGTCCTGGGCAAAGGACGGGCCGAGGATCTTGCCCAGGCTGGCGTCGCGGTTGCCGCTGCCGCCCAGGGAGACCTGGTAGAACTCCTCACCTTTCTTGTCCACGCCGAGGATGCCGATGTGGCCGACGTGGTGGTGGCCGCAGGCGTTCATGCAGCCGGAGATGTTCAGGTCCAGCTCGCCGATGTCGAACAGGTAGTCCAGGTCGTCGAAGCGACGCTGGATCGATTCGGCGATCGGGATCGACTTGGCGTTGGCCAGGGAGCAGAAGTCGCCGCCCGGGCAGCAGATGATGTCGGTCAGCAAGCCGATGTTCGGCGTGGCGAAACCTTGCTCGCGCAACTCGTGCCAGAGGGTGAACAACTGGGTCTGTTCGACGTCCGCGAGAATGATGTTCTGCTCATGGGAGGTGCGCAGTTGACCGAAGCTGTAGCGATCGGCCAGGTCAGCCACCGCATCCAGTTGCTTGTCGGTGATGTCGCCGGGCGCGACGCCGGTAGGTTTCAAGGACAACGTCACCGCGACATAACCCGGTTTCTTGTGGGCCAGGGTGTTGCGAGTGCGCCAGCGAGCGAAACCCGGGTGCTCCTTGTCGAGCGCCGCCAGCTCGGCGTCCTGGTTGTCCAGGACCTTGTACTGCGGGTCGACGAAGTGCTTGGCAACGCGATGCACTTCGGCTTCGGTCAGGGTGGTCTGGCCGCCACGCAGGTGAGCCATTTCGGCTTCGACCTTCTCGGCGAACACTTCCGGCGTGAGCGCCTTGACCAGGATCTTGATCCGCGCCTTGTACTTGTTGTCACGACGGCCATAGCGGTTGTACACCCGCAGGATGGCGTCGAGGTAGCTCAGCAGGTCCTGCCAGGGCAGGAACTCGTTGATGAACGCGCCGACCACCGGGGTACGCCCCAGGCCACCGCCTACCAGCACACGGAAACCCAACTCGCCAGCGGCGTTGTAGACCGTCTCCAGGCCGATGTCGTGGACTTCGATGGCGGCCCGGTCCGAGCTCGAGCCGTTGATGGCGATCTTGAACTTGCGCGGCAGGTAGGCGAATTCCGGGTGGAAAGTGGTCCACTGGCGGACGATTTCGCACCACGGGCGCGGGTCGATCAGCTCATCGGCCGCGACGCCGGCGAACTGGTCGGTGGTGACGTTGCGCAGGCAGTTGCCGCTGGTCTGAATTGCGTGCATCTGCACGGTCGCCAGTTCGGCCAGGATTTCTGGCACGTCTTCCAGGGCCGGCCAGTTGTACTGGACGTTCTGCCGGGTACTGATGTGGGCATAGCCCTTGTCATAGTCGCGGGCGATCTGGGCCAGCTTGCGCACCTGACGCGAGGTCAGTTGGCCATACGGCACGGCCACGCGCAGCATCGGGGCAAAACGCTGGATATACAGGCCATTCTGCAGACGCAGGGGGCGGAATTCTTCTTCGCTCAGCTCGCCTGCCAGATAGCGTCGGGTCTGATCACGGAACTGCTTGACGCGGTCCTCGATGATCCGCTGATCGTACTCGTCATATACGTACATATAAGTCTCGGTCTCAGGCTTGGGCCGATCAGAAACAGCTGCATGTTGGCTCGCTGGAATCGGGTTCTGCCTCGGCAATTCTGCGCGCACGGCCGCGCACTCCTAGAGGAGCCGGTGCAAGATACCTGTTTTGAGTTATGCGCAAAAGTGATGTTTGAGTATATGTAAAGAACCAAATGACCTAATGAGATCTATCGGCGCGTAACCCACATTTGTCGTACGGGCAATCATCGTCTTAACTGTGGTCGAGTCTTTCTGCTATCACCTAAAAAACCGACAAGAGGCGATGCAATGAGCAATCCGACCAAAGCAAGGAAAAGCGACAGTTCCGTTGATGCCTGGGCCATCCTGTTCCTGATTATCCTGGTGGTGGGCACGGCGGTGTTCTGGGTCAGCCACCAGTAATCGGTTGTCCAGCGCAATGAAAAACCTGTGGGAGCGAGCCTGCTCGCGATAGCGGTGGTTCAGTCAATATTGCAGTGACTGACATACCGCTATCGCGAGCAGGCTCGCTCCCACAGGGTTATATGCAAGTCTGGGAAATTACAACCCCGCCAGATGCACCACCAACTTGACGATGCCAAACAGGGTCAGGGCGAAGATCACCGTGAAGGCGATGCCCAGTATCACGAAATGACTCGGTTTGCCGTGGGTGAAGTCACGGGCGCGGTTCTTGCCACTCTGCACGCCAAACGCGGCGGCCAGCACGCTGTGCATCATCTGCAACAGGGTGGGTGGCTTGTTGTCGATTGGATCGTCCATATATCCCTCGGCTGCTTGGGTCTGGGACAAGCATAGACAAGCCCTGAAAAAAGATCGCGGCAGGTGGCCGCGATCTCGTTTATCAGTTGTCGTAACCCAGGTTCGGCGCCAGCCAGCGTTCGGTCACGCTCAGGTCCTGGCCTTTGCGGCCGGTGTAGCTCTGGACCTGGTCCTTGTCGATCTTGCCGACGGCGAAGTATTGCGCCTGGGGGTGGGCGAAATACCAGCCGCTGACGGCCGCCGCCGGGAACATCGCGTAGTGCTCGGTGAGGAACACGCCGCTGCGTCCGGCCTTGAGTTCGCTGGCCTCGGGGTCGAGCAGGCGGAACAGGGTGGCTTTCTCGGTGTGGTCCGGGCAGGCCGGGTAGCCGGGAGCAGGGCGGATGCCGGTGTATTGCTCCTTGATCAGCGCCTCGTTGTCCAGGTGCTCGTCCCTGGCATAACCCCAATGCTCCTTGCGTACCTGCTGGTGCAGCCATTCGGCGCAGGCCTCGGCGAGGCGGTCGGCCAGGGCCTTGACCATGATCGAGTTGTAGTCGTCGCCAGCGTCCTGGTAGGCCTTCGCCACTTCCTCGGCGCCGATGCCGGCGGTGGTGATGAAACCACCCACGTAGTCGGTCACGCCGCTGTCCTTGGGCGCGACGAAGTCGGCCAGGGAGAAGTTCGGCTTGCCGTCGGTCTTGATGATCTGCTGGCGCAGGTGATGCAGGCGCGCCAGTGGCTTGCCGTCATTGCCGTAGACTTCCAGGTCGTCGTCATGCACCTGGTTGGCCGGCCAGAAGCCGAACACGGCGCGGGCGCTGATGAGTTTTTCGTCGATCAGCTTGCGCAGCATCGCCCGGGCATCTTCGTACAGCGCCGTGGCGGCTTCGCCGACCACTTCATCGGTGAGGATGCGCGGGAACTTGCCGGCCAGATCCCAGGAAATGAAGAACGGTGTCCAGTCGATGTATTCGGCCAGGACGTTCAGGTCGATGTTGTCCAGGACCTTGGCGCCGGTGAAGGTCGGCTTGACCGGCTGGTAGCTGCTCCAGTCGAACTGCGGCTTCTTGGCGACGGCGGCGGGGTAGCTCAGGCGTTCGGTGCGGGCACTGCGGTTGGCGGTGCGCTCGCGCACGTCCATGTAGTCGAGGCGGGTTTTCTCGACGAACGCCGGCTTCAGTTCCTTGGACAGCAACTGCGTGGCAACCCCCACCGCGCGGGAGGCGTCGGTGACGTAGATGACGGCATCGTTGCTGTACTTGGGCTCGATCTTCACCGCCGTATGGGCCTTGGAGGTCGTCGCGCCACCGATCATCAGCGGCAGGTGGAAATCCTGGCGCTGCATCTCGCGCGCCACGTGGACCATTTCATCCAGGGACGGGGTGATCAGGCCGGACAGGCCGATGATGTCGCACTTCTGCTCCTTGGCCACCTGCAGGATCTTCTCCGCCGGCACCATCACGCCGAGGTCGACGATGTCGTAGCCGTTGCAACCCAGTACCACGCCGACAATGTTCTTGCCGATGTCATGCACGTCGCCCTTGACCGTCGCCATCAGGATCTTGCCCTTGGCTTCCGGCTTGTCGCCTTTTTCCGCCTCGATGAACGGAATCAGATGCGCCACGGCCTGCTTCATCACCCGGGCGGACTTGACCACTTGGGGCAGGAACATCTTGCCGGCGCCGAACAGGTCGCCGACGATGTTCATGCCGGCCATCAGCGGGCCTTCGATGACTTCGATCGGACGGTTGAATGACAGCCGCGATTCTTCGGTGTCCTCGACGATGTGGGTGGTGATGCCCTTGACCAGCGCATGTTCCAGGCGCTTGTTGACGTCCCAGCCGCGCCACTCTTCGGTTTCCGCTTCCTTGACGCTGCCGTCGCCCTTGTACTGGTCGGCGATGGCGAGGAGGGCGTCGGTGCCTTCAGGGGTGCGGTTGAGGATCACGTCTTCCACGGCGTCGCGCAGTTCCACCGGGATCTGGTCGTAGATCTCCAGTTGGCCGGCGTTGACGATGCCCATGGTCAGGCCCGCGCGAATCGCATACAGCAGGAACACCGAGTGAATCGCCTCGCGCACCGGGTTGTTGCCCCGGAACGAGAAGGACACGTTGGACACGCCGCCGGAGGTCAGCGCATAGGGCAGTTCGTCGCGGATGTAGGCGCAGGCGTTGATGAAGTCCACGGCATAGTTGTTGTGCTCTTCGATGCCGGTGGCGACGGCGAAGATGTTCGGGTCGAAGATGATGTCTTCCGGCGGGAAGCCCACCTCGTTGACCAGGATGTCGTAGGAACGCTTGCAGATTTCCTTCTTGCGCGCCTCGGTGTCGGCCTGGCCGGCTTCGTCGAAGGCCATCACCACCACGGCGGCACCGTAGCGCTTGCACAGCTTGGCGTGATGGATGAACTGCTCGACGCCTTCCTTCATGCTGATGGAGTTGACGATGCCCTTGCCCTGGATGCACTTGAGGCCGGCTTCGATCACTTCCCATTTCGACGAGTCGATCATGATCGGCACGCGGGAGATGTCCGGCTCGCCGGCGATCAGATTGAGGAAGGTCACCATGGCCTTCTTCGAATCGAGCATGCCCTCGTCCATGTTGATGTCGATCACCTGGGCGCCGGCCTCGACCTGTTGCAAGGCCACTTCGAGGGCTTCGGTGTAGTTGTCTTCGCGGATCAGCCGGGCGAACTTGGCGGAACCGGTGATGTTGGTCCGCTCGCCGACGTTGACGAACAGCGAGCTGCGATCGATGGTGAACGGTTCCAGGCCCGACAGGCGGCACGCCCGGGGAATCTCCGGAATCTGCCGCGGCGCATAGCCGGCCACGGCCTTGGCGATGGCTTCGATGTGCGCCGGGGTAGTACCGCAGCAACCGCCGACGATGTTCAGGAAGCCGCTCTGGGCAAATTCCTCGATGACCTTGGCGGTCTCGGCCGGCAATTCGTCGTACTCGCCGAATTCGTTGGGCAGGCCGGCGTTCGGGTGCGCCGAGACGTGGGTGCTGGCTTTGTTCGACAGCTCTTCCAGGTACGGGCGCAATTCCCGGGCACCGAGGGCGCAGTTCAGGCCCACGGAGATCGGCTTGGCGTGGGCCACGGAGTTCCAGAAGGCTTCGGTGGTCTGCCCGGACAGGGTACGGCCGGAGGCATCGGTGATGGTGCCGGAAATCATGATCGGCAGCTCGACGCCGAGTGCTTCGTAGACCCCCTGCACGGCGAAAATCGCCGCCTTGGCATTCAGCGTGTCGAAAATGGTCTCGATCAGAATCAAGTCGGCGCCGCCTTCGATCAGGCCCTTGGTGGCTTCGGTGTAGTTCTCCACCAGTTCGTCGAAGGTCACGTTGCGGTAGCCGGGGTTGTTCACGTCCGGCGACAGCGAGCAGGTGCGGCTGGTCGGGCCGAGCACGCCGGCGACGAAGCGCGGTTTGGCCGGGGTTTCCAGGGTCTTGGCGTCAGCCACCTTGCGGGCCAGGCGCGCGCCTTCCAGGTTCAGCTCGTAGGCCAGCGCCTGCATGCCGTAGTCGGCCTGGGACACTTGGGTGGCGTTGAAGGTGTTGGTTTCGAGGATGTCGGCGCCGGCATCCAGGTAGGCTTTTTCGATGGCGCCGATCACGTCGGGGCGGCTCAGCACCAGCAAGTCGTTGTTGCCCTTGACGTCGCTCGGCCAGTCGGCGAAACGCTTGCCACGGTAATCCTGTTCTTCCAGCTTGTAGCTCTGGATCATCGTACCCATGCCGCCGTCGAGGATCAGGATGCGTTCCTTGAGGGCTTGCTGGAGAAGATAGAGGCGAGCGCTGCGATCAGACATAGGACTACCTGGAAAAAAAGCCATTACGAAGCTCGGAATAATAGCAAACCTGCACAGTATTTGATCATGGTGGGGTTTTTCATGAATTTTGCTCATGTTTGCTGGCTTTATAGAAGTACATCGTGCTCGGGCGAAACCGCAACAGCGTCCGGCCTCGAGGGTCATCCGGCCCGGCTGCTTTCCTGACAAAAATACTAGGACTTTGTCCGGCGCGATGATTGGCGTAAACTGCCGGCAAGCCTGCGAGGAGTTTCCATGACCGCCATTACCATTACCGATGCCGCCCACGATTACCTGGCCGACCTGCTGTCCAAGCAGAGCACCCCGGGTATCGGGATCCGCATCTTCATCACCCAGCCCGGCACCCAGTACGCTGAGACTTGCATTGCCTACTGCAAGCCCGGGGAAGAAAAACCCGAAGACACCGCGCTGGGGCTCAAGAGCTTCACCGCATACATCGATTCGTTCAGCGAAGCATTCCTGGACGACGCGGTGGTCGACTACGCCACCGATCGCATGGGCGGCCAGCTGACCATCAAGGCGCCGAACGCCAAGGTGCCGATGGTCAACGCCGACAGCCCGGTCAATGAGCGCATCAACTACTACCTGCAAACCGAAATCAACCCGGGGTTGGCCAGCCACGGCGGCCAGGTGTCGCTGATCGACGTGGTGGAAGACGGCATCGCCGTGCTCCAGTTCGGTGGCGGCTGCCAGGGCTGCGGCCAGGCCGACGTGACCTTGAAGGAAGGCATCGAGCGCACCTTGCTCGAGCGCATTCCGGAACTCAAGGGCGTGCGCGACGTGACCGACCACACCCAGAAAGAAAACGCCTACTACTGATCGCGGCAGGCCGGCCTGCCGCTATCGCGAGCAGGCTCGCTCCCACAAGGGGCTTGTGTTGATCCAGCTGGCGGATCAGGGCCTGTAGAGGTGCGCATGCCCGGCATGGTACAGCGAGGATTCGCTGAATACGTCATTGCCCAGCACATGCCCCACCAGGATCAGCGCCGTGCGGCGAAAGCCCTTGGCCTGGACCTTGGCGGCGATGTCGTCCAACGTGCCCACCACCCAATCCTGGTCCGGCCAGGTCGCCCGGTGAATCACGGCAATCGGGCAATCCGCGCCGTAGTGGGGCAGCAATTCGCTGACGATTTTTTCCAGATGATTGACCCCCAGGTGAATCGCCAGGGTCGTCCCGTGCTGCGCCAGGCTGCCCAGTTCCTCCCCGGCGGGCATCGCGGTCTTGTCCGCGTAACGGGTGAGGATCACGCTCTGGGACACGTCCGGCAGGGTCAGCTCGGCACCCAGCAGGGCGGCGCAGGCTGACGTTGCGGTGACCCCGGGGATGATCTCGAAAGGAATGTCCAATTCCCGCAGGTAGCGAATCTGCTCGCCAATGGCGCCATACAGGCTCGGGTCGCCGGAGTGCACCCGGGCCACGTCCTGGCCCTTGAGGTGGGCGGTCTTGATCAATTCGATGATCTGTTCCAGATGCAGCTCGGCGCTGTTGATCACTTGTTCGGCGCAATGGCCTTCAAGTACGGCGATCGGCACCAGGGAGCCGGCGTAGATGATCACCGCGCACTGACGGATCAATCGCTGGCCCTTGACGGTGATGAGTTCCGGATCGCCGGGGCCGGCGCCGATGAAGTAAACGGTCATGACCGGTTCCTGAAAAAAGGGGGAGAGCGATACCTGAATGAAGATCGCTCATGATCCATGGAGCGCGATTATCGGGTTTTACGACGCGACCGCCAATGCCAGTGTGGCCTGGGCGCACTGCTGGCGGGGAATCCTCAAGGTAGCGGCCGTTTTTCCCCGTTGCTCGGCAAGGGCCAGCGCCGCGCTTTCGGCGACGCCGTAGCAACCTGTACGCTCGAAAGCGATCTGCGAGCGGTGAGTGAGCCGTGGCTGATAACCGGCCAATTGAGCGGCACTGAAGAAGGTCAGCGGCAGCGCCAGTTGTCCGGCGAGCTCCAGCAGGCCCGGTTCGTCGCGCTTGAGATCGATGCTCGCCAGGGCTGCCAACGCCTGAAGCGGAATGGCATGGGTCAGCAATGTTTCATCCAGCAATGTCCGCAACACGCTGGCCGGGCAGCCGCGCTGGCAACCCAGGCCAATGACCAGAATCTGCCCGCTCCTCATGCCTCGTGGGGGGCTTGAGCGTCACGGCGAAACAGCCAGGCGCTGATCAGGCCCAGGGCCAGCCAGAACGCGACGTTGGTCAGTTGCGAGGCGATCTTGAACTGGCTTTCCAGCGTTTCGGGCGCCAGCATCGAGTGGACTTCCGGTTGCGGCGCGCCGATGACGTGGGGCACCAGCAAGGTCGCCACGCCCAGCACCTTGAGCAACCAGTGTCTGCCGAAGGCGATCAGGGCAATGCCTACTGCCGTGGACGCCGCGGTGCCGATCCACCACATCTGCCGTTGGGCCAGGTCGGCCGCCGCAGTACCGGGCAGTTCCGGCGGCAGGCCCAGCGTCGGCGCCAGGACGAAGGTGGCGTAGCCGGCCAGTCCCCAGAGCAGGCCCTGGGCGGTGCGGGTCGGCGTGCGCAAGGTGTACAGGCCCGCCAGCATCAGCGCAAAACCTACCGCCACCACCAGGTTGCCGCCGGTGGTGGACAGTACCCGCTGCCAGCCGTCTTCCGGTTCCCAGGCTTCGGCGTCATGGGTATGAGCGACGCCATCGGCGTGCTGGTGGACTTCGGCAGCCGGGGCTTTTTCATAGGCTTCGGCCTGAAGAATCAACGGCGACACCCACAGACTTTGCAGGAGGGTCAGCAGCAGGGCGGCCAGCAATCCGCTGAAGCCGGCGGTCTGCGCGATACGCTTGATCATGTCGTCAGGCCTCAGTGGCAGGGGAAGGCGGCGCTGTGGCGGGTGTCATGGGCGGCGTTGTGCACGGCTTCGATGTGGGAGAAACCGGCGAAATAGACCAGCCCCGCGCCCAGGATCGAGGCAAGGATCGCCGCACTCAGGCGCTGGCTCAGGGTCGTGGTGTTAGTGGCGGAGCGGGCGGTACTGCTGATGGTCGACATGGCGCTTCCCTCTGTTCTTGTTCAGTGGGTGAATCGAGCGCAATGAAACCCCGGGCAAGAGCCCGCCAAGGTTCGAACAGCGCCCGCCCACCGCGGGTTTGTTGATGCTTGAGTACGGGCCGGTCTCCGGGCTCACGAGGGGCAGGGCTTTCGCCTTGCCGGCAAGCGTCACCTTCCCATGTCGCAGACACAGTGGATCTGACGCTTCGCTCGCTTACCGTTGCGGGGGCAGC
>NZ_JAGGOF010000037.1 GCF_018614775.1 Pseudomonas fluorescens
GCAGCATCACGACGGCCGCCAGGTCACCCGCCTGGGCGCGCCTTCGGTGTTGTTCGGCCTGAGCATCGGCGCGATGGGCAGCCTCCTGTTGGGCGCTGCCATGGCCCATTGGACCGACGCCGCCCAGGCTCCTGGCTGCTCTCACAGGGTTGAGGGAAATCCCCACCAGCCGCTGCAAGCCCCCTGTGGGAGCGGGCTTGCTCGCGAAAGCGGTGGATCAGTCAGCATTGATTGACCTGACACACCCTCTTCGCGAGCAAGCCCGCTCCCACATGGGTCGCATCATCTATTTAAAACCGCTGCACCACCACCGCCCCCGCCGCTCCAGCAGGCCCTGGCTGGCCATCGGCGCCGGCGCGACCGCTCTTGCCACCGTCGGCGGTGTACACGAGACAGCCCTTGGCCTTGCCCCCGTGACCGGGTTTGCCGCCCGGCCCCGCAGCACCACCGGCACCGCCATCCACGGTCACCTTGATCTGCTCGGCAGGGAAAGCACTGGGCAATTCAAGGCGCACCCGCGCACCGGCCGCGCCCGGCTGACCATCGCTGCCATTGCTGCCGTCCGCGCCGCGACCGGCCGAACCCCAAGTGCAACCCGGCGCCTGTCCATTGGCGCCGTCCAGGCCCACGTAACCCGGCGCCCCTGTTCCACCCCGGGCGTCCACGGACAACAGCGGCGCATTCAAGGCATTGAAACGCAGATTGAGATCGCGCCCCGGTCGTGCCGCCTTCGTATAGTTGCCCGGGGCGCCACGCGAGGTGATCTGGCTGCCCTCTGCCAATTCAGCCTGGGCCACCTTCATGTCCAATACCTGTTGCGCCGGCACGATGGCAATCCGGGCTTCGCGCCCCAGGTGCAACTGGCCGATGGACAATTCGGTGACGTTGGAAGGCACCAGCAGCGTGCCGTAGTCAGCCACATCCAGCCGCTCCAGGGTCAGGGTGCTGGTGGTGTTGGGCAGGCGCATCAACGAGTGGCTTTCTACCTGGAGCACCTGGGCGCTGGCTAATGGACACGCCACTAAAGCGAGCAGACACAATTTACGCATGGGAAGCCTCTGGTGCGGTCGGGACGGTTTGCAGGTGGAAGATGCCGAACAGCAGCACTTTGAGGCGATCGCGGCCAGGCGCGGGTCGGCCACGCAAAGGAGCCCTGAACAGCAAGAGTTCGAGCAGGTGGACCACCAACAACAAGGCGCCGGCGAGATTGACCAATAGATGCAGCGGATGGACGAACGGCATGATCAGGTTGACCAGCACCACCAGCCAGAACACCACGGTCAACAAGCGCCCCAGCCCCCAAAATACCTTCATACGTCCCCTCCGATGAGCTTTATTCTTTGGGCGCACAGTAACGGCTAGCGCGCGGGATAAGCCAGAGGCCGGGGCAAATTTAATTTAACGCGCTGGCCTGTAACAGCCGGCTCGCCCTTCTTGGCGAGCCGGCGGTCCTGAGACCACTTAAATGATTGGCGCTCAGCGTTGGATATGCAGTTCAACCCGACGGTTCTGCGCCCGCCCCTCGTCGGTCGCGTTGTCGGCCACGGGTTCGCTTTCTCCCTTGCCTTCGCTGGTGAGTTTGTCCGGGGCCAACCCCTGGGTCAGCAGATACTCCACGACGCTGCTGGCCCGGCGCTCGGACAAGCCCTGGTTGTAGGCATCCGTCCCGACGGCGTCGGTGTGGCCGACCACGCGGATACTGACAACATTGGCGTGGCTCAGCTTGCCCATCAGCCCATCGAGTTGGCGCCGAGCGTCGGCCGTGAGGTCGGACTTGTCGAAATCAAACAGCACCTTGCCGGCATCGTTGAGGGTGATGACTTCGGTCGCTGGAGCCTCGGGTTCGACCGCAGGGGCACTGGCCGGGTACTGCGGCAGCGGACAACCATGATGTTCGACCGGGGTATTGGCCGGCGTGCCGGGGCAACGGTCGCGACGATCGAACACGCCGTCGCCGTCTTCATCACCATCCTGGGCATAACAGATCAAGCCTGCGCCGAGCAGCCCCAACGCGGCGCCGCCGGCGGCCCAGCCACTGCTTTCGATGGCGCCCAGGCCGCCACCTGCAAGGCCGCCAATCAGGCTGCAGATCGGCCAGGTACGTTGATTGAGAGGTGCGCTGCCATCGCTGTGGGTGGCGCAACCGGACAACAGACTGCTTGCCAGCAGTACCGGTAGGACGGCTTTGATGAGAACGTTCATGGTGAAGGCTCCTGTGTCACCGGCCCATACCGGTCACACAGGAGTAAAGACTGCCATCCGCGACTCTACAAGCCGCGAATGGCAAGGGCTTCAGCGGTTTATCCGGACTTCGGTCCGGCGGTTCAGCGCACGTCCGTCGGCCGTTTTGTTGTCAGCCACCGGCTGGCTCTCCCCGGCACCGGACACCGAGACGAAACTGGCGCGCGGCACGCCCTGTTCAACCAGGTATTGCATCACCGAATGGGCCCGTTTCTCCGACAACCGTTGGTTATAAGCGTCACTGCCAACGCTGTCGGTGTGGCCGGTGACGCGCAGTTGTGCAGTGGACGTTTCCTGCTTCAACCGGGTCGCCACAGTGCTCAGGACGTCCTTGTCGGTCGGGGTCAGCGTAGCTTTGTTGAATTCAAAGTGCACGTCGCGAATCACGATTGTCTCTTCCTTGACCACCACCGGTTCTTCGACCACCGGCGCCGGTGCAGGCGGCGGGCAGCCATCGGCATCGACTTGCACACCCTTCGGCGTGCCCGGGCACTTGTCGCGGCTGTCTGGCACGCCATCGCCATCTTCGTCGCCGTCGCCATGCACCCAGCAATAGGCGGCCGACATCGTGCCAACGAATAACGCACCGTAGCCTGCCCAAGCGGTGCTTTCAGTGGCGCCCAGTCCAGCGCCGATGACGCCACCGGTGGCCGCACAGATCGGCCAGTCGGTTTTCTGCAAACCTGCGCAACCAGTCAACACACTGGTTAGCAGAACCAGGGGTAACGCTGTCCGAACGATACTCATCGGGTTTTCTCCTTGAGGGATCGGCTTTGCGCCGATTCAGGGGAGTAAAGACCCGAGTCCGGATCTGCGCCAGCTCACGCAGGCACGGGTTTGGCCCCGTGTTTGCGGCCGTTCGACACGTTCAAGCGCAAACCGCTCTAGGCCATGATCTCTGGGCAAGCTATCGTGGCGATTCTGACTGAGGAACTTCGATGACCGTTGCCATTTCTTCGCGCACGCCCCAGCAAGCCCTGGCGGCGGTGCTTGAGCGTTACGCCCCGCAAAAACTGCTGTTGATCGGCGCCAGCAGCTTCCCCGCGCTTGAGGCGTTCCAGCAGGCGCACCCCGCCGCTGAAGTGGTGCGTGCCGGCCCCGGCCCATTGCCGGCCGACGTGGCGGCGCGACGTTTTGACCTGGCGCTGGCGCTCGACTGCCTGGAGCATTTGCCCAAGCGCGACGGTCTGAACCTGTTGGGCGGCATCCGCAACCTGAACGCCAGCCGTATCGCCGTGCTGGCTGACCTGGCCGCCTGCGGCTGGCAGGAGACAGACTTTTTTTCCCTGGCCCTGCAAGCCAGCGAGCGATTCCAGCGCGAAGAGCAGGTACTGACCCTGTTCACCTACGATCTGCTTGAATACAAGCAGGTCCCCGACTGGCTCAACTCGCGCTTTTGGGCCAACCCGGAAAACTTTGGAAAATACTGGTGGTAGCTGTGAACACAATGCACACACCTATCTGCCCTTGCGGCAGCGGCAATTCACTGGACGCCTGCTGCGGCCATTACCACGACGGGCACCCGGCGCCCTGCGCCGAAGCCTTGATGCGCTCGCGCTACAGTGCGTACGTATTGGGGCTGGTGGACTACCTCGTGAGCACCACCCTCCCCGCCCAGCAGGACGGCCTCGATCGCCAGTCCATCAGCGCCTGGAGCGCCAACAGCACCTGGCTCGGACTGGAGGTGGAAAGCAGCGAAGTGTTCGGCGGCCAGCCGGAACACGCCTTTGTCACGTTCACGGCGCGTTGGCACGACGGCCAGGGGGAACACAGCCACCGGGAACAATCCTCGTTCGTGCAAAACAACCGGCGCTGGTACTTCATCGACCCGACCGTGCCGGTCAAGGCAGGACGCAACGACGGCTGTCCATGTGGCAGCGGGCATAAATTCAAGAAGTGCTGTGCCGGCTACTTCGCCCGTTGATTTCGGAAACGTCCGACACCCGTCCTTTTCATCAGCGGGCTAGACTGGGGTTAAACCAGAGGCGCGGACATGACCCATCCATCACACTGGCTACGCATCACTTGCCTGCTCCTGTTTATCGGGCTTGGCGGCTGCGCGTCCTGGCTAAGGGAAGAGACGCCGGAACCGCAGGTGCACCTGGTCAAGGTCGAGGTGGTGCGAGCGCGGCTGCTGGAGCAGAAATTCACGCTGCACTTTCGCGTCGACAACCCTGGCGACAACGACCTGACCGTGCGCAGCCTGACCTACCGCATCCATCTGGGCGACTTGCTGCTGACCGAAGGTGAACACGAGCACTGGTTCACCGTAGCGCCCCGGCACAGCGCCTACTTCAAGGTGCCGATCCGCACCAACCTGTGGCCCCGGGTGCGGGAGGTGGTGAAACTGCTGCAAAAACCCCGGGAGCAGATCCCCTATCGTCTGGAAGGTGAGCTGGAAACCGGATTATTCATCGCCCACTACGTGCACCTGGAGCGCAATGGCGTGATAATCGCCGCCGATTTAATTGCGGAGTAACCCCGATGACCCAGCAACCCCACGTCCATGGCCCTGATTGCAACCACGATCATGACCATCATCACGATCATGACCACGGCCACGTCCACGGCCCGAATTGCGGCCACGCCCACCAGGAACCGGTGCGCAACGCCCTGAAGGACGTCGGCCGCAACGACCCGTGCCCCTGCGGCAATGGCAAGAAATTCAAGAAGTGCCACGGGGCTTGATGATGCGGGCGAAGATCGTCTTCGCCAGTTGAATCGCCATCGCGAGCAGGCTCGCTCCCACAGGGGGCCTGCTGCGATCAAAAAAATCAGGATTCCCCCTTGCCACTGTGGGAGCGAGCTTGCTCGCGATGAGGCCAGCCCATTCAATGCCTATCTGTCAGCCCGCCTCCAGAATCCGCTTCACACTCACCACCGTTGCATACTCCCCATGCAGGTTGCCCAGCGACATGCCATGCACCTCGTCAGCCGTCCGGGGAATACCGAAATAATCGGGCTTGTCGAAGGTAAAGCAGGCGTCCTCGGCCACCCACGTGTCGAACCCCAGGTTGCCGGCGGTACGCGCCGTGGACTCCACCGAATTGTTCGTCGCCACGCCGACGATGATCAGTTGCCCGATCTCCGCCCGGCGTAGATCCGTCTCCAGGTGGGTACCGCAGAAGGCGTCCGGCACATCCTTGTGGATCAACCACTCGCCGGCCAACGGCTCGAACCGCTGCTGCACTTCCACGCCGGACTGCCCCGGCCAGAACACCGATCCCGGCGAGCGGGACAGGTGATGGACATGCACCACGGGCCGCGCCGAATTTCGCCAGAAGGCCAACAGCTCCAGCATGCGCAACTCCGCCTCGGGGTTGTTGCGGGGCCCGAGTTTGGGATGAAGAATGCCTTTTTGTTGATCGATGAGGATCAACGCTGCGTTTGTCCGTAGTTCCATGCTGGATTTCCTTGCGTGAGCATCGATACTTCCTACCTGTATTGGCGAGCAAGATCAATCCGCCCACCTCCTGCGCACCTGATGGCCCTGCCCTCGCAGGGAGCTTTCATCGCCAAATCAACAAATAACCCATGCCCCCGCTTGCGCGCCCCCCTCCTGCTCACTAACGTAGCGCCTTTATTGACGACACCCCCTCCCGCAGGAGCTTTGCCATGGCCTCGCCAGCCTCTATTTCCTTCATCCCCCGGCTCGGCGTTGCCGCCGCAGTGGCCAGTGCGCTCGGCTTGAGCGGATGCCAGACCTGGAATGCCCAGGACACTGTCCCGCCGACTTCCGGTGTGCAGCCGCTCAAGGGGCTGGCGCAGAACGTCTCGGTTCGGCGCAATGCCCTGGGCATGCCGCTGATCGAGAGCAGCAGCTTCCACGACGCGCTGTTCACCCTCGGCTACGTCCACGCCAGTGACCGCATCGGTCAGATGGTGACACTGCGCCTGCTCGCCCAGGGGCGGCTGGCGGAAATGTCCGGCGCCGAACGGCTGGACGTCGACCGCTACATGCGCGCCGTCAACCTGAAGAAAAATGCCGACAAGCTGTACAAGGCCTCTTCGCCACGGCTCAAGCGTTTCTTCGAAGTCTATGCCCGGGGCGTCAACGCCTACCTGTTCCGCTACCGCGACAAGTTGCCGGCGGACCTGGCCGCCACCGGTTACAAACCTGAATACTGGAAACCGGAAGATTCGGCGCTGATGTTCTGCCTGCTGAATTTCAGCCAGTCGACCAACCTGCCGGAAGAAATCGCCAGCCTGGTACTGGCCCAGACAGTGCCCCATGACAAACTCGCCTGGCTGAGCCCGTCCTACCCGGACGAGTCACTGCCCCTGGCCGAGGCTGACAAACTCCAGGGCATCCGGCTCAACGGCCAGGTGCCGGGCCTGAACGAGGTCAGCAAGGCCAGCAGCGAGTTGGCCGGGATGAACCTGCTCGGTGCTGCGTCGTCGAGCAACTGGGCCATCGCGCCGCAACGCAGCCGCAGCGGCAAGAGCCTGCTGGCCAGCGACAGCCACGGGCCATTGGGGGTGCCGGCGCTGTGGAGCCCCGTGCAGATCCGCGCGCCCAAGTACCAGGCGGCCGGGATTTCCGTGGCCGGTATCCCGATGATCCTGGCGGGTTTCAACGGCAAAGTGGCCTGGAGCATGACCAGCGTACTGGGAGACAACCAGGACCTGTTCCTGGAAAAAATCCGTCGCCAGGGCAATGGCCTGTCCTACGAGGTCAACGGCAAATGGCAGCCGGCGATGGTGCGCAACGAAACCTACTTCATCAAGGGCCAACGGCCGATTCGTGAAGCGGTGTATGAAACCCGTCACGGCCCACTGCTCAACAGCGCCCAAGGCCCGGCCATGGCCAACAGCCTCGGCCTGGCCTTGCAGACGCCGAGCTTTACCGACGACAAGACCCTGGACGCGTTCTTCGACCTGTCCCGGGCGCAGAGCGCCGAGAAAGCCTCCGATGCCAGCCGGGAAATCCGTGCCATGGCCGCGAATCTGGTGTTCGCCGACGCCAGCCACATTGGCTGGCAAGTCACCGGGCGCTATCCGAACCGCCGCGAAGGCGAAGGCCTGCTGCCGTCGCCGGGCTGGGAGGGTCGCTACGACTGGGACGGTTACGCCGACCCGATGTTGCACCCCTACGACCAGGACCCGGCCCAGGGCTGGCTCGGCACCGCCAACCAACGGGTCATCCCCCACGGCTACGGCATGCAGTTGTCCAACTCCTGGGCCGCACCGGAGCGTGGCGAGCGCATGGCCGGACTGGCCGGCGCGGGCAAGCACGACGCCCGCAGCCTGATCGCCATGCAATATGACCAGACCACGACATTCGCCGCCAAGCTCAAGAAAGTCTTTGAGGCACCAGGCATGGCCCAGCCGCTCAAGCAGGCGATCGAAGCATTGCCGGTCGCTGACCGGGCCAAAGCACGCGAGGCCTATACCCGCCTGATGGCATTCGATGGCCGGCTCAGCCCGACGTCCGCCGACGCGGCAATCTATGAGCTGTTCCTGCAAGAGAGCATGAAGCAGATCTTCCTCGACGAACTGGGCCCGGACAGCAGCCCGGCGTGGAAAGCGCTGATTGCCAACGGTCAATTGTCCTACTCGGCCCAGGCCGATCATCTGTTGGGCCGCGAGGACAGCCCGTTCTGGGACGACGTGCGCACGCCGCAGAAAGAAGACAAGGCGATCATCCTCGCCCGCAGCCTGGCAGCCGCCATCAGCGCCGGTGACAGCCAACTGGGCGGTGATCACCAGGCCTGGCAGTGGGGCAAGCTGCACAGCTACGCGTGGAAAAACAGCAGCGGCCAGGTCGTGCGCGGCCCGGTAGCGGCCGGTGGCGACGCCACCACGCTCAATACCTCGGCATTCGCCTGGGGGCAGGATTTCAACACCACCGTGGCCCCGGCCATGCGCTTTATCGTTGACTTCGGCCAGCCTGAACCGCTGATGCTCCAGGACGGCGCCGGCCAATCCGGCAACCCGGCCAGCCCGAACTACGTCAACGGCATCGATCCGTGGATCAAGGGCCAGTACCAGAACCTGCCGTTGCAACCGCAGAACTTTGATCGGGCCTATGGCAAGACGCGATTGACCTTGGTGCCGGGTAAATAACAGCAATACACCTCACTCTGTGGGAGCAAGGCTTGCCCGCGATGCAGACGATGGGGTTTCTTCGAACCCCGGCGGCTGTATCGCGAGCAAGCTTTGCTCCCACGGCTCCCTCGCCACAGATGATCAGCCTGTTCTGGCTTCGCGCCAAACCCGATAGAACTTCTGCCCCCGTGCCCGCCTCTACCTGACAAGCCCATCGCCCCGGTGATTGCATGGATCTTGTCATTGCCCGCCCTGAAGGCCTTTATTGCCCGCCCGGGGACTTCTACATCGACCCCTGGCGGCCAGTGGAGCGGTCGGTCATCACCCACGCCCACGGCGACCATGCTCGCGGCGGCAACCAGCACTACCTGGCCGCGGCACCCGGCGAAGGCATCCTGCGTTCAAGGCTCGGCCAGGACATCAATTTGCAAACCCTGGCCTATGGCGAGCGGCTGCTGCATCACGGAGTGACCTTGAGTTTCCATCCCGCCGGCCACGTGTTGGGCTCGGCCCAGGTGCGGTTGGAATATCAAGGCGAGGTCTGGGTGGCGTCAGGGGATTACAAAGTCGAGCCCGACGGTACGTGCACGCCGTTCGAGCCGGTGAAATGCCATACCTTCATCACCGAATCGACCTTCGGCCTGCCCATTTATCGCTGGCAGCCGCAGGCGCAGATATTCGATGAGATCAATCAGTGGTGGCGGGCCAACATTGCGCGGGGACGGGCCAGCGTGCTGTTTTGCTACTCCTTCGGCAAGGCCCAGCGGATTCTCCACGGCATCGATGCAAGCCTCGGGCCGATCCTCGCCCATGGCGCGGTGGAGCCGCTGAACCGGGTCTACCGCGAGGCCGGCATCCACCTGCCGCCGACGATCTATGCCGGCGACGTGAAAAAGACCGACCCCATCATGGGCCAGGCACTGGTCATCGCTCCACCTTCTGCCGGCGGCAGCACTTGGATGCGCCGCTTTGGCGACTACAGCGATGCCTTCGCCAGTGGCTGGATGCGCCTGCGCGGCACCCGTCGGCGACGCGGTGTCGACCGCGGTTTTGTGCTGTCCGACCACGCCGACTGGCCGGGCCTGCTGTGGGCCATCGAACAGACCGGCGCCGAGCGAGTCATGGTCACGCACGGTTCGGTGGGTGTGTTGGTTCGCCATTTGTGCGAGCAAGGCCTCGATGCCCAAGGTTTCACCACCGAATACGGTGATGACGAAGAAGACGTGACCGGCGCGGCCGACACCGGCGAGGACGCCTCATGAAAGCCTTCGCCGAGTTGTATGCCGACCTGGACGCCACCACCTCCAGCAATGCCAAGCTGGCCGCCATGCAGGACTATTTCGCCAAGGCCCCGCCCCAGGACGCGGCATGGGCGGTGTATTTCCTGTCCGGTGGCCGCCCACGGCAACTGGTGCCGGTAAAGATCCTGCGGGAGTTGGCGGTGCAGGTGTCGGGGCTGTCCACTTGGCTGTTCGAGGAGAGCTATCAGGCCGTGGGCGACCTGGCGGAAACCATTTCATTGGTCATGCCGGAGTCGCCCCATCGTTCCGACGAAGGCCTGGCGCTGTGGATCGAAGAGAAACTGTTGCCCTTGCGTGGCGAAACGCCCGAGGTCCTGGCGCTGCAACTGCCAGCGCTGTGGGCGCAATTGGACCGGTCGAGCCTGATGCTGTGCATCAAGCTCATCACCGGCAGCTTCCGCGTCGGCGTGTCCAAGCTGCTGGTCACCCGCGCCCTGGCCGGCATGGCCGGGCTGGACAGCAAACGGGTGGCCCAGCGCCTGGTGGGCTACACCGACCTGTCCCACCGTCCGACCGCGGCGAGTTATCTCAAGCTGATCGCCGCCGAGTCCGACGATGAGCATGCCCAGCGCGGCGGCCAGCCTTACCCGTTCTTCCTGGCCCATGCGTTGTCGGCGCCGATGGAACAATTCGACGCGCTGCTGGGCCCTGCCAGTGACTGGCAAGTGGAATGGAAGTGGGACGGTATCCGCGCCCAGGTGGTCAAGCGCGACGGCCATTTGTGGGTCTGGTCCCGGGGCGAGGAACTGGTGACCGAACGTTTCCCCGAATTGCATTCGCTGGCGCAGGCCTTGCCCGACGGTACGGTGATCGACGGCGAAATCGTCGTCTGGAAAACCTCGCAGCCGCTGACCGAAGACGCCTTCGACCCGGATACGCCGCTGCAACCTTCAGTGCAGCCGTTCGCCCTGCTGCAGCAGCGCATCGGGCGCAAGACCCTGGGCAAGAAGATCCTCGAAGACGCCCCGGTGGTGGTGATGGCCTACGACCTGCTGGAGTGGCAGGGCGAGGACTGGCGCAGCCGGCCCCAGGCCGAACGTCGCGGCCAGCTGGAGGCCTTGCTGGCCCGGGCCCACAGCCCGGTGTTGTTGCCCTCGCCGATCATCACCGGCCAGGATTGGCTCGACCTGGCCCGGCAGCGTGAAGCCTCGCGCAGCCGGGGTGTCGAAGGCATGATGCTCAAGGCCCGCGATGCGCTGTACGGCGTCGGCCGCACCAAGGACATGGGGGTCTGGTGGAAATGGAAGATCGACCCCTTCAGTGTCGACGCCGTGCTGATCTACGCCCAACGCGGCCACGGTCGGCGCGCCAGCCTCTACAGCGACTACACCTTCGCGGTCTGGGACAACCCGCCGGGCAGCCGCGAACGCACGCTGGTGCCGTTCGCCAAGGCCTATTCAGGGTTGACCGATGCCGAAATGCGCCAGGTCGACAGCATCGTGCGCAAGACCACCGTGGAAAAATTCGGCCCGGTGAGCAGTGTTACCCCCACCCTGGTGTTCGAGTTGGGTTTCGAGGGCATCGCCCTGTCCAAGCGCCACAAGAGCGGGATCGCGGTGCGGTTTCCGCGGATGCTGCGCTGGCGCCAGGACAAGCGCGTCGAGGAGGCGGACACGCTGACAGTGCTGCAGGAATTGTTGAAGTAACCCTTCGCTGATTCATTATCAAGGTAGCGAGGAATCTGTGGGAGCAAAGCTTGCTCGCGAAACAGGCGCCTCGTTTTCCGAAAGACCGCACTGCCTTCATCGCGGGCAAGCCTTGTT
>NZ_JAGGOF010000038.1:0-21855 GCF_018614775.1 Pseudomonas fluorescens
GCTCGCTCCCACAGGGGTTTCGTGACTGAGCTTAGGTGCCCTGCACCAGCGCCGGGCCGTCACCCTCCGGCACTGCAATGGCTGAGTCGCCCGGCGTGAGAATCACCTTGCGGCAATCCTCCTGCTTCTTGTCGAAGATCTTGTAGCCTTCGGCGGCCTGCTCCAGCGACATCCGATGGCTGATGATGACCTCGGGCGCGAGGCGGCCGGTCTCGATGTGGCCAAGCAGCTCGGGAAGGTAACGCTGCACGTGGGTCTGGCCCATCTTGAAGGTCAGGCCTTTGTCGAACGCATCGCCGAACAGGAAGCCGTGGATGAAGCCGGCATACACCCCCGGCACGCTCACCACACCGCCACGGCGGACGGCCGCGATGCACTGGCGCAAGGCCTTGCCGCTGCTGCCTTCAAGCTTGAGCGTGGCGAGCACCGTTTCGGTGGTGCTGCCTTTGGCTTCGAAGCCCACCGCATCGACCACGCCGTCGACACCGCGCATGCCTTTGGTCTGGCGAATGATCGTGTCGGCGGGGTCGTCGTCTTCATCGAAGTTGATCGGAATCACCCCATAGGTTTGTTGGGCGTAGGCCAGGCGATAGGGGTGGTGATCGACCATGAAGATCTGCTCGGCACCCAACATCCTCGCGCACGCGGCACTCAACAAGCCAACCGGGCCGGCGCCGTAGATCGCGATACTCGAGCCATTGCCGATCCCGGCATTGGTGACCGCTTGAAACGCGGTGGGCAAGATGTCCGAAAGGAACAACACCTTGTCGTCCGAAAGGGTTCCCGGCACTTTGAAAGGCCCGGTATTGGCCTTGGGCACCCGTACATATTCAGCTTGCCCACCGGGCACGCCGCCGTACAGGTGGCTGAAGCCGAACAGTGCAGCCCCTGGTGGGATGGATTTCTTGTTGAGGATCGCGCCGCGCCCGGTGTTGGTTGTTTCGCAGGCGGCGAACAAGTCCATCTGACAGAAAAAACAGCTGCCACAGGCGATCACGAACGGGATCACCACGCGGTCGCCGGGTTGAACGGCGGTCACGGCAGAACCAGCCTCTTCGACGATCCCCATGAACTCATGCCCGAAGATATCGCCATGCTCGACCGTGGGGATCTTGCCGCGATACAGGTGCAGGTCCGAGCCGCAGATGGCCGTTGCCGTGACGCGCAGGATGATGTCGTCGCTGTCCACCAGGACCGGGTCCGGGACCGTGTCGACCTTGACGCTGTGCGCGCCGTGATAAGTGAGTGCTCTCATGACGTCCTGCCTCTCTCTTTAGCGTGATGGTAAAGGGCAGAGGCGGGAGGCGGGATGGAAGTTCAGAGAGATCGCGAGGCACGGGGACTGATGGTCATTTTGGCGGCAGTGTGGATGTGTCGGCGTTATCGCGAGCAGGCTCGCTCCCACAGGGTTTTCGGGTGGCTTCAAGATCTGTGGGCAATGCAAATCCCAGGTGGGAGCGAGCCTGCTCGCGATGAAGATGGGTCAGCGTGCATCCCTGTCGGCTGTGCTGAGGTCTTCGCGGGCAAGCCCCACGCCCACCGAATACCTGAGGGCCTGTGTGGCTAAGTTCGTGCACTCGAATTAACGGTACAGGCCACTAGCTGATTGGCAGGGCCGTATGCCGGTTCTTGCGATGCACCCACTGGTCCTCGTCCCCGAGTTCGAGGACCTGCCAGTGAATGTGTTCCAGCGAGGTGTTGTGCCCGACACTGATCAGGATCGTCTCGGGCAGCGTCTGTTTGAGCAGTTGATAGCAGCGCAGTTCGTTGGCTGCGTCCAGCGCCGAGCTGCTCTCGTCGAGGAACAGCACGGTAGGCCGGGCCAACAGGGCGCGGACGAACGCACAGCGTTGTTGTTCGCCGACGCTGAGGGTCTGTGCCCAGTCGCGTTCCTGGTCCAATTGATCGCCCAGGTGTTGCAGGCCGACTTGTTCCATGGCCTTGCGCAGCGTCGCGTCCTCCTCGTTGCGGGGCGGGTTGGGGTACCAGAGCGCTTCGCGCAGGCTGCCCAACGGCAGATAGGGTTTTTGCGGCAGCGTCATTGCCCGTGCGCGGTCGTAACGACTGGATCCGCAGGCATGGGGCCAGAGCCCGGTGATCGTGCGGATCAGCGTCGATTTACCATAGCCCGAAGGCGCGCTGAGCATGAGGCTGTCACCGGGCTTGAGGGAAAGGCTGAAGCCTTTGAACAGTTGCCGACCGTTCGGCAGCCAGACGTCCAGGTCGTTGATGTCGAGACCGTCGGCCTGCTGCCCAAGCCGGACCTGAGAGGTGACCTCGACGTTATCCAGGCGCTCCTGGAAACCGTTCAATCGGTCAATCACCGACTTCCACTCCGATAGCTCTGGAAATACGCCGACCAGGTAGGCGATGGCCGCGTGCACTTCGCCGAACGCTGCGCTGATCTGCGTCAGGCGACCAAGGGGAAAGGCGCCGGCGAAGAACTGCGGCGCCATGATAAACATGGGGATCACCGTGGCGCTGCGCAGATAGAACGTCGAGTAGCCCATGATCAGCTTCTGTTTCTTCACCAGCGCCCAGAAATTCTCCAATGCCGCCTCCAGTCGCTGGTTGAAGCGTTCGTTCTCCACCACTTCACCGCCGTACTGAGCCACCGAGTCAGCGTTTTCCCGCAGACGGATCAGCGAGAAACGAAAGTCTGCTTCACGCCGCTGTTGCATGAAATTCAGGCTGGGCAGCGCGCGGCCCAGCCAGAACGCCAGGCCGGTGCCCAGCAGCGCATACACCAGCGCAATCCACACCAGCAGTCCCGGGATAACCACCGATTGGTCGTTGAAGGGCACGCTCACCAGGCTGGAGGCCTGCCAGAGGATATTCAGGAAAGAAAACAGCGACACCACCGACGTCAACAGCCCCAGGCTCAACTTGAGCGACTTGACGATAAACAGGTCGATGTCCTCGGCGATCCGCTGATCAGGGTTATCGACTTCGGTCTCGGTCAGTTTCAGCTTCTGGTAACGCTGGCTGCCGAGCCATTGGTCGAGCATGTTCCGGGTGGCCCAGCGACGCCAGCGCATGGTCAGCTTTTGCTGGAAGTGGAACGCGCCCACGGTAAAGGCCGCCGTGCCGGCCTGCAGCAGGATGAATTGCAGGCTGCCGATCAGGAAGCCCTGGTAATCCAGGGCCTGCAAGGCGTTATAGAAATGCAGGTTCCAGAAATTGTTGAGGATGTTGATGCCCACCAGGCACAGGGTCATCAGCACGGTGCCCAGCAGCAGCAACAGCGCCGGGTACTTTTCCTCGCTGACCCAGAAAGGCCGCGCGAGACGCCAGAAATTGCGGAGTGTGTGCATGTGGTCTTGGTGAGCCCGGTCGCTGACGACGTTGAGTTTACAGGGGAGGGAGGATAGGATCAGCCAATGCTAATCGTTTGCATTAATTAGGGAAAGACACGGGAGCCCGTTATCGAATTTCCAGAATGGCTGAACCAGGCGTGGCCGCCGATACAGCGGGTTATCCGGCCAGTGCCTGGCGACCAGCCTTCCATTGCGTTGAGCCGACTTGCCGACCCTGGCGGGCTGCAACCCTTGCTGGCCCGCTTCGCCCTGCGTTATCCAGGGGTGAATCGCGCAGCCGTGGTCTCGCAGTGGTCGATGAACTACATGAGCATCATCCTGCCGGCAACCCTGGCCTGTGTGCTGACCCGCCACTGCGCCATCGATTTCTGGGGCGAGGAAGCGACGCTGTTGCACGACGACGGCCAGCCCTCGGCACTGGGCCTGGCGGTCCGGATGCCGGCGTTGGGGCTGGACGAGCGTGCGGCCTACTGGTCGCGGCTGATCCACGAGCACCTGGCGCCGCTGTTCACCACCCTGGCCGGCGTTGGCGGCCTGGCACCGAAGATATTGTGGGGCAACATGGTTGCCATCTGGGACGGCGCCTTTGCCAGAATGGACCCGAACCTGTCCCGGGATGGATTCGCCGAGGCGCACCAGTGGCTGGAGCCGATCACGGTCAACGATGGACGCCTGAAGCTGCGCAGCCTGCAACGCATGGTCGAATCACCCGCGCCGCAGATCTGCCCGTGTTTGCCATTGCGTCGGCATTGCTGTCTGCATTACCAATTGCACCAAGCCGTCGAAGGCCAGCCGCCGGTGCTCTGCGAGTCCTGCCCCAAACTGCATCGCCTGCCCCTGGCGGAGCAGGTGAGCTACCTGCATTACATCTATGAAGACGGCTAAGCGTCTTGAGCGGACAGCATGGCCGGCGTTTGCGCGACGGTGTGAGGCGCTATCTCAGTGAGCTTGCCATGCTCGATGCGGATCAACCGGTCGGCCAGACCGAAGTAGGCATCGTCATGGGAAATGACGATCAGCAATTTACCGCGTTCGCGCAGGTCGGGCAGGATCCGGGTGTAGAAGAAATGTTTGAACACCGGGTCCTGGTCGGCCGCCCACTCGTCGAACAGATAGCACGGACGGTCGTCCAGATAGGCGCTGAGCAGCGCCAGGCGCTTGCGTTGCCCGGTGGACAGCGCCAGCGTCGTCAGCTTGCCTTCCTCGATGTGCACCTTGTGGTCCAGTTGCAATTGGATCAGGTAATCCTGTGCCTGTTTCACCAGGTGCGGATCGTCGCCATCGAACAGGTTTTCGAACAGGCAGAAGTCGGTGAAAATCGCCGAGAAGTGCTGGCGGTAATGGTGGTTGTCATTGCTTGACGAGACGTGTTCGTCGAGCACGATGTCACCGCTTTCCGGCCGGTAGAGGCCCGTCAGCAACAAGGCCAGGGTGGTCTTGCCACTGCCGTTGCCACCGGTGATGAACACCACCTCGCCGGCGGTCAACGTCAGGTCGATGGGCCCCAGGGTGAAATGCCCGTCCTCGCGCTCGCGGTAGTAGGTGTGGGTGACCTGTCGGCACACCAGGCTGCGCACGTGGGTCGGCGAGATCGTCTCGACGGTCTCGTCGCCGGCTTGCATCTCGCCTTCCAGGGCGCGGATCTTGTTCAGCGCGACGCTGGCCCGGCCCAGGGTCGGCAGGGCGTGCATCAGTTCCGACAGCGGCGTGATCATGTAGAGGATCGCCAGGATATAGCCGGTGACCAGGCTGGCACTCAGCTCGATGAAGTGCGGCGCGGCAAACAGCACCACGCCGATCAGCAGGTAGAACACCGCGTTGCCCCAGTTCAGCACGAGGGCGTAGATGCTCATGCCCCGCACGAAGTCCCGACGATATTGCTGGCTCACCGGTATCAGCAGGCGCGTGAAGAAGTGCTGCCGACGCGGATGGTTGAGTTGCAGCTCCTTGCTGCCGTCGGTGAGCAGGCGGTACTGGTCGAACAACTGATCCTTGAGTTCCCGGGCCCGGGTGATCGAGGTCAGTGCCCGGCGTTGCGGCCAGTTGAAACTGAGGCTGCCCAAGGCGATCAGCAACAGCGTCAGGCCGAGCAGCGGCATGCTCAGCCAACCCAGGTAGGCCAGGCAAGCAGCGATGATCCCGGCGTTGACCAGCAGGATCGGTACCAGCTCCACGGCCTGGCTGATGGTTTGCGTATCGTCGGTCAGCATCGCCAGCAGACGGTGCTTGCCCAGGCGTTGCAATTGCGCGTAGGGCGTATCGATCAGCTTGGCGCTCAGGTGCAGGCGCATGTCGTTGACGGCGGCCTGGCCCAGGCGCAGCAGGCTGACGTCGGAGATCACCCGCGACACCGCCACCAGCACCACCAGGCCGCCGAAGTACAGGCCGTCCGCCGGACGCAGTTGATCGAACACCGTCAGGCTGTGGTTGATGTTGGCGATCAGCCCGGCCGCCGCGAGGCCGCAGGTCAGGCCGGTGAGCGTCGCCACCAGCAGGGCGCGCCATGAGCGTTTAGCCATGAGTAACAACAGATCCATTTCAAACCGCTCCGTGTGTAGCCAAGGTCTCGAGACGCGCCGCCAACTGTTGATGCAGGGCGCGTTGTTCGAGGAGGGTAAGGTGCTGCGCCTGGATGACCTCGCGGGTCAGCGGCCCGCTGCTCAGGCGTTCCCACTGCGGGTCGACGAACTCAGCCTGGGCCAGGGTGTCGCTGGCCCACCAGACATGCACCGGGCAGCTCAGCTGCGCCGGCTTGAAGCTGGCGAGCAAGTGCTGCGTATGCTGCTGGTAGCGCAGCCGCGTTTGCACGTGTTCCCAACTGTCGCCGTCCAGTTGCAGGCCTTGCTGCCGGGCCCACTGCACCAGTTCCGGCAGGCGCGCTGCCGGGGGCAGGGCATTCAGTTGCGCGGTCAGTGCGGCCATGATTGGCGCGGGCAACTGACGCATCATTATCTGGCTGTCGGGGGTCAACGCTTGCGAGGCCGATTCCAGCAGCGCTTCGACGCTGTCTTCCGGCGCCTGATGCTGGTATTGCGAGTCGATGATACCGAGAAAGGCGACGTTCTCACCCTGGCTTTCCAGGCGCGCGGCAGCGGCAATTGCGAGCAACCCGCCGAGAGAGAAGCCCAGCAGGTGATACGGCCCATGGGGCTGCTGTTGGCGCAGATGCTCGACGTAGAACGCGGCGAGGCTTTCGATGTCGCCGTCCAGCGCGGTGCTGTCCTCGGCCAGATAGGCCGCCTGCAGTCCCCAGAGGTTCCAGGCTTGCAGGGGCGCCAACAGCGTGCGGTAGTCTTGCACGTGGCCGGTGGACGGGTGGAAGCAGAACAGGTTGTCGGCCTCGGCGTTGGGCGGTGACAGACTGACCAGCGGCGACAGCTTCAGCTCGGCCTGCACCAGTGCCGCAAAGGCCGAGACGCTGGGGGCGTTGAACACCGCATTGACCGTCACCGGGGCTGACAGTGCGCTCTGCAAGCGACTGGCAAGCGTCACCGCCGCCAGGGAGTGCCCGCCCAGTTCGAAGAAGTCATCGTCGATGCCCACCCGCTCCAGGCCGAGCACGTGCGCCCAGATGTCGGCGAGCAGAGCTTCCAGCGGCGTGCGCGGCAGGGCGCTGCCGACCGTGTCGAGGACTTTGTCCGCCCATTGCTGCAAGGTCTTGCGGTCGAGCTTGCCGTTACCCATCAGCGGCAACGCTTCGACGATCCGCAGGGTGGGCAGCATGTAGTCCGGTAAGCAATCCTGGGCCTGGCCGTGCAGCCGGGCCACGGAGGTCGAATGCCCGGGCGCCAGGGTCATGAACGCAAACAGTTGCTGGCCGAGTTCACCGCGGGAGATGCATTCCACCGCCGCCTGGGCCACACCGGGCAGGCCGGTCAGTTGAGCCTGTATCTCGTCGAGTTCCACGCGGAAACCGCGGATTTTCACCTGACGGTCCGCGCGGCCGGTGATTTCGAGGCTGCCGTCATGGAGATAGCGGGCCATGTCGCCGGTGCGATACAGGCGCTCACCGGGCAGTTGTGCCAGCTCGATAAAACGGCCGGCGCCTTGTGGCGCGTCCAGATAACCCCTTGCCAGTTGCGGGCCGGCGATGTACAGCTCGGCGTTTTGCCCAGGGGCGACCGGCATTTGCTGATCGTCGAGCAGGTACAGGCGCATGCCGTCGAGACGGTCGCTGAGGGGCAGGCGACGGTAGTCCTGGGCCGGTTCGACTTTGTGCATGGCCACCCCGACGGTGGTTTCGGTGGGGCCGTAGTGGTTGAAGATCGTCAGCGCCGGCGCAAGGGTGCGCAGGCTTTGCAGCAGACGCTGCGAGCCGCTTTCGCCACCGAGGATCAATTGTTTGCGTGGCAGTACAGCAGCGCTTTGGGCGTGGATCAACCAGGCATCGAGCAGCGACGGCACGACCTTCAAGTGATCGATCGGGTACTGCGCCTGCCACGCCGCCCAGGCCTGGGCGTCCATGGCGGTTTCCTTGTCCAGCAGGCGCAGTTCGCCGCCGCTGAGCAGCGCCGGGAACAGCAGAGTGTAGCCGAGGTCGGCGGCCAGCGAAGTGACCACCGCACTGCGCTCCCCAGCCACCAGGTGCAGGCGCCGGGAGACGCTGGTGACATAACTGCCAAGCTGCCGGTGTTCGACGATCACGCCTTTGGGCGTGCCGGTACTCCCCGAAGTGAACAGTACGTAGGCCGCGTCCCCGGGTTGGATGTCGGGAACCGGTGCGCTCGTTGGCCCTTGCTGCCAAACCGCTGCATCGCGCAGATCGAGGCTGTCGATACCGGGCAGGGCCGGTGCGCTGCCTGCCGCGCCGCTGAGGATGAAGGCCGGTTGCGCCTGTTGCAGAATCGCCAGGGAGCGTTGCGCCGGCTGCTGCACGTCCAGCGGAATAAACGCCGCACCGCTCTTGAGCACGGCGAGCATGGCCAGCACCATCTGCGTCGAGCGATCCAGGTACAACGCCACGCGATCTTCGCGGCCAACGCCCTGGGCACGCAGGTAATGCGCCAGTTGATTGCTGCGCGCGTCCAGTTCGGCGTAGCTCAGTTGCCCGTGACGATCGCGCAGGGCCAGTTGCCCGGGGTACTGTGCGGCGCACTCGCTGAAGCGTGCCGGCACACTGGCAAATGGCGGAAGAACCTCGAGCGGGGGCCGCAGCGCCGCCAGCGTGGTGGTGAAGCTCGGCGCCTCCACCGACAGCGCCGACAGTGGCTTGCCTGGGTGGGCGAGCGCATCGAGCAGCAGCGACTGGAGTTGCTCCAGCAGCGTCGCGGCGGCTTGCTCGCTGTAGCGGCTCGGCCAGTGACACAGATTCAGGCGGTAGCCGCCGTTGATGGTTTCGGCGACCAGCAGCAGTTCGATGCCTGACGCAATGGCCTGGATGTCCAGTACGCGGAGCGTCGATGCACTGCTGCCCAATACACCGAGCCGATCAGGCAGGCGTGCACCCCATTGGAAGCCATAGAGCGACGCCGTGAGTGGCTGCGCACTGCTGACGCCGCTGTATTCCTGCCACTCGGTGGCCACTTCGCAGAGCGTCTGCACATTCGCCAATGCCTGGTCGAAAGGGCTGTCGGGCGCCGGTTGCCAGCGCAAGGGCAGGGGCTTGGCGAACAGCCCCCAGCAGTCGGCGAGTTCTTCGTAGTCGTCGCGGCAATCGTGGACCCAATTCAAGGTCAGCGCCGGGCTGTCACCGGTACTCAAGCGTTGCAACAGTACGCCCCAGGCGGTCATCAGCAGCTGTTGCGGTGATGCGTTGTGGCCAGCGCAGAAACCATCCAGCGCCATGCTCAACTGCGGGCTGGCGATCAGGCGGGTGGTCACCGGGGCATCGGAGCGGTCGGTGCGCACCTGGCGGTAGAGCAATTCGCTGGCAGCCGGTTCGTCCAGCGCCTGGGTGGCCCAGAAGCGCCGGCCATGCTCGGCGTCTTCATCGGCCTGCAACTCGTAGAGCCAGGCGCTGTATTGGGTGTAGGTCATGGCTTCGTCGTCGAATGCCGGTGCCTGCGCCGATCCCAGTGCCTGTGCCAGGCGCAGCAAAGTGCCGCGATCCGCGCTGAGGGCCGGCAGTTGCAGCGTCACCCGGTGCCGGTCGGCATCCACCGATTGCACCTCGACGCTGATCGCTTCAGTTGCGGTGACGGCGGATTCAACCACCTGCAACGGCACCAGCAACCCCGGCTCAGGCCGTACACGCAAGCGCAGGGCCTCGTGACAAGCACTCAAGGCGGCGAGCCGTTGCTGCACGCGCTCCAACGCCAACGCACCGTGGATTTCCAGTTCCAGGCGCACCGGCGGCAACCCGCCCAGCCACTGGCTGCGCTGTTGAGGCGAGAGGGCGAAAGCCTCTTCACGCTTTTCACAAGCCGTCATGCCAGCACCTCCGAAACCTTCTGCGGCTGTGCTTCGGGTAGATGCCCGGTCAGTTGTTCACGACGCATCATCTGGCCCATGGCGACACAGATCTTGCGCTCGCCTTCAAACGGATCTCGGGCGTGGGCCACCAGCATGTTGTCGAGCATCACCATGTCACCCTTTTGCCAGGTAAACCGCACGGCGCAGTCTTCGTACGCCGCACCGATCACCTCCATCACCGCGTCTTCGATCACGCTGCCGTCGCCGTAATACACATTGCGCGGCAGGTTTTCCGGGCCGAACAGGCTGATCAGATTGCTCCGCACTTCCGGCTCCAGGCAGGCGGTGTGGTGCAGTTGTACCTGATTGAAGAACGACAGCTCCCCCGTTTCAGGGTGTTCAACGATGGCCGGGCAGTGTTGGGCGATGCGCAGGTTATCGACCCCCAGCCATTCCCAGCGCATGCCCGACGCCAGGCATTGGCGTTCGACTTCCTCGCGCTGTTGGGTCTTGAAGAAGTCCTGCCAGCGCACGTCCAGCTTGTCGGTGAAGTGGCGCACATAAAGCAGGCCCCGGGTTTTCAGGCGGGCAACGATGTCCTCCGGCAAGCGCGCCAGCACCTGCCGGCAATCCACGATCGGTGTGCAGCCGCCCACGGGGGACGGTGTTTCGCAATAGAACCATTGCTTGCGTGGCCACTGCGGCAGGTGCGAGCTCTCGTTGTGGAAGAGAATCATGTGCTGTTCCGGGTACGGTGTGGAGTGGTAGATGTTCTTGCCGGAGGTGTTCTTCGGCAGGTCACCGTAAGTCCCATAGAGGTCCGGTTCGATGGCCTGGGCGAACTGTTCGAAAGCGGCGGCGTCCGGCAGGTTGAAACCTCGGAACAGCAGGCCACCGTGGGTGCGCAACTGGGTGTTGATCCACTCGCGGGCTTGCAGCGCCCAGTGCACCGGATCGAGGTCGCCGAGCAACGGCTCGATCACCAGCGGCAAGGGCTGCCCGGCAATCAGGCTGCGGCAGCGCACCTGCTCGTGGGCCAACTGGCTGACGGCGGTGGCGCGGGTCTGCTTGAGCTTGCTCAGCTTGGACAGCTTGCGAGCACTGCGGGCCGTGGCGTCGTCGGCTGGCGAATCAGGCGCAGCAGGCGCAGCAGGCGCTGCGCTGCCATGAGTTTTTTCGAGACGCCAGGACCAGTTGTCCAGCGCCTGCCCGGAGGCCGCGGCAATCTGCTCGATCAGGCTTTCGAAGCCCTGCTCAAGGCGCTTGATGGTCGCCTCCAGCAATACGCTGGTGCGGTACACCCAACGCACGTTCAAACCCTGTTCTTCGTCCTCTTCGACAAACACGGCGAGGTCGAACTTGCTGCTCTCCTGGCGTGGCACCAGGTGTTCCACCGCCAGGTCCGGCAGGCTGGCGTTGCCGCTCGGTGTGTTCTGCATGACGAACAGCACCTGAACCAGCGGGTTCACCCCCGGCGTGCGCGGCGGTTGCAGTTCCTCCACCAGCTTGTCGAACGGCACTTGCTGGTGCTGGAAGGCCGACAGGCAATCGTCCCGCAAACGTTGCAGGCGGGCGTCGAAGGGTTCGCCTTCGGTCAGGCGCGCGCGGATCGGCAGCACGTTGACGAAGAAACCGATCAGGTGCTCCAGGGCCGGGTGTTCGCGGTTGGCCAGGTCGGTGCCGACGATAAAGTCGTTCGCGCCGGTGGCCCGCTGCATCAGGCTGTTGAAGGCGTTGAGCAGAACCATGAACAGCGTCGCGCGTTGCTGCTGCGCATAAGCCTTGAGCACCTGCGTTTGAGCCACGCTGAACCGTTGCTCCAAAGCCGCGCCCTGATAGTCGGGTCGCGCCGGGCGCGGGCGATCAAGCGGCAGCGGGATCAGCGTCGGTGCGCCGTCGAGCTGGCGACGCCAGTAGTCGATGGCCCGTGCCAACAGGCGCTGTTGCGCCTCGCTGCGTTGCCAGCAGGCATAGTCGGCGTACTGGATCGGCAACCGCGGCAGGGTCGGCGTCGACCCGCGGGTGTAGGCCTGATAGCCGGTGATCAACTCCTGCACCAGGATGCCCATGGACCAGGCGTCGGTGGCGATGTGGTGCAGCACCAGTTGCAGCACGTGATCATCGGTGCCCAGGCGCAACAGGTTGGCGCGCAGCATCGGCGCCTGTTGCAAGTCGAACGGGGTGCGGGCCTGTGCATCGATCAGGCGTTGCAGGGTGTCTGCCTGCTGCTCGCCGGCCAACTGACCCAGCTCGGTTGGCGTCAGGTCGACCCGCGGTGCCGGGCTGATGACTTGGCAGGGCTGGTCACCGTTGAGGTGGAAGGTGGTGCGCAGCGCTTCATGACGCTCCAGCACCGCCTGTACCGCCGCTTGCAGCGCCGGGATGTCGAGGGTCCCGCGCAACCTCACCACGCTACTCATGTTGTAGGCGGCGCTCGGGCCTTCGAAGCGATCGAGGAACCACAGCCGTTGCTGGGCATAGGACAACGGCAGCGGCAGGTTGCGCGGCGCCAGGGCTATTTCGCTGTCATCGTCGTGCTCGACCTGGGCGGCGCGCTGGCGATCAACCGCTTCGGCCAGTTGTTCCAGGGTGCGGCGTTCGAACAGCGTACGTAGCGGCAGGTTCACGTCCAGGCGTCGACGCATCCGCGACAGCACCTGGGTTGCCAGCAGCGAGTGACCGCCGATGGCGAAGAAGTCGTCGTGCACACCGACGGTGTCCAGGCCGAGAATTTCTTGCCAGAGTTCGGCCAGGACTTTTTCGGTTTCGGTGCGCGGCGCCACGCACAGCTCCTCGGCGGTCCCGGCCTGAGGCACGCCTTGACCGGCGAGGGCACGGCGGTCGACCTTGCCGTTGGCGTTCAGCGGCAAATGCTCAAGGGCCTGCCAGCGGGCCGGGACCATGTAGCTCGCCAGTTGCGCGCCCAGGTAAGCGCTCAACAGCTGCTGTGCGGATTCGCCACCCAGCTCGGCAGCACTGTCGAGCACGTACCAGGCGACCAGTTGCAAGGCACCCCGGGCGTCCGGCAGCGCCAGTACCGCTGCGCTGTCCACCGCCGGGTGTTGCATCAGGCGGTTTTCGATCTCGCCCAGCTCGATACGGTGGCCGCGGATCTTCACTTGCTGGTCGCGACGGCCGAGGTATTCGATCACCCCGTCGGCGCGCATCCGGCCGATGTCGCCGCTGCGGTACAGCCGTGCATTCGCCTGGAACGGGTGCGGAACAAAGGCTTCGCGGGTGCGTTGCGGGTCGCGCAGGTAACCGCGACCCACCCCGACCCCACCGATGCACAACTCACCGGGCACGCCGATGGGCACCAGGCGCAGGTCCGAATCGAGGACGAACACCTGATTATTGGCGGTGGGCTTGCCGATGGGCATGTGCAGGCAGTCGTCGACCGGGGCCTCGGTGATCGGGTGGAAAGCAACGTCGTCCGAGCACTCGGCCGGGCCGTAGGCATTCATCAATGGAATCGTCGGGAAGCGCGCGAACCAGTCCCGCACCAGGGCCGGTGGCAGCGCCTCGCCGGTGGGCAGCAGCCAGCGCAGGCTCGCCAGGCGGTGGTGCGCCTGGCTTTCCTGGAGCATGCCGCGAATCAGCGCCGGCACGGTTTCCAGCAGCGTCAGCGCCTGGTCCTGGACGGCGTCGAGCAGGGCCACCGGGTCGTGGGCCTGGGCATCGGGGAGAATGTGCACGGTGGCGCCGAACAGCGGCGCGGCAAGGAACTGCCACACGCAGATGTCGAACGCCGCCGACGCCGTCTGGGCAATCCGATCGTGCTCGCCCAGGCCCAGGCTCGGCACCTTGCCGAACATGTTGTTGAGCATCCCGCGTTGTTCGACCAGCACCCCTTTCGGCGTGCCGGTGGACCCCGAGGTGAAGATCACGTAGGCCAGTTGGTCAGGATTGTGCGAGTACGTGACCGGCGGCTGTTCGCTGCCTTGCCAGAGCGCCTGGGCGATCAGGCAAGTGGGCTGCTGGCGCATTTGAGGCAGAACGTTGTCCAGTGCTGCCGTGGCGCTGTCGCACACCAGCAGCAGCGGCGCTTCGCCGAGGTTCAGCAGTTCCGCCAGGCGCGCGGGCGGTTGCTGGATGTCCAGCGCCTGGAACGCGGCGCCGACCTTGAGCGTGGCGATCATCATCGTCAGCAAGGCCAGGCCACGTTCGGCAAACAGCGCCACCAGGGTTTCCGGACCAGCGCCAGCGCCTTGCAGGGCATGGGCGACGGCGTTGGCGCGGCGGTCCAGTTCGGCGTAGGTCAGCGATTGATCCTGGCAGACGGTCGCGATGTGCTGTGGGCGACGGCGCACCTGATCGGCGAACAGCGCCGCGTAGCCACGCTCCAGCGGGAAGTCGACGGCACTGCGGTTGCACTCGACCTGCAACTGCCGACGCTCCGCTTCGGTAAGCATGTGCAGGCTGCCCAGCGGTGCTTGCGGTTGATCGAGCATGCTCGACAGCAACTGCACCAGGTGGCCGAGCATGCGTTGCACGGTGTCGGTGTGAAAGCGCTGGCTGTCATAGGACAGGCGGATGCCCAGGCGGTCGCCAGGGTACAGCACCACGGTCATCGGGAAGTTGGTGTGCACGCGGTCTTCATAGATGTCGATGCTGAAGGCGTCCAGTTGCACGCTGCTGATGTCCAGTGGCGCGTTCTCGAACACCACCAGGCTGTCGAACAGTTGCTGGCCGCGCGGCACTTCGCTGCAACGCTGGATGTCCACCAGCGACGCGCTTTCGTGCTCGCGCAATTGCGCATTGTGGGACAGCAGCGCCTGCAACCATTCGGCGACCGGCGCCTCGGGGTCGACATCGATACGCAGCGGCAGGCTGTTGATGAACAGTCCGACCATTTCCTCGACGCCGGCCAGGTCGGTCGGGCGACCGGCCACGGTGACGCCGAACAACACGTCGCGGTTGCCGCTGTAGCGCGACAACAACAACGCCCAGGCGCCTTGAATCCAGGTGTTGGGCGTCAGTTGGTATTGCTGGCACAGCTGCTGCAACCGCTGGGTCTGGGCGATGCTCAGGGTCTGGTCGAAGTCGCCAACCTGCTCCGGCGCCTGCGCGGGACGGGCCACGGGGCCGCCCACATGCAGTGGCGTCGGCTCGCTGAAACCGGCCATCTGCGCCTGCCAGAAAGCGTGCGCAGCCGCCATGTCATGACGTTCCAACCAACTCATGTAGCTGCGGAAGGAACGAAAGCGCGGACGGGCCACCGGTTCCTCGCGCACGATGGCCTGGTAGATCGCCAGCAGGTCTTCCATCAGCAGGCCGAAGCACCAGGCGTCGGTGAGGATATGGTGGAAACTGCGCACCACGGCGAAGCGTCGCTCATCGAGCTGGAATACCCGCAGGTGGGTCAGCGGCGCGCGGGCCATGGCGAAACCTTCCAGGCGTTGCGCCTCCAGGGCCTGGTCCATCGCCAGCCGCTGCTGGTCGGCGTCGAGATGGCGCAGGTCCTGCCAGTCGAATGCCCGATGAGTCTGCCGGTAGACGCATTGCAGCGGCTCATGGTCGTCCTGCCACCAGAACGCGGTGCGCATCATCGGGTGCCGTTGCAGGAACACCTGCCAGGCCGCTTCCATGGCCGGGCGTTGCAATACGCCGTCCCAGCTGTAGCGTTGCTGCATCAGGTAGATGCCGCTGTGGGGTTGCAGCAGGGTGTGCAGCAGCATGCCCTGTTGCATGGACGACAGCGGGTAGACGTCTTCGATGTTCGACCAATCCAGAGGCTCGGCCGCCAGGGTCGCCGCTTGCTTGTGGCACAGCGCGAAGGCCTGGCTGGCGGGGCGCAGGTTGGTGGCGGTGACCAACCCGGCAAGCTCGCCCAGGCGGTGCATGAGCTGTGGCGCCCAACTCGCGGCGAGGGCGCCCTGGTTGCGGACATGCAGGCATCCGTCCTGCCACCAGGCGTCGAGTGTCAGCGGGCAGGTCGAAGCCATCAACGGGTTCGCCGCTTCGACCTGGGCGAGGAGGCCGTGCGCTTCGCGATGGCTGTCGAGGTTGCCCAGCCAGCGAATGGCGACCGCGGCCGCCGGCAGATCGCGCAGGGGCTCTTGCAGGTAAGTGTTGTCCGACAGGTAGCGCAAGGCGCCGTAGTCGACGCCATGTTGCGGGTAGGCGCGCATCTGCGCGACCACTGCCTGCACCCGTTGCAGCAGGTTGTCGCCTTCGGGCTGGAGAAAGTACGGCACTGCCAGATCCAGCGGCCCGAGAATGCATGCCGGCTCGAGATCGGCCATGGCCATCGGTGCATTGACCGGCAAGCGCTCGGTGACGGGGCGCACGCCTTGTACGCTCAGTGCGATCAGGCCGTCGCCGCGCAGCTCACGGCACTGTTCGACCACGGCAGCGGCCAACAGGTTGCTCCAATCCACCTGCAACACCTCGGCCACGCGTTGGAGTTCGTCGCAGGTGGCGGCCGGCAGTGTCTGTTCGATCACGCTGGCGGGCTGTTCGCTGCCCGGCAGTTGCAGTGGCTCCACGCCGGCGTATTGCAGCCAGTGCTCCCAGGCATCGTCCAGGGCATCGCTTTGTGCGTGTGTCTGCTGATGGCGCGTCCACTGGCTGAAATCGCCGCCGGTATAGGACAGGCGCACCGGCCGTTGATATTTCAGTTGCGCCAACGCCAGGTTGAGGTCGGTGAGCAGCAGCGACCACGACGCCTCGTCCACACACAAGGGGTGAGCGGCCAGCAACAGCGACGGCTTGCCTGCCAGGTCGAGCAGGCGGGCGTGCAGGGTTTGTCCGGCGTCCAGTTCAAGCGCGTCGACACCGGCCTGGGCCAGGGCCTGCAACTGTGCCGGGTCGCACGCCGCCAGCGTCTCGCGGGTGATGACCGGGGCCTTGGCCGAGCCCAGTACCCGTTGCTGCCATTCACCTTCCGGCAACGCTTTGAGTGCCAGGCGCAAGGCTTGGTGGTGTTGCTGCAAGGCTGTGATCGCCTGGCCCAGCAGGTCGCTGTCGATGGCCTGGGCGAGCGCCACGCAGCGCCAGGTGGCGTCGAGCGGGCCCTGTTGCAGGCGCGCCCATTGGCCCGCTCCCAGCGGCAACTCGTAGCCATCGGCAAGGTTTTGCGCCATCCCCTGGCTGGCATCGGCACCCAGGACCCGGGCGATATCGGCGATGGTGCGGTTCTCGAACAATTGCCGAGGGGTGAGCTTCAGCCCCTGCTGGTTGGCGCGGGCGATGATCTGCAAGTTGATGATCGAGTCGCCGCCCAGGGCGAAGAAGTTGTCGTGCACGCCGACCCGCTCAAGCTTGAGGACGTCCTGCCAGATCTCGGCCAGCAGCGCTTCGACTTCATTGCGCGGGGCGACGTGGCTGGCCCTGTCATCGGTGGGTTTTTGCGGTGTTGGCAGGCGCTGGACGTCGACCTTGCCGTTGCGGGTGAGGGGCAATTCATCGAGGGTGATGAAGTGCGCCGGCACCATGTAGTCAGGCACGCGGGCACTGAGGTCGTTGCGCAGCTTGACGGGGGAAATCGATTGGCTGGCGACCAGCCAGGCCACCAGCCTGGGGCTGCCGTCCAGTTCCACGACGCGCACCAGGGCCTGCTCGATCAGCGGTGACAGGCGCTTGATCTGCGCCTCGACTTCGCCCAGCTCCAGGCGATTGCCACGGATCTTCACCTGACTGTCGACGCGGCCGAGGAACGCCACTTGGCCGTCCACTTGCCAACGCACGCGGTCGCCGGTGCGGTACCAGCGTTGTTGGTCGGCATCGAGATGAAAGCGTTCGGCGGTGAGGTCGTCCCGGTGCAAGTAACCCCGAGCGAGGGCGCCGCTGATCAGCAGCTCGCCGCTGACTCCGGTGGCCGCCAGGCGACCGTTGCCATCGACCACGCGCAGTTGGCGGTTCGGCAACGGCCGGCCGAGGGCGATACTGCGCAGGCCCGCAGGCAGCTCGGTGGCAATTGCACCCACCGTCGCTTCGCTCGGGCCATAGTGGTTGAACACCTTCAGGCCTGGCGCCAGGCGGTTGACCTGCGCCAGCAGTGCCGGGCTGAGGGCCTCGCCTCCGAAGACCAACAGCGCCCGGGGCAGCAGGCGTGCATCGGGCAGCGCCTGCAGCAGGCCGGCGAGATGGCTTGGGGTGATTTTCAGCACATCCACCGGGTGCCGGTCGAAGAGTTCGGCCAGTGCCAGCGGACTGAAACCGCTGTCTTCGTCTACCAGCAACAGGCTGGCGCCGCTGCACAGCGCACCGAACAGTTGGGTGTGGCCGAGATCGGCGGCAATGCTGGACAGCAAGCCGTACCGGGCTGCCGACGGCGGGTTGAGGACGGCTTGCACCGCTGTCAGGTAGTCGACGATGGACCGGTGCTCGACCACCACGCCCTTGGGCGTGCCGGTGGAGCCCGAGGTGTAGATCACGTAGGCCGCATCGGTCGGGCTGTGGGGCACGGCGGGTGACGTGTCCGGTTGGGCGGCGATGGCTTGCGCCTGTTCCGCCAGCCACAGTGCCGGGGTTTGCTCGGCCAGGCCCCTGAGCAGCGACGAAGGCGTGGCGCCGATCAGCAGGGCGGCGCGGCTGTCCACCAGCACATCGATCAGGCGCCCGGAAGGCTGCTTGATATCCAACGGCAGATACGCCGCGCCGGCCTTGAGGGTGGCGAGCAGGGCAATGACGAATTCGGCGCTGCGTTCCAAGGCCAGGGCGACCACGCTGCCATGGCCGATGCCCTGGGCGCGCAGATACTGGCTGAGGCGGTTGGCCTGCTGGTCCAGCTCACGGTAGGTCAGCGCGACCTGGCGATCGTGTACCGCCAGTTGCTCGGGGTGCGCGGTCACCTGTTGTTCGAAACACTGGTGCAGACACGTCTGGGGGACCGGCAGTTGCGCACCAAGACCCTGCACCAGCAGTTGCTGGCGTTCTTGCGCGCTCAACCATTCGAGTTCGTTGACCCGGCACTGCGCCTGCGCCGTCATCGCCAGCAGGATCGCGCGCAGTTGCGCGGACAACACCGCCACTTCGGCATCGCTGAAGCGGCTGCGGTCGTAGCTGATCAGGTAGTGCAACTGTTGGTCCGGCATCACGATCAGCGACAGCGGGAAGTGGTTGCGGCCCTGGGTCAGGGTGATGCCGTCGGCCTGTTGCTCGCTGGAAGGGGCGTGAAAACTCAGGCCGCCGGTGTCCTGGTTCAGCGCGTCGGTGACCGGGAAATTTTCGAACACCAGAATCGAATCGAACAGCGCCTGTTCAGCGGCAATCCGCGTCATTGCCTTGAGTTTGCCCAGGGGCAGGTAGGCGTGATGGCGCAGGTCGCTGTTGGCGTGCTGCAACTGCTGCAACCAGTCCACCAGCTTCGGGCTCTCGGCCCACTGCACGCGCAGCGGCAGGGTGTTGATGAACAGTCCGACGGTGCCGTCGACCGCCGCGAGGTTCTCCGGGCGGCCGGCGACGGTGACGCCGTAGACCACCTCGTCACGCCCGGCGTGCTGACCGAGCAACAACGCCCAGGCGCCCTGGATCAAGGTGTTGAGGGTCAAGTCGTGGCGGCGGGCGAACTGCGACAGTTGCTCGGTTTCGCTGGCATCCAGCCGGCTTTCCCGCTCGGCGAAAGGTGCGCCCGAAGGCGCCGCCTCGCGCACGGCAAAGTTGGGCAGCGGGGTCGGTTCGCTCAGGTCCTGCAATTGGTCGCGCCAGAAGCTTTCGGTGACGGCCATGTCCTGCTCTGCCAGCCAGGCGATGTAGTCGCGGTAGGGTCGGGTCGGTGCCAGGTTGGCCGGGCGGCCATGGGCCTGCTCGTAGTAGAGCGCCAGCCATTCCTGCACCGCGATGCCGACGCTCCAGCCGTCCATGAGGATGTGATGGAAGGTCCAGATCAAGTGCCAGCGCTCGGGTGCCAGGCGTACCAGGCACACGCGCATCAGCGGCGACTCGTTCAGCTCCAGGGGTTGGGCGCGTTGCTCCAGGCCGAGTTGCTCCAGGTCGGCTTGCGGCTCGGCGCGGTCCTGCCAGTCGAGTTCGGTCAGGGGCAGGTCGACATCTTGTTGCACCACCTGATAGGCATCGTCCAGTTCCTCCCAGAGAAATGCGCTGCGCAACACCGCGTGACGCTGCATCAGCGCCTGCCAGGCCCCGCGAAAGGCATTCAGTTGCAGCGGGCCACGCATTTCCAGGCTCAGTTGCTGGTAATACACCCGCGATTGCGGTTCATAGACGCTGTGAAACAACAGGCCGTGCTGGGTCGGCGAGAGGGAGTAGATGTCTTCGATGTCGTTCATGCTGGCTTGATCCATTTCAAAGGCTTGAAAACAGTGAGCGTCGGTTCTGGCGCCCCGCAGTGGTCAGGCGATGACCACGCGGGCGCTGCGCGACTCACTGGCTTTGGGAGTTCGGTTTGGTCTTGAGCTTGCCCAGCAGCTTGTCCAGGGACTTCTGGTTCAGCGCCTTGGCGAGCGGGAAGTCCGAGGGCATCAGCGCGCCGGCCTGGGGATCGAGGCAGTGTTCGACCAGCGCTTGCAGGTGCTCCAGCAGGCGAGCGGGCAAGCGGCCGTCGGCCTGCGGCGTGACGCTGTGCCATTCGACACGCAACACGCCGTCCTCCAGCCACGCCACCACTTCACGGGCGTGGGTCACCCGGTTCGCCGGCGACACCTCCGGCGGCGGCGTGAGGCTGCTGGCGCGCAACCAGCCTTCGGGCGTCTGCTCATGCCCGAGGTAGTTGAACAGCACATCGCCGTGGCTGGCCGGCAGTTGAGCGCGTTGACGCAGCAAGCCGTAGCCAAGCCCCTGGCCCGGTACTGCGCGCAAGGCTTCCTTGGCGTTGCGTACCTGATCGCCACGGGCCCCGCTGGCGCTGACGCGCAGCGGGAACAACGTGGTGAACCAGCCGACGGTGCGGCTGACGTCCAGGCCGGCGAAAGGTGCATCGCGACCATGACGCTCCAGGTCGACGACGATGTCGCTGTGGCCTTCGGCTTCCGCCAGGGTTGCGGCAAGGGCGGCGATCAGCAGTTCTTCCGGTTGCGTGCGGTAGGCCCCGTGGGACTCGGTCAGCCATTGGTGGGTGCGGGTGGCGTCCCAACGGGCCGCCAGGGTCCGGCGCTCGGCCAGCGTGGCAACAGGCGGACGGTTCGCGCTGATCTGGGTGTTCCAGTAGCGTTGTTCGCCCGCGACCTTGGGAGCATGGGCGTGCAGGTGCTCGGCCCATTGACGGTAGGACGTGGTTTTCGCCGGCAACGTCGGCTGTTCGCCACGCTCCAGTCCTGCATACAGCTGCTGGAAATCCTCCAGCAGTGGCGTCCAGGACACCGCGTCCACCACCAGGTGATGGGCTGCCAGGTACAGGCGCTGGGGTTCACCTTCGAGCAGGGCGGCGGCAAACAGTGGACCGTGTTGCAGGTCCAGGCTTTGCGCGACCTGCAGCAGTTGGTCCGGGTGGTCGCAGCAGGTCAGTTGCGCAGGGGCGACGGGGGCGATCTGCGCCTGCCACTGTCCGTCGACCTCGGCGAATCGCAAGCGCAAGGCGTCGTGGTGAGCGACCAGCCGATCCAAGGTCGCCTGCACAATGGCTGGCTCAAGGCGCCGATCGCTGTCGGCCAGCACGGACTGGTTCCAGTGCGCGGCCTGGGGTTGCTGCTGATCGAGGAACCACTGGTGCAGGGGCATCAACGGCATCGCACCGCTGACTTCACTTTGTTCGGCCTGGGTCAGCAGGGCCGTGGTCACCTGGGCCAGCGCCGCCGGGGTCGGCGAGCGGAACAGGTCCCGTGGCGTCAGCGAGTAGCCTTGCTCGCGCAGGCGTGAGATCAGCTTCAGGCCGAGAATTGAATCACCGCCCAAGGCAAAGAAACTGTCCGTGGTGCCGACCTCGCGCCCGCCGGTCAGGCTTTCACCGAGCAGTTCCCCGAACAACTGGCACAGCAGGCTTTCCAGCGCATTGCGCGGTGCGGCGTAGTCCCTCCGGGTTTGCGGCAAGGGCAAGGCCGCGAGGGCCTTGCGGTCGATCTTGCCGTTGCTGTTCAGCGGCAGCGTGGGGACGTGGACCCACACCGCCGGCACCATGTAGGCCGGCAGCTCGGCAGCGAGCAGGGTGTCGAGGCCCGATTGCGCTGCGCTGCTGCTGTAGAACGCCACCAAGCGGTTATCCAATACCAAGGTGCAGGCTGCGGTGATTGCCGGCAGGTTCAGCACGGCCGCGTCGATTTCACCCAGTTCGATGCGCTGGCCGCGCAAC
>NZ_JAGGOF010000038.1:21928-82151 GCF_018614775.1 Pseudomonas fluorescens
GATCACGTCGTCCGCCGAGCAACGCCAGGCCGAGACGTCGATGGCCGCTTCGGTCGGGCCGTACAGGTTGACCAGCGCCGCTGGATGTTGAGTCATGAAGCGCCGCATCAGGTCCACCGGCAACGCTTCGCCACTGGCAAACACCTGGCGCAGGCTGCGGCAGTCGACCAGGCTCGGTTCCTCGACAAAGGCACGCAGCATCGACGGCACGAAGTGCAACGTGGTGACCTGTTCCTGCTGGATCAACCGGCTGAGATACGCCGGATCGCGATGACCATCAGGACGCGCCACCACCAGGGTGGCGCCAGTGATCAGCGGCCAGAAGAACTCCCACACCGACACGTCGAAGCTGTACGGGGTTTTCTGCAACACCCGGTCGTTCGGGCCAATCGGGAAGGCGTCCTGCATCCAGTACAGGCGGTTCATCAACGCGCCGTGCTCGTTCATCACGCCTTTCGGTTGGCCGGTGGAACCGGAGGTGTAGAGCACGTAGGCCAGGTCATTGGCCGCGACGCTGATCGGCTCGAACGCCGGTGCCTGGGGCAGGGCGTCGAGGGTCCAGGCCTGATGACCGCTCGGCAGGCGTGACAACCATTGTGATTGAGTCAACGTGACCTTGGCGTCGGCGTCTTCGATCAGGAAGGCCAGGCGCGTGGCGGGCAGTTCCGGGTCCAGCGGCAGCCAGGCGGCGCCGGCATGGACGATGCCGAGCAGGGCGACGACCATGTCCACGGAGCGTTCCATGCACACTGGCACGATGGCGTCGGCGCCGATGCCGGCCGCACGCAGGGCCCGGGCGACGGTTTGGGCGCGCTGATCCAGCTCGGCGTAGCTCAGGCGTTGGTTTTCGAACACCAGCGCCGGGGCGTCGGGGCTGAGGGCGGCCTGTTGGCTCAGGGCGGTGTGCAAGTCGTTCGGGCCGCTGTAATGACGCTCGGTGGCGTTCCAGCGGTCCAGTTGCTGCTGGTCCTGCTGCTGCGGGAACAGTTCGATCAGTGTCCGCGCAGGCGCCGCCACCAACGCATCCAGCAGTGCACACCATTGCGTGCTCCAGCGTTGCATCGTCGACGCGTCGAACAGTGCCGACTGGTATTCCAGCGCCAGGGTCATGTCGCTGCCGTCGTCCTGGACTTCCCAGCTCTGTTCGAACTTGGCATCGATCACTGGCAGCGCTTGTTCTTCGACAGCCAGTCCCGGCCATTGGCTGCTGTCCACGCGACCATAGTTAAGGGAGAGCAGGACCTGGAACAGCGGCGTGCGGTTCAGGTCGCGGTGTTGGGCGACAGCGCCGACCAGGGTGGCGAATGGCAGATCGGCGTGGGCCTGGGCTGCGCGCAGGTCGGTTTCGAGGCTGGTCAGCAACTGTTCGATCGGGGCGCGTTGGTCGACTTCGCTGCGGATCACCAGGGTGTTGACCAGGCAGGCCAGCAGCGCCTGGGTCTGCGGTTGTTCACGCTGGTCCGCCGGGGTGCCGAGGCGAATTTCGCGTTGACCGCTGTAACGCGCCAGCAGCGCACTCAGGGCCGTGGCCAGCACCACGTAGGTGGTGGTGCCGCGCTGCCGGGCGAACTGGCGGATGGCTTCGGCGCGTGGGGCGCCGAGGCTGACGATCAGCTGTTGGGCGCGCCGATCCGCTTCGGCGCCACGTGGATGGTCGACGGGCAGGTCGAGTTGATAGTCGTCCTGGCCCAGGTGGTTTTTCCAGTAGTCCAGGCTCTCGCTACGACGGGCCTGGGTGTCCGGGTGCTGTTGCCAGAGGGCGAAGTCAACGTAGTCGATCTCCAGTGGCGCCCAGGCCGGCGACTGCCCGTTCAGGCCGGCGGCGTAGGCCTGGGTCAATTCGTCGATGAGCAACTGCATGGCCCAACCGTCGGTGACGCTGTGGTGCAGGCACACCAGCAACAGGTTTTCGTCGCTGCCCTGGCGTTGCAGCAGCTGTGCACGCCAAGGCGCGGCGGCGGCGAGATCGAACGGCGCCATCAGCGTGTTCTGCGCGTTGGCGCAGGTTGCGGCCCAGTCGGCTGTGGTGGCTGAAGTCACTGCGAGTGCCGGTCCATGGTCGTCAATCAGCAACTGCGGCTCGCCCTGGACATCGACAATACGGCTGCGCAACACCAGGTGGCGTTGGCTGAGCTGTTCGAACGCCTCACGCAAGACGCGGACCTGCAACTCGCCGCGCAACGTCAGGGCGAACGGCATGTGGTACTCGCGGGAATCCGGCACCAGGCGGCTGAGCAGCCAGAAGCGTTTCTGCGCCAGACCCAGTGGCAATACCGCCGGACGCGGCTGGGCGGTGATCGATTCGTCCGCTGTCGCCATGCCCAGATAATCGGCCAGGGCTGCGACCGTCGGGCGTTCGAACACCAGCGCCAACGGCAGGGAGACCCCGAGGCGTTCACGGACCCGGCTGGCCAAGCGAGTCGCCAGCAAGGAATGGCCGCCGAGTTGGAAGAAGTGATCGTCGATACCGACGCCGGTGCACTCCAGCACTTCGCTGAACAACTCGCAAAGCGCGGTCTCCATGGCATTGCGCGGTGCGGTGTGCGTGCGCTCGCTGTGGTTTTCCGGCAGCGGTGTGGCGGCCAGGGCCTTGCGGTCGAGCTTGCCGTTGCTATTCAGCGGCAGGCTGTCGAGCTGCACGAAGCGACTCGGCAGCATGTGCGAGGGCAGGCTGTCGCTCAATGCACTGCGAATGGCGGCCTCGTCGGCGTCGCCGCACCAGAAGCTCACCAGACGCTGGTCCAGCAGCAGGGTCGCGGCGTCGCGGACACCGCCCTGGGCCAGCAGCTCAGCGTCGATCTCACCGAGCTCGATGCGCTGGCCGCGCAACTTCACCTGGTGATCCAGGCGCCCGAGGTATTCGATGTTGCCATCGGCCAGGAAGCGGCAACGGTCGCCGGTGCGGTACAGGCGATCCCCGGCGATGAACGGGCTGGCGAGGAAGCGCTCCTCGGTCAGGTCCGGCCGCTTGAGGTAACCGCGCGCCACGCCGACACCGCCGATGTACAGCTCGCCGATGCTGCCGATGGGCAGCGGTTGCATGCTTTCATCGAGGATGTACAGGCGCAGGTTGGCGATGGGTTTGCCGATGGGCACGATCACGTCGTCCGCCGAGCATCGCCACACCGAGACATCGATGGCCGCTTCGGTCGGGCCGTACAGGTTGACCAGCGCCGCTGGATGTTGAGTCATGAAGCGTCGCACCAGGTCCACCGGCAACGCTTCGCCACTGGCAAACACCTGGCGCAGGCTGCGGCAGTCGACCAGGCTCGGTTCCTCGACAAAGGCACGCAGCATCGACGGCACGAAGTGCAACGTGGTGACCTGTTCCTGCTGGATCAACCGGCTGAGATACGCCGGATCGCGATGACCATCAGGGCGCGCCACCACCAGGGTGGCGCCAGTGATCAGCGGCCAGAAGAACTCCCACACCGACACGTCGAAGCTGTACGGGGTTTTCTGCAACACCCGGTCGTTCGGGCCAATCGGGAAGGCGTCCTGCATCCAGTACAGGCGGTTCATCAGGGCGCCGTGCTCGTTCATCACGCCCTTCGGTTGGCCGGTGGAACCGGAGGTGTAGAGCACGTAGGCCAGGTCATTGGCCGCGACGCTGATCGGCTCGAACGCCGGTGCCGGGGGCAGGGCGTCGAGGGTCCAGGCCTGATGGTCAGTGGGCAGGCGCGGCAGCCATTGCGCCTGGGTCAAGGTGACCTTGGCGTCGGCGTCTTCGATCAGGAAGGCCAGGCGCGCGGCGGGCAGTTCCGGGTCCAGCGGCAGCCAGGCCGCGCCGGCATGGACGATGCCGAGCAGGGCGACGACCATGTCCACGGAACGCTCCATGCACACCGGCACGATGGCGTCGGCGCCGATGCCGGCCGCACGCAGGGCCCGGGCGACGGTTTGGGCGCGCTGGTCCAGCTCGGCGTAGCTCAGGCGTTGGTTTTCGAACACCAGCGCCGTGGCGTCGGGGCTGAGGGCGGCCTGTTGGCTCAGGGCGGTGTGCAAGTCGTTCGGGCTGTTGTAACGGCGTTCGGTGGCGTTCCACTCCACCAGTTGGCGCTGACGCTCGGTCGCCGCCAACGGTGACCAGTCCGCAAGGCGGGTCTGGGGTGCGTCGAGCATGGTTTCAAGCAGTTGCTGCCATTGCTCCAGCCAGCGACGGGCCGTGGTTTCGCTGAACAGCGCGGCACGGTATTCCAGTAGCACCGACAGCACCTCACCGTCGTGCACTTCCCAGTTCAGGTCGTACTTGGTGGCCTGGGCACTGACGGCGCGTTCGCTGACGTGCAGTTGTTGCCATTGCTGACGCGACGGATCGGCGTTCTGCATGGCGAACAGCACTTGGAACAATGGTGTCTGGCCGAGGCTGCGGGGCGGCTTGAGGTGCTCGACGACTTGGTCGAATGGCACTTCCTGATGCTGCTGGGCGTCCAGTACGCGGTTGCGGACCTGATTCAGCAAGCCTTCGAAATCCAGGCTCGAATCAAGGTCTGCACGCATCACCACGGTGTTGACGAAGCAACCAATGAGCGGTTGCAGCTCGGCGAACGGCCGCTGGGCCACCGGGCTGCCGACCCGCACGTCGCGCTGGTTGGCGTAGCGTCCCAACAGCAGTTGCGCGGCAGCCAGCATCAGCATGTACAAGGTCGCGCCGCGTTGCTGGGCAAACTGGCGCAGGCGTCCCACCAGGGCTGGCGGCAGTTGCAGTTGCACCGCACCCGCCGCAGGGGCGAGCTGGTTGGGACGGCCCTGTTCGGTGGGCAGGTCCAACAGGTAGTCGCCGTCGTCCAGATGATTGCGCCAGTATTCCAACTGGCTGCTGAACGCAGTCTGTTGAGCAGGCTCGCGTTGCCAGAGGGCGTAGTCGGGGTATTGCAGGACCAGGTCCGGCAAAGTGGTCGCCGTACCCTGGCAGTGGGCGCTGTAGCAGCGGCCCAGTTCATCCAGCAGGTTCTGGCTGGAGGCGTCGTCGGTGGCGCAGTGATGCACGGTAAGCAACAGTAACGACTGGGCGCGGCCACTGCGCAGCAGCAGGGTGGCGCGGATCGGCACCTGGCGGGCGAGGTCGAAACGGCGCCCGGTTTCTGCCTGGATGGCGTCGTCGGTCAGCTGCTGCCAGTGTTCGTCGCTGATCGTTTCCAAGGTTGTCAGCTGCAAAGTGGTGTCGACTTGCGGGTCGATGACCAGTGCCAACTCGCCATCGTCCTCGCGCACGATGCGGCTGCGCAGGATTTCGTGGCGTTGAACCACCCTGTCCAGGGCTGCTTGCAGGGCGCGGGTGTCCAGTTCGCCGTCCAGTTGCACGGCGCTGACGACGTTGTACTCGCCACCGCCGGCGCTCAGTTGTTCGAGGAACCACAGGCGTTGTTGTTCGAACGACAACGGCAGGCGTGTCGGGCGTGGCCCCGCGATGAAAGTCGCGGCGGGCGCTTGCAATGGATCGCGCAGCAGCGCAGCCAGGGCCTCAAGGGTCGGGTGCTCGAACACGGCCCGCAGTGGCGGCACCGTGGCGAACTGTTGGCGCAGGCGGGCAAACAGCACCGCCGCCAGCAGCGAGTGACCGCCGAGGTAGAAGAAATGGCTGCCGCGGCCGATCTGCGTTAACGGCACCTTGAGTAGCTCCGACCACAGGCCGGCGAGTTGTTGTTCGGCAGCGCTGCGTGGCGGATCTATCGCGTCCGGTGCGTCTTTAATGTACAGCTGGGCGAAGGTCTGGTGCGTGGGCACCGGCACCTTGGTGCGGTTCCACTCCACCACGTCCGCCTCCATCAGCAACGGCAGGGCCGCCACCGGGCGTTGTGGCTCGGCGAGCATCTGCCCGAGCAAATGTTCCAGGCGGGCCAGGGTCTGCCGGGCGCTGTCGGCGGCGAACAGGTCCAGGGCATACATCAGCTCCAGCTGGATCGGCGCATTGGCCGGACACAGCACGTGCAGATCCAGGTCGCACTCCGAATGACGGAGCGGGGTGTCCAGGGCTTCGAGCTCCAGGCCGGGGAAGCGCAAGCGCGACTCCATGGCCAGCTGCTGGGCCACCATCACCTGGTACAGCGGTGCATGGCTGAGGCTGCGGGGCAGTTGCAGGCTGTCCACCAGTTGCTCGAAAGGCAGGTCCTGGTGCAGTAGGCCGCTGCGCAGGCGCTCGGCGACCTGTTGCACCAGAGCAGTGAAGTCCGCTTGCGGGGCAAAGTCGGCGCGGATCGCCAGGTTGTTCAACAGGATGCCGAGCAGGCCTTCGGTGCCCGGTTGCTCGCGGTGGGTGACCGGGGTGCCGACCAGCACGGTGGCATCCCCGCTCAAGCGGTGCATCAGCACGGCGAAACCGGCGAACAGTACCGTGAACGGTGTGGTGCCGAGGCGACTGGCAAAGCTCTGCACCCGCCCACTGAGTTCGGCGCTGAGTTCACGCTGGACGATCCCGGCGCGGTAGCTTTGCACCGGGGGCCGTGGGCGATCGGTGGGCAGCGCCAGTAACGGGCTGCCTTCGCTGTCGCGGCGATCCAGGGTGGTGGTCCAGTAATCGAGCTGGCGCTGGAGTTCGGCGCCTTGCAGGTGGTCGCGCTGCCAAAGGGCGAAGTCGGCGTATTGCACGGGCAACGCCGGTAGTTCGGCGGCGGCGCCGTTGCAGCGGGCTTCATACCCCAGGGCCAGTTCCCGCAGGGCAATGGTCGCCGACCAGGCGTCCGAGACCAGGTGATGCAAGGCGATGCCCAGCACGTGTTCTTGCGGCGCCAGGCGCAGCAAACGCACACGCAGCAGCGGTGGGCAGGTCAGGTCGAACGGTTGCTCGAAGGTGTCTTGCAGGGCGTTGAACTGCGCACCTTTGCGGGCGGTGGCGGCCAGGCCCGACAGGTCCTCGAAGGGCAAGGCGATGTCCAGAGACTCGCTGATGCGCTGGTAAGGTACGCCGTCGGTGCTGTGGATGCCCGTGCGCAGGACTTCATGGCGCACCAGCAGGTCATTCAGGCTGGCGTGCAGCGCCTCGACGTTGAGTTCGCCCTTGAGGTGCAGGGCGAACGGGATGTTGAACAGCATCGTGCCCGGGGTCAGTTGCTCGATGAACCACAGGCGTTGCTGCGAGAACGACAGTGGCAACAGGGCCGGGCGCGGTAAGGCTTTTGCAGTGCTGAGGATGGCGGCTTGCGGGATGACAGCGTCAGCCTGGCGCGCGGCGATGGCTTGGGCCAGCAACGCCACGGTAGGCTGCTCGAACAGCGTACGCAGTGGCAGCTCGAGTTTGAAATGGCTGCGCAGCCGGGCGACGATCTGGGTCGCCAGCAGCGAGTGACCGCCGAGGGTGAAGAAGTTGTCTTCCACACCGACGGTGTCGCGTCCCAACACCTCGGCCCAGATGGTCGCCGTGGCGGCTTCCAGTGCGTTGCGCGGCGCGATGCTGGCTTGGGTGTCGGCCTGCCAGTCCAGTTCCCGGGCAGCGAGGGCCTTGCGATCGACCTTGCCATTGTTGTTCAGCGGCAGGCGGTCCAGGCAGACGAAGGCGGCCGGCACCATGTAGGGCGGCAGTTGCGCCCGCAGGTGTTCGCTCAGCCCCTCGCTGCCCAGGGCCTGGTCATGAGCCGACCAGTACGCCACCAGCCAGGCCTCGCCGACGGTGTTTTGCCGTAGCAGCACGGCGGCTTCGCGCACGTTCGGGTGCTGCGCGAGACGGTGTTCGATTTCCGTCAGTTCGATCCGGTGACCGCGCAGTTTCACCTGCTGGTCGCGGCGGCCGAGGTATTCGATCACCCCGTCTGCACGCCAACGTCCCAGGTCGCCGGTGCGGTACACGCGCCCTTCAAGCTGAGGGTGGTCGATAAAGACCTCGGCGCTGCGCTGCGGATCGTGCAGGTAGCCACGGCCGACACCGACGCCACCGACGCAGATTTCCCCGGCCACGCCGACGGGCAGCGGGCGCAGGTATTCGTCCAGCACATACAGGCGGTTGTTGGCGGTCGGCTGGCCGATGGGCATGTGGCTGACGTTGGCGTGCGGCGCTTCGAAAATCGGTTGGAAGGCCACATCGTCGGCACATTCGGCTGGCCCGTAGGCGTTCATCAAGGGGATGTCCGGGAAGCGCGCAAACCAGTCCCGGGCCACGGTCGGCGGCAGGGCTTCACCGGTGGGCAAAACCCAGCGCAGGTCCGGCAGTTGCAAGTCGCACGGGCACAGCGCGAGCAGGGTGCGCATCAGGCTCGGGACGATCTCCAGCACGCTCAGGCGTTCGCTGGCGAGCACTTGCAGCAGGCGCTGCGGGTCATGGGCGACTTCATCCGGCAGGATCTGCACGGTGGCACCGAGCACCGGCGCGGCGAGGAACTGCCATACCGAGATGTCGAAGGCCACCGACGCGGTCTGCGGAATCCGGTCATCGACGCCGAGGCCCAGGGCCGGGACCTTGCCGAAGATGTTGTTGAGCATGCCGCGCTGTTCGATCATCACGCCCTTCGGCGTACCGGTCGAACCCGAGGTGAATAGCACGTAGGCGAGGCTGTCCGGGCGGCCGAGAAGGGGCAGCGGCGAGTCGTTCGCGGATGTCCAGCAGGCTTCGGCGGACAGCGCCACGGGGGGCTGTTCGAAACCGCTGAGCAACGGATCGAGCAGGCCGCTGCACGCTTCGCTGGCGACCAGCAACGGCGAGCGGGCCAGCCCGAGGATTTCCCGCAGGCGCTCGGGCGGATGATTGACTTCCAGGGGCAGCATCGCCGCGCCGGTCTTGAACACGGCGATCATCATGGTCAACAGCGCCAGGCCACGGGGGGCGACCAGGGCAACCAGTCGGTCTTCACCGGCGCCAGCCTCGCGCAAGGCGTGGGCCAGGCGCGTGGAGCGCTGGTCCAGCTCGGTGTAGGTCAGGGACTCACCGTCGCAGACTGCGGCGATTTGCCCGCCGCGCCGGGCGACCTGGGCGGCAAACAGCTGCGCGTAGCTTTGGTCCAGCGGGAAATCGTGAGGGTTGACCGCCCAATCACCCAGCAGTTGTTGGCGCTCCTCGACGGCCAACAGTTCAAAACTGCCCAACGGTGCATCCGGCGCCGCGAGCATGCCTTCGACGAGACTGGCGATATGGCCCAGCAGGCGCTCCACGGTGGACGCTTCGAAGCGTTCGCGGTCATAGGACACGCGAATGCCCAGCTGTTCGCCAGGCAGGATTACCACGGTCAAGCCGTAGTGGGTGTGCACGCTGTGGTCCATGCCTTCCAGGCTGAACTGGAAACCGCCTTCGAGGATCTGCTCGTCGATGGGCGCGTTTTCGAACACCAGGATGCTGTCGAACAGGGTTTCACCCCGGGGAAAATCGCTCCAGCCCTGGATGTCGGTCAGCGGCGTGTGCTCAAAGTCGCGCATGTCGACGTTGAGCCCTTGCAGGGCACCCAGCCAACTGCCGAGCGCGGCGTCCGGGTCCACCGACACCCGCAGCGGCAACGTGTTGATGAACAGGCCGATCATTTGCGCAACGCCGGTCAGGTCCGCCGGGCGACCGGCCACGGTGACGCCGAATACCACGTCCCGTTGCCCGCTGTAGCGCGACAGCAGCAATGACCAGACCCCTTGGAAAAACGTGTTCGGGGTGATCCGCCGGCTACGGCAGAACGCGGCCAGCGCCTGGGTTTGCTCTGCGCTCAGGTGAATCAGTTGGTCGTCCACCCGCACTGCATCGGTGTAGCGATCGCGGGCTACGCCGTTGTCCACGGTCAGCGGCGTGGGTGCGTTGAGGCCTTGCAGTTGGCCGCGCCAGAATTGCTCGGCCTTACCGGCATCCTGGCGTTGCAGCCACTGGATGTAGTCGCGAAATGGCCGGGGGCTTTTCAGTTCCGGGGTGCGGTCGTTGCACAGCGCCTCGTAGACCTTGAGGAAGTCCACGGTCACCAGGGAAATGCACCAGGCATCCATCAGGATGTGATGGAAGCTGCGGATGAATTCATAGGAGTCGTCGGCCAGGCGCACCAGCCGGAAGCGAATCAGGGGCGGCTTCGACAGGTTGAAACCGACTTTCTGCTCATCTTCCAGCAGGCTGCGGATGCGCGCCTCCTGCTCATGGGCGGCGAGCCCGCGCAGGTCGAGGGTGTCCAGCGGCACCTTGACCTCGCGATGGATCACCTGCACCGGTTGCTTCTGGCTTTTCCATTGGAAACTGGCGCGCAAGGACGGGTGCAACGCCACCACCTGGCGCCACGATTCAAGGAACAGCCCCTCGTCGATGGCCCCGCCGATGCGGTAGCGGTCCTGCATCAGGTACACGCCGGAATCTTCGTGGAGCAGGGAGTGGAAGAGCATTCCTTGCTGCAGCGGCGACAGTGGGTAAACGTCTTCGATCGGATTGCCGGTGGTTTTTTCGGTGGTCATTGAAAGCGTCCTGCGTAAAAAGGGGCGACGGTGATGGCCTGGCAACGGAAGGACCCGCTCACAGGCCGGCCTGGTCCAGTTCGGCCATCAGCGCTTGCATTTCGTCATCGGACAGGCCCGAAGCGCTGAACTCGGCACTGTCTGCGACCGGCTCGACGGCGGCTTCGGCCCGTTGCGCGACCTCGGCCATCGCGGCGACGGTCTGGCGCTCGAAGACTTGCTTGGCCGAGAGGGCGATGCCTTGTTCGTGGGCCTGGGCCACCACTTGCAGGCTGAGGATCGAGTCGCCGCCAATGGCGAAAAAGTTGTCGGTGACGCTCACCGATGCCAGTTTCAAGACCTTGGCGATGATCGCTTGCAGCGCGGTTTCCATTGCGTTGCGTGGCGCCACGTGGGCGTTTTCATCGAATTGATCCGGGTCGGGCAATTGCCGGGTATCGAGCTTGCCGTTGGGCGTGCGCGGAAAGGTCGCCAGGGTCAACACCCGGGTCGGCACCATGTACGACGGCAGGCGTTCACCGAGGAAGCGCTTGAGCGCTTCCGAGTCCGGTGCGTAACCGTGGGCGGCGATGATGTAGGCGAGCAGGCGCTTGCCGGCGGCGTGTTCCTGGACGATCACCGCCGCTTCGCGCACATCGCTGTGGTTGCACAGTTGTCGCTCGATTTCGCCGAGTTCGATGCGGTAGCCGCGCACTTTCACCTGATGGTCTTTACGGCCGAGGAACGCCAGGCGCCCGTCGGCCAGCCAGCACGCCAGGTCGCCGGTGCGGTAGGCGCGGGTGCCGTCACCCAGGGTGACGAAAGCCTTGGCGGTTTCTTCGGGTTTGTTGCGGTAGCCGCGCGCCAGGGTCGGCCCGGCGAGAACGATTTCTCCCGGTTCACCGATGCCGCTGGGGTGACCGAACTCGTTCAGCAGGCGCAGGTCCATGCCGGCAATCGGGCGGCCGATGCTGACGTTGCGGCTCGGGTCCAGCACTTCGTAACTGGCCCAGACCGTGGCTTCGGTGGGGCCGTATTCATTCACCAGGCGAGCCTGCGGCAAGGTTTTGCTGTGCTGGGCAATCAGCGTCGCAGGGCAGGCTTCACCGGCGACGATCCAGCATTCCAGGCTGGCGGTACCGCCCGCACGCTGCAATTGATCGAGCAGGGCCTGATACAGCGATGGCAACGACAGGCCGTGGCTGACCTGATGCCGGGCAACCAACTGGGCCAGGCGCGGCATCTCCAGTTCTTCCCCCGGCGCCGGCAGCACCAGCCGGCCACCTTGTGCCAGTGTCCAGAAAATCCCGGCGACCGAGCTGTCGAAGGCAAACGATGACAACAGCAGGTAGGCGCGCACCGGCGTTTCATAGGTGGCCATGCGTACCTGGGTCGAGAGGCTCAGGGCGCCGTGGCTGATTTCCACGGCTTTCGGCGCGCCGGTGGAACCGGAGGTGTAGATCAGGTACGCGAGGGCGTCCGCCTCCGGCAGCGGCAGTGGCGGCAAGTCGCAGGTGTCCGCTTCACCAAGCTCGTCGAGGACGAAGCGTTGCAGGCTGGCCGGCACGCTGTCGGCCAGCCCGGCGCTGACGACAATGTGGGCGATGGCGCTGTCGGCGAGCATGTAGGCGCGGCGTTCGGCCGGGTAAGTCGGGTCAATCGGCACGTAGGCGCCACCGGCTTTCAACACCGCCAGCATGGCGACGATGGCGGCGTTGCTGCGGGGAAACAGGATGCCGACCGGCACGTCGCGGCCGATGCCGGCAGCCACCAGTTGATGAGCCAGACGCGTTGCGCAGGCATCGAGACGGGCATAGTTCAGGTCGCCGTCGGCGTCGCTGAGGGCGATGGCGTACGGTCGTTGGCGTACCTGACGGGCGATCAACTCAACCAGCGTCACGGGCTCGATCATCGGCAAGCCGGCACCGGCGCCAAGGATCTGCGATTGAAGCGGCCCGCCCAGTGGCAGTTGCGTCCAGGCTTGCTGAGGCTCGGCCAGCGCGCCCAGCAGCAATTGCAGCCATTGCTCGCCCAGGCAGCGGGCGGCATCGGCGCTCAGCGTGTTGCGGTCGTAGGTCAGGTCCGCGTGCAGGCGGTCGGGCCACTGGCGCACGTTCAGGCAGGCTTTCACCGGGTTCATCAGCGCGCCGGCGTAACGGTCCCGAGCATCGCCCGCACGCCAGGCGAAGGCATAACCGCGGATGCAATACCCGGTGTAATAGTCTTGCCAGCCAGCGGTGCGCTCCACGAGGGCGCGCACCTGCTGGCTTTGCTGGACCAAGGTCGCCTGGCTGTCCAGGTCGATGTTCAGGGGCAGGCATTGTTCGAACAGACCGAGGGCGTTCTCCAGTTCGAGGCCCCGGCTTTCATGGATCAGCGTGACCGGGACCTGTTGCTGGCCCGCCAGCCGGCCGAGCACCGCCGCCCAGGCGGCCAGCATCAACTGCGAGGTCAGGGTCGGGTGCCGGGCAAGCTCGGCGGGCAATGTCAGCGCGTGTCGGGCCGGTGCGAAGCCGGTGCCGCCAGAGGACTCCAGGGACAGTTGCAAGGTTGGTTGCTCGGTCTCGCCGAGGGTTTTCCAGAAGCAGGTGCCTGGATGGTCCGGTTCGTCTTCCACCAGGCTCCAGCGCCATTCGGCGTAGTCGGCGTATTGCAGGGTTTCGGACAGATCCGGTGTGGCCTCTTGCAGCAGCGCATCGGCCAGCAGCTTGAGGCTGGCCAGGTCGAAATGGCTGCTGGCGCCGGCCAGGTCCAGCACGGATTGTTCATCCGACAGCTGCACCAGGGTCACGGCCAGCGGTGTGGCCCAGTCCCGGGACTGAGTCGTCAGGCGCGTCAGCTCGGCGTCCTGCTCGGCGGGGCCGTGCTGGCGCAGATCCAGCAACGCCACCGTCAGCGTGCCGTCTGCATCGATCACCTGCACGGGGTGGTGCAGGCCGGGTACCGGCACCAGTCGCGTACGGAGGATTTCACAGCCAGCCATCAACGAGCGCAGCCGCCTGTCCAGCGCCGCCACGTCCGTCGGGCCGGACAGCGACCACTGCAGATGACAGCCGAAGGGGTGCGCGGCGACGCCGTTGATGTGAGGGTACAGCGCTGCCTGTTGCGGCGAAATACGAAAACCTTGAAGTCCGTTCATGTTCAACTCGACTGGAAATGGGGCTTGGATCGGGCGACGACACGCCCGCTGGCAAACGGCGGGTGCACCCGTTGGAAATCAAACGGCGACGTCGCTCGACAGCAGGGCTTCGGCCATGCCGGTCATGATTGCGCGCTTGCCGGTAAAGGGTTCGCGACCATGGACGGCAAGCATGTTGTCGATGAACAGCACGTCGCCCTGCTGCCAACTGAAACGCACCAGCGAGTCGAGGTAGGCCGTGCGCAGCGATGCCAGTACCTGAGGCTCGATCGGTTCGCCGTCGCCGTAGAAGGTGTTGGTGGGCAAGTCCAGGTCGGTGAAGTTGCTCTGCAGTGAGTCGCGGATGCGCGGCGGCAGTGTGCTGATGTGGAAGAAGGTCGCGTGGTTGAACCACACCTCTTCGCCGGTATGCGGGTGGCGCACCACGGCCGGTCCGCGCTGGCGAGTGCGCAGGCGGTTGTTGTCTTTCCATTCCACTTCGATGCCGACGCTGGCGCAGTAGGCTTCGACTTCGCCGCGCTCTTCGGACTGGAACACGCTCTGCCACGGCAGGCCGAAGCCGTCGCCGTAGTTGCGCACGTACAGCACGCCTTTTTCCCGGAACTTCGCTTCGATCTGCGGGCTGATACCGGCCTTGACCGCACGGGTCGAGCCAATCGGGGTTTCGCCACCGGTTTTGGAGGGGAGCTGGCAATAGAAGAACAGGCGCAGCGGGAAACGCGGCGAATAGGAGTGTTCGTTGTGGGGAAAAATCATCTGGTCGGCCGGGTAGTCGGTCGAGGTGTAGATGTTGCCGCCGACTCGGGTCCGGGGCGAGGCGCGGAACATGTATTCCAGCGCACCCGGGGAGAGGGCGCCAATCACCTGGTCGAACTGCTCGACAGACGCCACGTTGAAACCACGAAACAGCAGGGCGCCATAATGCAGCAGTTTTTTCTCGAGGGACTCGCGTTCACTGGCGGCCCAGGCGACCAGATCGACGCCGCTGACTGCCGGTTCGATCACCAGTGGCAAGGCATGTTCCGGGCCGAGCAGGCGCTCGGTGACCAGTTGTCGTTCCGAGACGTTCATGGCTTTGCGGCGCACGGCGCCAAGGGCGCGGGGCGATGGGGGCACGATAGACATAACGGCATCCGACTCGGTTAAAGGGGCATTGAGCGACGTTTGACTTGCAGCATCTGGCTGCGACCGGCCAGCGCCTGGGCCTGTTGGCGCTCGCGCTGGAAGGCCTGGTCCCAGGCGTCGATGCGCGCGGCCAGTGCCGGCAATGGCTCGCCGAGCAGCAGGCGGGCTTCCTCCAGCAGGCGTATCCACAGGTGCTGCAGGCGCACGGCGCGATCCTGATCGAAATATTCGCCGCGGTACTTGAGGGTTGCGTCCAGGCCTTCGGCGCCATGCACCAGGTCGAGCACCAGATGGAAATCCCCCGGCGCCTGTGCCACCTCCAGGGTCTGCAGGTGTGCGCCGGCAATGGTGGTCGGGGTGACGCGGGACGGCTGATAGTTGAGCTTTACCTGGAACAGCGGTGAGTGACCCGGCAGGCGCTGCGGCGCCAGAGCTGAAACCACCAGGTCGAAAGGCAGGCCTTGATGGGCATAGGCCAGGCGCGCCTCATCGCGAACACGCTCAAGGAAAGCCGCCAGTGTCGGCTCGCCGTGCAGGTCGCAACGCAACGTCAGCTGGTTGACGAAGAAGCCGATGACGTCGCTGTGCTCCGCCCGTGGACGACCGCTGACGTCAGTGCCCAGCAGGAATCGTTGCTGGCCGCCCAGTTGCTTGAGCACCAGTTGATAGCTGGCGAGCAACAGCATGAACAAGGTCATGCCGCGTTCGCGGGCCAGCGCTGCAAGCTGTTCGCAAATGGCTTGGGGCATGCTGAAGTTCAGGCTGTGCTCGCCCGGAGCCTGGCCGCTGCCGCCCAGTTCAAGTGTCTGTGGCATGCCCATTAAATGTTCACGCCAGAAGGCCTGCTCGGTGGCGATCCGCTGTTCGCTCCAGTGCGCAGCTTCCCATTGGGCAAAGTCGAGGTATTGCACCGGCCATTCAGTGCTCGCCGAGCCCGCCAGTTCCGCCAGCAGCACTTGCGCCGAACGACCGTCAAAAGCGATGTGATGCAGAGTCAGCAACAGGTCGTGCTGCTCATCTCTACTCAGCAGTTGCGCCCGCAGCAGCGGTCCGTTGACCAGATCCACCGGGGTGGCGTGCTCACTCGCCAGACAGTCGCGCAGCGCTTGCTGCTCGGTCTGACCGTGCCAGTTCAATGGCACAGGCGTCGCCGGAAGAACCTGTTGTTGCGGGCCGTCCACACCATCGCGATAGACCGTGCGCAGCACGCTGTGGCGATGGACGAGGCTGTTCAGGCGCTCGGCCAGTCCCTCGACGTCCAACGGACCCTGCAGGCCCAGGTGCAACACCAGATTGTGGCGGGTGTCCTCCGGGTTCAGTTGACGCAGGAACCACAGGCGACGCTGGGCGAAGGATTGTCGACTCTCACTGACGTCTGCACACTCGGCCGAAGGGCTGGCGGCCATGGGTGGCTCAATCAGGAAATCCAGCAGGTCCTGCGCCCATTGCGCCAGGGTCTGCTCGCCGAACAGGCGCTGGGTATCGAGGTTCCAGCCCAGGTCCCTGTGCAGGCAGGCGGCGAAATCGGCGACGCCGATGGAGTCCAGGCCTTGACCGATCAGGCTGCGTTCGAAGTCTGCTACCCGATACGGATTCACCGCGTGCAAGGTCTGCCCGAGCCATTGCCGGCAAGCAGCCTGGGCGTCGTGCGTCGAGGCTTGCACACGTTTCTTGAATTGGCTGAGATCAAGGGTTTCGCCGCTGGCGGCAACCTGCCCACCGCTCTGGGCGATGATGCTCAACGTGCCCGCCGCCAGCTGCTTGCGTGCGCCTTGACGGGCGATCTTGCCGCTGGTGGTCATCGGGATGGTGCCGGCTTCCACCAGCACGATTTGGTCGATGCCACAGTCGGCAGCCTCGCGCACGGCGTTCTGCATCGAGGCGAACAGCGCCGGGTGCCGCGCCGGATCGACGAACTTACGCTGGGGCTCGGCGACGATCACCAGTTTCTCCCGGCCCAGGACCGGGTCCATTTCCGAAAACGCGGCGATGCGCCCGGTGCGAATGCCCGGCTCGGCATCGGTGATGGCAAATTCGATGTCGTGGGGGTACAGGTTGCGTCCGTTGAGAATCAGCAGGTCCTTGAGCCGCCCACAGATGACCACCTGGCCTTCGTGCATGAAGCCCAGGTCGCCTGAGCGCAGGTAGTGGTCGGCTGAGCCGACAATGCGCGCTTCAAAGGCTTCACGGGTGGCCTCGGGGTTTTTCCAATAGGATTCGGCGTTGCTCGGGCCCCGCAGCCAGACTTCACCGATGCGGTCGGCGGCGCAGCGTTCATGGCTTTGCGGGTCGACGATGGCAATGCTGTGCAAAGCCTGCGGGAAGCCGCAGGCGACGAACTCCACGGCGGCGGCATCGGCGGCGGCCAGTGCGACGCGACCGCTTTGCAGTACTGCCTTGTCCAGGCGCAGCACCACCGGCAGCGCATCTTCCGGTGTGGCGCTGACACACAGCGTTGCCTCGGCCTGGCCATAACCGGGGCTGATCGCCAAGGGGTTGAGGCCGCAGGCGGCAAAGCGCTGGGCGAAAGTTTCCAGAGTACCGGGGTGGATCGGCTCGGCGCCGTTGATGGCGTGTTTCCAGGCGCTCAGATCGAGCTGGGCGATCAGGTTATCGCTGACCACCCGGTTGCACAGGGCATAGGCGAAATTCGGCGCGAAACTGACGGTGCCACGGTAGCGACTCAACGCCTGCAACCAGGTCGACGGCGCATTGACGAAGGTCTGCGAAGCCATCAGGTAGCAGGGCATGCCGCTGTAGATCGGCGCCAGCAGGCCGCCGATCAAACCCATGTCGTGGTACAGCGGCAGCCAGTTGACCATGGCACCGCGCTCATCGAAACCGTACGCCTGGCGCATCAGATCGACGTTGGCGATCAGGTTGCGCTGGCGTACCTCGACGCCTTTTGGCGAACCGGTGGAACCCGAGGTGTATTGCAAGAAGGCCACGGTCGAACCATCGATCGTCGGGCGTTGCCACTGGCTGGCCGGTGGCGTGCCGAGGTGCTGCACCGTCAGCACGTCGACGCGATTCTCCACCAGTTCCAGCAAGCCCTCGCAATGCTCCGCCGGGGCGAGAATCAGTGCCGGCTCGGCGTCTACCACCACATTGCGCACGCGTTCAAGGTGACGTGGTTTTCGCGACGGCGGTGGAAACAACGGCACGGCGATCATGCCGGCATAGAGGCAGGCACAGAATGCCCGGGCGTAGTCGAGGCTGCTGGGCAGCATCAGCAATACGCGATCACCTGGCGCGTAGCGCGATTGCAGCGCGGCCGCCAGGGACCGGGACTGCTCGTGCAGTTGGGAAAAGGTCAGGGTTTCGCCGATCTCGACGCCGTCCGGCAAGAAGTGCAGGGCAGCACGCTCCGGGAAGTGCAGGGCATTGGTTTCCAGCACTTCGATCCACTGTTTGAATGAAAACATCTGCAGTTCACGCCATGGCCACGATGACCTTGCGGTCACCGGTATAAGGATTGCGACCGTGTGCCACCAGTCGATTGTCGAGCATCAGGACGTCGCCGGGCTGCCAGGGGAAGCTGATGGCCGTCTGGCGATAAACCTCGCGCACGGTGTCGAGCATGGCGTCGGGGATGGCCGCGCCGTCGCCGAGGTAGACATGGCGCGGCAGGTTCGCTTCACCCACCGCCGCCAGCAGGCTGGCGCGCACACTCGGCTCGATCGCCGACACGTGGAACAGGTGCGCCTGGTTGAACCAGACCCACTCGCCGGTATCGGGATGCTGCTGCACTGCCGCGCAACGCTGGCGGGTGCGCAGGTCACCGTCGGCCTTCCATTCCCACTCGATGTCGTTGTCCTGGCAGTAGCGTTCGACCTGGGCGCGGTCTTGGGTGTTGAAGACCTTCTCCCAGGGCAGATCGAGGGCGCTGCTGTAGTTGCGCACGTAAAGCAACTCGCGGCTGGCGAACAACTCACGGATCTCGGCGGGCATGCGCTGGTAGATCAGTCGACTGTCGGCAATCGGAGTTTCACCGCCGGTGTCACTGGCCTTGATGCAGTGGAACCAGATGCGCGAAGGCCAGGGCCGGGTATAGGCCTGCTCGTTGTGCAGGGGAATGAACTGATGGGCCGGGTATTCGGTGGAACTGTAGACGCCGGCGAAGACTTTGCTGCGCGGCGTGGAGCCGAACTCGTAACTGGCCAGCGGTGCGCCGAAGCTGGCGGCGAAGCGCTTGAAGTCGATGGGGGTGGCAACGGTAAAACCGCGAAACAAGACGCCGCCAACGGTCGCCAGGAGGTGCGGCAGACGATCGCGGATCGACGCCTCCAGATCGTGGATGGACTGGCCCGGTGACGCCTGCACCCGCAGGGGTAACAACTGTTCGCTGCCATCCGTGGAAGCCATTGATAAAGGCTCGGAACGCCTGTTCAGGTGTTCGATTGAGGTCATCCTTGCGCATCCTCTTTTATCTTTTCTGACTCGTCATGCGACCGTGAAAGCGGGCAGTGGTCGGCGGTGTAGGACGGATCTGTAAATGTATGCAACACAATACAAGACGGCATATTAGGTGCAAATGAGAGAGATTATCAATACTATTTATTTAATTATTTTTTTGGATTAGACTCCGCTCCGCTGGCGCCAAACAGCCTTCTGCCAGCTCAAAAAAAACCAAAATATCTGTCGCAGGGGAGCGGGGCGTGAATTTCAAAAAGACTACAGTGGCGTTGGCGGTGGGGTCGGCCTTGGGCCTGGGTAGCGGCGCGTGGGCGGCTGAAGAGTCCGGCAAGATGGAGATCGCTCCGATCACCGTGACCGGTGAAAAAATCGACCGCAGCCTCGAGAAGACTCAGTCCAGCGTGGTGGTGGTCACCGACAAGAACCTGCGTGAACACGGCGACAAGAACCTGGTGGATGTGTTTGCCCGCACCCCTGGCGTCTACAGCCAGGCCGGCAACGAAAACTGGGGGATCCGCGGTGTACCGGTTTCCGGTTTCGACGACCAGGGGCCCGCAGCCCTCAATGGTGCGGTTTCGGTGTATGTCGACGGCGCCGTGCAGCCGAACCGCGCGCTGACCCTCAGCCCGGTCCCGCTATGGGACGCCGAGCAGGTCGAGATTTTCCTGGGGCCGCAATCTACCACCCAGGGCCGTAACTCCCTGGCCGGCGCAGTTGTTATCCGGACCAAAAATCCAACCTTCGAGCCGAGCTTTTCGGCGCAAACCAACGTCGGTAATTATGGTGAGCACGGGGCCGCGGTCGCAGGGGGTGGCGCCATCGTCGACGACAAGATCGCCGGTCGTATTGCCGTGGATTATTCCGACGGTGACGGCTACATCCGCAACACCACCCTTGATAAGGACGCCAACCCGCACCGCACCAGCAATGCCCGCGGCAAATTGCTGATCCTGCCCAATGACGACACTGACGTCCTGCTGACCTACGCCCACAACGAACACCGTCAAGGTGATCGCTCGACGATGCGCGGCGCCGACGGCAAGCCCAGCTATTACGACATCGGGTCCAACACCGAGGCCTTCGACAACCTCAAGCAGGACACCCTCAGCGCCAAGGTGGATTACCGCCTGAACGATGCCTGGTCGCTGACGAGCATGACCGCCAATACCAGTACTGACTACAGCAACCGTCTGGACTTCGACCAGAATGCCGTCGACAACGAGGTCGTTCTACGTAAGCAGGACGGTAACCTGTTCAGTCAGGAGCTGCGTCTGAATTACGACTCGGACACAGTGAAGAGCTTCGTCGGTGCCTACTACGGTCATAACACCAACAATTTTCATGATCGGCTGTTGTTCGATAACGTCTTGGTTCGCACCGTAAAAGGCGATACCAAAATTGAAAACAAGGCGGTGTTCGGTGAAGTCAACTGGACGTTCGCGCCGCGCTGGACGTTGATCACCGGCCTGCGTTACGACCACGAAACGAACGATACCGACATCGAGGCGGACGGCCGCTTCGTTCCTGAGAAAATCAAGAAGTCGTTTGATGCCGTGCTGCCGAAACTCGGCATCAACTACGAACTGGCAACGGACCAGTTCCTCGGTTTCACGGTGCAGAAGGGTTATCGCGGCGGTGGCGTCAACTTGCGCTCCGGTAGCGGCCACCAAGCCTATGACCCGGAATACACCACCAACTACGAGTTTTCCTACCGCGGTTCGTTCTTCGACAAGACCCTGCGCACCCGCGCCAACCTGTACTACACCGACTGGAAAGATCAACAGGTCAGCGTACGGCAGACCGGTAGCAACGTCATTGATATCTACAACGCTGGTCGCAGTGAGATCAAGGGCCTGGAAGTCTTTGTCGAAAAAGACATCACCGAACAACTGACCCTGAACCTTGGCGGCGCCATTACCGATAGCAAATACAAGGACTTCGTGTCTGACAATGGTCAGGACAGGAGCGGCGAGTCGTTCCTCTACTCGCCTAAATACAAGGCCTCGGTAGGGGGTGTCTATCGCTTCGACGATCGCCTGATATTTGGCACGGACATTGTTTATCAGAGTACCGCGCCTTCGGAGTACGAGTTCGACTCAAACGGCAAAGTCAATGGTGAGCGTAAGAGCGACGCCTATGTGCTGGTGAACTTCAATACCGAGTACAAAGTCACCAGGAACGTCGCCGTATCCGCCTACGTGAAAAACGCTTTCGACAAGGAATACATCACCAACAACAGCAGCGACGACGTTATCGATGTCGGCGCACCGCGCACGGTGGGCATGATCCTGCGTTACGACATGTAAACCACGAGGGCGCGAGGGGGCAATCTCCCCGCGCCCGTTTGCGCTGTCGGCGATGTGTGTTTCCAGGCTGTTTGTTCCATTCAAACCCAGCCTCCATGGAGGAAAATCATGAGTGTTTTTTCGAATGTCACAGCGGGTGGCGCGCAACAGCTACGCCTGTTGCATACCGGTCTGTCAAATCCTTACTGCCTCGATCCGACGCCGCTGCTGGAACGCCAGCAACAGCAGGAATCCAATGCCCGCAGTTACCCGCGGCGCATTCCGCTGGTGCTCGAAAGGGCTCATGGCATCTATGTGCAGGACAGCCGGGGGCAAGTGTTCGTTGACTGCCTGGCGGGGGCCGGAACCTTGGCCCTGGGCCACAACCACCCGGTGATCATCGAAGCCATTACCCAGGTCATGGCGGCCGGCGTGCCCATGCACACTCTGGACCTCATGACACCCGTCAAGGACGCTTTCGTCCAGGAAATTTTCGCGTGCCTGCCCAGCGAGTTCGCTCGCCATGCACGCATCCAGTTCTGCGGCCCCAGCGGGGCCGATGCGGTGGAAGCTGCGCTCAAGCTCACCCGCACCGCCACCGGACGCCACTCGGTACTGGCGTTTGAAGGGGCTTACCACGGGATGACGTTGGGCACGCTGGCCATAAGTGGCAACCTGTCGCCGAAAAATGCCCTCGGTGCGTTGATGCCGGGCGTGCAGCGCTTGCCGTTCCCCCACGACTACCGTTGCCCGTTCGGGGTGGCCGGTGATCAGGCGGTGACGTTGAACGTGCGCTACCTGGAACATCTGCTCAACGACCCGGAAAGCGGAGTGACCGCGCCGGCGGCGATGATCCTGGAACCGATCCAGGGGGAGGGCGGGGTGATTGCCGCGCCGGACCGCTGGCTGCAGGAGTTGCGCCGATTGACCCAGGCCCACGGCATTCCGTTGATCGTCGACGAGATCCAGTGCGGCATCGCTCGCAGCGGCCGGATGTTCGGCTTCGAACAGTCGGGTATCACCCCGGATGTCATCACCCTGTCCAAAGCCATCGGCGGTGGCTTGCCGCTGTCGGTCATGGTCTATCACGATTCGCTGGACGTCTGGCAGCCGGGTGCCCACGCCGGCACCTTCCGCGGCAATCAATTGGCAATGGCGGCCGGCACCGCGACCTTGCGCTTTATTCGCGACGAAGGCCTGGTGAAGCACGCCGAAACGGCAGGCACTCATTTGCGCAAACAGCTACAGGCACTGCAAAGCGAGTTCGCCTGGATTGGCGATGTGCGCGGACGCGGCCTGATGCTCGGCATGGAAATCGTCGACCCGCAGGGCGCCGTCGATGTGCAGGGCCACCCCCCGGTGGACACGGCCCGGGCCAAGGCTTTCCAGCAGGCTTGCCTGCAGCACGGGTTGATCGTTGAACTGGGCGGGCGCCACGGTGCGACCGTCCGCTTCTTGCCGCCGTTGATCATCACCGAACAGGAAATCGACTTCGTCGCCAGGATCCTGTTCCAGGCCGCGAGCACGATCAACGAGCGCCCGGCGCGTTGATTGGACGTCATGGGGGCAAGCGTATTCGGCAGGCCGTTTTTTCATTGGGCGGGATCTCCACCAAAGAGCGTCAGCCCAAATCCTCTGCCCCATGCCGCTCCGCCACCTGACTCGCCTCATCCCCCCACGTCCGGTTCACACGCTGCCCACGCGCCACAGCCGGACGTTGGGCAATCTCCTGCGCCCAGCGCTGCACATGGGTATAGCGCTGTGCATCCAGGAATTCAGCCGCCGAGTAGACGTTATTGCGCACCAGTTGGCCGTACCAGGGCCAGACGGCGATGTCGGCGATGGTGTAGTGGTCGCCGGCCAGGTATTGGCTTTCAGCGAGGCGGCGATCCAGCACATCGAGTTGGCGCTTGGTTTCCATGGTGAAGCGGTTGATGGGGTATTCGAATTTTTCCGGCGCGTAGGCGTAGAAGTGTCCGAAGCCGCCACCCAGGTAGGGCGCTGCACCCATTTGCCAGAACAGCCAGTTCAGCGTTTCGGTGCGCCCGGCCGGGTCGGTGGGCAGGAAGGCGGCGAATTTTTCCGCCAGGTACAGCAGGATCGAGCCGGATTCGAACACGCGAATCGGCGGCTCGACGCTGCGGTCGAGCAGGGCCGGGATTTTTGAGTTGGGGTTGATCTCGACAAAGCCGCTGGAGAACTGGTCGCCTTCGCCGATGCGGATCAGCCAGGCGTCGTATTCGGCACCGGTGTGCCCCAGCGCCAGCAGTTCTTCCAGCAGGATGGTGACCTTGACGCCGTTGGGCGTGGCCAGGGAGTAAAGCTGCAGGGGATGCTTGCCGGTTGGCAGGGTCTTTTCGTGGGTGGGGCCGGCGACGGGGCGGTTGATGCTGGCGAACTGGCCGCCAGACGGGGCTTCATGGGTCCAGACTCTGGGTGGAACGTAGGACGCTTTACTCATGGGAGACCTCCTGGGTGGTTGGCACGCCAGGCGTGCCGATCCCGAGAGCTTAGCGCTTTTCGTTCATGATTCGCGCCACTTCACCGGAAGTCTTGAGTTGTTCGAACGAGCGCTGGGCCTTGGCGACGATGTCATCCGGGGTGCTCAGGCTGAAGGCCAGGTAGACCCGGTGGGGTTGTTCGTCGAGGGAATAGACCTCTTCCAGCGTGCTGAAATCCACCTGGGCATCCTGGCTCATCAGGCGCGCGGTGTTCTCGGGTATGGGCAACAACTGGATCTGATGATTCAGCAGTTTCTGGAAGTTATCGTGGTTATCCGCCGATATCACCAGCCGGGTGAAACCGCGCTGCTGCAGGTAGATCTGCTTGGCGTCGTTGCGCACCACGCCCATGCTGTACTGCTTGGCATCCTCAAGGGTCTTGACGGCGATGCTGTCATCCCCACGCAGCTTATAGAGCTTGCTTGGCACCTGAATGATTTCCCCGACCCATTTGAACGACTGCTCGCGGGCCGGCGTACGATCCAGGGGGAAGATCAGCACATTGGGTTCGCGCAGCGCCTTTTCGTAGGCGCGGGCCCAGGGGTAAAGCAGCACGTTGTAGTCGGTCAGCGCCGCGCCTTTGAGGGTTTCTTCGGCGATGAGCGTGCCAGGCCCGACGACCTTGTTCTCGCGCAGATAGGCGTAGAGGGAGTCTTCGGTCACGACCTCGATGTCCGTGGCCTGGCTTTGCAGGCTGAAGAGGGCGAGGAACAGGCAGATGCAGAGCGTCGGGCGGTAGGGCATACGGACCTCATTGGACGCGTGGTTCAGACAGCGACGCAATCGCGTCCCTGGTGTTTGGCCCGGTACAGCGCCTGGTCAGCGCGCTGCAGCAGTTGATCGAAATGGTCCATGGCCTCGGGATCCAGCTCGGCGATGCCGATGCTCAGGGTGACGAAGCGCGACACTTTGGAACCGCTGTGGGGCAGTGCACGTTCCGCCAGGCTGGCCCGCAGCCGGTGAGCGGCGCCGTGGGCCTGTCTGGCGTCGATGTTGGGCAGCATCACGGCAAACTCTTCACCGCCCAGGCGCGCGGTCAGCTCACCGGGGCGGCCGAACACAGTGCGCAGGGTGTCTGCGATCTCTTTCAAACATTGGTCGCCCTGCATGTGCCCATAGGTGTCGTTGTAGATCTTGAAGAAATCGACGTCGCACATCAGTACGGTCAGCGGGGTCTTGTGGCGAATGGCTCGGCGAAACTCGACTTCCTTGAGTTCGTCGAAATAGCGCCGGTTGGCCAGGCCTGTCAGGGCGTCGTGACGGGACAGGGCTTCGAGCGCCTGGTTGGCCGCCTTGAGTTCAGCGGTCCGCGCCTCGACCAGCTCGGCCAATTGATCGCGGCTGGCGGCGAGCGCCAGTTCATCGGAGCGCTGGCGCTCCAGGTGGACGTGGAGATTATCCTGGAGTTCGTTCACCTGGGTTTCGAGCAGGCTCAGTTCGTCCTGGCGGTGGGACGCCCGCTGTAGCCTGAGGTGGCGCTTGAGGGTTTGCGGTGCGACTTCACCCAGGTGGCGGGCGATGTGAACCACATGCACGGTCACCAGGCGGTTGAACATGGTCATGACCAATCCGGCCAGCAGCAATGACTGGATGACCTGGGTGATGACGATGCTGCGGGCCTCATCCCAAAGGCGTTGCCAAAGCAGATGGTTGTCGCCTTCGATGGTCAGCTCACCCACCTTCTCATGAGCCCCGGCGTAGGGTTGCGCGACGAGCTGGCGATGCAGTATCGGCGCAGCGCCGGCTGTTTCGATGGTGTAGCGATTCATGTCGATGACTTCCGGCGGTTGTCCCGGACGCACAATATTGAGTACCACGCGCCCCACCGGGGCAGCCTTCGCGACGCTGGCGATCTGCTGGTCGAGGGATTCACGGTCCATTTCCCAGATGGCATGGGCCAGGGTGTTCTGGAACACCTGGTCGATCAGGGCCAGCTCCGAATTCATTTCCGCCAGATTGCTTTCCCATGCCAGCCAGGTGCGCCAGGTGACCATCGCCAGGGTAAAGATCAGGCTGAACAACAGCGTCGCGAGCACCAGGCGACGCCCCAGGGAACTGAATATCTTGGCCCGAGATTGCGGGTCGGACGCGGCCTTGAAGTCGCCGGTCATGTCACAGCCATTTGCGAACGATGGCATCGTATACACCGTTGCGCCGGATGGTTTGCAGGCCTGCACGGAACTTCTCGACCGTCTCGACCGGCGTCTTGCGGCTGAACGCCATGCTGAAGCCTTCTGCACCGCTCAGTTCCGGAAGCGGCAGGGAGCGGATCAGCACTTTGTCGGGATCTTCGCCGTTCTGGCGAGTCAGGTACATGGCATTGAGTTCGTTGGAAATCCACAGCTCGACGTGGTCGACCTTGAGCTTGCGGTAGTTGTGCTCGTACCGGGTGCTCGACTGCAATTCTTCACCGACGCGGAACCCCTTGGAAACCAGATACTGTTCGCCCACGTCCTGATTGACGGTGGCGATCTGGTGACCATGGGCGTCGGCCAGTGAATTGAGTTTTACCGGGCGGTCGGCCAGTGAGTAGATGTACCACTGCGTGGGGGCGATGGCTCCCACCCATTGGAACAGCGATTCGCGCTCGGGTGTGCGGACGATCGAATAGATCAGCACATTGCTTTCATTGAGCGCCAGTTCATACGCGCGAGCCCAAGGCATGGAGTAAATCGGCGCGTCCACGCCGACTTCCTTGAGTACGGCCTGGACCACCTCGGTGCTCATGCCCGTCACTCGGCCGTTCTGCGTCATGTTGAAGGGCGGCAGTTCCTCGGTCACGATGCGCAGCGGGGCCTCGGCCGCGTAGGTGCTCGCAGCAAGGAACATCAGGACACCACACAGTAAGCGGTTGAGCACGAAAAGCATCGATCTATACCCTATATAACCAGCAGAGCCCGGCCAGGCTTGGGCGTTATCACTCATCACTTATAGGGTTATCGGCTGGAATGGCAGCGGCTTGAGCCTGATGGAAAGGACCGCTGCCCAAGCCGGACCGTGCTTGATCGGCAGGCTCAGCCGTCGAGCAGCGCCATGGTCTGCGCAGCGTAACGCTCGCCCGCCACGGCGCCTTCGGCAGCGAAGATCTCATCCAGCTGCGCCAGTTCGCCAGCGCTCAGCACAACCGAAACCGCCGCCACATTGCTCTCCAGGTATTTGCGCTGCTTGGTGCCGGGAATCGGGATGACGTGGTCGCCCTGCGCCAGGACCCAGGCCAGGGCCAATTGCGACGCACTGATGCCCTTGTCTGTCGCCAATGCCTTGACCCGTTCCACCAGCGCCAGGTTGCGGTTGAAGTTGTCCCCCTGGAAACGCGGGCTGGAGCGCCGGTAGTCATCGGCGGCGAAATCCTGCACAGACTTCAGCGCACCGGTCAGGAAGCCCCGACCCAGCGGGCTGTACGCAACGAAGGCGATGCCCAGGCGCCGACAGGTAGCGAGCACGCCGTTGCGTTCCGGTTCGCGAGACCACAGCGAATATTCGCTTTGCACGGCCGCCAGGGGATGCACGGCGTGGGCCCGTTCAAGGGTGTCGGCGCTGGCTTCCGAAAGGCCGATGTGGCGGACCTTGCCGGCCTTGACCAGCTCAGCCATGGCGCCGACGGATTCTTCCACCGGCACGTGTGGGTCGATGCGGTGTTGGTAGTAGAGATCCAGATAGTCGGTCTGGAGGCGCTTGAGGCTGCCATCGATGGCTTGCCTGATGTACTCGGGGCGGCCGTTGACGCCCCGGGCATGGGGATCGCTGCTGCGCACCAGGCCGAACTTGCTCGCCAGGTAGATGCCCTCACGCTTGCCACGCAGGGCTCGTCCGAGCAGGGTTTCGTTGGTGTGCGGCCCGTACATGTCGGCGGTGTCGAACAGGGTCACACCCAGTTCGATGGCGCGGTGGAGCGTGGCGATCGCTTCCTGTTCGTCCGCCCCGGTGGTGTAGAAATCCGACATGCCCATGCAGCCCAGGCCGATGGCGGAAACGTGAGGGCCGCGAAGGCCGAGTTGGCGGGTGTTCATGGTGATGACTCCTGGAAATTGAATGACGGGTTCAGTCTCCAGTAAACGGTTGGGTGGATAAATCCAGGATTATTGGTTTAACTGTTCGTGATTTCTTAATAGTGAGCTGAGCCATGGACCGACTTCAGGCAATGCAGGTGTTCAGGCGCATCGTCGAGCTGGGCGGTTTTGGCAAGGCGGCCGACGACCTCAAGCTGCCCCGCGCCACGGTCAGCCTGTTGATCCAGCAGTTGGAGGCTCACCTCGGTGTGCAACTGCTGCAACGCACCACGCGGCAGGTGCGCGCGACACTCGACGGCCAGGCGTACTACCAGCGCAGCGGCCAACTGCTGGATGACCTTGAAGACCTGGAAAGTTCGTTGTCGGTGCAACGCAGCCAACCCCGCGGCACCTTGCGGGTGGACATGCCCATCGCCTTTGGCTGCGCCTGGATCGTGCCGCGCCTGCCAGCGTTTTATCGGCGCTATCCGGCGTTGCAACTGGACATCGGCTTCCACGACCATCAAGTCCATCTGCAACGCGAGGGTGTGGATTGCGCGATCCGTGCGGGCAACGTCGTCGACCAGGGGTTGGTGGCGCGGCCGATTGTGCGCTTGCAGCAATTGACGTGCGCCAGCCCTGGGTACCTCGCCCGCTCGGGCACGCCCCAGGTGCTGGAGGACCTGGCGGGGCACCAGGTCATCCGGTTTGCCTCCGGCAATGGACGATTTTTCCCGCTCGAATTCGAGGTGGCGGGGCAGGTGCGCGAGTGGCCGCTGCCGGGCGAACTCACCGTCAACAATGCCGATGCCTACGTGGCGGCCTGCGAGGCGGGGTTCGGCTTGATTCAAGTGCCGCGTTATCACGTCCAGCAGCAGTTGGCCGAGGGGCGGCTGGTTCAGGTGCTGAGGGACTGTCGCGTACCCTCGTGGCCGATCTCGGCGGTGTACCCGCCCCATCGACAACTGTCGCCGAGGGTGCGGGTGTTTATCGATTGGGTGATCGAGCTGTTGCAGGGCGCAGCGGATGAGCAGGGGGCGTTGCTGGAAAGGGTCTGATCGCGCGTCCGGTGATCCTGAGCAGTTGTCGGCCAGGCATGCCTGGCCGAACCGATGGTTTTTCAGGCTGACAAGACCTACCGCTTCACTCCCGAGGCCTGGGCCATGCTCGAACATCGCCTTGATGCCGGGCGGTGATCGAAGGGGCCGGCAGGCCTTGACCATGACCTGACCGGCACCCTCAGCGATCCATGCATCAGAACAGCTTGGTGAACAACCAGTACAGGCTACCGGACAACAGGATCGCGGCAGGCAGTGTCAGGACCCAGGCCATCACCAGGTTGCGGATCGTGCGCATCTGCAGGCCGGAGCCGTTGGCGACCATGGTACCGGCCACACCGGACGACAATACGTGGGTGGTGGACACCGGCAGGCCGAACATGTCGGCGGCGCCGATGGTCAGCATGGCGACGGTTTCCGCCGAGGCGCCTTGGGCGTAGGTGAGATGGCTCTTGCCGATTTTCTCGCCTACGGTCACGACGATGCGTTTCCAGCCGACCATGGTGCCCAGGCCGAGGGCGATGGCCACGGCAATTTTTACCCAGAGCGGGATGAACCGCGTCGAGTTGTCGATCTGTTGCTTGAACAATTGCAGTTTGGCGCCGGTGTCGGCGTCGAAATTGCCGACCTTGTTCTTGTCCATCAGGCGAATGGTTTCGCTCGTCAGGTACATGTCGTTACGCACGTTGCCCACGGCTTCGGCCGGCACCCTGGCCAATGAGCCGTAGCTCTTGACCTCGGCGCCGATGCTGCCAGTCAAGGCCGCCAGCGCGGGTACCAGCTGTGGCGTCGCTTGCTTGCTGCTGACGTAGGTGGTCAGGATCGCGCGTGGATCAGCCGGGGCCTGCACCGGTGAGTGCTTGACCAGGGCCTGTTGAGTGACTTCTGCCACGGCGGCGAATTGCAGCGCCTGATCGGCAGGCATGGCGCGGTTCAGCGCGTAGGCCATCGGCAAGGTGCCGACCAGGATCAACATGATCAGGCCCATGCCTTTCTGGCCGTCGTTGGAGCCGTGGGCGAACGACACGCCAGTGCAGGTCAGGATCAGCATGCCGCGAATCCACCACGGTGGCGGCGTGTTGCCCTCGGGGGCTTTGTACAGCGCACGGTTCTTGACGAAGGCGCGCAGCGCCAGGAGCAGCAACGCGGCGCAACCGAACCCCACCAGTGGCGACAGCAGCAATGCGTAGCCGATCTTGGTCGCTTGGGCCCAGTCCACACCACTGGTGCCGTCACGGCCGTGCATCAGCGCGTTGGCGACGCCGACACCGATGATCGAACCGATCAGGGTGTGGGACGAAGACGCCGGCAAGCCCAGCCACCAGGTGCCCAGGTTCCAGAGGATGGCGGCGATGAGCAGGGCGAAGATCATGGCGAAACCGGCGGAGGAACCGACTTGCAGGATCAGCTCCACCGGCAGCAACGCAATGATGCCGAAAGCCACCGCGCCGCTGGAGAGCAGCACCCCGAGGAAGTTGAAGAACCCCGACCACGCCACCGCTAAATTCGGCGCCATGGAGTTGGTGTAGATGACCGTCGCCACCGCGTTGGCAGTGTCGTGGAAACCGTTGACGAACTCGAAGCCCAAGGCAATCAGCAGGGCTACGCCCAATAACAGGAACGGCGTCCAGGTGGTGACCACCGTGCCGAGTTCGTGCATGTCGTGCATCAGGCTGTAGGCGGTAAACAGCAGGCCGCTGCCCAGCACGGCAAAAAACACCACCAGGGTGATCACGCTCGGCTTGCGGTTGAGTTGCGGCCTGGAACTGTGGGCGATGGCAGTCGGTGAGTCCATGGCCAGGGTCGGGTTCGTCATGATGACACTCGCGTGGTGGAGGGCGAACCCGACGCTAGTCGCAATTTGTTACATGTGCGTGACGGTCATCTTCGCTTCAAGCGGGGTGATTGCGCGAACGGGGCTTTTCGCTCTTTCGATATGCAGTCAGTGAAGGCACAATGCGCATCCTTTTTTGGCTCGCCTTGCCGGAGGCCGCGAAAATGATCAAGACGCCGTACTACCTCATCGACAAACAGAAGCTGCTGGCGAACATGCAGAAGATCGCCTACGTGCGTGAGCAGTCCGGGGCCAAGGCCTTGCTGGCGCTCAAATGCTTCGCCACCTGGTCGGTGTTCGACCTGATGCAGCAATACATGGACGGCACCACGTCGTCGTCGCTCTACGAGCTCAAGCTCGGCCGGCAGAAATTCGCCGGCGAGACCCACGCCTACAGCGTCGCCTGGGCCGACGACGAGATCGAAGAGATGCTCGCCAACTGCGACAAGATCATCTTCAACTCCATCGGCCAGTTGCAACGCTACACCCAAGCGTCGGCCGGCAAGGTCCGTGGCTTGCGGGTCAACCCGCAAGTGAGCAGCTCGGACTATCTGCTGGCCGACCCGGCGCGCCCGTTCAGCCGCCTGGGCGAATGGGACCCGGTGAAGGTCGAGCAAGTCATCGAGCAGATCTCCGGCTTCATGTTCCATAACAACTGCGAGAACGGCGATTTCGGCCTGTTCGACCAGATGCTTGGCACGATCGAAGAACGCTTTGGTCATCTATTGCATAAGGTCGAGTGGGTCAGCCTCGGCGGCGGCATCCACTTCACCGGTGAGGGCTATGCCCTTGACGCGTTCTGCGCGCGGCTCAAGGCCTTTTCGCAGAAGTACGGCGTGCAGGTCTACCTGGAACCGGGCGAAGCGGCGATCACCCAGAGCGCCTCGCTGGAAGTCACCGTGCTCGATACGCTCTACAACGGCAAGCACCTGGCCGTGGTGGACAGCTCCATCGAAGCGCACATGCTCGACCTGTTGATCTACCGCCTGGACGCCAAGCTGGCACCGAGCGAGGGCGAACACACCTACATGGTGTGCGGCAAATCCTGCCTGGCTGGGGACATCTTCGGCGAGTATCAATTTGATCGTCCGCTGTCCATCGGCGATCGGCTGTCGTTCATCGACGCAGCGGGCTACACCATGGTCAAGAAGAACTGGTTCAACGGCCTGAAAATGCCGTCCATCGTAGTGAAACAACTCGACGGTAGCGTCGAAGTGGTTCGCGAATTTGTTTACGACGACTACCTGTCCAGCCTCTCTTGAGCGGACAGCAGGAGACTTGAAGAAATTGAAGAAGAACGTACTTATCATTGGTGCAGGAGGTGTCGCCAAGGTGGTGGCCCACAAGTGCGCGCAGCACAACGACGAACTCGGTCGTATTGCTATCGCGTCGCGCAACATCTCCAAATGCCAGGCCATCATCGACAGCGTCAAGGCCAAGGGTAGCCTCAAGCAACCCGCCGACATCAAGGCCTTTGCACTGAACGCCCTGGACGTCGAAGCGACCAAGGCGCTGATTCGCGAAACCGAGTCACAGATCGTCATCAACGTCGGCTCCGCGTTTCTCAATATGTCGGTGCTGCGCGCCTGCATCGACACCGGCGTGGCCTACCTGGACACCGCCATCCACGAAGAACCGGGCAAGGTCTGCGAGACGCCGCCCTGGTACGGCAACTACGAGTGGAACCATCTGCAAGAGTGCCAGGAGAAGAACATCACCGCCATTCTCGGCGTCGGCTTCGATCCGGGTGTGGTCAACGCTTACGCAGCCCTGGCGCAGCAACAACATTTCGACCGCATTGATTCGATCGACATCCTCGACGTCAATGCCGGCTCCCATGGCAAGTATTTCGCCACCAATTTCGACCCGGAAATCAATTTCCGCGAGTTCACCGGACAGGTGTGGAGCTGGCAAGACAGCCAGTGGACCAGCAACACCATGTTCGAAGTCAAGCGCACCGATGACCTGCCGGTCGTCGGCTCGCAGAACCTGTACCTGACCGGCCACGACGAAGTGCATTCGTTGTCGAAGAACCTCAACGTGCCCAACGTGCGTTTCTGGATGAGCTTCGGCGAGCACTACATCAATGTGTTCACCGTGCTGCGCAACCTCGGCCTGCTCTCCGAGCAACCGGTCAAGACCGCCGAAGGCCTGGAAGTCGTGCCGCTCAAAGTGGTCAAGGCCGTGCTGCCTGACCCGAGTTCGCTGGCGCCGGGCTACACCGGCAAGACCTGCATCGGTGACCTGGTCAAGGGTGTCAAGGACGGCCAGCCGCGCGAAGTGTTCATCTACAATGTGGCCGACCACGAGGAAGCGTTTGCCGAAACCGACAGCCAGGGCATTTCCTACACCGCCGGCGTGCCACCCGTGGCCGCCGCGTTGCTGGTCGCCCGTGGCCAGTGGGACGTGCAGCGCATGGTCAACGTCGAGGAGCTGCCAGCCGAGGCGTTCCTCGAGGCGCTGGACGTGATGGGCCTGCCGACCCGCATCAAGGATGAGCACGGAGACCGTCCCTGGAACCAGCAGCCCTGAAGGGCTTGGTAACAGATAGGTAGCGTTTCCCGCTGCAAAAAAATGCCCCGTATCGAAAGGTACGGGGCATTTTCGTCAGGGCTGACCATGGACCCGTGACGAGGGCGCCTGCTCGCGATGGCGATGGATCAGCCAAGGAGGATATTGACTGGCCATAACCCTACATTCGCCCTTACGATTGCCACCCGAACCTAAGGAGAGGTCATCCGTGAACCCGATCAATATTCGCGAGCTGAAAATGACCGACGCTCAAGCGCTGCTGGCATTCGAAGTCGATAACCGCGTCTGGTTCGAATCCCATATCGATCCCCGCGACCCTTCTTTCTACTCAATGCAAGGCGTGGCGGAGCACATAGAGGGCTACCTGTCCGATTTTGCACTGGGCGCCTGGCATCTGCTGGTCATTGAGGACTCCAGCGGACGAATCGTGGGTCGAGCAAACCTGAAGAACATCCACTCACCGCGCGATTGCGCGGAGGTGGGCTACCGGATCGGCCAACAAGCCTGCGGGCAGGGGCTGGCGACATTGGCCTTGCGACACCTGATCCAGGAGGCAGGGCGGCGTTGGAAGCTGACGCAGTTGGTGGCTTACGTCTATACCGAAAACGTGGGTTCAAGAAAGGTGCTTGAGCGGTGCGGGTTCAGGCCTGAGAAACTGGCTGCTGGCGACAAGGCCGAGGGTGAATGTCGGTTTGTGCTTTCGATCCTACAGAGTCCCTAACGTCCGCGCTTCGAAGTTAGATATCGTTGCTCTGCTTCTGAAGCATCTCCAGTGTTCGTAAATCGACACTCACCTTGCCTTCCGGCGCCCGTGCATACAAGGAGTCCGTTCCTGCAGCGATGGAAAACAGCGTCATGCACGACGCGAATTTCATCGCATCCAGCTCCCCCAGCAATTGCTGGATCGGCACTGGCGAATCCAGCACGGCGCGGGTCGCCTGCTCCAGGCGCGGTCCCAGGAGTGGATGCTGCAGATAATCGCGAGCCTCTTCAAGGTCTCGCAGGCCATAGTAGGCGGCGTTTTCACTGTGACCCAGGCCGCGTAGCTGGGGAAAGATGAACCATATCCAGTGGCTCTGCTTGCGTCCGTGCTCAAGTTCTCTCATGGCGGTTTCAAAGGTGGAGGCTTGAGCCTGGACGAAACGCTGCAGTGAATCAGTCATGGGATCGGCCTCCTCGGCAGGCAAGTTAGTCCCAGTCAGTTAAGCGGATCCCAGCAGAACACACAAACCCTTACAGCCTCTGGGTCTCAGCCTCAACGCTTGCCATCGCAGCCCCCAACGTCTCATGAAATTTCGCCTGGGATTTACCCGCACGCTTGGCGCGATAAAGCGCTTCGTCAGCCTGGGCCAACGCTTCGGCAAACGCGCCACCGGCCCACAATGCCCCGCCGATGCTGCAGCCGATCTGGATTGACTCCCCGGCCAGCACGACCGGTTCGGCCAGCTTGGCGACGATGCGTTGGGCGGCGCCTTGTACGTTGGTCAGGGACTCTCCCGTACGCAGGCGCAGCAGAAGCACGAACTCATCGCCGCCGTGGCGCACGGCAATGTCGCCTTCACGCACCGCCATCAGGAGCCGATTGCCGACTTCATGCAGCAGCGCGTCGCCCACGGCATGGCCGAAGCGGTCGTTGACGGGCTTGAACCCGTCAAGGTCCAGGCACAGGACGCCGAAATCGGATTGGCTGCCGCTTTCGCTGGCCACTGCCGCGACGTATTGATCCAGCGCCGCCCTGTTGGGCAACCCGGTGACGATATCGCGGTAGGCAATGCCTTCGACCACGGCCAGTTGGCTTCTTTTGCGGGTCAGGCTGTCGACGAGATGGCGAATCGCGAGACTCAGCGTTTCGACCTCGCGGCTGCCCTGGAGCAAGGGGATGCGTACGTCAGCCCCTTCGGAAAGGCGGGCGGCAGCGTCGGCGATCTGGTTCACGGGGCCGGTAATGATGCCCGCCACAAACCAGCCGAGCAGCGCAAATACGATGGAGAAGACGCTGCCCCAGACCAGTATTTCATTGCGCAGCTGGTGAGCTTCGGCGAAGGCCAGCTCGGCAGGTTGTCGGGTGATGATCGTCCAGCCCAGGCCAGGATAATCGTCAATGCCGACGCTTTGGGCAAAGCCGGCCAGATACAGCTTACCGTCCTGCCAGCGCTCCACCGACCAGTTTTGCCCGATGCCCTGATCGAGCCTGATGCCCAGGGGTTTGCCGATCATTTCCTTGGGGCCCAGCAGCACCGTGCCGTCCTTGCTGACCACCAGGAATTCCAGGCCAGGCAGGCGCTTCTGCAGGGGCTCGAACAAGGACCGGCCAATTTCGGCCGCCCATTTCCACGAAAGGTGCGTGGCGAGCACGCCCACGAGATGGCCGGTCTGGTCCCGGACCGGCATGCTGATATCGACAAACGTCATCGCTTCGCCGGAGGGGTTGGGCAGCAACTTCGCCAACATCACCGCGTCGTGCACGTCGCCGATAAAGGTCGTTTCCTGGGCCTGGGTAAAGACCGGCCGCGGCGAGATGTCTGCGCCTTCAAGCACTCCGTCGGTGGCGGCAACCACCGTGCCGCGCGCGTTAGTCAGGCCAATCCAGGAGTAGCTCGGGAACTGATCGCTGAGGTGATTGAGCAGCGCTTGGGCTTCGGCTGTCTCCGCCGGGTCGCGCAAGGCTTCCAGCTGACTAAGGACCGTGAGTTCCTTTGACCGGCTATTCATGTCCCGATCCAGGCGATCAATCATCGAGTACGCAAACTCACTCAACTGGAGCCCGTTGTGTTCCTTGAGCCTGGAGATGGAGGACTCACCAATGGCAGCGCCAAACAGACAGCTGAGCACCAGCACGACCGACGCCAAAGCGACTGCGAATCGCGCCCGTAAACTTTTAAAGGAAGAGAAATACATCGTAGGCCGCCATAGGTTTGAATCGTAAAGCCTGTGTCCCTGGCGTTTTTTGCTTATCGTCGCAGAATTCCTCGGTATAGGGTACTGGCTCCCGGGCAGGATTTGCGCATCTTTTGATGCCTACCAGCCCTTGACGCCGCTCATGTCCGGCAGTTTGTGGGCAATGCCTTTATGGCAGTCGATACAGGTCGCTTCACCGTTGGCCAGTGAGGTCGAGTGCATGGCGGCTGCACGCTTGCCCTGACGGGTGAAGTCCATGTACTCGAAGTTGTGGCAGTTGCGGCATTCGCGCGAATCGTTGGCCTTGAGCCTGTCCCATTCGTGTTCGGCCAGTTCACGGCGCATGGCGAGGAATTTGTCGCGGGTATCGATGGTGCCGAAAAGCTTGCCCCAGACCTCCTTCGACGCCTGCATCTTGCGCGCGATCTTATGGGTCCATTCGTGGGGGACGTGGCAGTCCGGGCAACTGGCGCGCACGCCGGAGCGGTTGGTGTAATGGATCGTGTCCTTGAGTTCGACGAAGACGTTGTCGCGCATCTCATGGCACGACACGCAGAACGTTTCGGTGTTGGTCGCCTCCAGCGCAGTGTTGAAACCGCCCCAGAAGATGATCCCGGCGATAAAGCCCCCGAGCGTCAGGAAGCCCAGGCTGTAGTAGAGGCTTGGACGACGCAGGACACCCCAGTAGTCCTTGAGCAGGGCGAACAGTGCTTTCATGTTGCCTCCTCAGGGCCTCTTGCGCGCCGCCGCATTGGCGTCGTCTTGCAGGATTCTGTCGATGTTCTCGAACGTGCTTTCCACCAGCGGCTTGGCGTCGGTCTGCGGCACATGGCACTGGTTACAGAAGTAACGGCGCGGCGCCACGGCGGCCAGCGCCTGGCCGTCACGGTCCATGTAGTGGGTGATGCTGATCATCGTCGCCTGGGTCCGCGCGCTGTTGGCGCGGCTGTGACAGGCCAGGCATTTATTGCCGTTCTTGTCGATCTGGTAGCCACGGATGGTGTGAGGAATGGTCGGCGGCTGGTCGGGGTAATTGCGCTCGCGCTTGAGGTCCTTGTTTTCTTCCTCGGCAATGGGCGGCGCAGGCCGGTTCTGGGTCAGGACGCCCCCGGGACGGCGCCCGTCTGGCGCCGGTGCATCGAGCGGGTAGTCGACTTCGGCGGCGATCGCGACGCCAAGGGCTGCGAGCAGCAGCAACGGCAAGATTCGAAAAAACATGACGGTTCTCCTCAGGCCACGCTGATCAACTCGATGCGTATCGCGCATTTCTTGTAGTCGGTCTGCTTGGAGATCGGGTCGGTGGCGTCGAGCGTGACCTTGTTGATCAGCTTGTTGGCATCGAAAAACGGCACGAAGACCAGCCCTTGGGGCGGTTTGTTGCGGCCGCGGGTTTCGATGCGGGCACGGATTTCCCCGCGTCGACTGATCAGTTTCACTTCGCTGCCGCGCCGTGCCTTCAAGGCCTTGGCGTCATCGGGGTGCATGTAGACCAGCGCATCGGGCACGGCTTTGTGCAGCTCCTCGACACGCTGGGTCATGCTGCCGGTGTGCCAATGTTCGAGGACGCGGCCGGTGGACAGCCAGAACGGGTAGTCAGCGTCCGGGGCTTCGGCGGGTGGCTCATAGGGCAGGGCGAAGATGATCGCCTTCTTGTCCGGGTAACCGTAGAACTGCACCTCGCTGCCTTTCTCCACGTAAGGGTCGAGGCCCTCGCGATAGCGCCAGCGGGTCTCATTGCCCTCGACCACCGGCCAGCGCAGGCCGCGTTCGCTGTGGTAGCGCTCGAACGTGGCGAGGTCGTGGCCGTGGCCGCGACCGAATTGGGCGTACTCTTCGAACAGGCCTTTTTGCGGATAGAACCCGAAAGCCTTGGCTTCATCGTTCTTGTAGCCGGCGTCTATCTGATCGACAGGGAACTGGTCGACCTGGCCATTTCTGAACAGCACGTCAAAGAGCGTCTTGCCCTTGTGCTCAGGCGCCTGGGCGAGCAGCTCGGCGGGCCAGGTTTCATCGGTGGTGAAGCGCTTGGAAAATTCCATCAGTTGCCACAGGTCCGACCGGGCGTCGCCCGGCGCGGTCACCAGTTGATGCCAGAACTGCGTGCGCCGTTCGGCGTTGCCGAAGGCGCCTTCCTTTTCCACCCACATGGCGCTCGGCAGGATCAGGTCAGCGGCCTGGGCGGAAACGGTCGGGTAGACATCGGAGACGATCATGAAATTATCCGGGTTGCGCCAGCCCGGCAGGACTTCCTGCATGATGTTCGGCCCGGCCTGCATGTTGTTGCTGGCCTGGGTCCAGCAGACATTGAGCACGCTGTCCTTGAGCATGCGGCTCTGCTCGACCGCATGGAAACCGGGTTTTTCCTGGATCGTGCCGGTCGGCAGCTTCCAGATTTTCTCGGCGGTGGCGCGGTGCTCGGGGTTCGCCACGAGCATGTCGGCGGGCAGGCGATGGGAGAACGTGCCGACCTCCCGTGCGGTACCGCAGGCTGACGGCTGGCCCGTCAGCGAGAAGGGGCTGTTGCCCGGTTCGCTGATCTTGCCGGTGAGCAGGTGGATGTTATAGATCAGGTTATTGGCCCAGACGCCGCGGGTGTGCTGGTTGAACCCCATGGTCCAGAACGAGACGACCTTGCGCTTGGGGTCGGCGTACAGTTCGGCCAGGCTTTTCAGCCGCTCGGCGGGCACGCCTGTTTCCTTGGCGGTGCGCTCCAGGGTGTAGGGTTTGACGAAGGCGGCGTACTGCTCGAACGAGATATCCGTCCAGGTATTGGCCTTGGCAGCATTGGCGGCGTTCTTTTCCCGTGGATCGTCGGGGCGCAGGCCATAGCCGATGTCGTCCGCGCCTTTGGCGAAGCGGGTGTGCTTGCTGATGAAGTCCTGGTTGACCGCACCGCTTTCGATGATGTGGTTGGCGATGTAGTTGAGGATCAGCAGGTCGGTTTGCGGCTTGAACACCATGGGGATGTCGGCGAGTTCGAAACTGCGGTGCTCGAAGGTGGACAACACCGCCACTTTCACATTCGGCTGGCTGAGGCGCCGGTCGGTGACCCGGCTCCACAGCACCGGGTGCATCTCGGCCATGTTCGAGCCCCAGAGTACGAAGGCGTCGGTGGCTTCGATGTCGTCGTAGCAACCCATCGGCTCGTCCGCGCCAAACGTGCGCATGAAGCCCATCACCGCCGAGGCCATGCAATGACGGGCATTGGGGTCGATGTTGTTGGAGCGAAAGCCGGCCTTCATCAATTTGTTGGCGGCGTAGCCTTCCCATACTGTCCATTGTCCGGACCCGAACATGCCAACCGACCCGGGACCTTTGGCCTTCAAGGCTTGCTTGAATTTCGCCTCCATGATGTCGAAGGCTTTCTCCCAACTGATCGGCTGGAATTCGCCCTGCTTGTCGTACTGACCGTTTTTCATGCGCAGCAACGGTTGGGTCAGGCGGTCGGCGCCGTACATGATTTTCGACAGGAAATAGCCCTTGACGCAGTTCAACCCGCGATTGACCTCGGCCTTGACGTCGCCATGGGTAGCGACCACGCGGTTGCCACGGGTCGCGACCATGACGCTGCAGCCGGTGCCGCAGAAGCGGCAGGGCGCCTTGTTCCAGTCCAGGGTGACCATGTCGGCTTCGGTTATCAGGTTGCTGGCGGACGTCACGATCGGCAGGCCGGCCGCGGCGGCGGCAATGGCGGCGGCCTGGGACTTGACGAATTCTCGGCGGGTCAGGCTCATTCGGTATCTCCTTCGGGCTCGAGGCGTTCGTGATAGATCAGCGCAGCGTTAAGCACGCCGGGCAGGTTGTTGATCTGTTCGATGCGCTGAAGAATCCGGTTTTCATCCACGGCTTCCAGCACCACCACCAGTTTTCCGGCAGGACTCTGCTGATGAATTTCCAGGCCATCCAACAGGCACAGGTTCGCCTTGACTGCATCGAGCAGCGACGGTCGGGCGAGTACGACAAGACTGGCAATGTGCAGGGCTTCGTCCATGAACGGGCTCCATAGCCTTTAAGAAAAAGCCATCCGTCAGTTGGGGGGACCGGGCGGGCCGTACAGCATCTGGAAAAACCAGACGAGAAAACCGTAGCCGCCTACGATGGCGACTGAGAGCAGGGGAAACAGGCAGACCACAAGAAAAACGAATAGCCGGGTTTCCTTGCGGCGTTCAGGTTTGCGTTCCTCAGCCAACGACATGGTGTATCTCCAGCTGAACCTGCGTTGATACTAGACCATGAAGTTTGTGTGGTTTATTGGGCGGGTCCTGTCCCGACCAACGGTTGTCCCGACTAGAAGAACTGCCGTGTCTTGGCGAAGTTCAGCTTCAAACCGTGGTCTTGCCACAGACGAGATATTTGATCTGGCGATCGAATCTGTCTTCGGGATTCTCGTAGGCTTCGAGCACTTGCAGGAACCCGATCTGTTCAAGGGCCGCCAGGTCCTCAAGGGACCATCCGAAGGGGAAGTCGCTGGAAACGCATTCGCCTTGGCACTCTACCCAGTGATAGACCCCGAATGGGATGTAGCCGGTCCACTCTGACTGATAGTCGATGGTGTCGGATTTGCGGGTGGCCACTGCGGCTTCGATCCTGGCTTTGATGACTTGTTGGCATTCATTCACGGCGGGAACCTGGCAGCGTTTTGCGGGAAGCAAAGTCTGCGGGAGGGTTTGGTTTTGGACAACATCCAATCTCCCTGTGACAGATGGATCGCCATCGCGAGCAGGCTCGCACACAGGGGGAATGCGTTTCAAATGTGGGAGCGAGCCTGCTCGCGATGGCGGTGGTGCTGCCACCACGCAACGGGCCTCTCTCAAACCTCCGGCAGGGTCGAGCCGCCGTCCACTACCAGGGTTTGCCCGGTCACATAAGCGGCCAGGTCCGAGGCCAGGTACAACATGGCGCCAGCGATGTCGGTCGGTTTGCCCAGTCGCCCTAAAGGGACCCGCCGGGCGATGTCCTGGTTGAGGTCATCATCGCCGAGGTTGGCCATGGCCGGTGTCGCGATCATGCCCGGTTCGACGCCGTTGACGCGGACATTCTCAGCGGCTAACTCCAGTGCCGCGTTACGAATGAAGCCATTGACCCCGGCCTTGGACGCGGCGTAATGGCTGAGCCCTGGATACGCCACCCGCGGGCCGGTGACCGATGACGTCACCAGCACGCAGCCCTGGCCCCGGCGCCGGAACATCGGCAGCGCCGCCTGGGTCAGCCAGAACAGCGCCGACAGGTTCACCGCCAGCGTTCGCTCCAGTATCGCCGGTGTGATCTGCGCAAAAGGCGTCAGCGGAAAGTAGCCGGCGTTGTGCACCAGCACATCCAGCCGTCCCCGGCGTTGCTCCAACTCGGCCGTCATCGCGGCGATCGCCGTGGCGTCAGCGAGGTCGACGCCCACCGCTTCCACTTGATAACCGTCGGCAGTCAACTCACCGGCAAGTGCCTCGGCCCGCGCCAAGCCCATGTCGGCAATCACCACATGGGCCCCGTGCCAGGCGAAGGCTTCGACGATGGCGCGGCCAATGCCTTGGGCGCCGCCGGTCACCAGCACCGTTTTACCGCTGAAATCCAGATCATCACGCATGGGATGTCTCCATTCGACAGAAGGCCAGGGTCGGCACGTCGACGATGCTGGAACCGCCGTCGGCCACCAGCGTCGCGCCGGTGATGATCGACGCGTCCCTGGAGGCCAGGAAGCGACAGACCTGGGCGATTTCCTCGGCGCTGGCCGGTCGGCGCAACGGCACATCGGCGCAGACCCGGTCATAGGCCTGCTGCAGTGTTTCGCCATGAAACTGCATCAGCACCTGCATCTCCTCATCCGCCATCGGCGTACGCACCCAGCCGGGGCAGACGGCGTTGACCCGTACGCCTTTGGGACCGTAGTCCCGCGCCAGGGAGCGGTTCAGACCCAACAGCGCGTGCTTGGCAGTGGTGTAGCCGCAGACCTCGGGCCCCGCCGCCAATGACGCGCCGCATCGCCCACCAGCACCAGGCCACCGATTTCCCCGGCCAGTTGCTCCAGGGGCTCGCGGCGTCGGCCGATCAAGACCAGGTGGGCGCCCTCGGCGGCATGCAAGCGGGCGCAGGCGGCGCCGATGCCGGTGCCTGCGCCGGTAATCATCACGGCGCGAGATTCAGGCATCGGGATACTCCGTGCGGTTGAGGACCTGGCAGTAGGAGCTGCCAGCCGGTATGCAACTGCCCGCAGCCTGTGTGGCGCTGGCGCAACTGGGGCCGGAGCAGGCCGGGGAAGTGCAGCGGCTGGAATACCTGTTCGAGGAAGTGAGCGAGGAGGTGACAGCCGGGCGACCGGGGCGCAGCGTGGCGCTGGACGGTTTGACGCGGTTGATCATGATCAGCCTGCTGCGGCTGTGCTCCAATTCCCTGGAGGCCAGGCCGGCGCGGCATGAAGACCTGAAGATCTTTCACCGTTTCAACGAGCTGATCGAAGCCCACTATTTGCAACACTGGCCGCTGTCGCGTTACGCCGAAGGGATCGGGGTGACCGAAGCGCGCCTCAACGACGTGTGCCGACGCATCGCCGACCTGCCTTCCAAGCGGCTGATCATGGAGCGGCTGATGCAGGAGGCCAAGCGCCTGCTGTTGTTTACCGGCAGCTCGGCCAATGAAATCTGCTACCAGCTCGGGTTCAAGGATCCGGCCTATTTCAGCCGGTTCTTCCAGCGTTATGCCCAGCTCACCCCGGGGGAGTATCGCCAGCGGCAGTCAGGGTTGCGCTGAGCGCTCGTTCTATTGAATACCTTTTGTGGCGAGGTCGACCAAGGGGCTGTGCTTGTTGCAGCGACTTGTCGGCGCCACTAAGCTGCCCACTCGTCCATCCAAGCAGTCCGAACATGGCCAACCCCAGACCCTCGCTGACGCTGACCCTGTTGCAAGCCCGCGAAGCCGCCATGGCTTTTTTCCGCCCCGCGTTGAACCAGCACGACCTGACCGAGCAGCAATGGCGGGTGATCCGCATCCTGCATCAGCAGGGTGAATTGGAAAGCCACCAGCTCGCCCAGCAGGCCTGCATCCTCAAGCCGAGCATGACCGGCGTGCTCAGCCGCCTTGAGCGCGATGGCCTGGTGCGCAGACAGAAATCCAGCCAGGACCAGCGTCGGGTATTCGTTAGCCTGACCGAACGCGGCCAGCAATGCTTCGTGTCGATGAGCGCAGGGATGGAGGGCAACTACCGGCGGATCGAAGCGCAGTTCGGCGAGGAAAAAATGCAGCAACTGCTGGTGCTGCTCAATGAGCTGAAAAACATCAAGCCCTGATCAAGGGTTGGCGAGGGTTTGCTTCAGCGCGTCCACCAACGCAGGCGTCATGTAATGCGGCCCGTCGAACAGGTAGAGCGGATAACCTTCATAGGCCGCCAGTTGCGGCTTGAGTTCGGCGACGGTGGCTGAGCGAAAGCCCCCGCCGTACTTGGGACGAAAGGCCTCGACGATGATCCGCACGCGGTGCTTGCCCAGGCGATCACGCAGGGCGTCGGCGTAGTGTCGAGCGACCGGCGCCGTGCGGGCGTAGACGCCGACCCCATCCTGGAAAAACACGCCAATGTCGTCCGGCAGCCATTGCTTGAGCCAGTCGGCGGTGGCGGCCGGACCGATATTGGCGCCGTCGTAGACACTGATCCAGAGCGGGCGTGGCAGCTTGGCCAGCAAGGCGGGTAGCTCTGTGGCACGGGACCAACTGGGGTCGACTTCGGCGGGAAAGTACCAACCGGTGACATGCAGCGGCGTTGGCAAGCCTGCAATGCGCTCCGACACCGCGGCCAATTGCTCGATATTATCCCGCGAGCGGTTTTCGCTGAAATAGCCGGCCAGGCCCAGGATGACATCCTGGGCCCAAGGCGCTTTGGCGATGCGTGCCCAATCCGGCTGCACCGGGACGCTGGGCAACCCGGTACCGGGAACGAACGCCTGATCGTCCACCACCGTCCACTGCACCAGCAGCTCGTGCACCCCGAGTTTTTCCCAGGTGCCGTTGATGCCGATGGTGGGGTTGTCAGGCTGCCAGACGATGCCGACGATGTTCACAGGTGCTGTGGTGGTCATTATGCAATACGTCCCTGTACCGAGGCCGATGGCCGCCACCAGTAACAGCGCCGCGGCGATCTTGCGATTGACTGCATGGACGAAGCTTTTCAAACAAGCCCCTTTCCGGTGCAGTCTAGTCGCGGATCGGCCGGTCGAGACGCTTTTCGTAGCGATGAATCCCTTGTCACGTCAAGGCCCTCAATAGGAATAGGTCAGGCGGGCGAACACGCCTTTGGCGCGCTCCTCGCCAAACACCCTGGCCCGGTACTGCAGGGAAAGGTCCACGTAGGAGCGTGGGGCGTTGTAGGCATCTTCCCGGAACCAATACCGGACGTTGTTTCCTATCCCCAGGCCCCCGGCCTCGCCGGACGAAAAACCACCGTCGGATTCGCTCTTCATTTTCGAATCGTAGTCGATCGCCGCCACGATATGGGGGAAGGTCACCCAGCGCGAGCCGGTGCCGCCAATCGCATAGCTGCGTCCCACTTGCCATTCGCTGTTGAAGTAATCCCGCGAGTCGTTGATGTAATGGCCGACCTCGGCATACAACTGCGAGGTCCACCAACTCGGCGCATCGACCCGCAGATCGGTACCGATGCTCGAACCGTAGCCCAGGCGCGCCAGCCAGTCGCCGTCGACGTTGGAAGAGCCGAGAGGGAACGTGCGTTCAAGGGCGGCCATGACGTTGACGGTGCTGAACGGCTTGACCCGTACGCCGAGCGCCCCTTGCAAGGCATCCGCGCCCGTGTCCGAATCGCTGTTCTTGCTCCAGAGGGTGTCGGTGATGCGTCCGTAGAGTTCGACAAAGCGGGCATTGCGATAACCCAACGGACGCCAGGACAGCTCGGTGCTGTTTTGCAGCAAGTCGTTGCTTTGGCTCCCGCTTCCTCCAGTGCTCGGGGCGGCGCTCAGGCCACTGGAGCTGTTGCCTCGGTAGCTGGTGGTGCTGACCAGGCCCCAGGTGCGCGAGACGTCGGCCACGGCGCGGCGAGTGTCGAACATCGGCTGTGCGGGCATCGGCGACTCGGTGGTTTTCTGTCCGTCGATGACACGCTTGAAATACGCCACGGCTTCTTCGTCTTCATTGACACGCATGGCGTTGTAGGCCGCGTCCTGAGCCGCTGACGGGGCCAGTGGCGTGGTGGCGTCGGCCCTGCGGAACGCCTCGTGGGCCGCCTCGTCGTCGCCGGCCTGCATCGAGAGGTACGCGAGCTGCAGGTCACTGACCGAGGCCAGTTCGCCGCTGGTACGTGCTTCTTGCAGGCGCTCGCGGGCCGTGCGGCGCTGGCCGATCGCTGCATACAGCCCGGCCTCTTCGGACGCCGGCAGGGTGCCCAGCGCCAGGGCACGGGTAAAGTCTTCGCGGGCGCCGGCATCGTCACCGGTCTGCTGGCGCAGGCGTCCACGCATGACCAGCAGTCGGGCGTCATCACCTTGGGCTTGCAAACCTTGGCTGGCTGCCGAGATGGCTTCGGGCAGGCGTTTCTGGTCTATCAGGGCGCTGACCAGCAGGTGCCGGTAGGACGGATTCCGGGGCGCGCGGGCAATGGCCTGGTTCGTCAGGGTGACCGCGGTTGCCGGGTCTTTGCGCGCGAGGGCGGCGTAGGCCTGGGAGGCCAGGGCCGTGCCCGCATCATGGGCGCTGCCGGGCCAGATCGCACAGGTCAGGCCGAACTCGCTTTCCTGGCAATCCAGGGCCGGTGGCGCAAATGGGACGGCGGTGGCGACGCCGTTGTCTTTCTGGCGCAGCGCCATTCGGGCGGTGACCCGTCGACGAGTCACGTCATCACTGGCGTCGTTGCCCAGGGCTTGCAATTGATCCAGCGCTTGCTGAGGTTCGCCCCGGGCCAGCGCCGCGTCGACGGCAAAAAGGCGGATGTCTTGGCGCTCGCCGGACGTGACGCCAGGCAGGGCCAGGGCACGGCTCAGGTCGGCCTGGGCCATCTGCGTCTTGCCCTGTCGCTCGCGGGCATAGCTGCGCAGGACCCACGGTGCGGTCTTGCTGTCGTCCAGCGCCAGGGCGCTTGTAGCGGCCTGTTCGGCGGCGGGGTAATCCTTGGCCGCGAGCAGGGCGCTGATCAGCAACTGTTGGTTGGCGGAAGCGTCTGGAGCCCAGGCCACGGCTTTTCGGGCCTGTTCAACGGCAATGTCTGCATTGCCTTGCTCAAGGGCACGGTAACCCTGGGCCGCCACCGGCGCCGCCAGTTGACGGCGGATCGCCGCACGGCGCATCAACAATGCCTTGTCGTTGGCGAAGGCCCCCAGTGCATCGGTGGTGGCCTGATCGGCGGCGTCCAGTTGCTGCTGGCGCTGCAGGGAATCGATCAGCAGCAATCGGTATTCACGACGACGTGGCGCCTGGGCGATTGCCTTGCGGGCCGATTGGGCGGCGAGGTCGAACTGTTCGCGATCATAGGCCTTGAATCCCTGGGACGCGGCAGCGAAGCCCGGTGCCGGCGAGGCTGCGCGCGATGAGCGTGCTGTCTGCGGCTGGTCGCGCAGCTTCTTGTCCCGTTCGGCCAACTCGATCAGCGTGTTCAGGCGCGTCACGTCGGCGCGTTGGCGCAGCGCTTCGCGTGCCTTGGCGATGGCCAGGTCGTAGTCCTTGCGCTCGTAGGCGCTGTAGGCCTCGTTGGCTGCGGTGTAGGCCGGCCCCGTCAAGGGCAGCGGTAACGTCTCGGCTGGCGCCAGCACCGGAATCAGGCCCAGCCCCGTAGCCAGGAGAGTGAAAAGGGGGCGGTTCATGCCGGAAGCTCCATTGGGTAGAGGCTGTGCTGACGTGCCACCACCTGTTCAATCGTTTCCCGGGGCAGCACGCCGCTGTCGACCAGGTAATCGCCGATCCTGCCGTGATGCTGTGGACGATAGTGCAGCATGGCGCCGCTGAACTGACTGCGATCGAGCAGGCCCATTTCGATCAAGAGGTCGCCCAGCAGCGGTGCACGGGCATCTGGCACGGCACGGCCGTTGTTCGCAGGCAGCTGGCGCAACAGCGCGAGAATTTCACTTTCCCTGGCGATCAGTTGCACGGGCTCGCTGCCCAAAGCGGCGCTGATCTGTTGCAGTCCTTCAGCGGGAAGCGGGTTGGCGACGGCGATTTGTTCACGCCCTTCGCCATTGCGTCCCAGGAGGATGGCGCGCCAGCGCAACGCATACTCGCTGCCCAGTGACGACGTTGAGGTTTTAGCTTTCTCGGCCACGTCGAAGACGCGAGGCAAGTCGTTCTGGAACGCGATCGCTTCGGCCAACGTTTCGTCGTCCAGCCAGCCGTTATTGAGCAGAATCCGACCCAGCGGCACATTGCGCGACTGCTGTTCGTCCAGGGCGCTCTGCAGGTGGGTGTCGGTAATGGCCTGCCAGGACAGCAATACACTCCCCAGGCGGCGGGGGGCGGTGGCGACCAGGTCCGTGGACGGAAAGTCGTGCATGGTCTTGTCCCAGACCAGCTTGCGGTTCATCACCTTGCCCACCAGGAACATGCGCCAGGCCCGGGAAGCGGCCATGAAGTTGACGAAGTTGCCCACCAGCATGCGCGGGATCGACAGCAGGCCGTGTTGCCAGCCGTACAGTACCGTGGTGAAGTAAACGCGGTGCACGATCCGCCAGGCCAGCGCCACTCCGTTGGCCACCAGCAGGTACTTGATCACGCCGTTGCTTTCAAAAGGCGTCGGGAAGTTAACGTCCCACAAGCCGCTGTTGCGCAGGATGATCAGGCCCAGCAGTTGCACCAGGATCACATAGGCAATGATGCTGACGAACGCCGTCACCACACCCTTGCGGTCGCGAAACAGCAGGTATCGGTTGGCCAACGAGCCACTCCAGCCCATCTGTTCCCAGCCTTGCAGGCCGATGCCGAGGGTCCAGCGAGCCTTTTGTCGAAAGGCGGTGCGGAAGGTGTCGGGAAAGAACTCGCGCACGCACAGCGGCATTGTCAGCGTCGATTCGTAGGGTTTGCGGAACCAGGATTTGCGCAGCACCCGGAACTGCACCGGAAAGCGTACGAAGATCGCGTTCATGCCGACCTTGGCCAGTCGCGCGCCGACATCGTAGTCCTCGGTGAGGCTATCGGTGTTGAACGGCTGGTTTTCGGTTTCGCCGGCCAGGACTCGCAGGGCGCGATGGGAGAAACAGGTGCCGACACCGGCCGAGGGCACGGTGTCGGTCATGCTTTCACGCACCACCAGGTCCTTGCCGTGCCATTCGGCAAACTCGTCCATATAGACGCCCGCTACCCATTCGTACCAGTTGCGCTCCAGCGAGACCACCGGCAGCTGGATCATGTCCTTGCGCGGCAACAGGTAATTGAACAGGCGCAACTCCAGCGGATGCAGCACGTCCTCACTGTCGTGCAACACGACCCCGGCGAAGGTCATGCCATGGGTCTTTTCGTGCAGGAAAATCGCCTGGATCACCCAGTTCAGACAGTCAGCCTTGCAGGTCGGCCCGGCATGGGGCACCTCCACGCGATGCAGTTGCTTGTAGCGCCGGCGCATCCGCTCGACTTCATCGATGGTGCGCGGGTCGTTGACGTAGGTGCCGACGAAAACCACGTAGTTCTGGTAGTCGAGCGTCGACACCATGTTTTCGATCATCGGCGCGATGACGTCGTACTCCAGCCAGGCCGGCACCATGATTGCCAGAGGCTGTTCATCCCGCGCCAGGAGCTGCTCGGCGGTCAGCGGCCGGTATTTCCGGCCCACGGTGAATTTGCGGTACAGGCGACGAGCCCAGTACCACAGGTCAATGATCAGATCGTCCAGGCTGGAGATCAGGATCAATACCGCAACCACAATGGTCGAGATTTCCAGGTAGTTATAGTAGTGGGCCAGCCAATAGGGCCAATAGAGCGACGTCATCACAGGTTACCGTTACTGGCGATTGCGACGGGCGCTACGGCCGGCCAGCAACAAGATGAGGAACAAGGCAATGCCACCCGGGATCAGCCAAAGCAGTGAAGGTTTGCGCCAGGCCGCCAGCCCCTTGGGTTCTTCCCGGTCGATCAACTGGTTGCCGTTGGGATCCTGGGTATCGAAGATCGCCACCGCACCGCTGTCGCCCAGAATCGCCACATCGCCTCGGGTCAGCACAACCGGCTTGGCCAGGCTCGGGGGCTGCTCGCCCAGTGCCCGATAGACCAGGCCGTGCTGGCCGGAGGTCTGCACCACTTGCAATGAAGCCAGTTGGTTGAGGCGCTGCACATCCAGCATCACCTGGTCCTTGTGGTTGATCCGCAGATGCCCCTGCTCATCGACCTGGACCGATTCGTGGCTGTCCTTGAGTGGCAGCTCGAAGGCCAGGAAGGCTTTGTCCGGGCTGACGACCGCTTTTGGATCGGCGCTGACTTTCAGCTGCGCGCGCAGCGGCGAGACACCGGCGGCATCGGCCACCGCAATCACCTGGGTCAGGCTGCTGGCCGGGTGGTCAAGGTACGCCTGAGGAACGAGCACCTGCGTGTCCATGGCGAAGCGTGCGGCCATGCCGGGGAAACCGTCATCCAGCGAGGTCTTTTCCAGCACGACGTGACTGGTGGGCAGCACGGACACCGGAAACGCCTGGGGTGTTTCCAGGCACCGGTCGCTGACCGGCTGGCGCTGGAACGAAACGCGCAATACGTTTTTCGACCCCAAGGCGTAGCGGGGGATGTGAGCCTGGATCCGTTGCGGTTCGCCGTCGGTGCTCAGTTGCTGGGCTCCGATCAGGAAGTCATTGAAAAACAGCGAAGCCACCGGCGCGGTGTCAGAAGCGCCGGGTGCAGCGGAGATGTCGACCACCGCAGTAACGGGCAGGCGGCCGTCGTACGCCACGCTGCCCAGTGGGAACGAGGTGCTCCAGTCGAATCGCGATGCCACATCGAAGGTCCCGGGCGCACCGCCCAGCCGCGAAAGGGCCACACGGCCATCGTCGCTCAATGGCGTTTGTGCTTCGTTCACCGTCAATTGGCGGTTGCGCGCCAGTTTGTTCCATGCAGAACCCAGCAAGGACAAGGCTTTACCGGTTGCATCCGGGGCGATCATCAGCACCGGGCGAGTGCCGAGCAGCGCCAGACGCACGTTGTCAGGGCCGGTACTCACCATGGCCGCGTTGACGTGCTCGTTACGCCATTGGGTCAAGGCCGCGACCGCCGCAGTGTCGACGCCTTGGATTTGGCCCTGCAAGGCATCCAGGGACTGGTTGATGGCCTTGAGCAGTTCCGGGTCGTTGATTGCCAGGTCGGCCTGTACGTTCGCGGTCTGGCCAAGCATCAGCAACGCACCGATCTCGGCCGGGTTGGCCAGGGTGTGCTGACCTTTGCCATTGAGGCTGGCGAAGGCGGGAATACCAAGCAGTTCGGCAGGGATGTGCAGGTTGCTCAGGTCCACGCTGTCCTGCACGGCAGGGAAGGGCAGGATGTGGCTTTGCTTGCCGGTGCGCGCCAGGGCCACGCCCAATCGCCAGGCGGCATCGTAGCTGCCGGCGGACAGCGAGCCCGGCGCGACCAGGATGCCCGGACGGGTGGGCAGCGTCGCCCAGGCCGTGCCAACATCCTGCAGTTGCCCGGCGTCGTAGCTGTAGTTCAGGCGGGTGTCAGGCTGAATGCGCAACACATTGCCGATGATCCGTTCTTCTTCGCACAGCGGCCGGGAGACCTGCGAGGACCAGGCAATGCCCAGGCGCACCAGGCCGTTATCCCGCGGGGCCTGGTCTACGCCCAGTTTGACGCTGGCATCGCCCTGTGCCTCGCTGAGTCCTTCCGCGCGCACGGGGTAGCCATCGAGCGACAGCAGCAAGGTGTTGCGGCCGCCTTCGCCATTGAGATAGCTGGCGTCCAGTTGCAGTGTCGCATTGTTCAGGGGCACGCCGGCGGGTACAGGCAAATACAGTTCGCGTCGCGCGTCGCTGGCGCTCAGCAGGATCGGCGCAGTGATGCCCAGGTCCCGCAAGCGAACTTCACGTTCCTGGTGGGTATCGGCGTTAAGTCGATGAATGGCCTGGGTGAGCGGGCTATCCGCGGCCAGGGCAAAATTCGGCAGGAGCGTGAGCAGGCTCAGGCCACAGACAAGGGCGCTGAGCGCGCCCGTAGGGACGGCAACGGAAGACTTCATACAGGCAAATCTCGATCTGATAGGGGTGGGAGCAGTTATGAGGCGAGGTCGCAGAGCAACTCGCGCGGCTTGGACAGTGGCACGTGCACCGGTTGGTGAGACAACTGGGCCTGGCCTGCGACAAAGTCATCGACCGAGCGTCCCATCAGGGTGTCGACGATGCGCTGGCTGGCCTTGCCATCGCCATAGGGGTTGACCGCCTGAGAGGTCCGATGCCACAAGGCCTCGTCGTCGAACAGTGCGTTCACGCCAGCGATGATCGAGGCCGGAGAGGTGCCAACCAGGCGCACGGTACCTGCAGCCACGGCTTCGGGGCGCTCGGTGACGTCGCGCATCACCAGCACCGGCTTGCCGAGGGACGGCGCTTCTTCCTGCACACCACCTGAGTCTGTCAGGATGACGTGGGCGTGTTGCATCAGGCGCACGAACGCCAGGTAATCCAGGGGTTTGATCAAATGCACATTGGGCAGATCACCCAGTTGCTCGGTCACCGGCCCCAGCACGTTGGGATTGAGGTGCACCGGGTAGACGATCTGGATATCCGTGCGCCGGGCCAGGTCGCGCAAGGCCTTGCAGATATCAAGGAAGCCCTCGCCAAAGTTCTCCCGACGATGACCGGTCACCAGCAGCAGCCTGCGTCCGGTTTGCAGGAACGGGAACTGGTGGTCCAGTTCGCTGCGCAACGCGGCGTCGTCATTGATGCGCCGGGCAGTCAATTGCAGCGCGTCGATGACCGTATTGCCTGTCACCACGCAACGGCCTTGCAAGCGTTCGCCCAGCAGGTTATCGCGTGATTGTCCGGTAGGGGCAAACAGCAGGTCGGCGCTGAGGTCGATGCAGCGACGGTTCATTTCTTCCGGCCATGGGCTGTAGATATCACCCGTGCGCAGCCCGGCTTCCACATGACCGACGGGGATGCGCCGGTGAAAGGCGGCCATCGAAGCCACCATGGCCGAGGTGGTGTCGCCATGCACCAATACCCGGTCCGGCCGGGTCTGTTCAAGGACTGGGTCGATGGCGCTGTAGAGGGCGGCAGTCAGCGAGTTGAGCGTTTGATGTGGCGTCATCACGTCAAGGGTGAAATCGGCCTTGAGTTCGAACAGGTCCAAGACCTGTTTGAGCATGCTTTGATGCTGACCGGTGACGCAGATCAGCGACTCAATGCCCGGTTCGGCTGCGAGGGCTTTGACCAGCGGCGCCATCTTGATGGCTTCCGGACGGGTACCGAAGATCGAAAGGATCCTGCCCCTTGGGTTTTGCGTAGCGATGACAGTCTTCCTCGCGCAGCTTTCTGCGCCGCACAACTGCCCTCCAGGCACATTACATGACTGGGCGGGCAAGCGGTTAAAGTTGGATAATCCGAAGTCAGGCAGAGGCGGGCTTACAGGAGTCTGATGTAGCCGCACTTACGATCTACCCCGTCAAATTAATAGCATTAAATTTTTACTTCGCAAAGTTTTATTATTGTGAAGTATCAAAGATTGTATTTTCTAGGGGTTTTAGAGCGAAATAGGGTGCTGTTCTGGTGGCGTGCTAGTATCAGTAATTTGTTGATTTATAACTGTTTATTAAGATAAAAAATATCTATGTGAAGGCTATTTAATATTATATTAATGGCACTGTCGGTTTTCTGACGCTTGTCGTCAGAGTTTTTTTGGTAAGAGTAAGGGTGTCATCGGAGTGGCGCCTGTATATTGTCGAGGCGCTGGCATGGAGTTGCAGTGTGAGCTGCGAAGTTACAAAAGTGCGGAAAAGTTCAATTTAATTGAGTGTCTATCAAGTTGCTCATGTCGATGCGCGCCATGGCACTCACAAACAGCGTAGCTAGTTAATTAAGGAAGTTGTGCTGTACTTTCGCTCAAGCGGCTGGCGGGTGATGGAACCGCGAGCCGCTATCGGGTCAATCCATTCACTGAGCGTCGGGAACCGCCAACCACTGGCCGATCACCTTCTGATAGCTGCCGTTCGCCTTGCTCAGGTGCAGCCACTGATCGACGTACATTTTCCAGGAGATGTCATCCCGTGGCAGCAGGTAGGCCTTCTCACCGTATTGCAGGTAGTGGGTCGGGTTGACCGCACACAGGCCGGGCTTGAGTTTCTGTTGATAGAGCGCTTCCGACGCATCGGTGATCATCACGTCGGCTCTCTTGTCCAGCAGCTCCTGGAAAATGCTCACGTTGTCGTGGAAGGCGAGCTGGCCCTTGGGTACAAAGGCACGGACGAACGCTTCGTTGGTACCACCGGCCGGTTCCACCAGACGCACCGAAGGCTGGTTGATCTGCTCGAGGGTCTGGTAACGCGACTGGTCTTCGCAACGCACCAGCGGGATCTTGCCATCCACGTCCAGCGTATTGCTGAAGTAGGCTTTCTTCTGGCGTTCCAGGGTCACGGAAATCCCGCCCATGCCGATGTCGCACTTGCCCGCGAGCATGTCCGGCATCAGGGTCTTCCAGGTGGTCTGGACCCATTGCACCTTGACCCCCAGGCTCGTGGCCAGCGAGCGCGCCATGTCGATGTCGATCCCTTCGTACTCGCCGCTTTGCGCCTTGTAGGTATAGGGCTTGTAGTCGCCGGTGGTGCAGACCTTGAGTTCGCCGCGTTGCAGGACCTGGTCCAGCAGCGAAGGTGCCGGCTCGGCCAAGGCGCCGCAGGAGAGCGCCAGCAGGCCACAGAACGTCATCGTGTTTGTTAGGGTTTTCATAGGGATTGGACGTCTCGTAGCGAAGGGAAACAAGATCGGGGAGTGTAGTAAAAGCGTTGGCAGGCTGTCACTGGAGCATGGCTGACGAACTGTCAGAAGACAGCGGTCTGAAAGGGGCGTCGCTGCAAGCTTTCAAGGTAGGCGCAGAACATATCGGCCATGGCGTCGCTGTAGATGGCAATGTCCACGGGGGAGCGAGGCGCTGATGAAAAGTGCTTACCCACGGTACTGAGCGTGGTGATGACCAGGTCACCTGCCAGGGCCCGGGTTTGTGCCGGGGCGTCTGGCAATGCTTGCAGCATGAAAGCGTCCACCGACTGTTGCACCGACATCCGCGCGACATGGTGCTCGGGGGCGTCGCGGTAGAGCGGGGCGGCGTCGTTGAGGGCGCCGCGTATCTGGGCTTCATCACATTCGGACTGGATGAACGCCCGCACGAGGGTACGCAGCCGCTCGAAGGGTGGCTTGAGGTGGTCTTCAAGAATCTCGCGCAGCATGTCGCTGGTTTGCCGCCATTCACCACTTTGCAAACGGAACAGGATCGCGGCTTTGTTCGGGAAGTATTGATATACCGAGCCGACGCTGACCCCCGCTCGCTCGGCAACACGGGCCACCGTGAAGCGTGTCGCTCCTTGAGTCGCCAGAACCTGAACAGCGGCTTGCAAAACGGCTGCGACGAGCTCGGTGGAGCGTGCCTGTTTCGGCTGTTTACGCGAGGAAATCTGCGGGCTTGGGCGTTCGGACATGCAGGCGTGAACCTCGGTAGGGAATGCGAATAGGAAATGCGACGGATTATTCGTATCTTGAATGCGACGAATTGATCGCATTCTAGTCGTCGCCACAAACAGTATTCAACTTCACTTCGCGTCCCTTTCCGTGGGTAGGGTTATGACACAAGACAATATTCATCTTGGCGCTGCTTCAGCGCCTCAGGCAGCCGTCGAGGCCAATCCGGCACTCAAGCTGCTGCCGCTCACACTGACCGTATTCATCGGTTTCCTCACGATTGGCATGCAACTGCCGGTCTTGCCACTCCATCTGCATGACGCGCTGGGCATGGGCACGCTGGTGATTGGCCTGGTGGTCGGGGCACAGTTTGCCGCGGCGCTGTTGTCACGGGCCTGGGCCGGCAATTTTGCTGACATGCGCGGTGGTAAACGCGCGGTCATGACCGGGCTGGTGGCAACCGCGGTTTCAGGGCTGATCTATCTGCTTTCCCTGGCGTTCGTTGCCGCGCCTGTCACGTCGGTCTGGCTCTTGTCGGGCGGTCGAGTGCTGCTGGCCATTGGCGAAAGCCTCATTGTCACCGGTGCGTTGGGGTGGGGCATCGGCCTGGTGGGTGCGCAACATGCCGGCAAGGTCATGGCCTGGAATGGCATCGCCATGTACGGGGCCTACGCATTGGGTGCTCCGTTGGGCGTGGCGTTCAACAGCGCTTGGGGGTTCACCGGCATCGCCATGGCCTCGATGTTCATTCCGCTGCTGGCCCTGGCGGTTGTCGCGGGCGTGCGCGCTGTCGCCCCTACGGCGACCCGGCGTACACCGTTCTATACGATGCTCGGTGCTGTATGGGTTCCGGGCATGGGATTGGCGTTTTGCAGCGTCGGCTTTGGTGTCCTCACGGCGTTCATTGCCCTGTTGTTCGCGGCCAGGGATTGGGGCAACGCGTCCTTGGCGTTTACGGCGTTCGGTGTGGCTTTCATCGCTGCGCGCCTGCTTTTCGGGCACCTTCCGGACAAGATTGGCGGCGCCCGCGTCGCGCTGGTCTGCGTATTGATCGAAACCGTTGGGTTGCTGCTGATCTGGAGCGCCGACACCGCGACCATGGCTTATCTGGGCGCAGCTTTCACCGGTTTCGGATATTCCCTGGCGTTTCCCGGCTTCGGCGTGGAAGCGGTACGGCGTGCGCCACCGCAGGCGCGCGGCCTCGCCATGGGGGCCTACGTCGCGTTTCTTGATATTTCCCTGGGCATCACCAGTCCGCTGGCCGGTTTGTTGGCGAGTGGTTGGGGTATCGGTGCGGTTTACCTGGGCGGCGCCATTGCCGTTGGGCTGTCCTTCGGGGTGGCCCTGATGCTGCTGAGGGGACGGGAAGCACAAGTTCAATACAAATCCTGAGTCTTCGATGAGGTATAGAAGATTTTCGGTCTCGTTTTTTAGAACAGGAGTGTCGCTATGCACGTATTCGTTACCGGTGCCACGGGCTGGGTTGGGGCGTCCGTGGTACAGGATCTGATCGCCGCCGGGCATCGGGTCACCGGCCTGGCCCGATGCGAAGAAAAAGGCGCCACGCTGGCTGCAACAGGCGCGAAGGTGATTCCAGGCACTTTGGATGATCTCGAGATCTTGCACAACGCAGCCTCGGCGGCGGACGCGGTGATTCACACGGCGTTCAATCATGACTTCTCCCGATTTGGCGAAAATGCCCAGCAGGACCGCCGCGCCATTGAAACGTTGGGCGATGCGTTGCGAGGCTCCGACCGGCCGTTGCTGGTGACGTCGGGTCTGTTTGGATTGACGCGCGGCGCGAATGAACTGGAAGTGGTGAGCCCGGCCTCGCCCCGCAAGTCCGAAGCCGCCGCCCGGGACCTGGCCGAACGAGGGGTGCGCGTGGCGACGGTGCGGCTGGCGCCCTCGGTCCATGGCCTCGGCGACCATGGGTTCGTGCCGATTCTGATTCGCCTCGCCCGGGAACACGGCGTGTCGGCTTATCCGGGCGATGGCAGCCATTGCTGGTCGGGTGTGCATCGACAGGATGCCGCGCGGGTTTATCGGCTTGCCTTGGAGCAGGGCGTGACGCAATCGGTCTACCACGCCGTCGCTGACGAGGCCGTACCGTTCAAGGACATTGCCCAGGCGATCGGTCGTGGCCTGGGGTTGCAGGTCGAATCCCGGGAGCGCGAGCATTTCGGCTGGTTCGCCCACATGGCGGGGGCGAACATGGCGGTGTCCAGCGAATACACCCGTGCTTTGCTGGGCTGGACCCCTAGCGGCCCGGGGTTGTTGGATGATCTTGCGTTGCCGGGCTATTACCACGCCGATTGAACTGAATAACCTGTGGTGTGGGGGCTAGCGTGAAACGATCCCATGGTCGATGGCGTATTTCACCAGGGCCGCAGGCTTATCGATGTTGAGCTTGCGGCGGATGCTCAGGCGGTGGGTCTCGACGGTGCGCACGCTGATGTCCAGTTCGCGGGCCATTTCCTTGTTGTTCAGCCCCTCGACCATCTTGCGCAGGACCTGGCTTTCTCGCGGCGTAAGCTCGTTATCGGTGTTCGGGTCGGTGGCCAGGCGTCGGGCGATTTCGGCGCTGTAGAAGGTACCGCCGCCGATGATCGCTTCGATGGCCGCGATGATTTCCCGCGAGGGCGCATTCTTGAGCACGTAGCCGCTGGCGCCGCAGCGCACTGACTCGTTCACGTACTCGTGATTGTCGTACATGCTCAGGATGAGGATCTTCAGGCTGGGGTATTGCTTGCCCAGCAGTCGGGTCAGCTCAAGGCCGTTCATGTCCTTGAGGCTGATGTCCATCAGCAGCAGGTCCGGCTGGCAGCGACCGACCATTTCAATCGCTTGCGCGCCGTTCTCGGCTTCGCCCACCACGTCCAGGCCGGGCATGACGGACAGCAGGGCGCGGATGCCGTCACGCACCAGTGAGTGGTCATCGACCAGGGCGACGCGGATCGCCGGGGGCAGGCTCATCGGCAAGTGCTCCTGTTGAAGTGGGCGTGCATCAGCTTTCTGTTGCCGCCATGTTCATGGGCAGCAGGATGTCCAGTTCGCTGCGTCCCGGTACCGACGTCACCTCCAGCCGCCCACCGAAATGCTCGACCCGTTCGCGGATATTGCGCAGGCCGATGCCAGTGTGTCCGCGTTCGACCTGCGGCACGTTGAAGCCCATGCCGTCATCCACCACCGTCAGGCGCAGCGACTGGGCGGAACCGAACAGGCTGATGCCGACACTTTTCGCTCCGGCGTGGCGCTCGATATTGGTCAGGGCTTCCTGGGCGATGCGAAACAGCGAGACCGGCGCGCCGTTTTCCAGCCGACAGTCGAATTCATTGCTGCGGTAGGACACCTCCAGCCCGCTGCGCTGCTGGAACTCGGACGCGAGCTGACCGATGGCGGCGGGCAGGCCCAAGGTATCGAGCAGGGAGGAGCGCAGGTCGTGGGAGATGCTGCGGATCTCGCCGATGGCCTCGCCCAGCCGGTCCGTGGCGTTCTTGAGGATGCCCAAGCCGTTGTCCTGGCCGTTCTCCAGCACGTGGCTGGCCAGTTCGAACTGGAACTTGATCGACACCAGCAGTTGGCTGATGCCGTCGTGCAGCTCGCGCGACACCCGCGAGCGTTCTTCTTCCTGCAGACTGACGATGCGCTGGTTCAGGCGTTGCAGCTTTTTGTCGGCCAGGCGATGTTCGCTGACGTTGAGGGTCATGCCTCCGGCGAATACCAGCAGCACCGCGACCAACGCAATGGCGGCGATGGCCTGCATGGTGTTGTGGATGCCCTGGGCCACTTCAGCGCGGGCTTGCTGGGTGGCGCGCTCAACGTCCTCCAGGTAGATCCCGGTGCCGAGCATCCAGCCCCAGCGGTCCAGCATCACCACGTAGGCGAGTTTGTCGGTGACCTGGCCGGAGGAGGGCTTGTTCCAGGCGTAACGCTGGAAACCTTCGCCGGACTCGGCACTTTTGAGCAGCGCCTGGATGACCGGCAGGCCATGGGGGTCCTTCATGTCCCAGAGGTATTGCCCCACCAGATCCGCCTGACGCGCGTGCATCAGGCTGCGGCCCTGGCGGTCATAGACGAAAAAGTAGCCGTTGATGCCGAAACTCAGCTTGCGCAGCTCTTCCAGCACCTGTTGCTGCGCGTGTTCGTCGCCCTGGCCGTTGTTGTACAACGGGGCGATCAGGCTCTGCGCCATCTCGACATAGTTCTTCAACTCGGCGCGCTTGCTCGCCAGGATGCTGTCTTCGATCAGTTGTGCCTGTTGATCGCCCAACTGGCGGTTGAGCGAGATCACCAGGGCGCAGATCACAGCGATCGCCAGGACCAGCGGCAGAATCCCGAGGGCGACGATTTTGTGTTTGAGCAACATCGGGACTCCTGCAGGGCCTGACGGGGGAGGTGGATGGTCGGCATCATATGCCAAACACGGTAGCGCATAGGAGATAAAAACTGTGGGAGCGAGCCTGCTCGCGATGACGGTGCGTCAGTCGACATTGATGCCGGCTGAATCGACGTCATCGCGAGCAGGCTCGCTCCCACAGGGCCATTAGGCAGAAGGCATCTACGTAGTACTACGGATTTATTTATTGACGACGTGCAGGGATATTGGGCCGGCTCCGAAATAGCGGGGCACACTATAAAAACAATCGCCGCAGTCCACTGGACCTCGGCAGGAGACACGCAATGACAACCCGTCTGGTTAAACACCTCGCCTGGTTTGCCGTGGCTGTTCTGGGAGCCTGTGCGTTGAGTGTCGTGGCCTTGCGCCGCGGCGAACCCATCAACGCCCTCTGGATCGTCGTCGCAGCCGTGGCCATCTATCTGGTCGCCTACCGCTACTACAGCCTGTTCATCGCCAACAACGTGATGCAACTCGATGCGCGCCGGGCCACGCCCGCCGTGCTCAACAACGATGGCCTGGACTACGTCCCGACCAACAAGCACATCCTCTTCGGTCACCACTTCGCCGCCATTGCCGGCGCGGGGCCGCTGGTCGGGCCGGTGCTGGCCGCGCAAATGGGCTACCTGCCCGGCACGCTCTGGCTGATCGCCGGCGTGGTGCTGGCCGGCGCCGTGCAGGACTTCATGGTCCTGTTCCTGTCCACCCGCCGCAACGGCCGTTCGCTGGGCGACATGGTCCGCGAGGAAATGGGCCGCATCCCCGGCACCATCGCGCTGTTCGGCTGCTTCCTGATCATGATCATCATCCTCGCGGTGCTGGCGCTGATCGTGGTCAAGGCCCTGGCCGAGAGTCCGTGGGGGATCTTCACGGTGATGGCGACCATCCCGATCGCGATGTTCATGGGCATCTACATGCGCTACATCCGCCCGGGCCGCATCGGTGAAATCTCGCTGATCGGCGTGCTGTTGCTGCTGGGTTCGATCTGGCTGGGCGGGCAGATTGCCGCCGACCCGGTCTGGGCCAAGGCCTTCAGTTTCACCGGGATCCAGATCACCTGGATGCTGATCGGCTACGGTTTCGTCGCGGCGGTGTTGCCGGTGTGGCTGATCCTGGCGCCGCGGGACTACCTGTCAACGTTCCTCAAGATCGGCACCATCGTCGCCCTGGCGATCGGCATCC
>NZ_JAGGOF010000003.1 GCF_018614775.1 Pseudomonas fluorescens
CCCTGGTTGGCGATCAGCTTGATGCCCAGCTTGCGCACGAACAGGCTCAGCCCCTGGCCCACGCCGATGAACAGGCGCTTGACCACGCTGAGGTCGGCTGCGCCACCGGCGTTGAGCATCAGGTTGTGTTGCGCGGCCAGTTGCAGGTGCTTGCCGCTGGTGAGTGCAATGCCTTGCGGGGCGCTGAGCAGCAGGACAGACGACTTGAGCTGCTCCAGGTCCTGCCTGAGCAAGGCCAACTGCGCTTGCACATCGGCCGGTTCGGCCTGGCTCGCCTGGGCGTCATCGGAGAGGCTCTGCGACTGATCGAGCGCCTGCTGCAAGCGGTCTATCGTCGCGTTCATTTCAAGCATCTGACCTTTGGCCTTGGCCTGCTCATCCGCACTGATAAACACCCCCTTGCCGCCGCGAATCGCCCCCCAGCCATCGCTGCGCAGTTCAAACCCTTCGCCGCGCTTTTTCTTCCCGGCATCCACCAGGTGCCCGAGGTTGAGCTGGCTTTTGCCGCTGTGTTCGGTGCTGAGCTTGACGTGCTCCTGGCCGCGGGTGTCTTCCATGCGCAGTTTGTTGTTGGCCGGGGTGCGCAGCACGTTGCGCTTGTAGTTGCGCAGGGTCACAGGGTCGGGGTGTTCGTCGTCGTGCAGGGCGTGGGCGATGTAGGGGCGATCCGGGTCGCCCTGTTCGAAGGCGACCGCCACTTCGGTGCCGGCCAAAAGCGGCAGGTGCCGGCCGTAGGTGTCGCCGGCGTAGGGCCGGGCCAGGCGCATCCACAGGCTTTCCTGGCCGGGGTTCCAGGTGTCGCGGTCGAACAGGAAGTGCACGCGGTAGCGCCCTTCGATGTCGATTTCGGCGTAGGGGTCGTTGGCCTGCGGGTTGCTGACCCGGGCTGGCAGGGTGCCGGCGATTTTCGGCTTGGGTGGCACCGGCGGGCGAAAGCACACCTCGTTGGCATAGGGAATCGCGTCAAAGGTGACGACGAGGCTGCGGTCGCGGGCGGCGGTGGTGGTCAGTTGGACGATCACCGCGCCGGGGGCGAAGGCCTGGGGCGCGCCGCTGATATTCAGCAGTTGACCCGGCGCCAGGGTCGCGCTGCTGCTGGTGCCGCTGAGGCGGGTCTGGTCGTTGAGGTAGCGTTCGTGGCGCAGGCGCGCATAGAAAAAGCCGCTTTCACTTTCCAGGTCTTCGTCCTGGTCAAAGCGATCGCCCAGCACCCGATACGGTTCGGCGTAATGGTAGGCCTCGCCGTACGTGCCCTTGCCGCGCCGGGTCTGGTCGACTTCGCCGTCGAGAAACGCCCGGGAATCGCGGTAGTGATAGGCGCGAAAGTGGATGTGCTGCTCCACCACCTGATGGGCGGTTTGCAGGCCCCAGACACTGTCCTGCCCGGTGCTGGACAGCCCGGATGGCGGGGCACAGGCCAGTTCGACGCCACGCTGGTAATGACGCTGGTCGTCGCGAAACTCCACCACGTCGATGTGCAGGCGGTCGTCGCTGACGAAGCGGTACCAGATGCCGACCTCGGCGAGCAGGCGGTCGATGAAGGCCAGGTCGCTTTCGTCGTACTGCATGACCTGCTCGCGCCGGGGGTACTCGCGCACCAGCTTGAAATAGAAATGCTGGCCCAGGAAGCCGTGGCGGCTGCGCAGGATGTGCTCGACGATCTGCGGCACCGATTGGTGCTGGTAGATCCGGAACTGCTTGCCCCGGGCGAGCAGCGCCAGGCACGGCTGCAAGGTGACTTCGTAGCGGGTTTCGTCCTTGCCGCTGGAGAGTCGCTTGAACCCGCACACCGCGCTGTAGAAGGTGCGCAGCGGTTTGCTCTGTGGCTTCGGAACACCGCGCGGCAGTCGTGGCGGCAAGGGGTGCAGGCTGAAGCAGGCGTATCGGTTGAGCAGGTCGTTGGGCGAAAGGTCGCGTTCGGGGCAGGTGAACTCCACGCGATAGTGGTAGGGCCGGCTCAGTTGTTCGTTGCCCTCGAAGGCGAGGACGTCGAGTTGGGCGTCGAGGTCGTACACCTGCAGGGTGTGGCGGCTGTGGTCGAAGAAGAGGGCGCACGGCAGTGTTCATTGCGCGGCCTCCATGACGACGGCTTGTGCCGTGTCCGCTGCCTCGATAAAGCGCAACGTAATGCCCTCGTCGTCGCTATAGCCCAGGCTCACGGCCCGGGTTCGCTGCCGGGCTGCCCGCCGTTGCAGCAGTTGCTGGCTCAGCACCGGCAGGATCTGTTCGTTGAGCAGGCAATCGATGTTGCGCGCCCCGCTATCGGGCAACAGGCAGGCAGCAACCAGGGCCGCGTTGAGGGTGTCGTCGATCTGGCAGTCCAGGCCGTAATGGCGCTGCAAACGCTTGGCCATCTGGTCGAGCTTGATCGCGGCGATACGTTCGAGGGCAGCGGCGTGCAGCGGGCGATAGATGAGCGTCTGGAAGCGCGCCAGCAAGGCCGGTTGGAAGTGTTCGCGCAGGATCGGCCGCAACAACTCATGCAGCACGCTGTCCGGCGCATCGGGCTGCGTGTGCAGGCAAGCTTGCAGTTCGTCGCTGCCCAGGTTGGCGGTCATGAGGATGACGGTATTGCGAAAGTCGATCTCGCGCCCTTCCCCATCACGCATGAACCCGCGATCGAAGACCTGATAGAACAGATTCAGCACATCGCGATGGGCTTTTTCCACCTCATCGAGCAACACGACACTGTAGGGCCGTTGGCGCACGGCTTCGGTCAAGACCCCGCCCTGGCCGTAGCCGACATAGCCGGGCGGCGAACCCTTGAGCTGACTGACGGTGTGGGCTTGCTGGTATTCGGAAAAGTTGAGGGTAATGAGCGATTTTTCACCGCCGAACAGGCTGTCGGCCAAAGCCAGGGCGGTTTCGGTCTTGCCGACGCCGCTGGTGCCTACCAGCAGGAAGACGCCTAACGGCCCCCGGTCACCGGTGAGGCCGGTCTTGGCCGCACGTAAGCGCTGGGCCAGGGCGTTGAGGGCCCCGGTTTGGCCGATGACACGCTCGCCCAATCGCTGCTCCAGCATCAGCAGGTTGGCCTGTTCATCCTTGAGCAGGCTGCCCAGCGGCACCCCGGTCCAGTCGGCAACCACTTCAGCCACGCTGCGCGCGTCGACGTCCAGGGACAGCAACGGCTGATTTGCCTGGAGCTCATCCAGTCGCTGCTGCAATTGCGCGCAGACTTCGCGCCGTGGAGGCTCGGCCTGACGCGCGTCGAGCAGTTGCTGGGTCAGGTCAAGGGCTTGCCGATACAGCTGCTCCAGGTCCACATGCTGGTGCTGAAATTCGGCGTATTGCGTGGCGATGTGCGCCAGACGCTGGGTATCGACGCTGCCGCTGAGCTGTTGGTCCGCCTCCAGCGCCTGACGCTCCTGGGCCAGGGCGGTCAGCCGACTTTTAAGCCGCACCAAGGCGTGGGGCTCGCAGTCCAGGCTCATGCGCACCCGGGCGCTGGCGGTGTCGAGCAGGTCGACGGCTTTGTCGGGCAACTGGCGCCCCGTCAGGTAACGCCGTGACAAGCTGACGGCGGCCTGCACGGCTGCGTCCTGGATGTGTACGCCATGGTGACTGGCATAGCGCTCCTTGAGGCCGCGCAGCATGAGGCAGGCGCCGGCGTCGTCCGGCTCATCGACCTTGATCTTCTGGAAGCGCCGCTCCAGCGCGGCGTCGCGCTCGAAGTATTGTTTGTATTCGCTCCACGTGGTGGCGGCGATGGTGCGTAGCTCGCCACGGGCCAGGGCGGGCTTGAGCAGGTTTGCTGCATCGGCGCCGCCCGCCTGGTTGCCGGCACCGATCAAGGTGTGGGCTTCGTCGATGAACAGCAGTGTCGGCGTTTCGGCATGCTGCACCGCGTCGATGACGCTGCTCAGGCGCTGCTCGAATTCACCCTTGACCCCGGCGCCAGCCTGCAACAACCCAAGGTCCAGCGCCCGCACGCTGACCGACTTGAGGCTGTCGGGAACATCGCCTTGGGCAATGCGCAGCGCCAAGCCCTCGACCAGGGCGGTTTTACCCACCCCCGGCTCGCCAACCAGCAGCGGGTTGTTCTTGCGCCGGCGGCTGAGAATGTCGATGACCTGGCGGATCTCATCATCCCGGCCAAACACCGGGTCGATCTGGCCCTGCCCCGCCTTGGCGGTCAGGTCCTGGGTGAATCTGTCCAGTAGCGCCTGCCGGGCGTCTGGCTTTGCAGCGAATGCGGCGGGCTCGACCAAAGGCCCGGTCACCCCATCCATGACCGCATGTTCCTGTAGCTCGGGGCGCTCCTCGGAGGTCTGATCGAGCAAGGCAGACAAGCGCTGCAATTGGGCCTCGCTGAGGCTGAGCAGTGGCCACGCGGCTTCGCAAGCCAGCAGTCCGGGGGTGTCCATCAGCGCTCCCAGCAGATGCACGGAACGCAACCTGTCGTTGTCGTCGTCCAGCGAAGCACGCAGCCAGGCATTGCTGATCAGTTGCAGTAAAGGCTGCGACAGCTGCGGCTTGCCCTGCGCGCTGCGTGGCAAGCGGTCGAGGTGGTTGAGCAAGCCGTACCACAGCGCCTCAAGATCCCACTCGTACCGGCGGGCGATCACCGTCAGGTCGCCATCGCCCTGGCCCAGCAACTTGAGCAGCCAGTGCTCGACAGTGACCTGCGCGTGGGTGCGGCTTTGGCACAGTGACGCCGCCTCACTGAGCGCCTGGGCGCAGTAGGGATTGAGACGACGAAGCAAACGAGTGGAGCTCTGTACCATGAGGGGCATCCTTGTGCAGATAATCCGTGTAGGTCGGTAAGCAAGCGAAGGGAGAACGCAGAGGTGCCGGGTCGAGCGTCCGTAAACGGACCCTCGCCCCGGCCTTTCCGATCAGGCGCTCTGGCGTTCGCTCCAGGCATCGGAATGGATGATGTTGCCGTCCTTGTAGGTCCAGGTGATCTTTTCGTAGCGCAGCTCAATCTGTTCCAGGTGGTTGTGCTTCTCTTTGGTCGGGTCCTTGATGTCGTGCATCTGCGGCGCGACTTTCACCACCTTGACGTTCTCCAGGCGGGTGATGAAGTACACGACTTCCTGCCCGGCATCGTTGATGCGATACCACTTGAACTCGGCGCTCTCGAGGGTTTCCCCTGTGGTCACGGCCTTGTAGAGGTAAGGGCTGGAGGCGTCGATTTCCTTGGAGAACAGAAACGGCGCATGCACCCGCGCACCGGTCAATCTGCCGGTGTTGTTATCCGTGGGAATGTAGAGGCTGTGTTCCTGGGCCAGCACTTCGATGCTGCCTTCGCGCTCCTGCACATCCACCGAGCCCTTGATGGCCTCGTTCGCGTCCTTGTGCAGCCAGAGGTAAATGGGAATTGCCATGTGAAGCTCCTTTTCTTGGGTTAAAAGCCGCGGGATGCGACCGGGGGTTGCCTGTCCGGCTCCGCAGCAGGAGACGTACACGCTCCCACTTCACGGACCAGACGGATATCGACACGACGGTTGGCTGCGCGCCCCGCCTCGGTGTCATTGCTGGCGATCGGTTGGCTGGCGCCGAACCCTTGCACTGCCATACAACTGTCGGGAATGCCGCCCATGTGTTGCATCCAGTCATGGACGGCGGCAGCCCGGGCGCGGGACAAGCGAAGGTTTTGCAACTCATCGCCGGTGGCATCGGTGTGCCCGGCGATCACGATCAACCAACCGGGTTGCGCCTTGATGCCGACCAACGCACTGACCAGCACCTTGGTCGAGTCCGGTTTGAGCTGCGCACTGCCTGGGCTGAACAGCGACAGGCTGTCCAGCCGCGCCGGTTCGGGCGCCGACACAAGCGCCGGCACAGACGGTTCAGGGTAATGGCCAAGCAGCGTCGACAGCTGGCCCCTCAGGGGCTCGCCGCGACACAAGCCAAGACCTAGCGCCAGCGGTGCACCGTGCCGGTAGTACGTGTCCAGGCGTTGGGCGGTCTGACGCAGCGCCGCCACGGCGTCTTCCCGCTGGCGGCTCAGCCCCGCCTCAGGGATTGACGCATGCCGACGCAGGTCATCGCTGACCTGGCGCACCAACAAGGTGTTCTGCCGTGCTGAACTGGCCAGTGCGACCGCACCGGTCAGGGCAAACAACCACAACGCGATCACGCTGGCGCGCTGTGCCGGGGTGGATCGGACCCGCAACGGGATCAGGTTCAGCAGAGGGTCCGGAAACGGCAACGTGGCGTCTGGCACAGCCCGCGCCTTGTCGACCAGCGCCACCTTGTTGCGCAGCCATTGGCGCCACAGGTTTTCGTCCAGGACCTGCGGCAACGCCGGCACCTGTTTGATGGCAAAAATCGTGGCCGAACCGGCGGCTCCGGGGCCATCGCGGGGCATGAGATGGGGGAAGACCATTTCGTGCAACCAGGTCGTGACGCTGCGCAATTGCACGCTGGCCTGCATCCGCGCTGCTTGCGATGACGAATCGGCGGCTTGCAACTGCCAGTCCGTCAAACTCACGCAGGCTCCCGCGTCACGAACGCGAGGGCTGACATCGCCATTGGCCCAACAGAACCAGGGGGCCTCACCTTGCAGGGTACGGACATAGCTCACCAGCATCAGCGGCAAGGCCGTACCGTGCCTGCGCGCCAGTGCAGCCTGGTGACGGAAGGTCCGTAGCCGTCCGGCCAAGACGCCCTGGTCGGTGTGTGCGGCCGGGTTGACGATGAACATTACGCTGAGCTGGGCACCCCAACCCGGACGCGATGCCAGGAGCGTCTCGGTGATGTCCGGTAGCTGATCCGGTTCCGGCACGCGCAGGTAGCAAGCCTGATCCGTCACCCGCTCCTTTCGATCGGTACCGAACAGGCCGTCCAGGCCATCGCCACAGACCAAGACCACGCGCCGTCGAAACGATACCGGGGGTAAGTTCGCCTCGACTGTCAATTGCACGCTTGCGCGCCGATTGACCACAATCCAGGCCAACGCGACCCCACACACCACGAGCAACGCCGCAACGATGCGCCCCGGGGCGGCAAGCGGAATGATCGCGATGAGTGTGAGGACCAGCGTCCCCGCCCACAGCCAAAGGGCTCGTTGCAGTTTGGTCGTCATCTGCGTGTCACGCCCCCACCGGCAAAAGCGAGGCGACCACACCGTTAAGCAGATGATCCATCGCCCACCAGACGCCGGCCAACAGGAGCACGACCAACAAGGCGTGTACCCACGGTGAGCGTCCACGGGGCAGGCTGCCGATCAGATTGCGGCCCGCCGCCTGCCCGACGAGGTCCTGATTGACTTGCAACGGCGCTACGTGGGCATTGAGGGCCGCCAGTATCTGTTCACGCTCCGGGTCGGCAACATCCTTCTTGTAGCGCCCTCGAAAACCCAGCGACAGCACGCGTTGGAATGCCGTCAGCACGCGCGGGTCCGGTGCCGGCTCGCGCAGCACTTCCCGCATGTCCTCGTAGAGAAACTCACCGGCCTGATGCCGATTGAAGAACTTGGCCTGGAGTGATTCGCCGGCCCACTCCGTACGCATATCGGAGGGGGTGACGGTGAGCACCGTCTCATCCAGCAAGGCGCATTGGGCGTGGCTGATATGATCGGCGCTGCGCTGATCGAATCCCGTCTGCTCCAGCCGCTGTCGAACCTGCTCGATGTGCGCCACGCACAATTCCCGCAGCTTTTGCAGGTCGGGTACCGAAGCTCCCTGGCGCAACTCGACCACCATCAGGTAGGTGTCGTGCAGCAGATCATCGATATCCAGTGCGGTGGTGGCCTGTTTTCCGGTCCTGAGCAAAGTCATGAGCGCAATACCGCAAACAGTTCGAGCCTGGCATTTGCCAAGGTACTCGGCACATAGCAGACCAAGGTGCGACCAGCCAGCATGGCCTGTCCCTTGGGATGGCTGAGATCGAGTGCGAAGTACTGATTTTCCAGGCGCAACGGAACCGCCGCCGGGACGTGACGCAACGCCTGCAACGGCACACCGTCGAGCGCGGCGTTGATCAACTCGTCGACATTTTCCGGCGAACCGACCTTGCACAGTCGGGGAAACTGCTCTTGCACCTGCACCGCCGGCATGTCGCAGCGCACCGACAGGTAAAAGTCCACGCCGTCATGTTCGCGCAAGCGCGGATCGTCCAGCGTCACCTGCCAGCGATTGGCGCGTGTCGACTCCAGCACCAGGGCAATCACGCGCGATGGCAGGCTGGCTTCCAGCAGCGTGGAAATGGTCTCCATCAGCGGCGCGAACACCTTTTCCAGCTGCTCGTGCCGATAGGCTGGAATCCTGTCGATATCGTGTTCCAGGGAGAACGTCAGCAGGCTGCCGGCCAGCTTGACCAGCACCTGATAAACCTGCTCGGGTGGCCGCTGCGGATAAGCCTTGAGGTCAGCCAGCACCGGTTGATAGGTGTTCAACGCATTGAGCAGCCAGAACAACGACACGTCGGCGACGGCAAAGTCAGCCATGCGCTGGTTGCTTTCCCGACGCATGCCCATCAGTCGCTGCCGCTTGGCGGACAACTGCGTCAACACGTTATCCAGTTGGGCCAGCAGCCCATGATGCGCGGCGAAACTCAACAGCGGCGGCACATAGGCAGGATCGAGGCACCACCCTCCCTGCCCATCACGCACCAGGCGCGCGACCGGACACGTCAAGTAATCACCGTTGTTGTCCGTATCCAGGCGCAGGCTCAGCACGTGTTCCATTACGCTGATCGACTGTATTTCATCGGCGTAGAGATCCTGTACGGAGCGCCAGTCCTGGCGATAACGGGTGGGTCGATCCCCCTGGTCTGGCTGGAACAGGCAGTTATCGCCGTTGGCCTGCTCCAGCGGCAACGCCAACAGCAAGAGCGCTTGCTGGGCACCCTCGGGCAGCAGTTGCGCCAGCTCCAGCGCCGGCGGCAGGCGATCCACCCGCTCGCTATCGATCAGGGTGCCATCGGGCATGCGTAGCTGCAGCCGGGTTGCCTTGAGCTTACCCAGTCGCAGTGCTTGCGGATCAAACGCGACAGCCCTCACACCCCAGGGGTGTGCCAGGGCCAGGTGAGCGAGCTGTTCGTTGGCCCAGCTCTCCCAGCGCGCCTGCTGCTGGAACTGTTGTGCGGACAACAAGGTTCCGGACGCCCACAAGGGGCGATCGATTTTCATGGTTTCGTTTCCTTGGGAGAGAGTCAGGCTTTCGCCTTGGGCATCTGCGACACGAGGGACAAATTGACGTCCATGCCCTCGACCTGGAAGTGCGGCACCGCGTACAACTTGACTCGGAAGAAACCCGGGTTGTCCTCAATGTCTTCCACGGTCACCTTTGCATCACGCAGCGGATGAGAGGCTTGCAGGTCATCCCCTGGATCGGTCATTTCCGTGACTAGGCCACCGATCCACTTGTTCAGCTCCAGCTCCAGCACGCGACGATCCTTGGTGGTGCCTATGTTTTCCCGCTGTATGAGCTTCAGATAATGGGCAATGCGTGAAAGCAGGAAGATATAGGGCAGGCGCGCATTGATGCGGCTGTTCGCGGTGGCATCCACCGCGTCGTACAGCGCGGGCTTCTGCGCAGAACTGGCGGAGAAGAAGCACGCGTAATCCCGGTTCTTGTAGTAGGACAAAGGGATGAAACCGAGATTGGCAAACTCGAACTCGCGGGTTTCGGGAATCATCACTTCCGAAGGGATCTTCACTTGATTCCCGGTGCCCAGGTCGTACAAGTGAATCGGCAGGTCCGTTACCGCCCCGCCGGACTGCGGACCACGAATCTGCACGCACCAACCGTTGGCGATAAAACTCTTGACCATATTGGCGGCGAAGGCAAAAGAGGCGTTGGTCCAAAGGTATTTCTCGTGATCAGGCCCTTTGACGTTCTCGATATAGTTGAAACTTCGCACTGGGCGGGTATCCGGCCCGTAAGGCAGGCGGCCCAGAACCCGAGGCATGGTCAAGCCTATGTAACGGGCGTCATCGCTGTCACGGAAGGCCTTCCACTTGATGTATTCAGCCCGATCAAAATAATTGCCAATGTCCTTGATGGCGGCCACTTCTTCCATTGTTTGCTTGCCAAAGAATCCCGGCCCAACCGAACCGATAAAAGGCATATGCGCCGCAGCGGCAACTTTGGAGATATTGCGCAGCAAAGCGATATCCTGCGGACTGCGGTTGAATTCATAGTTGGAAATAGCTGCGGCGATGGGTTCCCCACCGGGCATATCGTATTCACGGGTATAGGTGTGCAGATACAATCCGCTTTGGGCAATCTCCGGCGCGTCCTCAAAGTCTTGCACCAGATCGTCCTTGCTGATGTCCAGCAATTCAATGCGTACGTTCTGGCGAAAATCCGTCTGGTCTATGAGTGATTTCACGCCGCGCCAGGTCGATTCGACACGTTGAAAGTCAGGGTGATGCATCACCGCATCGAGTTGACGGCTTATCTGCCTGTCCAACGAAGCGATATGTTCGTCCAGGAGTACTTTGTCCAGTCGCTCGACTTTTTGTGCGGACTGTTCGAGCAACTTCAAGAACACACTGACTGCGGCTGTCACTCGCTCGTCGACCGAGACCTCGGACAAGGCCTCGGCATGCTGGAACGTTTCGATATCGCCGAGTTCAGCAATAGGATTCAGATTGATGCGACTGAATAGCGAAGCATAGACTCCGCCGTTTTCAGACAACACTGTAGCGCCGCGCGAATGCACGTTAGAACGTTCAATGGTCATGATGAACGTACTGTTTGGACCTACGAATTAAACTACCGACCTTCTGTTGAAGCCAGCGCAGCCAACTCGGCGCGCAGCTCGTTACTGAGGGCTTCATCCTTCAAGATACATTCCAACTCCTGTCGAAACGTCGTGTTATCCAGCAGGTTCGATTTAAGATCACGCAGCAGATTGCGCATGGCTAACAATGCCCGCAATTGAGGGATCTGTCGTGCTACTTGCTCGGGCTCGAAATCTTTCATGGCCTGGAATTTCAACTCGACCGAGAACTCGGGCTCATCACACATCAACGTGTTGTGTGCAGCGAATTTCAGGCTGGGCGAAAACTCACCGAGCACGCTGTCAAAGTTGTTTTTGTTGACGTTGATCTTGTCTCTGGCCGCTAACGGGCGCTGCTCTCGCCCCTGACTATAATCACCCATCACCATGAGTTTCAGCGGCAGTTCAACTTTTTTCTGGGCACCGCCGGTGTGCAGATCGAGTTTGATGTTGACCCGCGTCTTGGGTACTTCGTTTTGAAAACTGTATGAAGCCATATTGCCTCCTTTCAGACTTATTAATGGTTGCCGGATAGGTCAATCTCAGCCTGCCTTTCCTCTCCTGTCGCCAACCACCGTTCACTTACGCTCAACAAACGCGCCAACTGTTGCATTCGCTCCTGGGGCACGCCCCGGGTGAACCAATTGGTCAGACATTGAGGGCTCACGCGAAGTAGCAATGCGAAAGCCGTCGGTGAAATCGCGTATTCCTTGAGCGTGTCTCTCAAGCGTTGTCCGCTAGCCTGTCGGCTGCGTGACTGCGAATGTCCACGCTGCCGAACGTTGATCATTTTTTATGTTTTGCCTCCTGCCAGTACGATGGGTCATTCCAATCTAGGCCCTTGGCGAGGCTATGGATAGTGATAAGCCCCCCTTTCGGCATAAAGAGAACAGGCCCACCGCTGGAAGGAAAAACGCCTACAGACGTTGCCCAACGGAGGACGTGGCTAGCCGTACGGGCGGGTATTCTCAGCTCGATTCTGTAGGAACCGGACGACAAATAATGGGTTCGAAGCCGAACGTGTGGCCAGGCTGAGCGCGGCTCCGTGGGGGCACGGCTTGCGCGCGATGAGGGTATGGCAGTCGATTGCCACGTTGCTTAACCACCGCTATCGCGAGCAGGCTCGCTCCCACAGGAGATCGAATGGTGAACCTGCATCCCGTAACACCATAAACCCTGTGGGAGCAAGCCCGCTCGCGATGGGGCCCTGCCAGACAATGTCACTTCAAGGCGTGCCCACCCAGAACACGCAGACGAAAAAAAGCCCGCCGAAGCGGGCTTTTCACCTATCGAGCATCCGATAGGATCAGTCGTCGCGACCCATCAAGCCGAACAGCTGCAGCAGGCTGACGAACAGGTTGTAGATCGATACATACAGGCTGATGGTCGCCATGATGTAGTTACGCTCACCGCCGTGGATGATCGCGCTGGTCTGATACAGGATGCAGACCGACGAGAACAGCACGAAGCCGGCGCTGATCGCCAGTTGCAGGCCGCTGATCTGGAAGAAGAAGCTGGCAACGACCGCACCCAGCAGCACGAAGAAGCCGGCGGTAATGAAACCGCTCAGGAAGCTCATGTCCTTGCGGGAGATCAGCACGTAGGCCGACAGCCCACCGAACACCAGCGCGGTCATGGCGAAGGCCGAGCTGACGACTTCGGCACCGCCCTGCATCTGCAGGTAGCGATTGAGGATCGGGCCGAGCAGGAACCCCATGAAGCCGGTCAGGGCAAATGCCGACACCAGGCCCCAGGCCGAATCACGGAGCTTGTTGGTGAGGAAGAAAAGGCCATAGAAACCGATCAGCACCACGAAGATGTTCGGGTAACCTACCCGCATCTGTTGGGCGACGTAAGCCATCACACCGCTGAAGACGAGTGTGAGTGCCAGCAGGCCATATGTGTTGCGCAGGACGCGGCTAACCTCTAGCTGCTCAGCCTGCACGCCGTTGTTCACTGCGTAATCCTGTTCGCGCATGGCGACACTCCTCCGGTTCTGAAACATTCAGTGGCAAGGATAATAACAGACGCTCTGTAACAAGCTACGTAGAGAGTTTGACAGTGTGTTTCATTCGGGTATTATGGCGCCCGCAACGCAGTACGGAGGTGTGGCCGAGTGGTTTAAGGCAACGGTCTTGAAAACCGTCGACTGTAACAGGTCCATGAGTTCGAATCCCATCGCCTCCGCCATCTTATGTACGAAAAAGCCCTGATTATTCAGGGCTTTTTCGTGTCTGGCGTTCAAGAAAGCCGCCGTTGGTTTCCAGCGGCCGGGACGCCAGCCTGACGACACGCTGTATCCCTCATCCACGTGATCAAGGAAAGAAAAGTGACCAGCAAAACCATCGGCTCTATTGTTGCGGCAGTCCTGGGCGTAGTCCTGTTATGCGTGTTCTTCGGCAGTTGGTACACGGTCGACGAAACCGAGCGCGGCGTGCTGCTGCGCAACGGTGCGCTGGTCGGCGTGGTGGAACCGGGGTTGTCGTTCAAGACCCCCTTCATCGAGTCGGTACGCCTGATCAGCGTGCAGAGCCAGGTCACCGCCTATGAAGACCTCCAGGCCTACAGCAAGGACCAGCAGTCCGCCCAGCTCAAGGTCTCGGTGTCCTGGCACATCGCGCCTTCCGACGTGGCCAAGGTCTACACCCAGTTCAAGGATCTCGAAGGCATCCGCGACCGGATGATCAGCCGCCAGGTGCCCACCCAGGTGGAAAACGTGTTCGGCAAGTTCAACGCCGTGGCCGCCGTGCAGAACCGCGTGCAGTTGGTCAACGACATTTCCACGGCGATCAAGTCGACCATTACCGGGCCGGTGATCATCGACAGCGTCCAGGTCGAAAACATCGACTTCAGCGATGCCTATGAAAAAGCCATCGAAGCGCGCATGGCCGCCGAAGTCCAGGTCAAGACCCGCGAACAGCAACTTGCCACCGAGCAGGTCCAGGCGCAGATTCGCGTGACCCAGGCCCAGGCGGAAGCGGATTCGCAAGTGGCCCAGGCCAAGGCCGACGCGCTCGCCACCGAACTGCGCGGCAAGGCCGAAGCCGAAGCCATCAAGGCCCGCGCCCAGGCACTGGCGAGTAATCAGAACCTGGTGGAACTGACCAAGGCCGAGCGCTGGAATGGTGTGCTGCCAACCACCGTGCTGCCGAACGGCGCCCTGCCCTTCATCGACATCAAGTAACGCCCGGGGCGCGGCCAGCCCTGGCCGCGCCCGCTCCGCCCCGGAGCGCTGCCGTCACACCGTCTCGTTAGCGCTACACTCAGTGCACTGACGAACCGCTGTTCACCGTTAGCAGGGAGCTCAACGTGTATCCAGGCACAAACAGACCACCGCTTCCATCGATATCACTCGCACCTGTCCATCCCACCGTCCCACGTCCCGAACATTTATCCCCTCTCGGCAACTTGCCGACTCCGTCGACAAGCATCCTGAACAGGAGAGCAGCGTGACCACTTTTATCAGAAAATATAAATGGCCCGCCCTGTTGGCCGTCGCGCTGGTGGTCTTCTCAGCACTGATATTTTTCCTGATCAAGTCCTACACGTACGACTCCGCGACCTACTTCGAGTCCCGTGACTTCATTCGCCAGCTCAAACAAGCCGATGCCAACTGGAACGGTAAGATCCTGAGGAAGAAAATCGGCGTCAACAACAACCTGTCGCTGGCGCCACCACCTGAAGCCGGAAGCCGATGGGAGCAACTGGAACGGCTCAACAACGCAGGCCCTCTGGCGGCGCTGTGGGCATCCAGACGCCAGGGCTATGTCGATGCTGTCAACAACAAGACCTTGCTGGTCGAGCAATTCCAGCAGCACAACGCTGCGCTGCGCACAGCCCTTGATGCCCTGCCGACTGTCGAGGATGAGCTTCAAACCCTGCTCAACACCATCGACATCAAAAGCCCGACGGAACGCCTCGCAGCGGCCTCCAATATTCTGGAACTGACCCTGACAACGCTGGAATACGCGCTTTATGTCACCTCGGACAAAGCCAACGAGCTGCAGGATCAACTGACCGACCTGGAAAAATACATCGACCAGCTGCCCGAACAGTACCGCCCCCCTTTCATCACGCTGACCCAGCAGGTCAGATCCATCATCCAGGAACAACCGATCGTCAATGACCTCCTCGACCGCATCAGCGTCATCCCGGTGGCCCAGGAGCTGGACAACATCAACGAGTTGTTGAACGAGACACAACGCCGGACAGCCGCGACAGACCGTCAATACCATATCTACCTCGCGGTATGCGCCAGTCTGATGGCAATCCTTATGATCTACCTGGCCGCGCGCCTGGTCCGCAGCACCGCCGTGATCAACCAGATCAACCAGGCCCTGCAAACCTCCAACGAGCGCCTCGAAGAACGTGTCCAGGAGCGTACACGCGAGCTGAAAGAGGCCGAGCGCGAGTTGATGGACGCCGCGCGAATGGCCGGCATGGCCGAGATCGCCACGAACGTCCTGCATAACGTTGGGAACGTGCTGAATAGCGTGAACATTTCGGCGGACCTGGTGACCCGCAAATTGAAGAACAGCAAGGCGCTTGGCCTGGCCAGGGCGGTGAAGATGATGAATGAACATGCCGAGGACCTCGGGCAGTTCATCACCCTGGATGAAAAGGGCAAATTGCTGCCGCGCTATTTCAATGAACTGGTCGAATCCATCGCCGCCGAACAGGCCACGCAAATCGACGAACTGGCACAGTTGACCAAGAGCATCGACCACATCAAGGAGATCGTCACCACTCAACAAACCTACGCCGGGGCGGCCAGGCTGATCGAACCGCTCAACGTCACAGACCTGTTCGAAGATGCCCTGCGCATGAACTCGGGCGCGCTGAGCCGGCACCACGTCACCGTTATCAAGGACTATCAGGATGTTCCCACGATCATGGGGGACAAGCATCGGTTGCTGCTGATCCTGATCAATCTGATCAGCAACGCCAAGTTCGCGATGTCCAACGTCTCCGAGCCACGGGAAATGACCCTGGGCGTCCGGGTGATGGACCAGGGAACATTGAGTTTCAGTGTCAAGGATCGCGGCGAAGGCATCGCCCCCGAGAACCTGGCCCGTATCTTCAACCACGGGTTTACCACTCGCAAGGATGGCCATGGGTTCGGCTTGCACAGCTGCGCACTGGCGGCGGTAGAGATGAAAGGCCGTCTGTATGTCCACAGCGACGGACCCGGCCACGGCGCCCTGTTCACCCTGGAGATTCCGCTGGAGCCGGCAAAACGCTGATCCGAGCGAGAGAGCTTGCTCCCGCCGGGCTGCGCAGCCCTCTCTATCAGCGGGAATCCGAATCCCATAACCAGTCCCATAAACCCGGCAGGCGCACTGGCTGGCCGCTGCTCTGGACCGTGCGCGCCAACGCCGCCCGCTCCAGCGACTGGCGCTCGTCATAGAAAGGCTTGGCATCGGTCCTCACCCCCGTGGCCTGTGCGCTGTCCAGCAGAATCTGCAGGTATTCGCGGGCATGTCGGGCGGTATAACGGTTGATGTCGTGAAACGTCACCACCACTGGAATCACCCCGTCCACCACAGGCATCTGTCCGGCTGCGATGCGCTCGCGCACTTCAGAGAGCTGGCGAATCAGATTGATGCGTCGGCGCGGGCTGACTGTGATGCCCCAGACCTTGCCATCGTTGGCGCTCAGGTCAGTCAGCAGTACATGCATGCCATGACGCTGGTAGGCGGCGAAGGTGCGCCGGTCGTAACTCCAGAACGGCGGCCGGACCAGGGTCGGCGCTGCCCCGGTAATACTGGCAATATCGTTGCCCCCTTCGACAAGCGACTGCTCCAGCGCCTCAGGATCGAGGAACCGGTGATTGGTGTGCCAATGGGTCGCCGTATGAAAAGCCAGCACATGACCTTCGCGCTGCTCACGGTGCATCACCGAGCGGCCGATATGGCTGTCGCCCGCGCGCGCTGCTCGGGTTTGCAGGAAAAACACCGCTTTGATCCCGCGTTGTACGGGATTACGGGCCAGCGCGTCGAGCACCTCCAGGCTGGGGTTCCACAAAGAGGACGCGCTGGGACCATCATCGAAGGTCAGTAGGAAGCGGATCGGGGGTTGTTCACGCAAGCGTTGCTCGGTTTGCGGGGTCAGTTCGATGGGCGGGCCGATGCATCCCGACACACCGATGGCGAGGACTGCAACGACCAGCGCCCTGGCGATGTTTTTCATGTTTTGCCTTAAAAGAAATGCCGCACTGCCACGCCTTGAATCCCTGGCCCTCGGTGATGAAGCTCACCTTGGAGAAGGTTAACCGGGTTTGGTTCCTCGCCGCGAGCCCTGCCTGCCTTCACTCTTCAACGTCCGATGGCCCGCGCGGCTGCCCGGTCTCATTTTGACCGTCTGGAAATCCGATGGAATTTTCCGGGCGCCGCCGTATCCATCCGTATAGGACTAATTAGGGAGGATTTATGGGCGGGCCATCGCTTTACATCATCGACTATGCGCTTCATGGCGAGCCAAAGTCATTCATCATCCGCGCAGAAGTGATGAATAACTCCGAAGCTTGGCATTGGGCCAGTTGCGATGCGGGTGTCGGGCGCATACCCAAGTTCGGCCGGGAAAAAGTCAAGCGGGTATCCAAACCCCTTGCGGAGAAATACGGCATCACCGACGTACGCTGGCGCGCCAGTGTGGCGCCCACCTGGATCAAGGAGTCCGGCTGATCAGGGAACTTCAACGTTCGGCGTACCGGCTGTCCAGCCGGGCGCCGGATTCTTCGACAGACCCGAAATGACTCAACTACGCTTAATGAACGGTATGACCCGCCTCTGGCGGGCTTCGTGCTGCCCCATCAATTCCCATGGAGGTGCGACATGTCGGAACAAGAGTCCATCACCACCCTGCTCACCCTGCTGGAGTCACGCCAGGCACGTCTGACGGCGGCCTGCAAGGAAATCGCCGACTGGGTCGACCATCAGGGCGGACACCCTACCGCTCTGCGAATTCGTGATCGACTTAATGACATCGAAAAAGACGCCCCGTCGATCCAGAGCGCCCTGACGTCCCTCAAGCCCATCGAGCGGCCGCTGCCCAGGTTTCGCTGACAGGCGCCCCTGAACGCAGAAGCTACCAACGGCCACTGGACGACCAGTGACCGGGGACTCGCATGCCCTTGTGCTAGCCCTTGCTGTGTTCCGGCGATGACGGGCCTTCCTTGATGCCCCGCGGTCCGGCCACACCCCAGATAACCAGCCCGAGCACGGGCAGAATGATCAGTAGCAGCGCCCAGCCGGCCTTGGTGCCGGCCGACTTGTCGCTGCGAAACACGCTGACGATGGCCCACAGGTCCACAAGTAGCAATAGCACCGCGACGGCAATCCAGAAATAACTGGCTAATTCAGACATGACCTAATCCTCTTGTCGGTGTAAGGATTAGGCACAACCGTGCGGGGTCCGTTCAAACAATCTGCAGGAGCGCCTTCTACAGACGCTCGTTAAGATAGGCCACCCACTGCTCATAGGCTTCATGTTGGCGCTGGACGGCCGCTTCCCACGCCGCCCCGGCCATTTCATGGGTACCAATGAGCGACATCATCTCCGATGTGGCCGTGTCGAGTTCTACCAGAAGCTCCTGGGATCTGACTTTGAAGTCTTCGACAGTGATCATCTCTTCTCTCTCCCCGCTGCGTGGGGTTAGCCATCCACCCAACATGGATGCGTTTTTTTTGATCTGATTCATTTTAGGCGATGACCGGTCAATGACGTAGCACCGCTTGGCAGCCGCGAGATCGTGTGGAGCCGTTCTCCCATGGCTGCGGTCTTACGGATAAGGCTAAATAGCCACCATGGTGTGCCGGATCTGATTATTTCAGTTATATTTCATTTTAATGACAGTCATTGATTGGGCGTGCCATGAAAATTCGAGCGACCGTCATTTGCGAGGAGAACCGCCACATTTTGCTGGTGCGCAAGCCCAACAGCCGGTGGGCGCTGCCGGGCGGCACGGTCGAACGCGGCGAAACCCACGCCAATGCCGCGATCAGAGAGCTTGCGGAAGAAACCGGGTTGGGCGCTGAAAACCTGCTTTATCTCATGAGGATCAACGACGGCGACACTGAGCACCACGTGTTCGAAGCTTCGGTCAGCGATTGCCGAGCCGCCAGGCCGCAGAATGAAATCAGCGATTGCCTCTGGCAACCCCTGGACGCCATTGCGCACCTGCAGATGAAAAAGGGCATGCGGGAGATTCTGGAAGCGTTTCGGCGACGGCTGTAGGCTTGGGCGGTGGGGTGACAATGAACGCGCAAACAAAAAGGGTTGCATGAGATATATCATGCAACCCTTTGTTATATGGTGCCCGAAGCCGGAATCGAACCGGCACGCCCTTACGAGCGGGGGATTTTAAGTCCCATGCGTCTACCAGTTTCGCCATTCGGGCGGTAGCGCGGTGTCGCCTGCGAAGACTGGCAAGATGGAGTTGCCAGGATCGAGGCGGGTATAGCAAGAGGAGGGAATATATACATCCCTCCCCGGTGAAGCAAGGTCAGGCATGTCCTTTTCAAGACAAAACCATCAATGTCTGAAAACAAAAAAGCCCTGTAGATCATGGATCTACAGGGCTTTTTGAAAGTGGAGGCCGAAGTCGGAATCGAACCGGCGTAGGTGGATTTGCAATCCACTGCATAACCATTTTGCTATTCGGCCTCAGGACGCCTGATGCATACAGCCACATCAACCGGTACAAACCTGATCAGGGATAGGCCTCTGAGAAGCGCTATCTCCTTGAAAACATTGAGATTTTTTATGCCTCAGTGCGTTCGATGGGCGCAATTATGTACTCATTTGGCTAGACTGACAACCCCTTGATTTCAAAAAAAATTTAGCGCTTCGCTCCAATACAGGGCTATCACGAGTGGTCGCAGCCCAGAGCCATTATGGGTACCATACCGGTCTTCCTTCGCCATCCTTCGGCGACCTGCCGAATAAGCCGACTCCATGCCTTTTGAACTCAGCGTTGACCTCACTACCCTCGCTATCCTCATTGCTGTCGCGTTCCTTGCCGGTTTCATCGATGCCATTGCCGGTGGCGGTGGCCTGCTGACCACGCCTGCGCTGCTGACGGCTGGCCTGCCACCGCATCTGGTGCTGGGTACCAACAAACTCAGCTCGACCTTTGGCTCGGCCACGGCCAGTTTCACCTTCTATCGGCGCAAGCTGTTCCATCCGCGGCAGTGGACCCACGCCTTGGTCGGCACGCTGGTAGGCGCCTTGACCGGCGCGATCGTCGCCCATTACCTGCCTGCCGAATGGCTGAACAAGATGCTGCCGGTAATCGTCTTCGCCTGTGGCCTGTACTTGCTGTTCGGTGGCACGCCCAAGGCGCCCCTGGACAGCGATGCGCCGATCAAGAAGAAATGGCAGTCTTCCCAGGGCTTCAGCCTGGGTTTTTATGACGGCGTGGCCGGCCCGGGTACCGGGGCATTCTGGACGGTCAGCAGCCTGCTGCTCTACCCGATCGACCTGGTCAAGGCCAGTGGCGTGGCCCGCAGCATGAACTTCGTCAGTAACATCGCGGCGCTGTCGGTGTTCATTTTCTCCGGGCAAGTGGACTGGGTCATCGGCCTGAGCATGGGCCTGTCGGTGATGGCGGGCGCCTTCTTCGGTGCTCGCACCGCCATCAGCGGCGGCGCCAAGTTCATCCGGCCGGTGTTCATCACCGTGGTGCTGGGCCTGACCGTGCGCCTAGCCTGGCAGCACTGGTTCAGCGTGGCCTAAGCGCCGCGCCAGGTAGAGGTCGATGAGGTAGCGCGCGATGGAGCGCGAGGCTGGCAACGGCGGCAGGTCATGGACGTTGAACCACTGGGCGTCCTCGATTTCATCCTCCTGGGGCACGATGTCGCCACTGGCGTATTCGGCATGGAAGCCGAGCATCATCGAATGGGGAAACGGCCAGCACTGGCTACCCACGTACTGAATGTTCTTCACCTCGATGCTGACTTCTTCGCGCACCTCGCGAACCAGACATTCCTCGGCTGATTCACCGGGCTCGGCAAATCCCGCCAGGGTGCTGTAGACACCGCTGACGAAACGCGGTGAACGCGCGAGCAGGACTTCATCGCCACGGGTGATCAGCACGATCATGCTTGGCGAAATCCGCGGGTAATGGCGCAAGTCACAGGCATCACAGTACATGGCCCGTTCCCGCGGGATCTGGCCCATGCCCTTGCCGCAACTGCCGCAGAAGCGATGCTCGCGGGCCCAGGTGCCGATCTGCGCCGCGTAGCCCAGCACTTTGTAGAGCGTGTGGTCACCTTCGAGCATGAACGCCCGCAGGCCTTTCCAGTTGCAGCCCGGCACCTCCAGCGCGCTGTGCAGTTCCAGCAGGTAGACCGGCTCGCCATCCAGGTGGCCGATGCCGTGCTCGGCCAGGATCGACATGTCCTGGCGCTTGAGCCATTCGCGGGGAAACAGTGCGCCGTTGTCATCGAACAGGAAGCCTTCGGAGCTGCGCGCCACCGCCCAGCCGCCAGGAAGATCGGTATCGAGTACTGCGGTGGTCCAGCGTGAAGTCATGATCGGTCAATCCAGAAATTCGGGTTTCTGTTTGCTCATATGGGCGGCCATGGCCACGCGCAGGTCAGTCGATTGCAGCATGGAGGCGTTCCACGTGGCGACGTACTCCAGCCCGTCGTCGATGCGGTGGTCGCGCATATAGCTGATCATTTCCTTGGTGCCGGTCACGGCAATCGGCGACTTCGCGGCGATTTCCCGGGCGATGCCCATCACGCCGTCGAGCAGGCTGGCGGCATCACTGTAGACACGATTGACCAGGCCGATGTTGCGCGCTTCGTCGGCACCAAAGTTACGCCCCGTATAAGCGAGTTCACGCAGCATGCCGTCCCCGATGATCCGGGGCAAGCGTTGCAATGTGCCAACATCGGCGGCCATGCCGATATCGATTTCCTTGATGGAGAACTGGGCGTCCTCGGCAGCGTAACGCATGTCGCAGGCCGAGATCAGGTCGATGGCGCCGCCCAGGCAATAGCCCTGGATCGCCGCCAGCACCGGTTTGCGGCAGTTGTCCACGGCGTTGAACGACGCTTGCAACTGCAGGATCTTGCGCCGCAGCAGGCGTGCATTGCGACCCACGTCCTTGCCCAACTCATTGGCGACGCCCGCGAGCATCATCAGGTCGATCCCTGAGGAAAAGTGCTTGCCGGCACCACTCAATACCACCACCCGGGCTTCGTCGGTGTCGTCGATCCATTGGAAGATCTCGATGATCTCGCTCCAGAACGCAGCGTTCATCGCGTTGATCTTTTCTGGCCGGTTGATCTGCACATGGGCGATGTTGTCTACAAGTTCGACATTGAACGCTTGGTATTGCGGCATGGCAGTGATCCTTTACCGGCTGAAAAGAGGCTTGAACTATAACAAGCCATTGAGACGGGACGTAGACAGTGCATCGGCCAAAAGCGGGACCTGGCCGCATGCACCCTGAGCAGCATGGCTACAGCAGGATAGGCAGGACCTGGAACTTCAGACCTCGATCTGTGGGAGCACAGCTTGCTCGCGAGGGGCCAGCAGCCATGAGATTCCGGGGGGCCGGAGCATTGCCGTCGCGAGCAAGCTTTGCTCCCACAGGTGTTCTGCAAAACTATCTCCTACAGTCAGCGCGCCTCCATGCGCCCATCCCAGCCGCCACCCAGCGCGGCGATCAACTGCACGCTGGCAATCAAGCGGCTCTGTTGCAGGGCCAGCACGCTGCGCTCGTTGCTCAAGGCGGTGGCCTGTACGGTCACCACGTCGAGATAGGCGATCAGCCCGGCCTTGTACTGGTTCTGCGTAAGGCGCAGGGATTCGCGGGCGGCATCGAGGGCTTCCTGGCGTACCCGGGCCTCGTCCTCCAGGACCTTGAGCTGGATCATGTAGTTTTCCACCTCGCGAAAGCCATCGAGCACGGTCTGGCGATAGGTGGCGACGGTCTGGTCGTAGGCGGCGACGCTACGGTCGACTTCCGCCGAACGCTGACCACCGTCGAACAGGGTCATAGCCAGTTGCGGCCCCACCGACCAGAAGCGGTTCGGCACGCTGACCCAGTTGTCGTAGGTACTGCTGCTATAGCCGCCGCTGAGGCTCAGGGTCAGGTCCGGGTAATACGCCGCCTTGGCCACGCCAATGTTGGCGTTGGCGGCCATCACCGAACGCTCTGCCGAAGCAATATCCGGTCGCCGTTCAAGCAATTGCGACGGCAGCGCCACGGGGATCTGCGGCAGGTCCGGGACGTCCTGGGTTTCCGCCAGATTGAACTCGGCGGGCGGCAAGCCCATCAGTACCGCAATGGCGTTTTCGAACTGGGCGCGCTGCCAGATCAGGTCGATCAGGTCGGCCTGGGTGGTCTTGAGCTGGTTTTGGGCCTGGGCCACCGCATCCTTGCCGGACACGCCGGCGCGGTACTGGTTTTCGGTCATTTTCAGCGAACGCTGGTAGTTGTCGACCGTGCTTTGCAGCAAGCGCTTCTGTTGGTCGATCACCCGAAGTTGCAGGTAATTCTGCACCAGTTCCGATTGCTGGCTCAGGCGCATGGCGGCCAGGTCGGCGAAACTGGCTTGTGCGCTCGCCTCGTCGGCTTCCAGGGTACGACGCAGCTTGCCCCAGACGTCCGCTTCCCAGCTGACGCCGGCCTGGGCGCTGTAAGTGTCGCGGATGCCACTGGACGAACTGCTCAGGCTCGAACTGCTGCTGCCGGTGCCCTGGCTGGAGCGGTTCTTGCCCACGGTCAGGTCCACGGTTGGAAAAAACGCGCCACGGGCACTGCGCACCAGTGCCCGGGCCTGCCGATATTGCGCTTCGGCCTGGGCCACCGTCTGGTTGGAGGTGTTGAGTTTTTCCACCAGGCCATTGAGTTGCGCATCACCGTACAACTCCCACCAGGCGCCACGGGCCAAGGCATCGCTGGGATTGGCCTGGCGCCAGCCCTGGGCTTGTTTGTACTGCGCCGGTTCGGCCGCTGGCGGACGCTGGTAATCCGGACCGATGGCGCAGGCACTGAGCATCGCCACGCACAGCGCCAGGCTCAGCACCCGGGAGCCACGGGCGGTCGCCAACACGGCGGCAAGATTGAAAAGCGAACGGTCGGTCATAGCGGAGTTTCCAGGGCAGCATCGGTGCGCACGCCACGCCAGCGGTTGAAGCGATGGCGCAGCTTATCGAGATAGAGGTAGACCACTGGGGTGGTGTAAAGGGTCAGAACCTGGCTGAACACCAGCCCGCCGATGATGGTCAGGCCCAGCGGCTGGCGCATTTCCGCGCCTTCGGCGCTGCCCAGCAACAATGGCAAGGCGCCGAGGATCGCCGCCAGCGTGGTCATGAGGATCGGCCGCAAGCGCAGCAGGCAGGCGCTGCGGATTGATTCGAGTGGCGCCTGGCCGCCGCGCTCCAGTTGCAACGCCAGGTCGATCATCAGGATCGCGTTCTTCTTCACCACACCGATCAGCAAAAACAGCCCCAACAGCGAAATCAGGCTGAATTCACTGCCCAGCGCGTAGATCGACAGCAACGCACCGACACCCGCCGACGGCAGCGTAGAAAGGATGGTCAGCGGGTGAATGTAGCTCTCGTACAGCACGCCCAACACCAGGTACACCGCCAGCAACGCCCCGAGGATCATGAACGGCTGGCTCTTCTGGGTGGCCGCGAACGCATCGGCGGTGCCGGCCATTTTTGCAATGACGTCTTCAGGCATGCCGAGCTTGGCAATGGCGCGCTCGATGGCGGCGGTGCCCTGCTCCACCGTCACGCCTTCGGCCATGTCGAACGAAATGCTCTCGGAAGCGAACTGGCCTTCATGGCTGACCCGATCATCTTCCAGGCTGTTTTCATAATGGGCGATGGTCGACAACGGCACCCGAGCGCCGTCGGCGGTGATCACCTGGACCTGTTCGAGGGTGCTCGGGTCCTGGGCGTATCTGGGATTGACCTCCATCACCACCTGGTACTGGTTGAGGCTGTCGTAGATGGTGGATATCTGCCGCTGGCTGTAGGCGTTGTTGAGCACGGCGGTGACCCTGCTCATGTCGATGCCCAGGCGTTTGGCCTGGTCACGATCGACCACCAGGGTCACCTGCTGCGCCCCGCCACCGTCGCGGGCGTCGATGGCGGTCAGTTCCGGCAAGGCCCTGAACGCCGCCGCGACCTTGGGGTACCACTGGCGCAGGGACGCCAGGTCGGCACTCTGCAGGATGTAGGAATACTGCGAGGTGGTCTGCTCGCGACCACCACCGAATTGCAGGTCCTGGTCGGCCATCAGCATCAGCTGGGCGCCGGGGACCTTGGGCATTTCCTTGCGCAGGCGCTCGATGACTTTCTGCGCGGAAATTTCCCGCTCCTTGATGGGCTTGAGGCGCACCAGCATGAAGGCGTTATTGGTGCCGTTGCTGCCCCCGATGAAGCCGGCGACGCTTTGTACCGCATCATCCTTGAGCACCGCGCGGCGGAAGGTCTCCATCTTCGGCTGCATCACGTTGAACGACAGCCCGTCGTCGCCGCGCACGAAGCCGATCAACTGACCGGTGTCCTGCTGCGGCATGAAGGTCTTCGGCACCACCACGTACAACGCCACGTTCACGCCGATGGTCACCAGCAGGCTGAGCAAGGTCAAGCGCCGGTGGCGCAGCACCCAGTCCAGGCTGGTGGCGTAACCACGGACCATTCGGTCGTTGAGGCGCTGGCTCCAGCGCTGCAAGCGGTTCTCCTGCCCCGGCACGTGCGGCTTGAGCCAACGGGCGCAGAGCATCGGCGTGAGGGTCAGGGACACCACCAGGGACACGACGATGGACGCCGCCAGGGTGATGGAAAACTCGCGGAACAGGCTTTCGATGATGCCGCCCATGAACAGGATCGACAGGAACACCGCCACCAACGAGACGTTCATCGACAACAGGGTGAAACCCACTTCCTGGGCGCCCCGGTACGCGGCCTGCATGGGCGGCACGCCTTCGTCGATGTGCCGGGAGATGTTCTCCAGCACCACGATGGCGTCATCCACCACCAGCCCAGTGGCAAGGATCAGCGCCATCAGCGACAGGTTATTCAGCGAGAAACCGTACAGGTACATCACCGCAAACGTGCCCACCAGCGACACCGGCACCGCGAGGGTCGGGATCAGCGAGGCGCGGAAGTTGCCGAGGAACAGGAACACCACCAGGACCACCAGGGCCACGGCGATCAGCAGGGTCATTTCCGCCTCATGCAGCGTGGCCTTGATCACTGGCGATCGATCCATCGCCAGGTTCAGCTTGACGCTGGCCGGCAGCACGGCCTGCAATGCCGGCAGCTGCGCCTTGATCTCGTTGACCGTTTCGATGATGTTGGCCCCGGCCTGACGGTTGATCACCAGCAGCACGGCGGCATCGTCGTTGAAGAAGCCGCTGTTGTAGCGGTCCTCGACGCTGTCGGTGACTTTCGCCACGTCCTTGAGGCGCAACACCGAGCCATCCTGGTAACGGATGATCAGGGTCTCGTAGTCCTTGGCCTTCTCCAGTTGATCGTTGGCCTGGACCTGCCACATGCGCCGGTCGTCCTCCACCGAGCCCTTGGGCCGACGCACGTTGCTGTTGGCAATGGCGGTGCGCACGTCATCCAGGGCCACGCCGTACTGATCCAGCGCCTTGGGTTCCAGTTCGATGCGCACCGCAGGCAATGAGCTGCCGCCGATCTGCACCTCGCCGACACCCGACACCTGGGACAGGCTCTGGGACAGGATGGTCGAGGCCAGGTCGTAGAGCTGGCCTTTTTCCAGCACGTCCGAGGTCAGCGACAGCACCATGATGGGCGCCTGGGACGGGTTGACCTTCTTGTAGGTGGGCATGCTGCGCATACCGCTGGGCAGCAGGTTGCGCGAGGCATTGATGGCCGCCTGCACTTCACGGGCCGCGCCGTTGATGTCACGGTCCAGGTCAAATTGCAGGATGACGCGGGTCGAACCCTGGCTGGATCGGCTGCTCATGGTGTTGACCCCGGCGATGGCGCCGAAGGAACGCTCCAGGGGCGTTGCCACCGTCGACGCCATTACCTCGGGGCTGGCCCCTGGCAGGCTGGCCTGGACGACAATCACCGGGAAATCCATCTGCGGCAGCGGCGCCACCGGCAACAGGCCGAAGCACACGCCGCCGAGCAGCATGATGGCAAGGCTCAAGAGCATGGTCGCCACGGGGCGCCTGATGAACGGGCCGGAGAGGTTCATAGGGTGCCGCTCCAGGCTTCGAGCGGCCAGCGGCAAGCTGACGGCGCGCGCTGCACCTGTTCTTCTCTTGAAGCTTGTGGCTCGCCCCTTGCCGCTCGCGCCGTCATGCCTGCACCTCTTTCACACCAGGCTTGGCGAACCGGCGTCCCAGGCGGTCGAAATACAGGTAGATCACCGGCGTGGTGAACAGCGTCAAGACTTGGCTCACCAGCAACCCGCCGACCATCACCAACCCCAGGGGCTGGCGCAATTCGGCGCCGGAACCGGTGGCGAGCATCAGCGGCACCGCACCGAACAGCGCTGCCAGGGTGGTCATCAGGATCGGCCGGAAACGCAGCAAAGCGGCTTGATAGATCGCCGTCTGCGGGTCCATGCCCTGGTTGCGTTCGGCGTCGAGGGCGAAGTCGATCATCATGATCGCGTTCTTCTTGACGATACCGATCAGCAGGATGATGCCGATGATCGCGATCATGCCCAGGTCATTGCCACTGAGGATCAACGCCAGCAAGGCGCCGATGGCCGCCGAGGGCAGCGTGGACAGGATCGTGATCGGGTGGATGTAGCTCTCGTAGAGCACGCCCAGGACGATGTACATGGTGACCACCGCCGCCAGGATCAGCAGCAAGGTGCTCGACAACGAGGCCTGGAATGCCTGCGCCGCGCCCTGGAACTCGGTCTGCACGCCCACCGGCATGCCGATGTCGCGCTGGACCTTCTCGATCGCCTCCACCGCGTGCCCTAGGGCCACGCCAGGCGCCAGGTTGAACGACATCATCACCGCCGGGAACTGGCCGATATGGGCAATCGCCAGTTGCGCCTGACGCTCCTCGACCCGGGCCAGGCTCGACAAACGCACTTGCCCGCCGTTGGTGGTCTTGACGTAGATCTGGTTCAGCGCCTGGGGGCCGATCTTTTCTCCGGCCTCAGCCTGCAACACCACGCGGTATTGGCTGGCCTGGGTGTAGATGGTGGAAATCTGCCGTTGGCCGAAGGCGTCATACAGCGCATCGGTGATGTTCGACACCGACACGCCCAACCGTGAAGCCGCATCGCGGTCGATCACCAGGTAGACCTGCAGACCCTTGTCCTGCAAGTCGCTGGCGACGTCGGTCAGTTCCGGCTGACTGGCCAGGGCTTCGACCAGGCGCCCACTCCAGAGACTGAGCAATTCGGCGTCCGGCGACGACAGGCTGAACTGATACTGGGTGCGGCTGACCCGGTCCTCGATGGTCAGGTCCTGCACCGGCTGCATGAACAGGCGGATGCCCACCAGCCGATCCAGTTGCGGCTGCAAGCGGGCAATGATCTGGGTCGCGCTGTCATCCCGTTCACCGTGGGGCTTGAGATTGATCAGCAGGCGTCCACTGTTGAGCGTGGCGTTGTCGCCGTCCACGCCGATGTAGGACGACAGGCTTTCCACCGCCGGATCGGCCAGGATCACCTTGGCCAGTTGCTGCTGGCGCTCGCCCATGGCGGCAAACGATATCGACTGCGGCGCTTCGGAAATGCCCTGGATCACCCCCGTGTCCTGTACCGGAAAAAAGCCCTTGGGCACGGCCAGGTACAGCACCACCGTCAGCACCAGGCTGCCCGCCGCCACCAGCAGGGTCAGCGGCTGGTGCTTGAGCACCCACTGCAATTTGCGCCCGTAGCCCGCGATCAACCAGTCGATCCAGGCCCCGCTGGCGCGGTAGAACCGGCCCTGCTGGTGCTCCTTGGGCTCAGGCTTGAGCAGCCGGGCGCACATCATCGGCGTCAGCGTCAGGGACACCACCAGGGAAATCAGGATCGCCACCGCCAGGGTGATGGCGAACTCGCGGAACAGCCGCCCCACCACGTCCGCCATGAACAGCAACGGGATCAGCACCGCAATCAGCGACAGCGTCAGCGAGATCAGCGTGAAGCCGATCTGTTTCGCGCCCTTGAGCGCGGCCTGCAACGGGCTGTCGCCCTCCTCGATGTACCGGGCGATGTTCTCCAGCATGACGATGGCGTCGTCCACCACGAAACCGGTGGCGATGGTCAGGGCCATCAGCGTCAGGTTGTTGATGGAGAAACCCGCCAGGTACATCACCCCGAACGTCCCGATCAATGACAGCGGCACGGCCACCGATGGGATGATGGTGGCACTGACCCGGCGCAGGAACAGGAACGTCACCATGACCACCAGGGCGATGGCAATCAGCAGTTCATGTTGCACGTCGGTGACCGAGGCGCGGATGGTCTGGGTGCGATCGGTGAGCACGGTGACGTCGAGCCCGGCCGGCAGGTTGTCAGTGATGCTGGGCAAAAGCGCCTTGATCCGGTCCACCACCTCGATGACGTTGGCCCCGGGCTGGCGCTGGATATTCAGCAGCACGGCCTGGTTCTCGTTGGCCCAGGCGGCAAGGCGTTCGTTTTCGGCGCCGTCAACGATCTGCGCGACGTCCTTGAGCCGCAACGGCGCGCCGTCGGCGTAGGCCAGGATCAGCTCGGCGTAGTCCTTGGGCGAAGTCAACTGGTCGTTGGCGTCGAGCATCGAGACCCGGGTCGGGCCGTCGAAGTTGCCCTTGGGCTGGTTGACGTTGGAAGCACCAATCAAGGTGCGTACGTCGGCCAGGTTCAAGCCGTTCGCCGCCAGGGCCTCGGGGTTGACCTTGATTCGCACCGCCTGGCGCTGGCCACCGGCAATGGTGACCATGCCGACCCCGCTGATCTGGGCGATTTTCTGCGCCATGCGGGTGTCCACCAGGTCATTGAGCTTGGGCAGCAGCATGGTCTTGGAGGTAATCGCCAGGGTCAGCACCGGGGTGTCGGCCGGGTTGACCTTGTTGTACACCGGCGGCGCCGGCAGGTCGTTGGGCAGCAGGTTGGTGGCCGCGTTGATCGCCGCCTGCACCTGCTGCTCGGCGACATCCATGTTGATCTCGAGATTGAAACGCAGGGTGATCACCGACGCGCCGCCGGAACTGGTGGATGCCATCTGCGTCAGGCCCGGCATCTGCCCGAACTGCCGTTCCAGGGGCGCGGTCACGGCGCTGGTCATCACATCGGGGCTGGCGCCCGGGTACAGGGTCATCACGCGGATGGTCGGGTAATCGACCTGGGGCAGCGCCGACACCGGCAGCAGCCGATAGGCGATCAGCCCGGCCAGGACGATGGCGAGCATGCTCAGGGTCGTGGCGACCGGGCGAAGGATGAACAGCCGCGAGAGGTTCATGCGCCGCCCTTTTTCGCCTTGTCGGCCGCTGCCGGCTCAGCCGGCGCCGCCGCAGTCTTGCCCTGCAAGTGTTCGGTCGGCGTGGTGGGCACTTCCTGGCTGTCGTTGACCACTTCCACTTCACTGCCTTCTTTCAGGCGGTCGGTACCTTCCAGCACCACCCGGTCGCCGGCGACCAGGCCTTCGGTGACCACCGTGTGCTCTCCGTCGCTGGCGCCGATCTTGAGCTTCCTGATGGTGACCTTCCTGTCGCCGTCCAGGGCATAGACGAAGGTGCCGTTGGTCCCGAACTGAACGGCAGCCGTCGGCGCCAGGACCACGCCTTTGAGGGTGTCGGCCAGCAGGTGTACGTTGACGAACTGGTTGGGGAACAGCGACTGGTCGCGATTATCGTAGCGGGCCTTGAACTTCAGGGTGCCGGTGGTGACGTCGATCTGGTTGTCCAGGCTTTGCAGCACACCGCTGGCCTGGAGCTTCACGTCGCCACGGTCCCAGGCCTCGACGGGCAATTTCGCGCCACTGTGGTAGCGGGCGAGCACGGTGTCGAGGCTGTTTTCCGGCAGGGTGAACACGACGCTGATGGGCTGGGTCTGGGTGATCACCGCCAGGGCCGTGGTGTCGTTGGCCGCCACCAGGTTGCCGACGTCCAGTTGTCGCAGGCCGACGCGCCCGGTAATCGGTGCGCGGATCCTGGTGAATTCGAGGTTGAGCTTGGCGTCGTTGACCGCTGCCTGGTTGGTCTTGACCGTGCCCTGGTATTGGCCCACCAGCGCAGCCGCCGTGTCGAGGGTCTGCTTGGCGATGCTGTCTTCGGCATACAGGCCGCGATAGCGCTCGAGGTCCACTTGGGCATTCTTCAACTGGGCCTGGTTTTGCAACAGCGTGCCTTCGGCCTGGAGCAGCGCGTTCTGGTACGGACGCGGATCGATCTCGGCCAACAGGTCCCCGGCCTTGACCATCTGCCCTTCCTCAAAGGCGATCCTGACCAGCTCGCCGCCCACCCGGCTGCGCACGTTGATGGTATTGAGCGCCGTGACGGTGCCCAACGCCTTGTAGTACAGCGGGAAATCCCCGGTGACCGCTGGCGCGACCCGAACCGGGATCGGCCCCGCTGCGCTGCCGAACCCCGGCCGCATGCCGCCCGAGCGCCTCACGTGTCCCGCGGCGGCTTTCTGCCCTGCCCCAGGTTTCTGGGCGGTACCGGCAGGCCAGAACTTCCAGGCCAGCAGCGCGACGACCAGGACAATGAGCAAGCCGAACAGCCAGCGACGGGAATGACGGGAAACAGAGGATTGCATGGAGTGATCAACCATTGGGCGCGTGGGCTTCTTTTTCGGGAGGCTGAACGATAAGCACTGGCCGCTATTTAGCAAAGCGCCTTTACCGGCAATTTACCTTGGGCTTACGTATCGCCGAATCGGCTAACGCCTTGAAGTACAAATGAAAACGGCCTGGGCGGGACCCAGGCCGTGAAATTGTAATAAATGTTCTGTTTCAGGACACTTACTTCAGGACAGTTATTTCAGAACGCTGAGCGCCGCGTCGTAGTTCGGCTCTTCGGCGATTTCCTTGACCAGCTCGCTGTGCAGCACGTTGTCGTTTTCGTTCAGCACAACCACTGCACGGGCGGTCAAGCCTTTCAGCGGGCCGTCGGCAATGGCTACGCCGTAGTTCTCGATGAACTCGGCACCGCGCAGGGTCGACAGGTTCTGGACGTTTTCCAGGCCTTCGGCGCCGCAGAAACGTGCCTGGGCGAACGGCAGGTCAGCGGAGATGCACAGCACCACGGTGTTGTTCAGCTCGTTGGCCTGGGCATTGAACTTGCGCACGGACGTGGCGCAGGTCGGCGTATCGACGCTTGGGAAAATGTTCAGCACCTTGCGCTTGCCGGCGAAGCTCGCCAGGGTGACGTCGGACAGATTGCCGGCCACCAGGGAAAAGGCTGGTGCCTTGGAACCGGCTTGTGGCAACTGGCCGTTGACTTGAACCGGGTTGCCTTTGAGCGTGACTTGAGCCATGAACGGATTCCTTCTGACAGGTTTGAAAAAGGTCGAGGCCGGAGTTAACCATGAAACGCGGCCGCGACCTATGCCTGGACATGAAAAGTCATGGCTCAAGCGGCGCTACTTGGCCTTGAGCTTCATGAACGACTGGTTCAGATCCGTCGCCCAGCCATCGATGACCGCTTTGACGTCATCGGGCTTCATCACCTGGGACTCGTTGGACAAGGGTTTGCCGGTGCCCTTGCGCACTACCTGGGCGACCACCGCATTGTTGCCGCCGTCGAGAAACACCGCTTCGGTGCCCAGGGTGGTTTCCTGGTCACGGATGCCGCTGGCGGTGCTGACGGCCGCTGCCACCAAGGCAATCGGCACCACTTCATAAGGTTTCAGGCCTTCGGTCTTGCTGCTGACCGCGGTAATGGCCGCGCGCATCACCAACACGCCCGGGCCCGGGCTCTTCGCCAACGGCAAGGATTTCCCCGCTTCGCGCTTGAGCGCCTGGTCGTAGTACGCCGTGATGCCGGACAGGGTGGCCTGGGGAATCCGCACGGTCGGTTGCGGCTTGGGATAAAGCTGGGTCGGCTCGATGTAGATACTGGTGTATCTGCTCGCGTCGATCTTCGGATCGATCCAGCGCATCACCTCGGCCCCCGACGGTGATTTGTCTTCCTTGAGCCGGCTGTAGTCCCCCAGAAAGCCGGAATATTCGTCCGGCTGGGTGATCTTGCTGGAGCAACCCGCAAGGGCGAGCGAGGCGACGCATACAGTGCCAATCATTGACGCGAACTTCATGCTTTCACTCCTGGATACCACCCGGGACCGGGTTTGAGTTACAGGTATAGCCAATGCACCGGGTTTTGCCCATTTCGCGGGTTTTACTGCCTTCAGCGCAGCCGTGCCATGGCCAGGGTGTCGACCCAGCGCCCGTCTCGCACAGCGTAGTCGCGCATCAGGCCTTCGGTTTCGAAGCCGAACTTTCGGTACAGGCTGATAGCTGCTTCATTATCCGCGTACACCGTCAATTCGACCCGCCGCAGGTTCATCCAGTTGTCAGCCACATCCAGGGCGGCGGCCAGCAACATCGAGCCCACGCCTTTGCCCTGCCAGGCGCCAGCCACCCCCATGCCGAGACTGGCGCAATGGGCACGACGGACGCGCGCGTACTGCTCCAGCCCCAGGTGGCCGATGACCTTGCCGTCATTCAGCGCCACCAGTTTCAGCTGATGCTCGTCGGCGGTCGCCAGGCGGTTTCGCCAGACTTCCGTGGACTGGAAAGGCATCTGCAGCACTTGGCGAGTCACCGCCGGGTCGTTGTAGAGCGCGGTGACATCGGCGATATGGTCTTCAGCAAAGCGTGCAAGGGTGATCGTGGACTCGGACATGCGGCTCCTTCCTTGAGGCGTGGTAAGACCGGTCACTATAAGCCGCTGATCGGCCAGGTAGCGAGCACAGACCTGTGGGAGTCGAGCCTGCTCGCGATAGCAGTGTGCCTGACACGCAGCGGCTGAATTTGCCGCCGCCATCGCGAGCAGGCTCGCTCCCACATTTTGATCTGGGTGGCCGCAACATCCGCAGCACCTCAGGTCCCCTGTGGGAGCGAGCTTGCTCGCGATAGCGGTGTGCCTGACACGCAGAGGCTGAATGTACCGCCGCCATCGCGAGCAAGCTCGGCTCCCACAGTTTGATCTGGAGTGGCCGTCACATCCGCAGCACCTCAGCCTCTCTGATTGGGTGGAGGCAAC
>NZ_JAGGOF010000039.1 GCF_018614775.1 Pseudomonas fluorescens
GCAGGCTCGCTCCCACATTGTGTTCAGTGGCTCAGGCTTTTGGCAGTGCCAACCCCTGGCCCATCTGCACCGGCGAACCGGCCACCAGTTCTTCAGCCCATTTCACCTGGCCCGGCCCGAACAGCACGATGGCGGTCGAACCCAGCTTGAAACGGCCCAGTTCAGCGCCTTTTTCCAGATGGATCGGCGCACGGGCGGCTTCGTCGTAGCGGAAGGTCTTCAGTTCGCGCTTGGGCGGTGTGACCAGGCCGGCCCAGACGGTTTCGATGGAGGCCACGATCATCGCGCCTACCAGCACCACGGCCATTGGCCCGCGCTCGGTGTCGAAAATGCATGCCACGCGCTCGTTGCGGGCAAACAGTTCCGGAACGTTTTCGGCAGTGGTCTGGTTCACCGAGAAAATCCGCCCGGGGATGTAGACCATCTCCCGCAGAGTGCCGGCCAGCGGCATGTGCACGCGGTGATAATCCTTGGGGGACAGGTAAATGGTGGCGAAGTCACCGCCCATGAACGGCGCAGCATTGGCGGCGTCACCCCCCAGCAGTTCCAGCACGCTGAAGCTATGGCCCTTGGCCTGGAATACCCGGCCGTGCTCGATCGGGCCGAGCTGGCTGACGGCGCCGTCGGCAGGGCTGAGGATTGCGCCCGGGGTCTGGTCCAGTGGTCGTGCGCCGTCTTTCAAGGCGCGGGTAAAGAACGCATTGAAGTGTTCGTAGGCGCTCAGGTCTTCCACCAGGGCCTGGGACATGTCCACTTGATAGCGCTTGGCGAACCATGCGGTGAAGGCATTCTTGAACCAGCGCACGCGGCATTCGGCAATGCAGCCGGCCAGCCGCGACAGCAGGTGGTGGGGCAGCAGGTACTGAGAGAGGATGAACAAACGGTTTTTCATTAACTGTCCTTAAGAACCTTCAACGTTCGATGGGCGTGTCGGGATGGTTGCCCCATTCGCCCCAAGAGCCGGCATAGCCTTTGACCCGCGGATAACCGAGCGCCTTGGCCACCAGATAGGTGAAGCCAGAGCGGTGGTGGGTCTGGCAGTGGGTGATGATTTCTTTGTCAGGCGTGATGCCCAGTTGTTCAAGGATTTGCGGCATGTCCTGGCGGATGCGCAAGCTGCGCGCCTGATCCATGCCGGCCGTCCATTCGAAATTGACCGCGCCGGGGATGTGCCCACCCCTGGCAGCGACGACTTTCTCGCCAGAGTATTCCAGCGGGCCGCGTGCATCCCAGATGGCCAGATCGGCGGCCCCGAGACGGCTTTGCAGGTATTCGCGGGTGGCGGTGGGTGCTTCGTGCAGCGTCAGGCTCACTGGGCCTGCAACGGGTGCGGGCACTTCGACGGACACCGGCAAGCCTTCGTCCAGCCAGGCCAGCAGGCCGCCGTCGAGGTAGTGGTAATGGGAGTGGCCGATCACATCCAGCAGCCAGATGAACCGCCCGGCCCAACCGCCGCCTTCATCGTCATAGACCACGTACACCGCGTCCGGGTGATGCCCGAGCTCACCGAACAGGGCCTCCAGGTCGGCTTTCGTCGGCAGCAGGCCTGGCGCCGGTGGCTGGCCCAGTTGCGTGCGCTTGGGGTCGACGAAACGGGCGCCCGGAAGATGGCCGGTGCTGTAGCGGGCGGCGCTGGTCAGGTCCACCAGAATCAGTTCGCGGGTGTCCAGGCGCGGCAGCAGCTCGCTCGGCTCGATCACCAGCGGCAAGCCAGAGAAGTCAGGCATGTGAGGTCTCCAGAGGCGCAAAGGGAAAGGATTGTAGCAAGTTCAGCGGCCGCGGTTGGTAAAGGTATGCAGGGCCCTTTCAATGCATTGCACGGTTTTGCCGAAGGCCTGCACGGTTACGTCCGAGAACGGCCCGCCACCCTGGTCCACCGCGACGAGCATGATCACCCGGCCGTTGCAGGTCAGTGAGCGCAGCAGCAGGTGCTCGCCCTTGAACAGCGCGCGCAGGCCTGGCGGCAGCAAGGCGGAAAACTGCGCGTTGTTGTCCGGGTTGAGGCGAACCTGGGCCTGTTGCGCCAGCAGCCGCTGCAAGACCTTGCTCTGGCTGATGGAGAAGCTCATCGCCGCCGCTTCTTTCGGCAGCCCGGCGGTTTGATGCACGCGTACGCTGGTCTGGCTGCGGTCAGCCATCAGGATCATCACCCGGCGCATGCCGGAGGACACCAGGGCATCCCGGGCCGAGTTGGTCAGGTGCATGGCATTGAGAAACGGACTCGGTTCCACCAGCAGCGCAGAGCATTGTTTGCGCCACTGGCTCAGGTCCTGGGCACTGGGCGGTGCCGCCGGCAGCAGGCCGGGATGGACGCGGCGGCTGTTCCTGGGCCAGATCAGCGCCACGGCTGGGTGCCAGAGATCCGGCATGGTGTGATGGCGGGCGCTGTTGGCGGCTTGTTGGTGCAGTTGCTGCTGGACGTCATCCATCGACATTTGCAGATACAAACTGGTGAGGTATTGCCAGCGGGCGCTGCGGGGGGTGTCCCAGGCCTCATGCGCAGCAAGCGCCAGGCCGTTGGCCAGTAGCACGGTATTGGCCGGCTGGTTGAGCCAGCGCCGCAGGGTCGGGTCGTCATCGAGGCGATTCTGCTGGCGCAACGGGTGCTCGCTGTCCCGGGCGATGCGCAGCACCTTTACCAGCTCGCGGCGCTCGTTGAGCAGCAGGCGATAGCCCTGCGCTATCCAGATCGGCAGGCGCCAGGTTTCCGCGACAGCCAGGCAGATCTCCAGCAGGCCGACGCCAAACAGCTCGCGCTCGACCTCGCGGGCGGACTGGCCTTTGTGGATAACCCGCAACTCCCACTCGCCGAGCAAGCGCGGGTGAGTCAGGGCCAGTGGCCAGAGCGGTGACAGGAACAGCAGGCTGCCCCAGTGAATGTCCTGCCACAGCCGCGCCAGGCGGCTGGCAAAAAAGCCGTTGGCCTGTTGCGTGGCGTGCTGGCTGATCAATTGCAGCTGGCGCAGGGCGAGAGGTATCTCGTGCTCCGGCAGCGACGGCAGGCGTGCGAGCAGCTCTTCGGTGCGCTTGAGGCCGAGGCGGTTGAGGGCAACTTCAAGATTTTCCGCAGGTTCGGAGAGGCTGCCGTGGGGATTGTGGTTGGCTTCGCGGATGACGCTCAGGGCCAGGGCGGGGCTGTCCTGCATCAGTTCGGCGATGTCGCGCAACGAGCGGCGGCTGTCGGCAATCGCCTTGCAGACCAGGTCGTGACTGGCCTGGGGCACCGGCAGGTGCACGCCCTCGAGCAGCTTTACCCAGCCGTCGAGCGTGGTCGGTCTTGGAGTCGGGACGTGCGTTTGATTAGCCATGATTGGACGTGATCATCACATGAATTATCTACGCCCGGAACGGGGCAAATTGGCTTTTCGCCGGAACTGGCTATAGTCTGGCGCAGTTTTGCCGATAAGTAGAAGAAGAGATTTTTCAGCTTCCGAATATGACCTTGAACCCGACTTAAATAAGTACTTTCTATCTATGGCTAAAATTATCGGCATCATCGTCGTGTTCGCGAGCGTGCTCGGCGGATACGTGCTCTCCCATGGCAAGATTGCCGCCCTGATCCAGCCTTTCGAGGTGATGATCATCGGTGGCGCGGCCCTTGGCGCCTTTTTGCAGGCCAACCCCGGCTATATGACGATGCATGTGCTCAAGAAATCCTTGAGCATGTTCAGTTCGCGTTTCAGCCACACCTTCTACCTCGAGGTGCTGGGGCTGATCTACGAGATCCTCAACAAGAGCCGCCGCGAAGGCATGATGGCGATCGAGGGTGATATCGAAGACGCCGCCGCCAGCCCGATTTTCGCCAAGTACCCCGCGGTACTCAAGGACGCCCGCATGACGGCGTTCATCTGTGATTACCTGCGCATCATGTCGTCCGGCAACATGGCTCCCCACGAGCTCGAAGGCCTGTTCGACATGGAACTGTACAGTCTCAAGGAAGACCTGGAGCACCCGTCCCATGCGGTCAACGGCATCGCTGACGCCATGCCGGGCTTCGGTATCGTTGCGGCGGTATTGGGCATCGTGGTGACCATGGCGTCCCTGGGCGAAGGCGACCAGAAGTCCATCGGCCTGCACGTGGGCGCGGCCCTGGTCGGTACCTTCTTCGGTATCCTGGCCGCGTACGGTTTCTTCGGCCCACTGGCCCATACCCTGGCCCATGACGCCAAGGAAGAACTCAACGTCTACGAGGCCATCAAGGCTTCCCTGGTGGCCTCGGCCTCGGGCATGCCGCCGTCGCTGGCGGTGGAGTTCGGCCGCAAGGTTCTGTACCCGGCGCACCGTCCAAGCTTCGCCGAGCTGGAACAAGCGGTTCGCGGTCGTTAAACCATGGAGAATAATCAGCCGATCATCATCAAGCGCGTCAAGCGCATCGCAGGCGGGCATCACGGAGGCGCCTGGAAAATCGCCTTCGCCGACTTCGCGACGGCGATGATGGCGTTCTTCCTGGTGCTGTGGCTGCTGTCCACGGCGACTCCGGAACAGAAAATCGCCATCGCCGGTTACTTCAAGGACCCGGTCGGCTTCACCGAAAGCGGCACGCCCTACATCATCGACCTGGGCGGCTCACCGACCCTGGCGCCGGACACCACGCTTAACCCCGAGGTCAAGTCCCAGCCACAGCCCGACAAGGTGACGGTGGATACCGAACAGGTCGAAGGCATGGCCGAGCAGGTCGAGCGCGAGCGCCTGGAATTGCTGTTGCAGGAGTTGCAGAACAAGGTCGACGAGAACCCGCAGTTGCAGAAGTTCAAGGACCAGATCATGTTCGAGATCACGCCGAACGGCTTGCGCATCCAGATCACGGATGCCGAGAACCGCCCGATGTTCGATTCCGGCAGCGCACGCCTGAAGCCCTATTTCGAAGACATTCTGCTGGCCATGGCCGACACCATCAAGGCGGTGCCGAACAAGATCAGCATCAGCGGTCATACCGATGCCAAGCCTTACATCGGCAAGGGCGATTTTGGTAACTGGGAGCTGTCCGCCAACCGTGCCAACGCGGCCCGGCGCGCCCTGGTGGCCGGCAGTTATCCGGACGAGCAGGTGGCGCGGGTGGTCGGGTATGCCTCCTCGGCGTTGTTCGATCGCAAGGATCCCTTCAACCCGGTCAACCGGCGTATCGATATCGTGGTGCTGACCCGGAAGGCCCAACAAGCCATCGAAGGTTCGCAAACCAACGACCCGGCGCCAGATCCGGCCCAAGGTGGCCCAGGCGAAGCGCCGGCCACGACGCCCGGCGCGGCAGCGGACCCGAACGCGTTGCCGACGGACCAGCAGCCTGTGCCGGCCCATGAGTTGCGCGAGCGGCTGGACCTGTTCGACGACGCCGCGCCAAAGCCGCCCGGAACGCCTGCACAGTGACTAACCCGGGTCAGTAACTGCTTTCTGGCAAGCTGGCAATGATCGAGCGGTAGCTGTTCATCCGTTGCTGATGCACGCGACCTTCTTCCAAAGCCATGAGCAGGGCGCAACCGGGTTCGCGATCGTGCTTGCAGTCGCGGAAGCGGCAGGTGCCGATCAGCTCGTTGAACTCGATGAACCCGGCTTCCACATCGGCCCGGCTGACGTGGCCCAGGCCGAATTCGCGGATGCCCGGCGAGTCGATCAGTTCACCGCCACCGGGAAAGTGGAACAGCCGCGCGGTCGTGGTGGTGTGGGTGCCCTGGCCGGACAGTTCGGACAGCGGCCCGACGCGGGTCTCGACCTCCGGCAGCAGGCTGTTGACCAGCGACGACTTGCCGACACCGGACTGGCCGACGAACACGCTGATGCGCCCGTCCAGTTGCCGTTGCAGCTGTTCCATGCCGTCGCCGTGGTGGGCCGAGACTTCCAGCACCGGATAACCCAAGTCCCGATAGACCGACAGCAAGGCGTTCAGCGCCGGGGCGTTGTGTTCGTCGATCAGGTCGAATTTGTTGAGCAGCAACAGCGGGCGGATGCCGGCGTGTTCGGCGGCCACCAGGTAGCGGTCGATCAGGTTGGCGTGAGGCTCGGGCAGAGGCGCAAACACGATCACGATCATGTCGACGTTGGCGGCCACCGGCTTGAGCTGGCCCCGGCTGTCCGGGCGGCACAGCTCGGTGTGGCGTGGCAGCTGCGCGACGATCACACCGATGCCCTGGTTGCCGGCCCGCCAGACCACCTGGTCGCCAGTGACCAGCGCCGGCAGGTTGGCGCGCAAGTGGCAGCGGAACACCTGGCCGGCCGACTCGCCTTCGCGGGCCTCGACCTCCACTTGCACACCGAAGTGCGCGATCACCAGGCCCGTCTGTTCAGGGCCCAGGTCGCCGCCCTCGAGGGCCTCGACGGCACTGGATTCTCGTTTGGCGGCGCGGGCCGCGCGCTCGCCCTGGATCTTTTCGATGCGCCAGTTTTGACGACGATTGAGTTGGCGTTTGGCCATGGGTGTTCCGTATAAAGAATGCAGCGATTAGATAAAACGGCCGCGAGTTTAGCACGGCCGAGGGGCTGTCTAGGCTAAACTGCGTGGCTACGCCGAGGAGCCTCCCCCATGCAAAATCCGCAGAACCTGATCTGGATCGACCTGGAAATGACCGGTCTGAACCCTGACACCGACGTCATCATCGAGATGGCCACCATTGTCACCGACAGTGACCTCAATACCCTGGCCGAAGGCCCGGTGATCGCGATCCACCACAGCGACGAGATTCTGGCCGGCATGGACGAGTGGAACACCCGCCAGCACGGCGGCTCGGGCCTGACCCAGCGGGTGCGCGACAGCAAGATCGACATGGCCGAGGCCGAGGCCCAGACCATTGCCTTCCTGGAACAGTGGGTGCCGAAGGGCAAGTCACCGATCTGTGGCAACAGCATCTGCCAGGACCGCCGCTTTCTCTACACCCACATGAAGTCCCTGGAAAGCTACTTCCATTACCGCAACCTGGACGTCTCCACCCTCAAGGAACTGGCCGCTCGCTGGGCGCCACATGTGCGTGACAGCTTCCAGAAGGGTGGCAGCCACCTGGCCCTGGACGACATTCGCGAATCCATCGCCGAGCTGCAGCATTACCGCAAGCATTTCATCAAGTTCTGATCGTGTTGTGGCGAGAGGGGGCTGTGGGAGCATGGCTTGCCCGCGATGAACGATGACGCGGTCCTGCAATGAATGGTGTTGCCTGCATCACGAGCAAGCTTTGCTCCCCCAGGTCTACCTCGACACAGGTTCCATGTTTGGCAGGGCCAACGGTTGCCCTCTTTTGGTGCCGACCCGAAATGGCTAGACTGCGCGCCTTCCTGTAAGGACCGCCATCATGTTGTTGATGCTTTATCTGATCGCCATCACCGCCGAGGCTATGACCGGCGCCCTGTCTGCCGGGCGCCGCGGCATGGACTGGTTCGGCGTGGTGCTGATCGCGTGCATCACGGCGCTGGGTGGCGGCTCGGTGCGTGACGTGTTGCTCGGGCATTACCCGCTCACCTGGGTCAAGCACCCGGAATACCTGGTGCTGACCACGGCGGCAGCGATGCTGACGGTGTTCCTGGCGCGCTGGATGCGCCATCTGCGTTCGCTGTTCCTGGTGCTCGACGCCGTGGGCCTGGTGGCGTTCACGCTGATCGGCTGCATGACGGCTCTGGAAATGGGCCACGGCATGCTCGTGGCCTCGGTCAGTGGCGTCATTACCGGGGTGTTCGGTGGCATCCTGCGAGACATCTTCTGCAACGATATTCCGCTGATCTTCCGGCGCGAGCTGTACGCCAGCGTCTCGTTTGCTGCTGCATGGTGTTATCTGCTCTGCGTCTACCTGCAATTGCCAGGCGGGCAGGCAATCCTCATCACCTTGTTCGGCGGTTTCCTGCTGCGGTTGCTGGCGATCCGCTTTCACTGGGAAATGCCGAAGTTCGTCTATAACGACGAAGTCTGACGCTCGGCGTGCCGGCGCAGCGCCCATTCGACATGTTCGCGCACCAGTTCCGACGGATAGTCGCGCCGCGCTTCCAGGGCCTGTAGCACCGGGATGGTCGACGGTGCGTTGCCCAAGCCCACCGCCAGGTTGCGCAACCAGCGTTCGTAGCCGGCCCGACGCAGCGGTGAGCCTTCAGTGCTGCTGAGAAACTTTTCCTCATCCCACAGGAACAGCTCGGCCAGTCCGGCATTGTCGAGGTTGTGTCGCGGCTTGAAGTCGCTTTCCCCGGATGGACGGGCGAAGCGATTCCACGGGCAGACGATCTGGCAGTCATCGCAGCCGAACACCCGGTTGCCGATCAGCGGGCGCAGTTCCTCGGGGATGGCGCTTTTCAGCTCGATGGTCAGGTAGGAAATGCAGCGACGGGCATCCAGCACGTAAGGCCCGACGAAGGCGTTCGTCGGACAGATGTCCAGGCACGCGGTGCATTTTCCACAGTGTTCGCTGGCGTGGGGCGGGTCCGTCGGCAGCGGCAGGTCGACAAACAGTTCGCTCAGGAAGAAATAACTGCCGGCCTTGCGGTTCAACACCAGGGTGTTTTTGCCGATCCAGCCGAGCCCGGCCTGTTCGGCGATGGCTTTCTCCAGCACTGGCGCGCTGTCGACGAAGGCGCGATAGCCGAACGGCCCGATGAGCGCCTGAATTTTTTCTGCCAGTTGTTGCACGCGTTTACGGATCAATTTGTGGTAATCGCGGCCCAACGCATAGCGCGAGACATAGGCTTTTTCCGGTTGGCCGAGCCTGTGCGCCATTTGAGTATCACCCGGCAGGTAATCCATGCGCAGGGACACCACCCGCAACGTGCCTGGCACCAGTTCCTCGGGGTGCGAGCGCTTGCTGCCGTGGGCGCCCATGTAGTCCATTTCGCCGTGGTAACCCGCCTCAAGCCAGCGCTGCAAGTGTTGCTCGTGCTCGGCAAGGTCCAGGCCGCTGATGCCGACCTGCTGGAAACCCAGCTCGCGGCCCCATTCCTTGATGGATTGGGCGAGGGCGGGGAGGTCTGTGGGGATGGCAGGCATGAGGCGAGAGAAACCGGAGCTGAGATGCGTATAATTCTGCCAGACATCGGAGCCCGAAGACGCATGCCGCACACTAAAGATGATTTTCCCGACGCGCTGTACAGTGCCGCGCAAGTCCGGGCCCTCGACGCGCAGATGATCGCGGCAGGCACCACCGGCTTCGAGTTGATGCAGCGCGCGGCCCGCGCTACCTGGCGAGCCATCGTCCGCCGTTGGCCGGACGCCCGTGAACTGACCGTGCTCGCCGGTCACGGCAACAATGCCGGCGACGGTTACCTGGTCGCAACCCTGGCCCGCCGCGCCGGCTGGTCGGTGCGGGTGCTGGCGGTGGGTGAGCCGCGCCGATTGCAGGGGGACGCCGCCAATGCCCACGCCGAGGCCATTGCCGTGGGCGTGCCAGTTGAACCGTGGTCGAATGAATCCCAATTGCGCGGCGTGCTGCTGGACGCGTTGCTTGGCACGGGCCTGAGTGGCGACGTTCGTGAGCCGTATGTGCGCGCCATCGATACGATCAATGTCAGCGGCCTGCCGGTCGCGGCGGTGGATATCCCCTCAGGGTTATGCGCCGACACCGGTCGGGTGCTGGGCACCGCGGTGACGGCCGACCTGACCGTGAGCTTCATTGGCCTGAAGCTGGGGTTGTTCACGGGGGAGGCGGCGGACCGGGTCGGTGAGCTGGTGTTCAACGACCTGCACGCCGATCCGGATCTCGTTGAGGCCGCACCGGCCAGTGCCCGATTGCTCTCGCCGCACAATCTGCCCCGTCTGGCGCCTCGCGCTGCCAGCTCCCACAAGGGCAAGTTCGGCCACGTGCTGTTGATCGGCGGCGACCGGGGTTTCGGCGGCGCGATCCAGATGAGCGCCGAAAGCGCCCTGCGCTGCGGCGCGGGGATGGTGTCCCTGGCGACCCGCAGCGAGCACGTATCGGCGGCGTTGACGCGCTTGCCGGAAGTCATGGTGCAAGGAAGCCACTCGGCCAACCAATTGATGGGGCTGCTCGAACAGGCCAGCGTCGTGGTGGTCGGGCCGGGCCTGGGCCAGGCCGCGTGGGGGCGCAGCCTGTTATCGGCGGCGGCCACGGCAGCGCTGCCGCAAGTCTGGGACGCCGATGCGCTGAACCTGCTGGGCAGCGGCGCGGTCAGTCTGCCGGGCGATTGTGTCATCACCCCGCATCCGGGCGAGGCCGCGCGGCTGTTGGAAATATCCACCGCCCAAGTGCAGGCTGATCGTCCGGCGGCGGCCCATGCATTGAGCAAGAGGTACACCGCTACAGTGATCCTCAAGGGCGCCGGCAGCCTGATCGCCAGCCCGGACGGTCGCCTGGCCGTGTGCAACCAGGGCCACCCCGCAATGGCTACCGCCGGCCTGGGGGATGTATTGGCCGGGGTGGTCGGCGCGCTGCTGGCCCAAGGCATGGAAGGGTTCGAAGCCGCGTGCCTGGCGGTCTGGCTGCACGCCAATGCCGGTGCCCAGGCTGGCCAGTCGGGCCGGGGGCTGGCCGCAACCGACCTGATCCCGGTCATTCGTCAGTTGTTGGAGGAGCATTCACCGTGTCTGAAGTAACCCTGTACGTGGCGGACGAACACGCCATGACGCAATTGGGTGCGCGCATTGCGCGCACCACCGCGGGCCATGGCCTGATCTTTCTCGAAGGCGACCTCGGTGCGGGGAAAACCACCTTGTCCCGTGGCATCATTCGCGGCCTTGGCCACGTTGGCTCGGTGAAAAGTCCCACGTTCACCTTGGTCGAGCCCTACGAGATCGGCGACATCCGCGCCTTTCATTTCGACCTGTATCGCCTGGTGGATCCGGAGGAACTGGAGTTTCTCGGGATCCGTGATTATTTCGAAGATGACGCCTTGTGCCTGATCGAATGGCCCGACAAGGGTGCAGGCTTTTTGCCAAAGCCTGACCTGACCATTACCATTGGCGCGCAGAACGGCGGGCGTTCGCTGAAACTGACGCCGCAAGGCTCGCGTGGCGAGTCGTGGTGTGCCGCTTTGGCCTTGGAAAACTAATTGATGATGGGGTTTGGTATGCGCTTTCGCGCGGTGGTTGCTGTCGTAGGAATGTTGCTTACGGCACTGGCCGTCGATGCTGTGGCCGAGACAAAGGTCAACAGCGTTCGCCTCTGGCGGGCGCCGGATAACACTCGACTGGTGTTCGACCTGACGGGACCGGTGCAGCACAGCGTGTTCACCCTGACCGCCCCGGACCGCTTGGTGATCGACATCAACGGTGCGTCCCTGGGCGCGCCGCTGAACGTCGCCACCGCCAACACGCCGATTACCGCGATGCGTTCGGCCCAGCGTACGCCGACTGACCTGCGGGTGGTCATCGACCTGAAAAAAGCCGTGACCCCGAAGAGCTTCACCCTGGCCCCCAACGCCCAGTACGGCAACCGGCTGGTGGTGGACCTGTTCGACAACCCGGCCGACGCCGCGCCGCCTCCACCGCCACCGACCAATGTCGCCACGGTGCCAGCGGTGCCGGTGTCTCCGGCCGAGCCTGCGCTCAAGCTGCCACCGGCCCCGGCCGGCAAACGCGACATCATTGTGGTGATCGACGCCGGCCACGGTGGCGAAGACCCGGGCGCCTCGGGTTCGCGTGGGCAGCGTGAAAAAGACGTGGTGCTGTCCATCGCCCGTGAGCTGCAGCGCCAGGTCAATGGCATGAAAGGCTTCCGCGCCGAACTGACCCGCACCGGCGACTACTTCATTCCATTGCGCGGCCGTACCGAAATCGCCCGCAAGAAAGGCGCCGACCTGTTCGTCTCCATTCACGCCGACGCTGCGCCTTCAGCCGCCGCGTTCGGTGCCTCGGTGTTTGCCCTGTCCGACCGTGGAGCCACGTCCGAGACCGCCCGCTGGCTGGCCGACAGCGAAAACCGTTCCGACTTGATCGGTGGTGCCGGCAATGTCAGCCTCGATGACAAGGACCGCATGCTCGCCGGAGTGTTGCTCGATTTGTCGATGACCGCCTCGTTGACCTCCAGCCTGAACGTCGGCCAGAAAGTCCTGAGCAACATCGGCCGCGTCACGCCGCTGCACAAGCAGCGCGTCGAGCAGGCCGGGTTCATGGTGCTCAAGTCGCCGGATATCCCGTCGATTCTGGTGGAAACCGGCTTCATCTCCAACGCCAACGAAGCGTCCAAGCTGGCGTCCGCCAATCACCAGCAGGCGTTGGCCCGCTCCATCAGCAGCGGCGTGCGGCAGTTCTTCCAGCAGAACCCACCGCCCGGCACCTACATTGCCTGGCTGCGCGACTCTGGCAAAATCGCCCAGGGCCCGCGGGACCATCGGGTCAGCCCCGGCGAAACCCTGGCGATGATCGCCGTGCGCTACCAGGTGTCGCCCGCGCTCTTGCGCAGCGCCAACAACCTCAAGAGCGATGAACTGAAGATCGGCCAGACCCTGATCATTCCCGGCAACGAAGTGGCGGCCCAGCAATGAGCGATGACGTGATCGGCAGCACCGCCCGCATCGAACTGCTCAGCCCTCGGCTGGCGAACCAGATCGCCGCCGGTGAAGTGGTCGAGCGTCCGGCGTCGGTCATCAAGGAGTTGCTGGAAAACAGCCTCGACTCCGGGGCCAAGCGTATCGATGTGGATGTCGAACAGGGCGGCGTCAAGCTGCTGCGGGTGCGTGATGACGGCGGCGGTATTTCCTCCGATGACCTGCCGCTGGCCCTGGCGCGCCACGCCACCAGCAAGATCCGCGACCTGGAAGACCTCGAGCGGGTCATGAGCCTGGGGTTTCGTGGTGAAGCACTGGCCTCCATCAGCTCGGTGTCGCGCCTGACGCTCACCTCTCGCACCCGCGACGCCGACCAGGCCTGGCAGGTCGAGACCGAGGGCCGGGACATGGCGTCCCGGGTCCAGCCTGCCGCCCATCCGGTGGGCACCTCGGTGGAAGTGCGCGACCTGTTCTTCAACACCCCGGCACGGCGCAAGTTTCTCAAGGCCGAGAAAACCGAATTCGATCACCTGCAAGAAGTCATCAAGCGCCTGGCCCTGGCGCGTTTTGATGTGGCGTTCCATTTGCGCCACAACGGCAAGACCATCCTCAGCCTGCACGAGGCCCATGACGATGCGGCTCGCGCCCGGCGGGTGGGCGCGGTATGTGGTGCGGGGTTCCTCGAGCAGGCCTTGCCCATCGAAGTGGAACGCAACGGCCTGCATCTGTGGGGTTGGGTCGGGTTGCCGACGTTTTCCCGCAGTCAGGCGGACTTGCAATATTTCTACGTGAACGGCCGTGCGGTACGCGACAAGCTGGTGGCCCATGCCGTGCGCCAGGCGTATCGCGATGTGCTGTTCAACGGTCGGCATCCGACGTTCGTGCTGTTTTTCGAAGTCGACCCGGCGGTGGTGGACGTCAACGTACACCCGACCAAGCATGAAGTGCGCTTCCGTGACGGGCGCATGGTCCACGATTTCCTCTACGGCACCTTGCACCGCGCCTTGGGCGATGTGCGACCGGAAGATCAGTTGGCGGCGCCAGCAGCGGTGGCCGGCATGGTCCGGCCGACCGGGCTGGAGGCCGGCGAGTTCGGGCCCCAGGGCGAGATGCGCCTGGCAGCCAACGCGTTGCTGGAACAGCCGCAGCCGCAGCCGAGCTACAACATGGCCGGGACCGGCGCGGGCAGCGGCTACCAATATCAATACACGCCACGCCCGCAATCGACCGTGCCGGCGGCCGAGGCCCAGGCAGCCTATCGCGAGTTTTTCAAACCGCTGCCTGAAGCAGGCGCAACGGCATTGCCTGACGGTCAGGGCGACATCCCGCCGCTGGGTTATGCCCTGGCACAACTCAAAGGCATTTATATCCTCTCGGAAAACGCCCAGGGCCTGGTCCTGGTGGACATGCACGCCGCCCATGAGCGGATCATGTACGAGCGGCTGAAAATCGCCATGGCCAGCGAAGGTCTCAGCGGCCAGCCGCTGCTGGTGCCCGAGTCCCTGGCCGTCAGCCAGCGTGAAGCCGACTGCGCCGAAGAACACGTGAGCTGGTTCCAGCGCCTGGGCTTCGAATTGCAGCGCCTGGGCCCGGAAACCCTGGCGATCCGCCAGATCCCGGCCTTGTTGAAGCAGGCGGAGGCCAATCGGCTGGTCAGCGACGTGCTGGCGGACCTCATGGAATATGGCACCAGCGACCGGATCCAGGCACACCTGAACGAGCTGCTCGGCACCATGGCCTGCCACGGCGCCATCCGCGCCAACCGGCGGCTGGCCTTGCCGGAAATGAACGGCCTGCTGCGGGACATGGAAAACACCGAGCGCAGCGGTCAATGCAACCATGGCCGGCCGACCTGGACCCAATTGGGTCTGGACGACCTGGACAAACTGTTCCTGCGCGGTCGCTGATGAGCCAGTTGCCCCCCGCGATTTTCCTGATGGGCCCGACGGCCGCCGGCAAGACCGACCTGGCCATCGAATTGACCAAGGTTTTGCCCTGCGAGCTGATCAGCGTCGATTCGGCCCTGGTCTACCGGGGCATGGACATCGGCACGGCCAAGCCGTCCAAGGCACTGCTGGCCGAATTTCCCCACCGGTTGATCGATATTCTCGATCCGGCCGAAGCCTATTCGGCGGCGGATTTTCGTCGTGATGCCCTCCAGGCCATGGCCCAGATCACCGCGCGCGGCAAGATCCCGCTGCTGGTGGGTGGCACCATGCTGTACTACAAGGCCCTGGTCGAGGGCCTGGCAGACATGCCGGCGGCTGATCCCGAGGTTCGCGCGCAGATTGAAGACGAGGCCGCGCGCCTGGGCTGGCAAACCCTGCACGCGCAATTGGCGCTGATCGACCCGGAGTCGGCGGCGCGTATCCACCCCAACGACCCGCAGCGGCTCAGCCGGGCGCTGGAGGTTTATCGGGTCAGCGGCCTGAGCATGACGGCCCTGCGCCAGCAACAATCTGCGCAAAGTACCGAAGCAGCCGCTTCGGGACTGCAACAATTGCCCTATACTGTCGCGAATCTGGCCATCGCTCCGGCGAACCGGCAAGTGCTGCACCGGCGAATTGAACAAAGATTCACATTAATGTTGGAACAGGGATTCATCGACGAGGTCGTAGCCCTGCGTGAGCGAAGTGACCTGCATACCGGGTTGCCGTCTATACGTGCTGTGGGGTATCGACAGGTCTGGGATTACCTGGACGGCAAGCTGACGTCAGCCGAGATGCAGGAGCGTGGAATCATTGCCACGCGCCAATTGGCGAAGCGCCAGTTCACCTGGTTGCGCAGCTGGACTGACCTGCATTGGCTCGACAGTCTCGATTGCGACAATCTGCCGCGCGCCTTGAAATACCTTCGGACCATCTCCATATTGAGATGAGTCCTTGCAATTGCCGTCTATCCTTGGGGGTGTGGCGGCCCAAGCCATCTGATTCCGATTTTTATTATTGATCCTTAAAGGAGTGCGGCACATGTCAAAAGGGCATTCGCTACAAGACCCTTACTTGAACACTTTACGTAAAGAAAAAGTTGGGGTGTCCATCTATCTGGTCAACGGGATCAAACTGCAAGGCACGATCGAGTCTTTCGACCAGTTCGTCATCCTTCTGAAAAACACCGTCAGCCAGATGGTCTACAAACACGCGATCTCGACAGTCGTGCCAGTTCGTCCGATTCGTCTGCCTAGCGCAACCGAATCCGAAGGCGGCGACGCTGAGCCGGGTAACGCCTGATAGGAGTCTCCTTTGTTCTTTGAGCGCCACGGTGGTGGTGAACGGGCTATTCTCGTTCACTTGGATGGACAGGACCCTGAGGCGCGCGAAGATCCGCAGGAGTTTCAGGAATTGGCATTGTCGGCCGGCGCCGAGACGGTCGCGTTTTTCAACGTGCCGCGTCATCGGCCAACCGCCAAGTTCCTGATCGGCAGTGGCAAGGTCGAGGAGTTGCGCGACCTGGTCAAGGCCGAGCACGTCGATCTGGTGATTTTCAATCACGTCCTCACGCCCAGTCAGGAGCGCAACCTCGAACGTGTCTTCGAGTGTCGCGTCATCGACCGTACCGGGCTGATTCTCGATATCTTCGCCCAACGCGCGCGCACCCATGAAGGCAAGCTCCAGGTTGAACTGGCCCAGCTTGAACACATGAGTACGCGGCTGGTGCGTGGCTGGACTCACCTTGAGCGGCAGAAGGGCGGTATCGGTCTGCGCGGCCCGGGTGAAACCCAGCTGGAAACCGACCGGCGCCTGCTGCGGGTTCGCCTGCGCCAGATCAAGGGGCGGCTGGAGAAGGTCCGCAGCCAGCGCGAGCAATCGCGTCGCGGACGCAAGCGCGCCGATATCCCGACGGTTTCACTGGTGGGCTATACCAACGCCGGCAAATCGACCCTCTTCAACAACGTCACCCAGTCCGACGTCTACGCCGCCGACCAATTGTTCGCGACGCTCGACCCGACCTTGCGCCGGCTCGACCTGGACGACCTCGGGCCGATCGTGCTGGCCGACACCGTGGGTTTCATCCGCCACCTGCCGCATAAACTGGTCGAGGCTTTCCGGGCTACGCTCGAAGAGTCGAGCAATTCCGACCTGCTGCTGCACGTGATCGATGCCGCCGAGCCGGACCGGATGCTGCAGATCGAGCAGGTGATGGTGGTGCTGGGCGAGATCGGGGCCCAGGACTTGCCGATCCTCGAGGTATACAACAAACTCGATTTGCTCGAAGGCGTGGAGCCGCAGATCCAGCGCGATGCCGACGGCAAGCCGCAACGGGTCTGGCTGTCGGCCCGCGACGGTACCGGCCTTGACCTGCTCAAGCAGGCCGTGGCCGAGTTGCTCGGCAACGATCTGTTCGTGGGTACCTTGAGGTTGCCGCAACGTTTGGCCCGGCTGCGCGCCCAGTTCTTTGAACTGGGGGCCGTGCAAAAAGAAGAACATGACGATGAAGGCACCTGCCTGCTGGCCGTGCGCCTGCCTCGATCGGAGTTGAACCGTCTGGTCAGTCGCGAGGGCTTGCAACCGATGGAATTCATCGAGCAACACACTTTGCAATAAAAGCCTGAGAAAGCGGTGTCAGGCATTCTGTAGCATTGGCCGGCGCGCCGTGGGTGCGTCTTTGCTTTATCAGATGGAGAGCGCTATGGCTTGGAATGAGCCGGGTGGCAACTCGAACAATCAGGATCCCTGGGGTGGCAAGCGTCGTAACAACGGCGACCGCAAGGGGCCGCCAGATCTCGACGAGGCCTTCCGAAAGCTGCAGGAAAGCCTGAACGGTTTGTTCGGTGGTGGTAAAAAACGCGGTGACGATGGCGGCGGACGTCCGGGCAAGGGCGGCGGTTTCGGCCTGCTCGGCATCGGTCTTGTCGTGCTCGCGGCGGTCTGGCTGTACAGCGCGGTCTATGTCGTGGACGAGCAGGAGCAAGCCGTGGTGCTGCGCTTCGGCAAGTACTACGAGACCGTCGGCCCGGGCCTGAACATCTATTTCCCGCCGATCGACCAGAAGTACCTGGAAAACGTCACGCGTGAACGTGCGTACAGCAAGCAGGGCCAGATGCTCACCGAAGACGAAAACATCGTCGAAGTGCCGCTGACCGTGCAGTACAAGATCACCAACCTGCAAGACTTCGTACTCAATGTCGACCAGCCGGAAGTCAGCCTGCAGCACGCGACCGAAAGCGCCCTGCGCCATGTGGTGGGTTCCACCGCCATGGACCAGGTGCTGACCGAAGGTCGTGAACTGATGGCCAGCGAAATCAAGGAACGCCTGCAACGGTTCCTCGACACCTATCGCACCGGTATCACCGTGACCCAGGTCAACGTGCAGAGCGCAGCGGCACCGCGTGAAGTACAGGAAGCCTTCGACGACGTGATCCGTGCCCGTGAAGACGAGCAGCGTTCGCGTAACCAGGCCGAAACCTATGCCAATGGCGTCGTGCCGGAAGCCCGTGGTCAGGCCCAGCGGATCATCGAGGACGCCAACGGTTACCGCGACGAAGTGGTTTCCCGTGCCAAGGGTGAGGCCGATCGCTTCACCAAGCTGGTGGCAGAGTATCGCAAGGCCCCTGAAGTGACGCGTCAGCGCCTGTACCTGGACACCATGCAGGAAGTCTTCAGCAACACCAGCAAGGTCCTCGTGACCGGCAACAAGAACGGCCAGAGCAATCTGCTGTACCTGCCGCTGGACAAGATGGTCGAGGGTGGTCGCAACACCAGCACGCCGCCGACCGGCAGCGCGTCGGCCGCCAGCAATGAAGCCAACGCCCGTGCGGCGGCGGATCTGCAGCAACAGCAAGCACGTACCAGGGAGAGTCGCTGATGAGCAATAAATCGCTGATCGCCCTTATTGTCGGTGTCGTCGTGGCGATCGCTGCCTGGAACTGCTTCTACATCGTGGCTCAGACCGAGCGTGCGGTGTTGCTGCAATTCGGTCGCGTGGTCCAGGCCGATGTCCAGCCGGGGTTGCACGTGAAGGTGCCGTACGTCAACAAGGTGCGCAAGTTCGACGCTCGCCTGATGACGCTGGATGCGCCGACGCAACGCTTCCTGACGCTGGAAAAGAAAGCCGTGATGGTGGATGCCTATGCCAAGTGGCGCGTGAAGGATGCCGAGCGCTTCTACACCGCGACGTCCGGCCTGAAGCAGATCGCCGACGAGCGTCTGTCCCGTCGTCTGGAGTCGGGCCTGCGTGACCAGTTCGGTAAGCGCACGCTGCATGAGGTGGTGTCCGGCGAGCGTGATGCGCTCATGGCCGACATCACCCGTTCGCTGAACGCGATGGCGGAAAAAGAGCTGGGTATCGAGGTGATCGATGTCCGGGTCAAGGCCATCGACTTGCCGAAGGAAGTGAACCGCAGCGTGTTCGAGCGGATGAGCACCGAGCGCGAGCGTGAAGCCCGCGAGCACCGCGCCAAGGGTAATGAGCTGGCCGAAGGCATTCGTGCCGACGCCGATCGCCAACGCCGTGTGCTGCTGGCTGAAGCTTATCGTGAATCGGAAGAGGTTCGCGGTGATGGTGACGCCCAGTCCGCTGCGATCTACGCCAAGGCCTACGGCCAGGATCAGGAGTTCTACGCGTTCTACCGCAGCCTGCGCGCCTACCGTGAAAGCTTCGCGAACAAATCCGACGTTTTGGTCCTGGACCCAAGCAGCGACTTCTTCCATTACCTGGAAAAGGCCAAGCCTTGATACCGCGTTGACCTGAGGTGCTCCGCCCGGCGGCTAAAGCGTCGGGCGGGGTGATCCTTTGGGAAAACGTGTGTATGATGCGGCAGCCGGGAAATTCCCGGCTTTTTTGCGTCTGCACGTTCGATTGCGGTTTCAGTTGCAGGCGTGGGGTTGAATGACCCGACAGGTTTTTCGAGGAAAGTGCCGGGCGAGGCCGATTGCGGGCCATTCGTCACGTCGCTCTTGCGCGTTTTTCACCCATGTAGCGCGCAGGGCCCAGGTATTTTCTGCTTCACTCAAGGCCGGCCCGAGGGTTGGCCACCCGGACCATAGGGGAATGGCGTAATGGCAACGGTAGACCGCTGGCTGCTGCCAGATGGCATCGAAGAAGTACTGCCACCGGAAGCTGCGCGTATCGAAGTCGCGCGTCGGCAGGTGTTGGATCTGTTCCAGAGCTGGGGTTACGAGTTCGTCGTCACCCCGCATATCGAGTACCTGGAATCCCTGCTGACCGGCGCGGGCCAGGACCTGGATCTGCGCACCTTCAAGGTGATCGACCCCCAGTCGGGCCGGCAGATGGGTTTCCGTGCCGACATTACGCCGCAAGTGGCGCGCATCGATGCCCACACCCTGCGCCGCGAAGGCCCGAGCCGCCTGTGCTACGCCGGCAGCGTGCTGCATGCCCAGCCGCGCGCCTTGTCGTCCTCGCGCAGTCCGATCCAACTGGGCGCCGAGTTGTATGGCGACGCCAGCCCGAGCAGCGACGTAGAAGTCATCAGCCTGATGTTGGCCATGTTGCAACTGGCTGACGTACCGGATGTCCACATGGACCTGGGGCATGTCGGCATCTATCGCGGCCTGGCCCGTGCGGCCGGTTTGTCTGGCGAAGTGGAACAACAGCTGTTCGATGCGCTGCAACGCAAGGCCATCGACGAAGTCATCAGCCTGACCGAAGGCTTGCCGACGGACCTGTCGGGCATGCTGCGGGCGCTGGTGGACCTGTGTGGCGGTCGTGAAGTGCTGAGCGCCGCCCGCGAACGCCTGGCCCTTGCGCCGGCACCCGTGCTGGCGGCGTTGGACGATTTGCTGGCCATTGCCGAGCGTCTGTCGGTGCGTTTCCCTGACTTGCCGCTGTATTTTGACCTGGGTGAGTTGCGCGGCTATCACTACCACACCGGCGTTGTGTTCGCCGTGTTCGTTCCGGGCATGGGCCAGTCGATCGCCCAGGGCGGTCGCTATGACGATATCGGCGCCGACTTCGGTCGCGCCCGTCCGGCGACCGGCTTTTCTACCGATTTGAAAACCCTGGTGACCCTGGGGCGTGCTGAAATCGAGCTACCGTCTGGCGGTATCTGGATGCCTGACAGTACGGATGCAGCACTCTGGCAGGCGGTCTGCCAGTTGCGCAGTGAGGGTCAGCGTGTCGTCCAGGCCTTGCCTGGGCAACCTGTGGCCGCCGCCCGTGAAGCGGACTGCGACCGGCAATTGATTCAGCAGAATGGGCTTTGGCAAGTATTGCCGCTGGCTTCTTGAGTTTTCCTGCCGGCCGTGGCCGGCACCAAGTTTGCGCGAATGAGGACAAGTGTTATGGGTAAGAATGTCGTAGTCCTGGGCACCCAATGGGGTGATGAGGGCAAAGGCAAGATCGTTGATCTGCTGACCGAACATGCTGCCGCCGTAGTGCGCTACCAAGGTGGCCACAACGCAGGTCACACCCTGGTGATCGACGGTGAAAAAACCGTCCTGCACCTGATTCCGTCGGGCGTACTGCGCGAAGGCGTCCAGTGCCTGATCGGCAACGGTGTGGTGGTGGCTCCCGACGCCCTGCTGCGGGAAATCATCAAGCTGGAAGAAAAGGGCGTACCGGTGCGCGAACGCCTGCGCATCAGCCCGTCCTGCCCGCTGATCCTGTCCTATCACGTGGCGCTGGACCAGGCCCGTGAAAAGGCCCGTGGCGAGCTGAAGATCGGCACCACCGGTCGCGGCATCGGCCCGGCCTACGAAGACAAGGTGGCCCGCCGCGGCCTGCGCATCGGTGACCTGTTCCACCGCGAGCGTTTCGCCGCCAAGCTGGGTGAGTTGCTGGACTACCACAACTTCGTCCTGGTCAATTACTACAAAGAGCCGGCCATCGACTTCCAGAAAACCCTGGACGAGTGCATGGAGTACGCCGGGCTACTCAAGCCGATGATGCTCGACGTCACTGCCGAACTGCACGAGCTGCGTCGCGCCGGCAAGGACATCATGTTCGAAGGTGCCCAGGGTTCGCTGCTGGACATCGACCACGGTACCTACCCGTACGTCACCAGCTCCAACACCACCGCCGGCGGCATTGCCACCGGTTCGGGTTTCGGCCCGATGTACCTGGACTACATCCTGGGCATCACCAAGGCCTACACCACGCGCGTCGGTTCGGGTCCGTTCCCGACTGAGTTGTTCGACGACGTTGGTGCCTTCCTGGCCAAGCGTGGCCACGAATTCGGTGCAACCACCGGGCGTGCCCGTCGTTGCGGCTGGTTCGATGCGGTCATCCTGCGTCGCGCCATCGACGTCAACAGTATCTCAGGCCTGTGCCTGACCAAGCTGGACGTGCTGGACGGCCTGGAAACCATCAACATCTGCGTGGGCTACAAGAATCAGAACGGCGCGGTCATTGACGCACCGACCGATGCCGACAGCTACATCGGCCTGGAGCCGGTGTACGAGCAGATGCCAGGCTGGGCTGAATCGACCGTGGGCGCCAAGACCCTGGAGGAGCTGCCAGCGGCCGCCCGCAACTACATCAAGCGCGTCGAAGAGTTGGTGGGTGCGCCGATCGACATTATTTCGACGGGGCCTGACCGCAACGAAACCATCGTTCTGCGTCATCCCTTCGGCTGATAAGTCCTTGATGTAAAAAGCAAAGGACCCTCGTTTGGGTCCTTTGTCGTTTCTGCCCTTCGCGCGGCACGACACTTGCTATGGAAGTCCATTGCAGGCACCTCTTGATAGGTGCCACCAATTTAATGGCGTTTGGTAGAGGGATTTCACGTGTCGGCCGTTCTCTCACTGTTACAAAGCCGTTTATTACGGCCCGTGTTCGTTACCCTCGGTATCGCCCTTTTGGTGCAGGTACTGGTCGCCGTTGCGCTGACCCGAAGCACCGTCACGGCACTGGAAGCCGATCTCGGTACGCGGTTGGGGGCCGACAGCCAGAAGCTCTCGGCCGAGCTGGAGCAGGCTGGGCGTGAGGTCACGTCGAGTTTGGACAGTCTGTCCGCCAATACCCGACAGCGGCTGAATGCCGGGCTGTCGACACGTCTGAAGGACGAGCAGGCGCAGTTGCGTGGGACATTGGAGAAAGACCTGCGCGATTCCGCCAATGATATGGCGCAGCTCCTGGCCTCCGTCGCACCTCGCGCCATGTGGGACAGCGACATACCAACGCTCTCCGAATTCGCCCGCCGGGCCCAGCGCAACCCCAATGTGCTGTTCGTCATCTATGACGATGCAGCCGGCGAACACCTGACCCGCTATCTGAACCGGGAAAACCCGATCAACAAGGCCCTGCTGGAAAAAGGCAAGGGCGAGCGGGCATTGGATAAGGTGCTGGACGCGGCGAAGAACGATCCGTCGGTGTATTACCTCGAGGCCTCGATCAACCCCAACGGCGTAGAGATCGGCAAGATATTGATGGGCGTTTCCACGGCTTCCGTCGAGACCGACCTGAAGGCGCTGGACCAGCGTTTTTCGGCGCTGATCGCCAGCAGTGATCAGTTGATTGGCGACAGCCTGAAGGGCGCGGCGGCCGATAGCGCCACCGCCATGCGCAACCGGCTGCAATCGGCACAAGCCACGGCCACGCAGATGCAGACCAACACCGCCAGCACCGTGCAGGAAGCGGCGGGTACCTTACGTTGGCGCATCGGCCTCGGCCTGGCTCTGGTTGGCTGCGGCGTCCTGCTGCTATTGGCCGTGGTACTGGGGCGTCGGGTGGTCAATCGCCTGAAGCTGTTGATTGCGGCAATGAACGATCTGGCGGCAGGCGAGGGTGACCTGACCAAGCGCGTGCAAATCAACAGCAAGGACGAAATTGGCGACATGGCCTCGGCCGTCAATCGCTTTGTGGATAAATTGCAACCCATCGTGCGCGAGGCGGGCGACGTTGCCCAGCGCACCGGCGTGGAAATCGGTGCAATGACCTTGCGTAACTCCGGCGCCGATGCGGCGGCCGGGATGCAGCGCGACGAGGTGGCCGAGAGCCTGCGCGCGCTGTCGCAAATGGCTGACGAGGCACAGTCCGAGAGCCAGGCGATGCAGGCGGCCCTGCAGCAAGTGGTGGAGATCCGCCAGGCCACCGATGAAAACACCCGCACGTCGGCCAAAGTCAGCAGTTTGATCGAGGCGCTGGCCGGGCAGGTAGACACCGGGGCTAAAGTCATCGAGCGGCTGGCGCAGCAGAGCGAGCAGATCGAAGTGGTGCTGACGGTGATTCACGGGATTGCCGAGCAGACCAACCTGTTGGCCCTCAACGCGGCCATCGAAGCGGCACGGGCCGGGGAAACCGGGCGCGGCTTTGCGGTGGTGGCGGATGAGGTGCGGGCGCTGGCGAGCAAGACCCAGAGTTCGACCGGCGATATTCAGGCGCACATCGTGGCCTTGCAGCAGGGGGCTCGCGAAGCCGTGGCGGCGATTGGCCTGGCCGGGCGCCAGGCCAGCGAAGGCCTGTTGGTCTTGCGTGACAGTGCGCGCTTGCAACAATCGGTGCAAACGTCCGTGGAGCAGGTGCATGCGGCGATTGGCCTGGCCACCCAGGCGGCGGCCCATCAAGCCCAGGGTGCGCAAGCGGTGCGTGGGCGGGTGGAAACCATCCACGTCCAGGCCGAGAAAGCCGCCCAGGCCGTGGTCGAGACCACCGCCAGCGGCAAGGTACTGGACGGTCTGGCGGCGCAGTTGAAGGCGAGCCTGGGGCAGTTCAGGGCTTGATCGGTACCTGGGCTGGCCTCATCGCGAGCAGGCTCGCTCCCACCGCTGACCTTGAGCCAATGTGGGGGCGAGCCTGCTCGCGATAGCCATTTCAGCGACTCAGATACATCCGCGTCGTCAGCAAATAAACCGGCAACCCCGACACCACGATCAGTAGCGCCGCATAAGGCGCTGCCGCGGCAAACTCCACATTCGACGTATGAGCCCAGACCGCCGTTGCCAGCGTATTGAGCCCGGTGGGGCTCAGCAGCAGCGTGGCCGTCAGCTCCTTCATTGCATCCAGGAATACCAGGGCGAAGGCCGCGCCCAGCGCCGGGAAGATGATCGGCAATGTCACCCGGCAAAACGCACTGAATGAGGAGGCGCCCAGCGTTCGCGCCGCCTCTTCCAGCTGCGGCGCGGCCTTGTTCAGCGCGGTGCGCACCGGCGCCTGGGCCAGCGGCAGGAACAACAGCGCATAAGCGATCAGCAGCAAGCCGGAAGTCTGGTACAGCGCAGGCACGTAGTGCAGGGCGAAGTACACCAGGCTCAGGGCGATCACCAATCCCGGCAGGGCGTGCAGCAAGTACGGCAGGCGTTCGGCCCACAGGGCAAGGCGACCTTTATGGCGCACCACCAGCAAGCCGACCGGCACCGCCAGCACCAGGCACAGCGCGGCGCCCCCGAGTGACAGCGCCAGCGACGACAGCAGTGCCTCGCTGATCTCACCCACTGGGAACGCGGCGGAAGAGCCCACCGCCAGCCAATACACCAGCATGCCCAGGGGAATGCCGCTGCCGATGATGGTCAGGGCCAGGCAATACACCTGGCCGAGCAGGGTCCAAGGCCCCAGTCGCACTGGTCCGGCCTGTCGCGCCGCGCCTTGGCCGGTGCGCACGTGCCGACCCTTGCCGCGCACCCGCAACTCCAGCCATAGCAGGACCAGGCACAGCGCCAGCAGTACCGCCGAAAGCATGGCCGCATTGGCGTTACTGAATTCCAGTTCGAATTGCTGATAGATCGCGGTGGTGAAGGTTTGCAGGCCGATAATCGACAATGCGCCGAATTCCACCAGCATGTGCAGGGCGATCAGCAACGAGCCCGCCAACAGTGCCGGCCAGAGCAGCGGCAAGGTGACGCGAAAGAACACGCCCCAGCGGTTTTGCCCCAGGGTGCGAGCGGATTCTTCAAGGGACGGGTCCAGGTTGCGCAGCGTTGCTGCCACCGGAAGAAAGATCAGCGGGTATTTCGACAGGGTCATCACCAGGATCGCCCCGCCCAGGCCTTCGAACCGGGCGCTGAGGGAGACCCAGGTGAAGCTGCTGACAAAGGCCGGTACCGCGAACGGCAGGCACAAAATGACGCCCCAGACCCGACGTCCCGGCAGGTTGCTGCGCTCCAGCAGCCAAGCCAGGGACAGGCCAATGACCCCACAAGCCAGCGTGACGCCGGTCATCAGCGCCAGGGTGTTGCGCAGCAGTCCGAACACATAGGGCCGCCAGAGCAGGTGCAACGCCTCGGCCCAGCCGGCCTGCCAAGCCTTGGCGACGACGTAGAGCAGCGGTAACGCGCTCAGTAGCACCAGCAGCGCAACGGGCAGCAGCAAGCCGATAGGCGGACGCCTGCGCCGGGAGACATTATTCCCGATTGCGCGCAGTGCGCTGAGCGACTGTGTCATCAGTTCAGACCGACTTCACGTTCCAGGTCCAGCGCCTCTTCGGCGTTGCCGAGGTCGGCGGGGGTGACTTTCGGCGGATCGAGCTCACTGAATGGCTTGAGGCCGCGGTCCGACACCATGCCTTTATGCAGCGGGTACTCGGCGGAGGTCTGGGTAATCACCCGCTGGCCTTCTTCGCTGGCCATGTAGGCGAGCAGTTGTTGGGCTTCCTTGGGGTGTTTGCTCGACTTCAGCGCGGCGGCGCTGGACACGGTCACCAGGCCGCCGGCATCGCCGCCGGTGAAATAGTGCAGCTTGGAGTCGAGCTGGCCTTTTTCCCGTTGCAAGGCGAACCAGTAGTAGTTGTTCACCAGAACCGTCGCCACTTCGCCGTTTTCCACCGCCTTGAGGGCGACCATGTTGTTGCTGTAGACCTTGCCGAAAGCGCGCAGCCCGGTGAGCCATTCCTCGGCCGCTTCCATCCCGTGCAGTTTGATGATGGCGACGGCCTGTTCCTGGAAGGCGCCGCTGCTCGGCACGAAGCCGACCTTGCCCTGCCATTGGGGCTGGGCAAAATCGAGGACGGTTTTGGGCAGGTCTTTTTCGTCGATCAGTTTCGGGTTGTAGGCCACCACCCGCACGCGGGCGGTGACGCCCATCCAGGTGCCGTTGCCGGCGACGTAGTCCTTGGGCAGGACATTCAAGGTGGCGTCATCGATTTTTGCCAGCAGGCCTTGTTCGCCGAGTTTGTTCAAAGGCGGCGATTCTTCGGTGTAGATCACATCGGCCGGGGAGCGGTCGCCTTCTTCCACCACCTGGCTGGCAAGCTGGTTGCTGCTGCCTTTGCGCACCTTGACGTGGATACCGGTCTTGGCTTCGAAGGCCTTGGCCAGTTCGTCGCCGACTTCCTTGTGCTGGCCGTTGTACAGGGTCAGTTCCACCTTGTCGGTGGCGTGGGTGAGGGGTGTTGCGAGGGTCAGGCCGAGCAGGGTGCAGGTCAGTGCGCGGCGCAGGGTGGTTCGAAACAGCATTCGCAGGGTTCCTCACTGTCGTGTGGCAAAAACGTGCAACAAGGATAAACGATATTGTTTCTCATGTGCGTCTTGATGACCGGTGGAGAAGATGCGGTTCCCTGGGCGAGGGAACTGGTAAGCAATCCCGAAAACGCAAAAACCCGCTTTCGCGGGTTTCTGTGAGGCTCAAGGTCTGAACCTTGAAGCTTGAATTGGTGCCCAGAAGAAGACTCGAACTTCCACGACCTTGCGGTCACCAGCACCTGAAGCTGGCGTGTCTACCAATTTCACCATCTGGGCAGCATCTTCAGCGTTGCCGCTGTTGATGAGGCGCACTATACGGAGCGTGTTTTGATCTGTAAACCCCTGTTTTTGTTTTGTTAATTGCCAAACCGAATTGCAGGGGGCAGGAATGCAAAAACCCGCTTTCGCGGGTTTTTGTGAAGCTCAAGGTCTTGAACCTTGAAGCTTGAATTGGTGCCCAGAAGAAGACTCGAACTTCCACGACCTTGCGGTCACCAGCACCTGAAGCTGGCGTGTCTACCAATTTCACCATCTGGGCAGCATCGGCAACGTGTGTGCGTCGTCGATGGCGCGCACTATACGGAGCGTGTTTTTAACTGTAAACCCCTGGGAGCAAAAAAACCTGGAAATTTCACCGGCGGCGCGATCTTCGGCTTCAAAGGACGGTCGAACCACCTCGGAAAGGTAATTTCAGCTGCCTGAAATTTCCCGTTTCATTAAGCCTATGCCAAACTAACCCGCATATAGACAAGGTGAAAACTCTCTAATGGCCGATTGGCAGTCCCTCGATCCCGAGGCCGCTCGTGAAGCGGAAAAATATGAAAACCCTATTCCTAGCCGCGAACTGATCCTGGCGCATCTCGCCGATCGGGGTTCGCCTGCTAGCCGCGAGCAACTGGTTGAAGAATTCGGCCTGACCACCGAGGACCAGCTCGAAGCCCTGCGCCGCCGCCTGCGCGCCATGGAGCGCGACGCTCAGCTCATCTACACCCGCCGTGGCACCTACGCGCCGGTGGATAAGCTCGACCTGATCCTGGGCCGCATCGCCGGTCATCGCGATGGCTTCGGCTTCCTGATCCCGGACGACGGCAGCGACGACCTGTTCATGAGCCCCGCGCAAATGCGCCTGGTGTTTGACGGTGACCGCGCCCTGGCCCGTGTCTCCGGTCTGGACCGCCGCGGCCGCCGTGAAGGCGTGATCGTCGAAGTGGTGTCCCGCGCCCACGAAACCATCGTTGGTCGTTATTTCGAAGAAGGCGGCATCGGCTTTGTCGTCGCCGACAACCCGAAGATCCAGCAGGAAGTGCTGGTGACCCCGGGCCGTAATGCCGACGCCAGGGTCGGTCAGTTCGTCGAGGTGAAGATCACTCACTGGCCAACCCCGCGCTTCCAGCCGCAGGGGGATGTGGTGGAAGTGGTCGGCAACTACATGGCCCCGGGCATGGAAATCGACATTGCCTTGCGCACCTATGACATTCCGCATGTCTGGCCTGAAGCGGTCATGAAAGAAGCCGCCAAGCTCAAGCCGGAAGTCGAAGAGAAAGACAAAGAGAAGCGCGTCGACCTGCGTCACCTGCCGTTCGTCACCATCGACGGCGAAGACGCCCGGGACTTCGACGACGCGGTCTACTGCGAAGCCCGGCCCGGCAAATTGCGCCTGTTCTCCGGCGGCTGGAAGCTGTACGTGGCGATCGCCGATGTTTCCAGCTACGTGAAGCTCGGTTCGGCGCTGGACGCCGAAGCCCAGGTGCGTGGCAACTCGGTGTACTTCCCCGAGCGCGTCGTGCCGATGCTGCCCGAGCAATTGTCCAACGGCCTGTGCTCGCTCAACCCGCATGTCGATCGCCTGGCCATGGTTTGCGAGATGACCATCTCCAAGTCCGGCGAAATGACCGACTACTGCTTCTACGAAGCGGTGATCCATTCCCATGCCCGCCTGACCTACAACAAGGTCAGCGCGATGCTGGAAACACCGAAGCTGGCCGAATCGCGCAAGCTGCGCGGTGAGTACAACGAAGTGTTGCCGGATCTCAAGCAGCTCTATGCGTTGTACAAGGTGCTGCTGGCGGCGCGCCACGTGCGCGGTGCGATCGATTTTGAAACCCAGGAAACCCGGATCATTTTCGGTACCGAGCGCAAGATCGCCGAAATCCGGCCGACCGTGCGCAACGATGCACACAAGTTGATCGAGGAGTGCATGCTGGCGGCCAACGTTGCCACCGCTGAATTCCTGAAGAAACACGAGATCCCTGCGTTGTACCGGGTCCATGACGGTCCGCCGCCGGAGCGCCTGGAAAAACTGCGCGCGTTCCTCGGTGAGCTCGGCCTGTCCCTGCACAAAGGCAAGGAAGGTCCGTCGCCCAAGGATTACCAGGCCCTGCTGGCCAGCATCAAGGATCGTCCGGATTTCCACCTGATCCAGACCGTGATGCTGCGTTCGTTGAGCCAGGCGGTGTACAGCGCCGATAACCAGGGCCACTTCGGCCTGAATTACGAAGCCTATACCCACTTCACGTCGCCAATCCGTCGCTATCCCGACCTGCTCACGCACCGGGCCATCCGTAGCGTGATCCATTCGAAGATGGACACCCCGCACGTCAAGCGTGCCGGTGCGATGACCATTCCGAAGGCGCGGATCTATCCGTACGACGAGGCCGCCCTGGAGCAGCTCGGCGAACAGTGCTCGATGAGTGAGCGGCGGGCCGACGAAGCGACTCGTGACGTGGTGAACTGGCTCAAATGCGAATACATGAAGGACCGCGTCGGTGAGTCGTTCCCGGGTGTGATCACTGCCGTGACCGGTTTTGGCCTGTTCGTCGAACTGACCGATATCTACGTTGAGGGCCTGGTGCATGTCACCGCGCTGCCGGGCGATTACTACCACTTCGACCCTGTGCATCACCGCCTGGCGGGTGAACGCACCGGTCGTAGCTTCCGTCTGGGTGATACCGTTGAAGTGCGGGTCATGCGCGTCGACCTCGACGAGCGCAAGATCGACTTCGAGATGGCCGAGAAAACCATCAGTGCGCCGATTGGTCGCAAGAAACGCGGTGCCGAAACGCCTGCGCCAGCGGCCAAGCCAGCTGCCGAGCCGGCCTCGTCCAAGTCCGGGCGTCGTGGCCCGGCCAAAGAGAAAACCGGTGAAGCCTATCGTCCGAGCGACGCGGCGGCAAAAAACGCCGAGGTGCGCAAGAGCCGTGAGATGAAGCAGGCGTTGCTGGCGGAAGCCAAGAAAGGTGGTAAGGCGGCGTCGGGGTCAAAGTCGGCCCCGGACAGCGCCAGCAAGCCAGGCAAACACCGTAAAGGTCCGCCAAAAGCGGGCTCGGCTCCGGCCAAAAGCGGTGGGGCACGTAAACCCAAGGCCAAGTCATGAGTCAGTTGGAAAAAATCTACGGCGTGCATGCCGTGGAAGCGCTGTTGCGTCACCACCCCAAGCGGGTCAAGCAGATCTGGCTGGCGGAAAGCCGCAGTGAGCCACGGGTGCAGGCCCTGGTCGCGCTGGCCAACGAGAATCGCGTGGCGGTCGGCCAGGCCGAGCGGCGCGAGATGGATGCCTGGGTCGAGGGTGTCCACCAGGGCGTCGTAGCCGAGGTCAGCCCGAGTCAGGTCTGGGGCGAGGCGATGCTCGACGAGCTGCTCGATCGCACCGAGGGCGCACCCTTGCTGCTGGTGCTCGACGGCGTGACCGATCCTCACAACCTCGGCGCCTGCCTGCGTTCGGCGGACGCCGCCGGGGCACTGGCGGTAATCGTTCCCAAGGACAAGTCGGCAACCTTGACGCCGGCGGTACGAAAAGTCGCTTGCGGTGCCGCGGAAGTGATTCCGCTGGTGGCCGTGACCAACCTGGCGCGTACCCTGGAAAAACTCCAGCAGCGCGGTCTGTGGGTCGTCGGTACGGCGGGTGAAGCCGAACAGGACCTGTACCAACAGGACCTCACCGGCCCGACGATCCTGATCATGGGCGCCGAAGGCAAAGGCATGCGTCGCCTGACCCGCGAGCATTGTGACTACCTGGTCAAGCTGCCGATGGCTGGTAGCGTCAGCAGCCTCAACGTCTCGGTCGCGACCGGGGTGTGCCTGTTCGAGGCGCTGCGCCAGCGTAGCGTCAAGGCTGCCGCGAAGAAATAAGGCGTACGCGAATCCCTGTGGGAGCGAGCNNCAGGCTCGCTCCCACATTGTCTTGTGTTGTAGCGGTTGTTCAAATAATCACCAATTGCCTTGCGCCGCCCTCGACCCTTCTCTACAATTGCGCCCCTTGCTGTGATGGCAGGCACTTATGTGTCTAGCGTCCTCAAGTCCATAAGTGTCATTCACTCCTTGTCTGACCGTTTTTGAGCGGCAGGCTACAACCCGTAAGGAGCATTCATGCGTCATTACGAAATCATCTTTTTGGTCCACCCGGATCAAAGCGAGCAAGTCGGCGGCATGGTTGAGCGTTACACCAAGCTGATCGAAGAAGACGGCGGCAAAATCCACCGTCTGGAAGACTGGGGCCGTCGTCAACTGGCCTATGCAATCAACAATGTTCACAAGGCTCACTACGTGATGCTGAACGTTGAGTGCACCGGCAAGGCCCTGGCCGAGCTGGAAGACAACTTCCGCTACAACGATGCAGTGATCCGTAACCTGGTCATCCGTCGCGAAGAAGCCGTTACCGGCCAATCCGAGATGCTCAAGGCTGAAGAAAACCGCAGTGAGCGCCGTGAGCGTCGCGACCGTCCTGAGCACTCTGACAGCGCCGATGGCGATGACAGCGATAGCGACAGCGACAACAGCGATAACGCTGACGAGTAATCCACGGACCTTTTAAGGAGCCAATCACATGGCACGTTTCTTCCGTCGTCGTAAATTCTGCCGCTTCACCGCTGAAGACGTGAAAGAGATCGATTACAAAGATCTCAACACTCTGAAAGCCTACGTATCCGAGACCGGCAAAATCGTTCCAAGCCGTATCACCGGTACCAAAGCTCGTTATCAGCGTCAGCTGGCCACCGCTATCAAGCGCGCCCGCTTCCTGGCCCTGCTGGCCTACACCGACAGCCACGGCCGCTGAGACCAGGTCGTCGACGAGTAAGTAAGGGATTGAATGCATGCGCGCCTTAGCTGAGTTCATCATGCGCGGTCGTATGCAGGCCACTCTGGCAGTGGCTGGATGCGCGGCATTGCCGTTGTTGTATTGGTTGGGTGCTGCCGCGGGGAGTCTTGTACTTCTGCGGCGCGGATTGCAGGACGCCCTTGGCGTTCTTGCTCTGGGACTGCTGCCGGCCTTGTTCTGGTGGTTGTATTCCGCTGACCCGCGGGCACTCATGGTGCTGCTGGGGTCTTCGGTGCTGGCGCTGGTGTTGCGCGCCAGCGAATCCTGGAACCGCGTGCTGCTGGTCAGCATAGCGCTGGGAGTGGGGTTTTCAGTGGTGCTCGGGGTGGCTTTCGCGCCCCAGATCGAGATGCTTTCGCAGGCTTTGATAAAAATCCTGCCCGAGGCCCTCGGTGATCTCTACCAGCAGATGTCGGTAGAGGAGCAGGCGCGTTTCGCGTCCCTGATTGCCCCGGTCCTGACTGGCCTGATTGCGGCCTTGTTGCAAATCGTCAGTGTGCTGAGCCTGATTATCGGGCGCTACTGGCAAGCGTTGTTGTACAACCCGGGTGGTTTTGGCCGCGAGTTTCGCGCCATCCGTTTCCCGCTTGGGCTGGCGATGTTGCTGCTGGCAGGCATGCTTCTGGCACCGAACTTCGGTGTGCAGATGGCAATGTTCACGCCGTTGTGCAGCGTACCGCTGGTATTCGCCGCGTTGGCCCTGATTCACGGGCTGGTGGCGCAAAAGCGACTGGCCAGGTTCTGGCTGGTGGGGTTGTACGTCACGTTGTTGCTGTTCATGCAGCTGATCTATCCGTTGCTGGTGGTCCTGGCCATCGTCGACAGCCTGATTGATTTTCGCGGTCGTATGGCGTCGAAAGACGCCGACAACGCGAACGGTGAAGGTTAAAAGTTAGAGGATTTTCACATGCAACTGATCCTTCTGGAAAAAGTCACCAACCTGGGCAACCTGGGTGACAAAGTAAACGTTAAGGCCGGTTACGGTCGTAACTACCTGCTGCCTTACGGCAAAGCCACCGCTGCGACCGCTGCCAACCTGGCTGCGTTCGAAGAGCGTCGCGCTGAGCTGGAAAAAGCTGCAGCAGACCGCAAGATCTCGGCCGAAAGCCGTGCTGCCCAACTGGCCGAGCTGGAAGTGACCATCACTGCCACCGCTGGCGACGAAGGCAAGCTGTTCGGTTCGATCGGTACTCACGACATCGCTGACGCACTGACCGCCTCCGGCGTTGAAGTGTCGAAAAGCGAAGTTCGTCTGCCGAACGGCACCATCCGCAACGTAGGTGAATTCGACGTGGCCGTGCACCTGCACGCCGAAGTTGAAGCCACCGTACGCGTTGTCGTGGTAGCAGCCTAAGCAACACCTGTCGGCTGGCACCCTCGGGTACTAGTCGGTAACATCGGGCACGATCCTGTTTACAGGTCGTGCCCTTTGTCTTTCTGCAATTCCCGATTTCCCCCTGCGTTTCCCAAAGAATCAAGTGGCCATGAACGAAATCACCGCTCCCGAGCAATACGACCTGCAAACTGCTGCCCTGAAGGTGCCGCCGCATTCCATCGAGGCCGAACAGGCCGTGCTCGGTGGCTTGATGCTGGACAACAACGCCTGGGAACGCGTGCTGGACCAGGTCTCCGACGGCGATTTCTACCGACATGACCACCGCCTGATTTTCCGTGCGATCGCCAAGCTGGCCGATCAGAACATGCCGATCGACGTCGTGACCCTGTCCGAGCAACTGGACAAGGAGGGGCAGACGTCCCAGGTCGGCGGCCTCGGTTACCTCGGCGAACTGGCGAAAAACACGCCGTCTGTCGCCAACATCAAGGCCTATGCGCAAATCGTCCGCGAGCGGGCGACGTTGCGCCAGTTGATCGGCATCAGCACCGAAATCGCCGACAGTGCCTTCAACCCGGAAGGCCGGACCGCCGCCGAAATCCTCGACGAAGCCGAGCGGCAGATCTTCCAGATCGCCGAGGCGCGGCCGAAAACCGGTGGCCCGGTCAGTGTCAATGACTTGCTGACCAAGGCCATCGACCGCATCGACACCTTGTTCAACACCGACAACGCCATCACCGGCCTGTCCACCGGCTATACCGACCTCGACGAGAAGACCAGCGGTTTGCAACCGTCCGACCTGATCATCGTCGCCGGTCGTCCGTCGATGGGCAAGACCACCTTCGCGATGAACCTGGTGGAAAACGCCGTGCTGCGCAGTGACAAGGCGGTCCTGGTGTATTCCCTCGAGATGCCAGGTGAATCGTTGATCATGCGTATGCTGTCGTCCCTGGGGCGCATTGACCAGACCAAGGTCCGTTCCGGTCAGTTGGAAGATGACGACTGGCCGCGCCTGACGTCGGCGGTCAACCTGCTCAATGACCGCAAGTTGTTCATCGATGACACCGCCGGCATCAGTCCGTCGGAGATGCGCGCCCGGACCCGTCGCCTGGTGCGTGAGCACGGTGAAGTCGGCCTGATCATGATCGACTACCTGCAACTGATGCAGATCCCCGGTTCCAGCGGCGATAACCGGACCAACGAGATTTCCGAGATCTCCCGTTCCCTCAAGGCCCTGGCCAAGGAATTCAACTGCCCGGTGGTGGCGCTCTCCCAGTTGAACCGCTCCCTGGAACAGCGCCCCAACAAGCGCCCGGTGAACTCCGACTTGCGGGAATCCGGTGCGATCGAGCAGGACGCCGACGTGATCATGTTCGTGTACCGCGACGAGGTGTATCACCCCGAGACGGAACACAAGGGCATCGCCGAAATCATCATCGGCAAGCAGCGTAACGGCCCGATCGGCTTCATTCGCCTGGCCTTCATCGGCAAATACACGCGCTTCGAGAACCTGGCGCCGGGCAGCTATAACTTTGATGATGACGAATGATCTGTGGGAGCGGGCTTGCTCGCGAAAGCGGCGCGCCAGACAACCTTAGCGTCGGCTGACACACCGCCTTCGCGAGCAAGCCCGCTCCCACCCTGGAATGCATTCCCCTGTGGGAGCGAGCCTGCTCGCGATGGCAGCGCCGCCGATTTCCGACCATAGCCGTCGGACTTGATCATTTTTTGTGCTATATTCCGCGCCCGCGATTTTTCATCTTTATACCGGTCATCGACATGCAAGCAGCCAAGCCATTATTTGACTATCCCAAGTACTGGGCCGAATGTTTCGGCCCGGCGCCGTTCCTGCCCATGAGCAGGGAGGAGATGGATCAGCTCGGCTGGGATTCGTGCGACATCATCATCGTGACCGGGGATGCCTACGTCGACCACCCGTCCTTTGGCATGGCGATCATCGGCCGTCTGCTGGAAGCCCAGGGTTTTCGTGTGGGGATCATCGCCCAGCCGAACTGGCAGTCCAAGGACGACTTCATGAAGCTCGGCGAGCCCAACCTGTTTTTCGGTGTCGCGGCCGGCAACATGGACTCGATGATCAACCGCTACACCGCCGACAAGAAAATCCGCTCCGATGACGCCTATACCCCGGGCGGCCTGGCGGGCAAGCGGCCGGACCGTGCGAGCCTGGTCTACAGCCAGCGCTGCAAGGAAGCCTACAAGCATGTGCCGATCGTGCTCGGCGGCATCGAAGCGTCCCTGCGTCGCATCGCCCACTACGATTACTGGCAGGACCGGGTGCGCAATTCGATCCTGATCGACGCCTGCGCCGACATTCTGCTCTACGGCAATGCCGAGCGGGCGATCGTCGAAGTCGCCCAACGCCTGTCCTATGGCCATAAGATCGAAGACATTACCGACGTGCGCGGCACCGCGTTCATCCGCCGTGACACGCCCAAGGACTGGTACGAAGTCGATTCCACGCGCATCGACCGTCCGGGCAAGGTCGACAAGATCATCAATCCATATGTGAACACCCAGGACACCGCCGCCTGTGCCATCGAGCAGGAAAAGGGGCCGGTCGAAGACCCGAGCGAAGCCAAGGTCGTGCAGATTCTGGCGAGCCCGAAAATGACCCGGGACAAGACGGTGATCCGCCTGCCTTCGGTGGAAAAGGTGCGCAATGACGCGGTGCTCTACGCCCACGCCAACCGCGTGCTCCACCTGGAAACCAACCCGGGTAACGCCCGTGCCCTGGTGCAGAAGCACGGCGAAGTCGATGTCTGGTTCAACCCGCCGCCCATTCCGATGACCACCGAGGAAATGGACTACGTCTTCGGCATGCCTTACGCACGTGTCCCGCACCCGGCCTACGGCAAGGAAAAGATTCCGGCCTACGAGATGATCCGTTTCTCGGTGAACATCATGCGTGGCTGTTTTGGCGGCTGCACGTTCTGCTCGATCACCGAGCACGAAGGCCGGATCATCCAGAACCGTTCCGAAGAGTCGATCATTCGCGAGATCGAAGAGATCCGCGACAAGGTACCCGGCTTCACCGGGGTGATTTCCGACCTCGGCGGCCCGACCGCGAACATGTACCGCATTGCCTGCAAGACCCCGGAAATCGAATCCGCGTGCCGCAAGCCGTCCTGTGTGTTCCCCGGCATCTGCCCGAACCTGAACACCGACCATTCCGCGCTGATCCAGCTGTATCGCAGCGCCCGGGCATTGCCTGGGGTGAAGAAGATCCTCATTGCCTCCGGCCTGCGTTACGACCTGGCGGTCGAGTCGCCGGAGTACGTCAAGGAACTAGTGACCCACCACGTCGGTGGTTACCTGAAGATTGCCCCGGAGCATACCGAGGAAGGCCCGCTCAACCAGATGATGAAACCGGGCATCGGCAGCTATGACCGGTTCAAGCGGATGTTCGAGAAGTACACCAAGGAAGCCGGGAAAGAGCAGTACCTGATTCCGTACTTCATCGCCGCCCACCCCGGCACCACCGATGAAGACATGATGAACCTGGCGCTGTGGCTCAAGGGCAATGGCTTCCGGGCCGACCAGGTGCAGGCGTTCTACCCGTCGCCGATGGCCACGGCCACGGCCATGTATCACTCGGGCAAGAACCCGTTGCGCAAGGTCACCTACAAGAGCGACGGGGTGACCATCGTCAAGAGCGAAGAGCAGCGCCGCCTGCACAAGGCCTTCCTGCGCTACCACGACCCCAAGGGCTGGCCGATGCTGCGTGAAGCACTGACCCGCATGGGCCGTGCCGACCTGATCGGGCCGGGCAAGCACCAGTTGATCCCGCTGCACCAGCCGGCTACCGACAGCTACCAGAGTGCCCGGCGCAAGAACTCGACACCGGCCGGCAGTCACAAGGTGGGCAAGGACACCACGAAGATCCTGACCCAGCACACCGGCCTGCCGCCGCGCGCCAGCGACGGCGGCAATGCGTGGGACAAGCGCGAGCAAGCCAAGGCTGCGGCGTTCGCCCGTAACCAGCAGGCCGCCAAGGACCGGAAGGACGCCGCCAAGGGCAAGGGGCCGAAGCCTGCGCGCAAGCCGGTCGTGCCACGCTAGTTTTGAACTGACAGTGGGGGCAAGGCTTGCCCGCGATGGGGGCCGTGCGGTTTACCTTGGAGCCGAGGCGCGCTCATCGCGGGCAAGCCTTGCTCCCACAGTTGATCCCCTGGACCTCAAGGACGACTCACATGAGCACCCCGCTGCCGGGCATCGGCATGGACAACACTTTCTCCCAGTTCATGGCCCGCCAACGCATCGAAAGCCAGATCAACCTGCCTCGGCTGTTTGCCGCCATTGATGCCGACCCCGGTATCGTTGGCGCGGGGGTGGTGTACGTCGATGCCGAATTCAACGTGGTGACCCTGCGTGAATTCAAGCCGATCTGCAGCATCAAGCCCAAGCGGGTCATTTTGCACGAGGCCCAGAAGTACATCGCGCCGGCGCAATTTGCCCAGCAGGTGCAAGACAATCCCCGACAGTCGCGTCTGGTTGGGGAGGCAATCAATACCACCTTGTCGTGTGCCGGAGCGGTATTGGGCTGGATTGTCGTGTTCAGTGGAACGGTTGCCGTTCCCTTTAGTGCGGGGGCCAGTTCCGTTGTGGTGGCTCTGGGTTATACCGCAGCGACGGCGAGTACCGTGCAGTGTGCTGTCGGGCTTATCCGGACGACGGCCGAAGTGGCCAATCCACAACTCAATGACAAGCTGGACAGTGAGGAATGGTACCAATATGCCTCAATCGGTCTCGATGCTGCCTCCTTGCTGGGAGTGGGCGCTTCTGCCCTGACCACGATAAAACTGGTGAAGGCGGCGAAGGCCAGCACCGGCAAAAGCCTACGTGAGGTCCTGCGTGGCCTGAATCGCCAGGAGCGGGCGAAACTGACCAAGGAGTTGCTGAGCATCAATGACCCGCGGCTGACGCCGAAAATGCTCAAGCTCAAACAGCTTGCCGGGGAGTTGCCTAAGCGTTTTACCCCGACCCAGATGAAGCACGCTACGGTTACCCAGATCAAAGATTCTTTGGGGGCTGCGATCGGCCTGACTGGCAGCAGCTTGTCGGGAAATATAAAAACCATTGCCGTCGGCTTGTACGAAGAACTGGAGGAGTAATGGACGATCCGAGTCTGCCGCGTTTTCTGGTGCGCTATTTCCCGACCTTCATTGGCGGCATTTTCGCGGCACTGTTGTCCCTGGGCTGTGCAGCTCCCTTGTTGGTGACGTCTTATCTGCCCAGGGCCTCAATTGGTGAGCAAGCGACCTGGTCGGTGCTGGGGGGGGCGGCAGTCACGTTGATCGTGGTGCATTGCAATTTCATGGTAGTGCGCGGCAGGCCGCAATGGGTCTGGGGATTGGTCGCGGTGCTGGTCTTATGCCTGCTGGGCGTATTGCCCACTGTCGAGGATCGCCCGCATAAAGTCATCTATACGTTGGCGGTGTTGTTCCCGCTATTGGGCTTGTTGTTACTCAACAGCAAACGCCACCGCGAAATGCGCAGCCAACTGGTGGAAATCCGCCGCCAACGCGAGCTCATCATCAAGGCGGCCAAGGCCTCACGCCCGCGTCGCTGAGTCGATTCGCTACCGTCTCCCGCCACATTTATGTGCGCCCCTTTGCACGCGAAAGCGGGCAACGTCCGTTTTTAGTGCTCTACTGCCTGGAGTAAACGAAGAAAGTGTCCGGCCTGCCTGCATGGCATAAGTCTTGCGCCGCTTTCAATAACGCCCAGGCTCGCAGGAGGCACGCTGTGTCGATACATGTCGCATTGCATCACGTCACGCATTACCGCTATGACCGCGCTGTCGAACTCGGTCCGCAGATCGTTCGCCTGCGCCCGGCGCCCCACAGCCGTACGCGGATTCTTTCCTATGCGTTGAAGGTTTCCCCCGACCAGCACTTCATCAACTGGCAGCAGGACCCCCAGGGCAATTACCTGGCGCGACTGGTGTTCCCGGAGAAAACCGAGGAGCTGCGGATCGAGGTCGACCTGCTGGCGGAGATGGCAGTGTTCAACCCGTTCGACTTCTTCCTCGAACCCTACGCCGAGAAAATCCCGTTCGACTACGCCGCCGATGAACGCAAGGAGCTCGCGCCGTACCTGGAAACCTTGCCGCTGACGCCGAGGCTCCAGGCGTACCTGGACGGCATCGACCGCACGCCGCTGCCGGCAGTGGATTTCCTCGTGGCACTCAACCAGCGCCTGAGCGAAGACATCAACTACCTGATCCGTATGGAGCCCGGCGTCCAGAGCCCGGAACATACCCTGGAGCATGCGTCCGGCTCCTGCCGCGACTCGGCCTGGCTGCTGGTGCAATTGTTGCGCAACCTCGGCCTGGCGGCCCGGTTTGTGTCCGGCTACCTGATCCAGTTGACGGCCGACGTGAAAAGCCTCGACGGCCCGTCAGGCACCGAAGTGGACTTCACTGACTTGCATGCCTGGTGCGAGGTCTACCTGCCGGGCGCCGGCTGGATCGGCCTCGATGCGACGTCCGGGTTGTTCGCCGGTGAAGGGCATATCCCCTTGGCGTGCAGCCCCGATCCGTCCTCGGCAGCGCCGATCAGCGGCTTGGTGGAACCATGCGAGTGTGCGTTCAGCCACGAAATGTCCATCGAGCGGGTCTGGGAAGCGCCGCGGGTCACCAGGCCCTACACCGACGAACAATGGCTGGCGATCCAGGCGCTGGGGCGGCAGATTGATGTCGACTTGCTGGAGGGCGACGTGCGCCTGACCATGGGCGGTGAACCGACCTTCGTGTCCATCGATGACCCCGACGGCGCCGAGTGGAACACGGCGGCACTCGGGCCGGACAAGCGCCGGCTCTCCGCCGAGTTGTTCCAGCGCATGCGCAATCACTACGCGCCCAAGGGGCTGGTGCATTTCGGCCAGGGCAAGTGGTACCCCGGCGAACAACTGCCGCGCTGGTCGCTGAACTGCTATTGGCGGCGCGACGGCGTGCCGATCTGGCACAACAGCGCCTTGATCGCCGACGAACAGCAGGACTATGGTGCCGATGGCGAACTGGCCGGGCGTTTCCTGACCCGCGTCGCCGAGCGCCTGAACATTCCTGCGCGATTCGTGTTTCCGGCCTACGAAGACAACTTCTATTACCTCTGGCGCGAAGGTGCATTGCCTTCGAATGTCACCGCCCAGGACCCACGGCTGGACGATGCCCTGGAGCGCGCGCGGCTGCGCAAAGTCTTTAGCCAGGGCCTGGACAAAGTGATCGGCCAGGTCTTGCCACTGGCCCGCACTGCCAAGGGCGATCAGTGGCAAAGCGGTCGTTGGTACCTGCGGGATAGTCACTGCCGGCTGGTGCCGGGGGATTCGCCGCTGGGTTATCGCTTGCCCTTGGCGTCCCAGCCTTGGGTCACGGCGGCCGAATACCCGTTCATCCACCCCACCGACCCGAACCAGGACTTGCCCAAGCTGCCCGACACCGAGCAGTTGGCGCATCACGGCGAGTCGTCCGTCGAGCAGGACCGTGCCCCGCAGATCGATGAATCCGCCGACTGGCTGACTCGTACGGCGTTTTGTGCCGAGGCTCGCGAGGGGCGCCTGTACCTGTTCATGCCGCCTCTGGAGCGGGTCGAGGATTATCTGGCGCTGGTCAGCGCCATTGAAGAGACGGCCGAGGCGCTGCATTGCCCGGTGCTGTTGGAAGGCTATGAGCCGCCGAGCGACCCGCGCCTGAGTAACTTTCGTATCACCCCGGATCCGGGCGTGATCGAGGTTAACGTGCAGCCGTCTGCGACCTGGGATGAACTGGTCGAACGCACCGAGTTTCTTTACGAGGAGGCGCGACAGACGCGCCTGACCACTGAGAAATTCATGATCGATGGCCGGCACACCGGCACCGGTGGCGGCAACCATTTCGTACTGGGAGGCGCGACGCCAGCGGACTCACCGTTCCTGCGACGTCCTGATCTGCTGCGCAGCCTGATCAGCTACTGGCATAACCACCCGTCGTTGTCCTACCTGTTTTCCGGACTGTTCATCGGCCCGACCTCCCAGGCGCCCCGGGTGGACGAGGCGCGCAACGATGCGTTGTATGAACTGGAAATCGCGTTTGCGCAGATGCCCCAGCCGGACGAGGAATGTCCCCCCTGGCTGGTCGACCGGTTGTTGCGCAACCTGTTGATCGACGTCACGGGCAATACGCACCGTGCCGAATTCTGCATCGACAAGCTTTATTCACCGGACGGTGCCACGGGGCGGCTCGGCCTGTTGGAGTTGCGTGCGTTCGAGATGCCGCCCCACGCCCGCATGAGCCTGGCCCAGCAACTGTTGCTGCGGGCGCTGGTGGCGCGGTTCTGGCGGGAACCCTACGCGCCGGCGAAACTGGCGCGCTGGGGGACCGAGCTACACGACCGCTTCCTGCTGCCGCACTTTATCGAGCAGGATTTTGCCGACGTTATCAGTGAGCTGAACGTTGCCGGTTATCCGTTGCGGGCCGAGTGGTTCGCCGCTCACCTGGAGTTTCGCTTCCCCAAGGTGGGCGATTATGCGGTCAGCGGCATCGAACTGCAGTTGCGCCAGGCCCTTGAGCCTTGGCACGTACTGGGGGAGGAGGGTGCGGTAGGTGGCACCGTGCGCTATGTGGACTCCTCCCTGGAACGCCTGCAGGTCAAGCTCAGTGGCCTGGCGCCGCAACGCTATGTGCTGACCTGCAATGGCGTGCCGGTGCCGTTGCAACCGACGGGGCGGGTCGGTGAGTTCGTCGCCGGCGTGCGTTTTCGCGCCTGGCAACCGGCCAACTGTCTGCAACCGACCATCCCGGTGCATGCGCCGCTGGTCTTCGATCTGCTCGACACCTGGACGCAACGTTCCGTGGGGGGCTGCCAGTATCATGTGGCTCATCCGGGCGGTCGCAACTACGACAGCCTGCCGGTGAATGCCAACGAAGCCGAGAGCCGGCGAATGGCGCGTTTCTTCCGTCTCGGGCACACGCCAGGAAAACTGCCGATGCCTGTCTTGACGGTAAATGACGAGTTTCCGCTCACCCTTGACCTGCGGCGGTTTCAGGGACGCCCGACCAGTAGCTGAACCTGGAACAAAGCTTGTGGGAGCAAGGCTTGC
>NZ_JAGGOF010000040.1 GCF_018614775.1 Pseudomonas fluorescens
CGCAGAGCGTGGGAACGATCTACAAATGAGACACCGGCATGAAGAAGGGCGCCATTCGGCGCCCTTCTTCATTTGCAATGCAATCAGTGTTGCAGTGCGGGTTGTTGCTGCGCCCCGTTGATCGGGATGCGCTTGGCTTTCGCCTCTTCCGGGATCACCCGCAACAGGTCGATGCTCAACAGACCGTTGCTCAGGCCGGCGGATTTGATCTCGATATGATCCGCCAACCGGAAGGACAGCTTGAACGCGCGCTGGGCGATGCCCTGATGCAAGTAGGTCACGCTGTCGTTGCTGGCCTCGCGCTTGCCACCGCTGATGGTCAGCACACCTTTTTCCACCTGCAGGTCCAGGTCTTCCTCACGAAAACCCGCGGCGGCGACCACGATACGGTATTGATCATCAGCGTATTTTTCCACGTTGTAGGGTGGATAGCTGCTGCTCGGTTCGTTGCGCAGGGCGGTTTCGAACAGGTCGTTGAAACGGTCGAAACCCACCGAGGAACGGAACAGCGGGGCCAGCGAAAATGCAGTACTCATGATTCAAATCTCCTGAAAAGTTCAGCAAGGTTTTTTGTCTCCGCGACCCGAGTTCGGCATCGCGTAACCCCTATCTAGGGTCCGCCAAATACTTTTCAAGCGTTTTTTTTAATTTTTTTTCAGGCCGCTTCGGTGCGCTGCACACCGAGCAAATGCCCCACCGTCTCCAGCTCGGTTTCCCGGCGCAAGGCCGTGAACAGTTCGACCGCCTCGGGGTAGTTGCGGGTCAGCATTGCCAGCCATTGTTTCAATCGGCCAGGGGCCTGGCGAGGCGTCAGTTGTTCGACCACTTGCACCCAGAAGTCCTGCAGCATCGGTTGCAGCTCGGCCCAGGACATCGCGACTACCGCCTCTCCGGCCTGGGCAGCGGCGATCTGCCGGGCCAGGTCAGGACGGGAAACCAGGCCGCGACCGAGCATGATGTCTTCAACGCCGCTGATCTCGCGGCAACGGCGCCAATCTTCGACGCTCCAGATATCGCCATTGGCGAACACAGGCACCTTGACCACTTCCTGGACCCGGGGAATCCACTCCCAGTGCGCCGGCGGCTTGTAGCCGTCGGTCTTGGTCCGCGCATGCACCACGATGTGCTCTGCACCGCCCTCGGCCAGCGCCGTGGCACAGACCAGCGCGCCGTCCGGGCTATCGAAACCCAGGCGCATCTTGGCGGTCACCGGAATGTGCCTGGGCACCGCGCGACGCACGTGCTCGACGATCTGGTTGAGCAGTTCCGGCTCCTTGAGCAATACCGCCCCGCCCCGGGATTTGTTCACGGTCTTGGCCGGGCAGCCGAAGTTCAGGTCGATGGCCTGCGAGCCCAGCTCGCAGGCCAGCGCCGCGTTTTCCGCCAGGCACACCGGGTCGGAGCCCAGCAATTGCACCCGCAACGGCACGCCGGCTGCCGTGCGAGCATCGGTCAGCAGCTCAGGGGCGAGCTTGTGGAAGTAGGCCGGCGTGAGCAGACGGTCGTTGACGCGGATGAACTCGGTGACACACCAGTCGATCCCGCCAACGCGGGTCAGGACATCGCGCAGGATGTTGTCGACCAGCCCCTCCATGGGCGCCAGGGCAATTTGCATGGAAAACACACTCAGCGGAAAAACGTGCGGCAGTTTACCGGATTTCGAAGGCAAGCCTGTTAGCGAAAGCGGTGGGCCTGTTTGCAGAGATGTTGAATGTGCCGACGTCATCGCGAGCAGGCTCGCTCCCACAGGATCTGTGGTGGCCATGATTCAGCAGCCATCCCGCAAAACCCTGTGGGAGCGAGCCTGCTCGCGATGGCGGCGGATCAGTTTGCGAAGGTTTCGGAGGCGGTAGCGGAGTTCAGCCCCGGGCCATAGCCTTCGATGAACTCCACGGGCATGCGCTTGGGCCTGCCGGTAGACAGTTCGATGCAGACGAATGTGGTCTGGGCCCGCAGCAAGGTGGTGTTGTCACTGGGGCGCACCAGTTGGAACTGCCGGGTCATTTTCAAGCGCTGGTCCCAGTCGACGATCCAGGTCGCCAGTTGCAGTTCGTCGCCTTCATAGGCCGCCGCCAGGTAGTCGATTTCATGCCGCACCACGGCCATGGCCCGGTCCAGGCGTCGATACTCCACCAGGTCCAGCCCCAATCGCTGGGAGTGGCGCCAGGCGCAGCGTTCGAGCCAACTGACGTACACCGCGTTGTTGGCGTGGCCCAACCCGTCGATGTCTTCGGCATTTACCTGAAGATCAATGATGAACGGCGTTGCCCGATCCCAGCCCATGCCCCTCTCCCGGTCGAATGTGGATCGGGGCAGTGTACCGGATGCCTAAGCTGATTGCCGCGCTTGCAAGCTGCGCCCGGCCAGCAGTGATAACACACCATCAATCACACGGGGATCGGCCAGCACCCGCTGGTGCCCACCCTCGGGCAGACGCAGCAAGCGACTGTCGAACCAGGCTTCATGAATCAACTGCGATTCCTTGACCGAGACAAAGGTGTCGTCCTCGGCATGGACAATCAACCCCGGCAGGTCCAGTTGGTAATGTGCCACGTCCATCGTCGAGGCCCGCATGCCCACATCGTTTTCCACCTGGCGAATGAATGCTGAACGCGCCTCGGGCGGCAGGCCCATCAGCCGGGCAAAACCGCGCAGCACTCCGAGAATGCGCGCGGGCGCCGCGATGCTGACCAGCGTCTCGGTGCGCAGCCCCAGTTGCACCGCCAGCATGGCGCTGGCGCCGCCCATGGAATGGCCGATCACGGCCTGCAGCGGCGGCAATTCGGCGGCGGCTTCAAGCATGGCCCGGGCGAACAACAAGACATTCGCCTCACGCCCCGGCGAACGACCGTGGGCCGGGCCGTCCAGCGCCACCACCGTATAGCCGGCATCCACCAGCGCGGTGATCAACGCTGCAAATTGGGTGGGCCGCCCTTCCCAACCGTGCATCAGCAGGACGCTTGGACCTTTGCCCCAGCGCAGGGCCGAGAGCCCGAAACGCAGGGTGATGCGCTCGGAGGATGCCAGCAATGGCAACTCCCAGTCCCGTGGCGGCAAGTTGCGTGGGCGCATGAACAGCGTGCGCATTTTCTTCGCCACCAGGCGCGGCGCGACCCGTCCCAGCGTGCCGTTGACACCGCGAATCCAGCTCAACCTGTCCATCGCTCATCTCCAGGGCTTGCGCCTTAGCTCACCGCACCGCCGATTTGGCAGCGCGCAGCAAACGATCCGATAACTCTCCCGGGCCCAACGCCCGCGCCAAGGCCAGGCCTCCCACCATCAAGGCAATGTCGGCCAGCGCTTTGTCGGCGTCTTCCGGACTGGCCGACAATTGCGCGGCCATCAATTCAATGTGCTCATTGAGGACTTCACGAAACGGATCCGGCAGCCGCCCCAGCTCACCAATCGATGCCGGGATCGGACAGGCGTTCTCAGTGGAGTCCCGATGTTTGCGCGACAGGTAGAACGCTGCTACCAGGGCACGGCGCTCCTCACCGGTCAGGTCAGCGTCCATGTCGGCGATCAAGCCACGGCGCCGGCCGAGCAATTGCTTGAAAGCCTCCAGCATCAACGCATCCTTGCTTTCGAAATGGGCGTAGAACCCGCCCACCGTCAGCCCGGCCGCGCCCATCACCTCGCCCACGCTTGGCTCGGCCGGACCACGCTGGATCAGCGCGGCGCTGGCGGCCTTGATAATGCGCTCACGGGTTTGTGCTTTTTTATCGCTCATCGTCGCCTCCGAATATTACGATCACAATATTATTCGCATAATAATTTTCTGCAAGCGGAAAATTCAGTCCGCCCGCCCGGGGCACCATTTTTTGAGAAGGGAGAATTGGCTGAACGCCAGACAAACAAAAGGGCCATTCAATAATTGAATGACCCCTATAAAATCCCGCAGAGCGGGTAATCGTGGCGTCCCCTAGGGGACTCGAACCCCTGTTACCGCCGTGAAAGGGCGGTGTCCTAGGCCACTAGACGAAGGGGACACAAACCTTCTGAACATGATCAGCGCTGAGGACTGATCGCTTCAAGGCCGGTGTGGCCAGACCTTGAAGTGTAAATTGGTGGAGCTAGACGGGATCGAACCGTCGACCTCTTGCATGCCATGCAAGCGCTCTCCCAGCTGAGCTATAGCCCCGGATTTTTCGCCTCGCGGCGGAGCGACATCTTGCAACATCGCTTCTGTAAAACTGGCGTCCCCTAGGGGACTCGAACCCCTGTTACCGCCGTGAAAGGGCGGTGTCCTAGGCCACTAGACGAAGGGGACGCAAACCCTTCCATACAACTGATCAACGCTAAGTGCTGATCGCTTCAAAGCCGGTGTGGCCAGGCCTTGAAGTGTAAATTGGTGGAGCTAGACGGGATCGAACCGTCGACCTCTTGCATGCCATGCAAGCGCTCTCCCAGCTGAGCTATAGCCCCTCATCGCTGAGGACGGGGCGAATCTTAAGGGCGTATCGGAGGGCTGTCAAATTTATTTTCAACAAATTTGAAAATTTTTTGCCGGGATAACAATCACTTACCGACAAACCCCGGAAAACCGGGGTGTGCCCTGCCTCATCGACTGCTCAGGCAATCGCGCCGAGCAGTTTTTCCCACTCCTTGTTTTCCTTCTTCGACACGCCACCGAGCAGATCGATGGCCTGGCGCAGGCGGAAACGGGTCAGGTCCGGCCCGAGGATTTCCATCGCATCGAGTACCGAAACCGAACTGGCCTGCCCGGTAATCGCGGCGAACATCAGCGGCATCGCGTCGCGCAGCTTCAGTTCCAGGGATTCGACCACGGCCTGGATGGTCGCGGTGATGCTGTCCTTCTCCCACTGGCGCAGGCTTTCGAGCTTCCACAGGATCAATTGCATCAACTGGCGCACCTGGTCGCCCGAGAGCTTCTTGGACTCGAACAACTTCGCGTCCGGCGTCACGCCACCGGCGAAGAAGAAGCCGGCCAGCGGCGCGATCTGGCTGAAGGTCTCTACCCTGCCCTGCACATGGGGGGCGATCTTCATCAGGTACTCAGGATTGAGTGCCCACTTCTGCACGCGTGCGGCGAACTCTTCCACCGGCAGGTCTCGCAGCCACTGGCCGTTGAGCCACGAAAGTTTTTCCACGTCGAAGATCGGCCCGCCCAGGGAAACGCGCGACAGGTCGAAATGCTCGACCATTTCCTGCAACGAGAACTTCTCGCGCTCGTCCGGCATCGACCAGCCCATGCGCCCCAGGTAGTTGAGCATCGCCTCGGGCATGAAGCCCATGCGCTCATAGAACGTCACCGAAGTCGGGTTCTTGCGCTTGGACAGCTTGCTCTTGTCCGGGTTACGCAGCAGCGGCATGTAGCACAACTGCGGCTGTTCCCAGCCAAAATACTCGTAGAGCAGGATCAGTTTCGGCGCCGAAGGCAACCATTCTTCACCGCGCAATACGTGGGTGATGCCCATCAGGTGATCATCAACCACGTTGGCCAGGAAGTACGTCGGCAGGCCGTCGGTCTTCATCAGCACTTGCATGTCCATGCGATCCCACGGGATCTCGACATCGCCACGCAGCATGTCCGGGACCACACAGACGCCTTCGCTTGGCACCTTCATGCGGATCACATGGGGTTCGCCGGCGGCCAAGCGACGGGCAACTTCTTCCTTGGACAGCAGCAGCGCGCGGCCGTCGTAGCGCGGGGTTTCGCCACGGGCCATCTGCTCGGCGCGCATCTGGTCCAGCTCTTCGGCGGTGCAGAAGCACGGGAACGCATGACCCATGTCCACCAGTTGCTGGCAATACTGCTGATAGATGGCACCGCGCTCGCTCTGGCGATACGGGCCATGGGGGCCGCCGACGTCCGGACCTTCGCTCCAGTCGATCCCCAGCCAGCGCAGGGCGTCGAAAATCTGCTGTTCGGACTCACGGGTCGAACGCAACTGGTCGGTGTCTTCGATGCGCAGGATGAATTCACCGCCGTGCTGCTTGGCAAAGCAATAGTTGAACAGAGCGATGTAAGCGGTGCCGACATGGGGATCGCCAGTGGGCGAAGGCGCGATGCGGGTGCGGACGGTGGTCATGGCATGTCTCGGAAAGAAGATAAAAGCGAAGATCGAACAGGGGGCGAATGGTAACAGGCGATGGCGGGCGGGCTCCAGTCGGAGGCGGATATCAGCGGGAACCGTCAGACCGCGTCGCCTTCATCGCGAGCAGGCTCGCTCCCACAGTGGACCGCGTTGTTCGGGCTGAACGCGATCCAGTGTGGGAGCGAGCCTGCTCGCGATGGGGCCCTGAAGACCGACGCAAAAAACTCAGACCGCCAACAACCGCTCCCGCAACTTGCCGATCTCGTCGCGCAATTGCGCCGCGGCTTCGAACTCCAGGTCGCGAGCCAGTTGGTACATCTTCTCTTCCAACTGGCGGATACGCTTGGTGATCTCGCTTGGCGAACGCAGTTCGGCTTCGTAGCGGGCGCTCTCTTCGGCGGCCTTGGCCATGCCCTTGCGCTTCTTGCTGCGCGAACCCGGCACGGTGGCGCCTTCCATGATGTCGGCAACGTCCTTGAACACCCCTTTGGGGGTGATGCCGTTGGCCAGGTTGAAAGCGATCTGCTTGTCGCGACGGCGTTCGGTCTCGCCGATGGCCCGTTCCATGGAGCCGGTCATGCGGTCGGCGTAAAGAATCGCCCGGCCATTGAGGTTACGCGCGGCCCGACCGATGGTCTGGATCAGCGAACGCTCGGAACGCAGGAAACCTTCCTTGTCAGCGTCGAGAATCGCCACCAGCGACACTTCCGGCATGTCCAGGCCTTCACGCAGCAGGTTGATGCCCACCAGCACATCGAAGGTGCCCAGGCGCAGGTCGCGGATGATCTCGACCCGCTCCACCGTGTCGATGTCCGAGTGCAGGTAACGCACCCGCACGCCATGGTCGGCCAGGTAATCGGTGAGGTCTTCGGCCATGCGCTTGGTCAGCGTGGTCACCAGCACCCGCTCTTCCAGCGCGACGCGCTTGGTGATTTCCGAAAGCAGGTCATCAACCTGGGTCAGCGCCGGACGCACTTCGATCTGCGGGTCCACCAGCCCGGTCGGCCGCACCAATTGCTCGACCACGCGGCCAGCATGTTCCGCCTCGTAGTTGCCGGGGGTGGCCGAGACAAAAATCGTCTGCGGGCTCACGCTTTCCCATTCGTCAAAGCGCATCGGCCGGTTGTCCAGGGCCGACGGCAGGCGAAAACCGTATTCCACCAGGGTTTCCTTGCGCGAACGGTCGCCTTTGTACATGGCGCCGACCTGGGGCACGCTGACGTGGGACTCGTCAATCACCAGCAAGGCGTCGGCCGGCAGGTAATCGTATAAGGTCGGTGGTGGCGCGCCCGCCGGACGCCCCGACAGGTAGCGCGAGTAGTTTTCAATACCGTTGCAGTAGCCCAGTTCGAGGATCATTTCCAGGTCGAACCGGGTCCGTTGCTCCAGGCGCTGGGCTTCCACCAGCTTGTTGTTCGAACGCAGGTACTCCAGGCGTTCCTGCAGCTCGACCTTGATCCCCTCGATGGCGCCCAGCAGGGTTTCCCGGGGTGTCACGTAGTGACTCTTGGGGTAGAACGTGAAGCGTGGCAACTTGCGAATCACTTCGCCGGTCAGCGGGTCGAACGCCGAGAGGCTCTCCACCTCATCGTCGAACAACTCGATGCGGATCGCTTCCAGGTCGGATTCCGCCGGGTAGATGTCGATCACGTCGCCACGCACCCGGAACGTCGCCCGGGCAAAATCCATGTCGTTGCGGGTGTACTGCAGATCCGCCAGGCGTCGCAGCAAGGCACGCTGGTCGAGTTTGTCGCCGCGGTCCACGTGCAACACCATCTTCAGATAGGTTTCCGGGCTGCCCAGGCCGTAGATGCACGAGACGGTGGTGACGATGATCGCGTCCTTGCGTTCGAGCAACGCCTTGGTCGCCGACAGTCGCATCTGTTCGATGTGGTCGTTGATCGAGGCATCCTTCTCGATGAAGGTGTCCGATGACGGCACGTAGGCCTCGGGCTGGTAGTAGTCGTAATAAGAAACGAAGTACTCCACGGCGTTGTTCGGGAAGAATGCCTTGAACTCGCCATACAGTTGCGCCGCCAGGGTCTTGTTCGGCGCCAGCACCAGGGTCGGGCGCTGTACCTGGGCAATCACGTTGGCGATGCTGAAGGTCTTGCCCGAACCGGTCACACCGAGCAGCGTCTGGTGCGCGAGCCCGGCCTCGATGCCTTCTACCATCAGGCGGATAGCTTCCGGCTGGTCGCCGGCTGGCTGGAATCGGGTGACTAGCTGGAATTCAGACATGACATAACCTCTGGGTTCACTCCTGTCGGCCAGCCAACAGGAACGAGAAAGACCGAAACGACTGATGTCGCCCGAGGAAAAAGCTGGAATGCACACAATGTGGAGGTGAATGCCTTCGCTTTCAAGGCGAACGTCCTACACGCCTTGGAGACTTTGACGTTGCGAAGGGACTAACGGTCGAAAAAAATCGAAAATACTTACGGCAAAAGCTGAATCGCCTGTCGCCCCGCCCTGTGATGGCCTCTATACTAGCTCCCCGTTTGTGCACCGCTCTAGTGCATCCGGCTGGAGCGCGACACGTCCCTCCTCACTCCATTCAGAGCCGCGCAATAATGAGCCTGTTTTCCGCTGTCGAATTGGCACCCCGCGATCCTATCCTGGGCCTTAACGAAGCATTCAACGCCGACACCCGTACCAATAAGGTCAACCTGGGCGTAGGTGTTTACTGCAACGAGGAGGGGCGCATTCCACTCCTGCGCGCCGTGGTCGAAGCCGAGACGGCTCGCGTGGCTCAGCACGTTTCCCGGGGCTACCTGCCGATCGACGGCATTGCGGCCTATGACCAGGCGGTCCAGACCCTGCTGTTTGGCAAGGACTCCCCGCTGATTGCATCCGGCCGCGTCATCACCACCCAGGCCGTAGGCGGTACCGGCGCCCTGAAGATCGGTGCCGACTTCCTCAAGCAACTGCTGCCTGACGCCGTCGTGGCCATCAGCGACCCGAGCTGGGAAAACCACCGCGCGCTGTTCGAAACCGCCGGCTTCCCGGTACAGAACTATCGCTACTACGACGCCGCCACCCACGACGTGAACCGCGCCGGCCTGCTGGAAGACCTCAACGCCCTGCCCGAGCGCTCGATCGTCGTGCTGCACGCCTGCTGCCACAACCCTACTGGCGTGGACCTGAGCCCGGAAGATTGGAAAAACGTGCTGGCCGTGGTCAAGGCCAAGAACCATGTGCCGTTCCTGGACATGGCTTACCAGGGCTTTGGCGCGGGTATCGACGAAGACGCCGCGGCCGTGCGCCTGTTCGCCGAGTCGGGCCTGACCTTCTTTGCCTCCAGTTCGTTCTCCAAGTCGTTCTCCCTGTACGGCGAGCGCGTCGGCGCCCTGTCGATCGTCAGTGAATCGAAAGAAGAAAGTGCCCGCGTGCTGTCCCAGGTCAAGCGCGTGATCCGCACCAACTACTCCAACCCGCCAACCCACGGCGCCAGCATCGTCGCCGCCGTGCTCAACAGCCCGGAGCTGCGGGCCCAGTGGGAAGCCGAACTGGCAGAAATGCGCTTGCGCATCCGCGGCATGCGCAACCAGATGGTCGACATGCTGGCCAAGGCTGCACCGCAGCACGACTTCAGCTTCGTCGCACGCCAGAGCGGGATGTTCTCCTACTCCGGCCTGACCGTTGAACAAGTGACGCGCCTGCGCAACGAATTCGGCATCTATGCCCTGGACACCGGCCGCATCTGCGTGGCGGCGCTGAACCAGAACAACATCGAGGCGGTGACCCAGGCGATTGTTCAGGTGATCTGACGAAATACAGCCTGCAACCTGTGGGAGCGAGCCTGCTCGCGATAGCGGAGCATCATTCAACAACAACGTTGACTGACCTTCCGCCATCGCGAACAAGCTCGCCCCCACAGAAGCTATGCAGCAACGCTTGACTTCTCTTTTCCAATCAGTAACATACGCGTCATTCCGCGATAGCTCAGTTGGTAGAGCAAGTGACTGTTAATCACTGGGTCCCTGGTTCGAGTCCAGGTCGTGGAGCCAGACAGCAAGACAAAAAAGCCCCTGAATCGAAAGATCCAGGGGCTTTTTTTGTGCGCACGGCAAAAAGCGAATGACCGTATCAGCCTGCCCGAGGTCGTTACCGGAACAATAATCCGGCGCCAAAAAGGCATGATGGTCTGAATCCTGCTTTCTTTTTCCTACAACCTGAGCTGTCACGTGAGCGTCATGACCGCGCCGCAAACGGGTGCTGTCCGTTAACAACAGCTTCATAACAACAAGGACGAAGGTATGCCCACGCAAAACCCCCATCGTATCGTTGGCCTGTGCACTTCCAGCAAGGTCTACAACGTGCTGACTGAACTCAAGCACCTGGAAGGCCACCGCACCGCCAAGTTCCTTTCACTGCTGGCGGAAAACCTGGTGCGCAAGGGCGTGCTCCACGAGCAGGAGGTTGTGCACATGCTCGACCTCGTGGTCGATTGAGCGGCATCGATTCCCACTATTGAGCCGGTTGATTTTTCGTTACCTCGGCTGAGTCGTAAGGTAACCCCATCGATTGATGGAGGTTCCCATGCCCAAGGTTCAAATCATGTCTGTCATTGGCAGTGCCGTCCCCGCCCCCCTCAGGGAGCGCGGTCTGCTGGCCTGCTGGTATCTGGTGCAGGATGGCGTGACCATCAGCGGGCCGCTGACTTCATTGCCCGCCGCCCAAGCCATGTCCCAACGCATCGGGCCGTACCTGCTGACCGCCTAGGGCAGTTGCACACGGGGCGTGCTTTCGACAAACAAGGCCCAGCACGACATGAACAGCGCGGCGATCAACGGCCCGATCACGAAGCCGTTCAGCCCGAACACGGCCAGCCCGCCCAACGTCGAGACCAGCACCATGTAGTCAGGCATCTTGGTGTCCTTGCCCACCAGGATAGGTCGAAGGACGTTATCCACCAGACCGATCACAAAGACCCCGAACAGGATCAGCACCACCCCCTGCCAGATCGCCCCCGACAGCAGGAAATACGCTGCCACGGGTGCCCAGACGATACCCGCTCCCACCGCCGGCAACAGCGACAGAAAGGCCATCAACACCGCCCACGGCAACACCGTCGGAATCCCCAGGATCCAGAAGATCAGCCCACCCAGCGCGCCTTGGGTAATGGCGACCAGCAGGTTGCCCTTCACCGTCGCGCGCACTACGCGGTTGAATTTCAGTTGCAGGCGGCGCTTCTGGTGCTCGCCCAGGGGCACGGCTGCGCGGACCTTGCGCACCAGTTCCGGACCATCGCGCAAAAAGAAGAACAGCAAGTACAGCATGACTGAAAAGCTGACAAGGAACTGAAACGTACCCTGGCCGAAGCTGAACGCCTGGGTGGCGAAGAATTCGCTGCCCTGCATCGCACCCTTGACGATCTTGTCCCGCAGTCCGCTCAAGTTGCCCATGCCGAAGCGATCCAGCAAGTGCTGGAAGTACGGCGGCAGCGCGTCCTTGAAGCGGGCCAGGTAATCGGCGATGTCCAACTCCCCGCTTTCCAGGCTCTTGTATAACGCCGTGCCTTCCTGGACCAACAGCATGCTGATGACGATCACCGGCAAAATCGCAATCACCACGCAAGTGCTCAGGGTGAATAGCGAGGTGATGTTGCGCTGCCAACCGAATTTCATTTGCAGCCGTCGTTGCATCGGAGCGAAGACGATGCCCAGGATCACCGCCCAGAACACCGCGCCGTAAAACGGCAACAGAATCCAGATAAAGGCGACAGTGACCAGGATCAGCAACAGCATCTGGGCTTTGTTTTGCAGCATCTTTCGATTCATCAGCTTCCATGTCCTGAGGCGGGATACACGTTAGTCAGCCAGGAATCGCCGGAGTGCCGTCGATGCTGCGCTCCCTGCAGCTATTCGATTGAGCGCGAAACAAATGTGGGAGCGAGCCTGCTCGCGATGACGGCTGCACATTCCATATCTTTATTGACTGATCGGCAGCAATCGCGAGCAGGCTCGCTCCCACAGGGGGACTGTCTCGGCCTTTGGGTCGCCACAGAAACTGCCGAAGGCTGCGATCCTCCGCTCCCGATAGGGCCCGGTTGCCCGGGCATGACATCTGGATCGAAAGCGAAAGATCGCAGCCTTCGGCAGCTCCTGCGGTCAGATTCGGAACTGCCCCACGAGTTTGCCCAGGCGCTGGCCCAGGTCATTGAGGCTGCGGGAGGTCTGGGCGCCGAGCTGGGTTTCATCAGCGACGCTGTCCACCGCCACGGCAATCTGATGCACGCTGCGGTTGATTTCCTCGGCCACGGCGGTCTGTTCTTCGGCGGCGCTGGCGATCTGGGCGTTCATCGAGTTGATAGTGCCGATCAACTGCGCCATGGTGTCCAGCGAGGCGCCCGCTTCGTTGGCCCTTACCGAGGTGCCGTCGCCGGCTTCGCTGGAACGGCGCATCGCTTCCACGGCCGCATGGGTGCCGGATTGCAGGCGATCGATCATCCCCTGGATTTCCTGGGTGCTCTGCTGGGTCCGGCTGGCCAGGGCCCGCACTTCATCGGCGACCACCGCGAAGCCACGCCCCGCTTCCCCGGCACGCGCGGCTTCGATAGCGGCGTTGAGGGCCAGCAGGTTGGTTTGCTCGGCGATCGAGCGGATCACGCCGAGCACGCTGACAATCGAGGCCACGTCCTGTTGCAGGCTGTCCAGGGACACGCCACTGCTGCGGATATCGTTCACCAACGCATGGATCTGCTGGATACTGCCGGCCACCACGCGCTTGGCCGACTGGCCTTCTTCGTCGGTCTGCTGGGCGGCGACGGCGGCGCCCTGGGCGCTGCGCGCCACTTCCTGGGCGGCCGACGACATTTCGTTGATCGCCGTAGCGACCTGGTCGGTCTCGTGGCGCTGGCGCTCCATGGCTTGCTCGGAGCGCTGGGCCTGCTCGGAGACTTGCGTCACCAGCCCGGTCAGTTGCGAGGTCATGTCGGTGATCTGCCGCACCAGGCCGTGGATCTTGTCGACGAAACGGTTGAACGAGCCGGCCAACTGGCCGAGTTCATCCTGGCTGGTGATTGCCAGGCGCCGGGTCAGGTCGCCCTCACCCGCCGCGATATCATCGAGGCTGTCCTTCATCAGGTGCAACGGTCGCAGGATGGTGTTCGCCAGCAACAGGCCAACCACTGCAATCACCAGCAACACCACGGCGGCGATGCCGACAATACTCAGGATCACGCCCTGTAGGCGCTCATGCACCGTGGTTTCCACCAGGGCGACCTGGGCTTCGATGCCGTCGAGGTTGACCGAGCTGCCGACCGCCATGTCCCACTTGGGCAGGTATTCGGTGTAGCCCAGCTTGGGCACCAACGCCTGGCTGTTGGGCAATGGCGAGCTGTATTCGAGGTAATGGGTCCCGTCCTTGGCGACTTTCACCAGGTCACGGTTGACGTAGACGCCGTTCGGATCGCGGTTGTCCTTGAAACTCTTGCCCACGCCATCGGGGCTGTTGGCCTTGAACAGGCGCACGGTTTCGGAATCGTAGCCGAAGAAGTAACCGTCCTTGCCGTAGCTGACGTTCGACAGGAGTTTGATCGCCTGGGCCCGCGCCTCGTTGTCACCGGCAGCGGCGGCATCGTACAGCGGCTTGATGGCGGTCAGCCCCACCGCTACGTAGTTCTGCAGTGTCGCCTTGGCCTCGGCAAGCAGGCGTTCGCGGGTCTGCTGGACCTCTTTACCGGCCTGTTCCCTCAAGATGAAAGCCGTGGTCAGGCTGATGATCACGGCGGACAACAGTACCGGCAATATTGCCAGCGACAGGACTTTAGCCTTCAGGCTCAGGCGCATGCTGTTCACTCTTGTTGGTGTTATGGCGTGGTTAAACGGGTTAACGGCATGCCGGGGCAAAACTGTAGGACAAGATTCAAGGCGATCGCGCGCAGTCAGGCACAGGAACGCCGGATTTGAAGGCCCCATCGCGAGCAGGCTCGCTCCCACAGGGGGATCGGGTGAACTTGAGCAACCCGATCAAACTGTGGGAGCGAGCCTGCTCGCGATGGAGGCGACGCGGTCTTGAACTACAACACCATCGCCGCCACCCAACCAAACGCCAGCAACGGCAGGTTGTAGTGGATGAAGGTCGGGACCACGGTGTCCCAGATGTGATGGTGCTGGCCGTCGATGTTCAGGCCGGAGGTAGGGCCCAGGGTCGAGTCCGAGGCGGGCGAGCCGGCATCGCCCAGGGCGCCGGCGGTGCCAACGATGCAGACGATCGCCAGCGGACTGAAACCCAGTTGCAGGCACAGCGGCACGAAAATCGTCGCCAGGATCGGCACCGTCGAGAACGACGAACCGATGCCCATGGTCACCAGCAGCCCGACCAGCAGCATGATCAGCGCACCGATGCCCTTGTTGTGGCCGATCCAGGCCGCCGAGGTTTGCACCAGGCTCTGGACTTCACCGGTGGCCTTCATCACTTCGGCAAACCCCGAGGCAGCAATCATGATGAAACCGATCATTGCCATCATCTTCATGCCTTCGGTGAACAGATCGTCGGTCTCGCGCCAGCGCACCACCCCCGACAGCGAGAAAATCAGGAAGCCGACCAGGGCGCCGATGATCATCGAATCCACCAGCAACTGAATGGCGAACGCCGCAGCCACGGCAAACCCGGCCACCATCAGGCTCATCGGGTTGTAGCGCACCGCCACTTGCTCGACCCGGGCGATTTTCTTCAAGTCGTAGACGCGTTTCTTGCGGTAGCTGAACAACGACAGCAGCAAGCCGAACACCATGCCCAACGCCGGGATGCCCATGGCGTGGGTGACGTTGATGCCGCTGACGTCGACCCCGCTGCGGGCGATGTTGGCGAGCAGGATTTCATTGAGGAAGATGTTGCCAAAGCCCACCGGCAGGAACATGTAGGGGGTGATCAGGCCGAAGGTCATGACACAGGCGATCAACCGGCGATCCAGTTGCAGCTTGGTCAGCACGTAAAGCAACGGCGGCACCAGCAGTGGAATGAAGGCGATGTGGATCGGCAAGACGTTCTGCGAGGCGACCGCGACGGTTCCCAGCAGGCCGATCAGCACCCATTTGACGCCGGAGCCGCCAGCGGCATCCTGGCGGTCCACCAGCGCCAGGGCCTTGTCAGCCAGGGCGTGGGCCATGCCGGACTTGGCAATCGCTACCGCGAACGCGCCGAGCAAAGCGTAGGACAGCGCTACCGTCGCACCGCCACCCAGGCCGGCATTGAACGCCTTGAGCGTCGCTTCGATTCCCAGGCCGCCGGTCAAACCACCCACCAACGCGCCAATAATCAGCGCGATCACCACATGCACGCGGGCCAGGCTGAGCACCAGCATGATGCCAACCGCGGCAATGACTGCATTTATCATCGTTACCTCAAAGCACAGCGATGGAAAGCCACCGGACAAAAAGGGCGCGACTTTGCCGCAAGCGGCGGCAAGCTGCAAGGGCCATGCGGCGGGTTTCAAGGGGTTCGCGATATTTGCAGACACTACAGCAGCCCCCTGTGGGAGCGAGCCTGCTCGCGATGGCGGCCTATCAGCTTGCATGCAAGGTGACTGACCCGACGTCATCGCGAGCAGGCTCGCTCCCACAGGGGGATTTGGGATGGTTGAAGGTACGTCAACGCCGCGGCAGTTCGATCAGCACCTTCAGCCCGCCCCACTCGCTGTCGTGCAGCGCGAGCGTGCCACCCCAGCTGTCGACGATGTCGCGCACGATGCCCAGCCCCAGGCCATGCCCATCGGTCTGCTCATCCAGCCGCGTGCCGCGGCTGAATACCTGGGCGCGGCGGTCCTCGGGGATGCCCGGGCCGTCGTCCTCCACCGCCAGGATGAACGCCTCGGCCGTCTCGGTCACCGTCAGACGCACCTCGGCATCGGCCCATTTGCAAGCGTTGTCCAGCAGGTTGCCCAGCAGTTCCAGCAGGTCCTCACGGTCCCAGGGCAGATGCAAGCCGGGTGGCCCGAGGTAACTCAGTTGCAGGTGCTCGCCGTGGATCATGTTCAGCGTCGCCAGCAACCCAGGCAATTCGGCGTCGCAGTCCAGGTGCGCACCGGGCAAGGCATCGCCGGCCAGCCGGGCGCGGTTGAGTTCGCGGTTCAGGCGCTGGCGAACCTGCTCCAGCTGGTCAAGCAACAGCGTGCGCAATTCAGGGTACGGGTCGAGTTTCTCGTTCGACGCCAGGCTTTGCAGCACCGCCAGCGGGGTTTTCAAGGCATGGCCGAGGTTGCCCAGGGCATTGCGCGAGCGCTTCAGGCTGTCTTCGGTGTGGGCCAGCAGATGGTTGATCTGCGCCACCAGCGGTTCCAGCTCCCGGGGCACCTGCTCGTCGAGCTGCGAACGTTGGCCGCGCTGCAACTGCGCAATCTGCTCCCGGGCCCGATCCAGCGGACGCAAGGCGCGGCGCACGGTGAGCCGTTGCAACGACAGAATCAGCAACAGCCCCGCCAATCCCAGGCCGAGGCCGATCTGCTGCATCCGGCGGAAACTATCGCGCACCGGCGTGTAGTCCTGGGCCACGCTGATGGAAATCGCCTGGCCCAGGCGCCGGTAGTCGGTGCGTAGCACCAGCAGCTTCTGCCCGTCAGGCCCCAGTTGCAGGTTGCTGTGCAAGCCCGGATGGTCCAGACGTGGCAATTCCTGGTCCCACAACGAGCGCGAGCGCCAATGAGCATCGGCAAAATCAATGCGGAAATAATGCCCGGAAAACGGTCGCTGATAGGCCGGGGACAACCGTCGCTCATCCAGCTGCAAACCTTGCGGGCCGCGAACCAGGGCCACCAGCAGGTTCTCGCTGTCGTTGCGCAGCCCGGCTTCCAGGTAACGCTGTAAACCCAGCTCGAACAGCCACAGGCTGGTCTGCGCCAGGACCAGGCCGACCACCACCATCACACCGATCAGGCCCAGGCTCAGGCGGCGCTGGATGGACCTCACGTTATGTCACTCACTGGGCCTGCCCGCCGAACAGGTAGCCCTGGCCGCGACGGGTTTCGATCACGCTGCGGCCCAATTTGCGCCGCAGGTGATTGACGTGGACTTCCAGCACATTGGAGTCGCGCTCGGTTTCACCGTCATACAGGTGCTCGGCGAGGTGGCTTTTGGAAAGGATCTGCTCGGGGTGCAGCATGAAATAGCGCAGCAGGCGAAATTCGGCGGCGGTCAGCTGGATGTCCGCACCATCACGGACCACGCACTGGCGACCTTCATCCAGATGCAGCCCGGCTGCTTGCAGCGTCGGTTGGTTGAACTGGCCATGGGAGCGGCGCAGCAGCGCCTGGACCCGCAGGTGCAGCTCCTCGGGGTGAAAGGGTTTGGTCAGGTAATCATCTGCCCCGGCCTTGAGGCCTTCGATGCGCTCGGCCCAGGAGCCGCGGGCGGTCAGGATCAGCACCGGCGTCGCCAGCCCACCGGCACGCCATTGGGCCAGCACGTCGAGTCCCGGCACCCCCGGCAGGCCAAGGTCGAGGATGATCAGGTCGTAGGGCTCGCTGCTGCCTTGATGCACCGCGTCGCGTCCATCGGCGAGCCAATCGACGGCGTACCCCTGTCGCGTCAGCCCGGCCATCAGTTCGTCGGCCAGGGGCACGTGGTCTTCCACCAGAAGCAGGCGCATCAGTCTTCCTTATCTTTGAGTAGACGGCCGGTCGCGGCCTCCAGGTCCAGCTCGCGCACGACGCCGTCGGTGTCCAGCAGCTCGACCTCATAAATATAGACGCCGTGCTTTTCTTCCAGCTCGGCCTCCAGCAGCTTGGCACCGGGATGGCGATCCAGCGCCTGTTGCAGCAGGTGTTCCAACGGCAGGATCACGCCCTGCTGGCGCAGTTGCAGGGCTTCGTCCTGGTCAAGGTCCCGGGCCATCACCACCGAACAGAACGCCAGCAGCGCCAGCGCCCAGCGGCTGCGGGCGCGTAAATTAAGCTTCATTACGTATCCTGATGATTCTTGAGTACCTTGCCGGTAACGGCGTCCAGTTCCATGTCCCAGTCAATGCCCTCGGCATCGCGCAGCTCCAGCTGATAGATGTACTTGCCGTACTCCTCTTCCAGCTCGGCATCGGTCACGGTGGCGCCTGGGTGTTCAGCCAGGGCGGCGGCGTCGAGTCTTGCAAAGCTCAGGATGGTACCAGCGTCCTGCAGCTTGCGGGATTCGTCGGCACCGAGGTCCCGCGCCTGGGCCAGGCCAGTGCATACGGTCATGAGGGTCGCGATGAAAACGGCAGTCAACGGGTTCACGGATTGTCTCCTTCTTATAATGTGCATCGGACGCACTTTATCGGTGCGAACTTAACTGAAACTGAATTGCCATCATGGAACCCAGGTCAAGGGGTGAACCTCCTTCCCTGTGGGAGCGAGCCTGCTCGCGATAGCGCCGTGTCAGCCAGCATTCATTCGACTGATACACCGCTATCGCGAGCAGGCTCGCTCCCACAGGGTTTGGTATCGCTATAATCCTCTGCTTGCTTACGTCACGAGACCGGTATGACCGCCATCCACATCAAGTTCCCCGCCCTCACCCTCAAGGCCGGCCCCCGTGCGTTCGCGCGCATTCGCGAGGCCGGCCTGAACGCCGCCGACGTCGGCACGTTGCCAGGCGCCGCTGGAGGACCGAAGGCGTTGGGCATCCAAGGGCTGGACCTGGCGCTGTTCGGCGAATGGCTGCCCGCCGCGCCTCGGGAACGCTCGTTGATCGGCGCTTCGGTGGGTTCCTGGCGCTTCGCCAGCGCCTGCCTGCCGGATGCCGCCGAGGGGATCCGACGCCTGGGCACCTTGTACAATGCGCAGAGCTTCGCCAAAGGCGTGACCATGGCCGGCGTCAGCCAGAGTTCGCAACGCATGCTCGACGATCTGCTCGAAGGCCGCGACAGCGCGATCCTCGACAACCCGCACTATCGACTCAACATCATGGTGGTCAAGAGCCACGGTTTGCTGGCGCAGGACCATCGCGGACGGTTGGGCCTGGGACTGTCCTCGGTGCTCGCCGACAACCTGCGTGGCCGTGCGCGGTTGTCACGGCACTTCGAACGCTTGATCATCCATGACCCGCGTCTCGCCCCACCGCTGCATCCATTGAAGGACTTTCCATCACGGTTCGTGCCTCTGGAGGCCGCCAACCTGCGCCAGGCGCTGCTGGCGTCGGGCTCGATCCCGATGGTGATGGAAGGCGTGCGCGACCTGCCCGGCGCCGGTGCCGGCACCTACCGCGACGGCGGCTTGCTGGATTATCACCTGGACCTGCCCTACAGCGGCGACGACATCGTGCTTTACCCGCACTTCACTGACCGGGTCATTCCCGGCTGGTTCGATAAAGGTCTGCCGTGGCGCCGGGGCAACACCGAACGCCTGCGGGACGTGCTGTTGCTGGCGCCATCGCGTGAATACCTGGCCCGCCTGCCCTACGGCAAGCTGCCGGACCGTAACGACTTCAAGCGTTTCATGGGGGATGACCCGAGCCGCCGCAAATACTGGCGTACGGCGATGGACGAGAGTCGCCGGCTCGGTGACGAGTTTCTCGAACTGACGGCCAGCGGTGGCCTGGGCGAGCGTTTGCTGACCCTTTAGTCAGCACGGTCGCGCAGCGCCGCAAGCAAACTGATAAACTGCGCCGCCTGCCTTGCGACCGATATTTCAAAGAGCCCGAACCTGTGGAAATCTTCAAAGAATTTACCTTCGAATCCGCCCACCGCCTGCCCCACGTGCCGGACGGCCACAAGTGCGGGCGCCTTCACGGGCATTCATTCAAAGTGGCGATCCACCTGAGCGGCGACATTGATCCGCACACCGGCTGGATCCGTGACTTTTCTGAAATCAAGGCGATCTTCAAGCCGCTCTACGAGCGCCTGGACCACAACTACCTCAACGACATCCCCGGCCTGGAAAACCCCACCAGCGAAGTCCTCGCCAAGTGGATCTGGAACGAGTTGAAGCCGTTGCTGCCGGAACTCAGCGCCATCCGCATCCATGAGACATGCACCAGCGGCTGCATTTATCACGGCGAATAAAACGGTCCCTCCAGAAGAAATCCGTATCCCTGTGGGAGCGAGCCTGCTCGCGATGGCGGCCTATCAGTTGAAATGAATGCGGCTGATCCGGCGCCATCGCGAGCAGGCTCGCTCCCACAAAGAGCACGCGCACACAATGAGAACCGTGTTCCAATTTGAACCACCCCCCGCACCGCTTTCGCGCCTTTCTCCCGCCTGATTCCCTGGATTGTCTATACATAACCTCGCGATCACTCGCTTGGCACGGCCGCTGCACGCTTGCGACATCTCCCCTCCCGCGCAAGGACCGCCACATGACTCAGAATGAATCGGGCAACGACTACCCTTTGAGCGAAGTACCGATGCACGCCCGCAAAGGCCTGGCCTCCACGGCCATGGTGCTGCTGGGCTTCACCTTTTTCACCGCGACGATGTTTGCCGGGGGCAAGCTGGGCGTGGCGTTCGGTTTTGCCGAGATGCTCACCGTGATCGTGATCGGCAATCTGTTGCTGGGGCTCTACGCCGCGGGCCTGGGTTACATCGCCTTCAAGAGCGGGCTCAACTCGGTCTTGATGGGGCGTTTCTGTTTTGGTGAGGTGGGCAGCAAGCTCAGCGACCTGATCCTGGGCTTCACCCAGATCGGCTGGTATGCCTGGGGCACGGCGACCGCCGCCGTCGTACTGGGCAGATATTTCGAGCTGGGCGAAGGCACGGTGCTGGGCCTGATGGTGCTCTTCGGCCTGGGTTTCTGCGCCACGGCCTACGTCGGTTATCGCGGCCTGGAAATCCTCTCCTACATCGCCGTGCCGGCCATGATGTTGTTGCTGATGCTGTCAATGTGGGTGGCAACGGTGAAGGTCGGTGGCCTGGAGGGTTTGCTGGCGGTGGTGCCCACGGGAAGCCTCGATGGGTCCACCGCGATCACCCTGGTATTCGGCACCTTCGTCAGTGGTGCAACCCAGGCGACCAATTGGACGCGATTTTCCCGTTCGGCCAGGGTCGCGGTGCTGGCGAGCCTGATCGGCTTCTTCCTCGGCAATGGTCTGATGGTGCTGATCGGCGCTTACGGGGCCATTGTCTATCAGCAGCCCGACGTGGTCGAAGTGCTGCTGTTGCAAGGCTTCGCCATGGCGGCGATGGCGATGCTGCTGCTCAACATCTGGAGCACCCAGGACAACACCATCTACAACTTCGCCGTGGCCGGGTGCAACCTGCTGCGTACCCGCCGGCGCAAGACCGTGACCCTGGGCGGCGCGGTGATCGGCACCCTGCTGGCGCTGCTGGGCATGTACGACATGCTGGTGCCGTACCTGATCCTGCTGGGCACGGTGATCCCGCCGATTGGCGGCGTGATCATGGCCGATTTCTTTTTCCGCTGGCGCGGTCGTTACCCACGCCTGGCCGACACGCAACTGCCGGCGTTCAACTGGCCGGGGTTGGTTGCCTATGGGCTGGGGACCGTCGCCGCGTTCAATTCGCCCTGGGTGGCGCCACTGGTAGGAATCGCCACCGGCGCGCTAACGTATGTGCTATTGATCGGCGTCATGGGTACCCGCACCGCTGATGCACCCCTACAAGACCTCTAAAGGACTCGCCTGATGCACATCATCAACGCCCGCCTGCGCAACCGCGAAGGCTTGCATGAACTGCACCTGGAAAATGGCCTGATCGCCAGCGTCGCCCGTCAGACCGAGGCCCCCAGTCTCGGGCCGCAGGACCTCGATGCCGGCGGCAACCTGGTGGTGCCACCCTTTGTCGAGCCGCACATTCACCTGGACGCCACCCTCACCGCCGGCGAGCCGCGCTGGAACATGAGCGGCACCTTGTTCGAAGGCATCGAGTGCTGGGGCGAACGCAAGGCCACCATCACCGAAGAAGACACCCGGACCCGCGCCAGGAAAACCATCCAGGCCCTCGCCGCCCACGGCATCCAGCACGTGCGTACCCACGTCGACGTCACCGACCCCGAGCTCACCGCCCTCAAGGCGATGCTGCAGGTGCGTGAGGAAAGCCGTCACCTGATCGACATGCAGATCGTCGCGTTTCCCCAGGAAGGCATCGAGTCCTACCGCAACGGCCGCGAGCTGATGGAAGAAGCGATCCGCATGGGCGCCGATGTGGTGGGTGGTATTCCGCACTTCGAATACACTCGCGACCAGGGCGTCAGCTCGGTGAAGTTCCTGATGGACTTGGCCGAACGCACCGGCTGCCTGGTGGATGTGCACTGCGATGAAACCGACGATCCGCACTCGCGCTTTCTCGAAGTGCTTGCCGAAGAAGCCCGCAGCCGCGACATGGGCTCCCGGGTCACCGCCAGCCACACCACCGCCATGGGGTCCTACGATAACGCCTACTGCGCCAAGCTGTTCCGCTTGCTCGGGCACTCGGGCATCAGCTTCGTTTCCTGCCCCACCGAAAGCATTCATCTGCAAGGCCGCTTCGACACCTTCCCCAAACGCCGCGGCGTCACCCGGGTCAATGAATTGCTCGAAGCCGGGATGAACGTGTGTTTCGGCCAGGACTCCATCGTCGACCCTTGGTACCCCCTGGGCAACGGCAACATCCTGCGGGTCCTGGAAGCCGGGCTGCACATTTGCCACATGCTCGGCTACCGCAACCTGCAGAGCGCCCTCGACCTGGTGACCGACAACAGCGCCAAGGCCATGGCCCTGGGCGAGCGCTACGGGCTGGAACCCGGCCGCCCGGCGAACCTGCTGATCCTCTCGGCCGACAGCGACTACGAAGTGATCCGCAGCCAGGGATTGCCGCTCTACTCGATCCGCAACGGTGAAGTGTTGATGAAGCGGCAGATGCCGGTGGTGGAGTTTGCGGCGACGGTGGGTTGACAGTAGCAGTGGGTCAGTTGCATTAAGGTTGGATGTGCCGCCGCTATCGCGAGCAGGCTCGCTCCCACAGGGGACAGTGCCAGACACAATAATATGTGCCCCCTGAAGATCCAATGTGGGAGCGAGCCTGCTCGCGATAGCGTCATCCGCTCCAACACAGAAATATCAGCTAGAGCTCCCGCGCCACCCCAAACAAACTGACCCGCACCAGCTCCCCAGCCTGCTCCTGCAACAGGATCGGCGCCGTGCCGCCCGGCATCACCACCCTCACCGGCCCCGCCTTTACCCACCCCACCCGCCAGGCAGCGCTCGCCACGGCGCTGGCGCTGGTGCCCGAGGAGGCGGTAGGCCCTTCGCCCCGCTCAAATACCCTCGCAGCGATTCGTCCCTCGGCTTCAAGCCAGGCCCATTGCAGGTTCACCCCCGCCAGGCATGGAATCCCCGCGCCACCGGGCGCGGCATAGGCGATGCGGGTCAGGCTTTCAGAAAGGACCGGGGCGCGCATCTGCGCGTTGCTCGGCAGCGCAGCAGCGCCGTCCACCAATGTCACGCAATGCGGGTTGCCGATATTCACGAACTGGCTGTAGCCCCACCCCGGATTCAACGCATTGAGCGCCGCCACTCGACTGACTTCGCGCTGGTTGAAGCGCACGTTTTCCAACGGTTGCGCGGCGACGGCTCGCGGTCCGAACAACGGTTGTCCCAGGTTCAGCCAGAAACCCTGCTCACCCTCGAACTCAGCGGCTCGCACCGACGTTTGCAGCGGTGACAGGCCATCGTGTTTGTCGTGATGAACCTGCAACACACAATCATCCTTCCCCGGCATCAGGCCCTGCGCCTGCAAAGCCTGGGAGAATATCGTCAGGCCGTTGCCGCTGCGCTCGGCCAGGGTGCCGTCGGTGTTGACGATCAGCACGTCGAAGGGCGGCTCGCTCTGGAACGGCCCGATCAGCAGACCGTCGCTGCGATGGGCCTTGGCGCCCGGCGGTTGCTCACCCGGCGCCCAGGCGCAGAACGCGTGCACGGCAGCCATGGCCCAGGACTCGCGGGCCTGTGCCGCCAGGGCCGCCGATGGCGGTAAGTCCACACCCTGGGCACGAACCCGTTGCGGTGAAACCACACCATAGATATTGCCGCGTGCATCATAAAACTGCGTCATGGACCCGATCCGCGATCAACCAGCAAGGGGCGCCACTGTATGCCGTTCACGCCCGCTGGAGCAAAGCCTGCTCGCGCCGCAGGTGCATCGGTTAGCACCTTGGGGTCGCGGAGCGGTCAGTGGATATGCCAGCATAGGCCTGCGCCCACATCACCGCATCGCACGCCAACCAAGGACGATTCATGACCGCCATCACGCCCCCACCCACCTTTGCTCCCGGACGCCTGGAACAGATGTCCACCCGCATCGCCTACCTCATCGCCGGCATCGGCATCGCCGCCTGGGCACCGCTGGTGCCGTACGCCAAGGTGCGGGCGAACCTGGACGAAGGCACCCTCGGCTTGCTGTTGCTGTGCCTGGGCGTGGGATCGATCCTGGCGATGCCGGTTTCCGGCGCACTGGCGGCGCGGTTCGGCTGCCGTCGGGTACTCAGCGGCGGCACGCTCCTGATCTGCCTGGCGCTGCCCCTGCTGGCGACGATGACCTCGTTCCCCTGGCTGGTGGCGGCGTTGTTCCTGTTTGGCGCCGGGCTCGGCACGGTGGATTCCACCGTGAACCTGCAAGCGGTGATCGTCGAGCGGGCCAGCGGCAAGACCATGATGTCGGGTTTCCATGGCATGTTCAGCCTCGGCGGCATCATCGGTGCCGCCGGGGTAAGCGCCCTGCTCGGCCTGGGGCTTTCCCCCCTGGGCGCGACGCTGGTGGTCAACGGCGTGTTGCTGGTGGCGTTGTTCAAGGCAGCGCCGCATCTGCTGCCCTATGGCAGCGAAAGCTCGGGACCGGCGTTTGCCATCCCCCACGGTGTGGTGCTGTTTATCGGCGTCCTGTGTTTCATCGTGTTCCTGGCTGAAGGCGCAGTGCTGGACTGGAGCGCGGTGTTCCTGACCACCGAGCGTGGAGTCGACACCGCTTACGCCGGGCTGGGGTATGCCGCCTTCGCGCTGACCATGACCGTTGGCCGGCTGACGGGTGACGCGGTGGTGCATCGCCTGGGCGCCAGGCGCGTGATCATCTACGGCGGCGCGACCGCTGCCGCCGGGTTCGTGCTGGCAACCCTGGCGCCGATGTGGCAAGCGGTGTTGCTGGGGTACGCGTTGGTGGGCGCCGGTTGTTCGAACATCGTGCCGGTGCTGTACACCGCCGTCGGCAAACAGACCCTGATGCCTGAAGCGATCGCCGTGCCGGCCATCACCACCATCGGCTACGCCGGCATCCTCGCCGGCCCCGCGCTGATCGGCTTCGTTGCCCATGGCAGCAGCTTGAGCGTGGCTTTCGGGTTGATTGCGTTATCGCTGGTGGCGGTGGCGGGCAGTGGGAAAGTGTTGAAGGTCTGAGCCTTCGTTACCTGGCAGGGCAGCAATACCTGCGTGGGAGCGAGCCTGCTCGCGATAGCTGAGTGTCAGCCGGCATTCATTCGACTGATACACCGCAATCGCGAGCAGGCTCGCTCCCACAGGGAGGGATTTGCAGTTGGTTGCGGTGGCTTATGCCTCGGGCATCTTGCGGAAGCCTACCGCCAGGCGGTTCCAGCCGTTGATGGTGTTGATCGCCACGGTCAGGTCGACCATTTCCTTGGGGTTGAAATGCTCGTTCAGCAGTTCGTAGTCGGCGTCCGGCGCATGGCTGTCACTCAGGCGGGTCAGGGCTTCGGTCCAGGCCAGCGCGGCGCGTTCGCGACCGGTGAAGAAGGGCGCTTCGCGCCAGGCGGTCACGGCGTACAGGCGACGTTCGGTCTCGCCGCCCTTGCGGGCGTCGGCGGTGTGCATGTCGATGCAGAAGGCACAGCCGTTGATTTGCGAAGAACGCAGCTTGACCAGTTCGAGCAGGGACTTCTCCAGGCCCAGTTTCGAAACAGCGGTTTCCAGGGCCAGCATGGCCTTGAGAGCGTCAGGGGAGGCGGTGTAGAAATCGATACGCGGTTGCATGGTGAGCTCCAGAACAATTGGGTGTAGCGCTACGGTAGCCCTGGCGTGGTGCGGGACAAATAGCCAATTGTTGGGAAGTCCGGGAGGCCAATGAAGCTCGATCACACACCGAACTCCAGCACCGATTCATCAGGCCCGGGTACGCAGCCATTGCAGGAAGCGTTTCTTGGCAATCGGCTTGGGCATTTCGCGAGTCAGGTTCTGGGCCAGGTGCATGCGAAAATCCAGCAGGTTCTTCATGGCGTCGTTGATGTCGCGACGAGCGTCGAGGCAGGGTTTGAGGTAGCTGTTCTCGATGCGGTAAAGGCTGCAGAAGGTCTTTGCCGAAAAATCCGCCAGTGTGGCCTGGTCAGCGACGATACCCGCTTCGCCAATCACTTCACCCGGCCCCATGCGCCCACCTTCGAGTATCTGGCCGTTGCGCACGAGGGTCACGCTGACCACGCCAGACTCGATGATGAACAGATGATCACTGACCTCCCCCGCCGGCAGGATCATGTCGCCGGCGCGGAAAGTCTGCAGGGTCATGTTCTGGCTGAAGGTGTCTTTTTCCTCCTGGCGCAGGGTGGAAAAAATGCTCGAGCTTTCCAGCAACGCCCTGGGCCGTGAGAACGCACTCGCGGACACACTTTCGGTGGTGGACAACAGGCTGATACCCGACGCCCGCAGATGCCGGAACGCCAGGTCGAACAGTTGATTGCGCACGTCACGCTTCTGGCTCATCGACGCCACGAACCCACTGATTTCGTACTCCGCCCCGCTACTGCTGGAGGTCTTGAGCGTGACGCAGGGGATCGGGCTGGCGAGCAGGCTACGGCAGCCGATCATCGCGCGCTCCAGCGCTTCGATGACCTTTTGCGGCCGGGCGTGCGGGCTGACCTGGACGCTGATGGACAAGCCATGCACGTCGCTGGGTCGGCTGAAGTTGATGACCTTGGCCTTGGCCGCCAAAGAGTTGGGGATCACCGCCATGCTGCCCTGGGCAGTCTGGAGCCGCGTGGCCCGCCAATCGATGTCGGTGACCCGGCCTTCGGTGCCGTCGATGGAAATCCAGTCATCGAGTTGATAAGGCTTGGTGGTGTTGAGCACGATCCCGGAAAACACATCGCTCAGGGTGCTCTGCAAGGCCAGGCCGACGATGATTGCCATCGCGCCGGACGTCGCCAGCACGCCCTTGACCGGTAAATCCAGCACATAGGCCAGGGCCGCGATGACGGCGATCAGGAAGATCACTGCACCGAGCAAATCCTGTAACAACCGCCCGGTATGGCCGACCCGCTGCATCATCGCCGCGCCAATCAGCGCCGTCAGGGTTCGCGCGGCAAACAACCACCAGACAATCTGCAAACCGGTGGCCGCCAGGTGCCGCGGCACGTCGTCGACCCACTGCGCCGGCTCCATGGGGTTGAGGCCTTCGTTGAACAGCAGCACGCTGAACAACAAGAAAATCACCAGCCGCGCGCCGATTTTCCAATAGGCCCGCTCCGCGCTGACCAGTCGCCACAACAGAAGGTCGAGCACCAGCAGCACCAAGGCACAGAGCAGCGGGTGGTCGGAGATCAGAGACGGCATCGGGACAGCTCCAGGAGGGTCATTGGCGCAGAGATTGGCACACAAATCCCTGTGGGAGCGAGCCTGCTCGCGATAGCGGTGTATCAGTCAACGCTGTATCAACAGACAAACCGTTATCGCGAGCAAGCTCGCTCCCACAGAGGGCAGGTCATTCCATCCGGCCAAAATGCCCGGAATGGAAATCACTGAACGCCTGGTGGATTTCCTGCTCGCTGTTCATCACGAACGGGCCATGGCCGACAATCGGTTCGTCGATAGGCTCGCCGCTGAGCAGCAGCACCACCGCATCGTTATTGGCTTGCAGCGTCAACTGGTCGCCGGCCCGGTCGAACAGGGCCAACTGCCCGGCCTCGACCCGTTCGCGGCCGTTGACTTGCACCGAGCCGCGCAGCACCACCAAGGCTGTGTTGTGGCCTTCGTGCAGGTCGAGGGTGAGGTTTTTTCCAGCATTCAGGCGGATGTCCCAGACGTCGATCGGCGTGAACGTCTTCGCCGGGCCTTGCTGCCCTTGGAAACGCCCGGCGATCAGGCGCAGGCTGCCGGCGTCGTCCTTGAGGGCGATGCTGGGAATGTCTGCCTTGAGGATCGTCTGGTAGCCGGCCGGGGCCATCTTATCCTTCGCGGGCAGGTTGACCCACAGCTGGACCATCTCCATGAAGCCGCCCTGACGGGCGAACGCTTCGGAATGAAATTCTTCGTGGATGATGCCGGAAGCAGCGGTCATCCATTGCACATCGCCGGGTCCGATCTTGCCGCCGCTGCCGGTGGAATCACGGTGTTCCAGTTCGCCCTGGTAGACGATGGTTACGGTTTCGAAACCGCGATGGGGATGCTGGCCGACGCCGCGGCGCTCGGTCGTAGGGGCGAATTCGCTGGGCGCGGCATGGTCCAGCAGCAGGAACGGGCTGATGTGTTTGCCCAGGTTGTCGTAGGAAAACAGCGTGCGGACCGGGAAGCCGTCGCCCACCCAATGGGGCCGTGGGCTGGTGTAGAGGCCGATGATGTTCTTCATGCTGTGTCTCCAAATCAGGTGTTGCGATTCGATGGCACAGCTTAAAACCAAGCAGGTGAATGCACTAGACGGCAAAAATCAGTCTTTGCGTTCTATGCAAGGAACGATAAACACAAACCCCGTGGGAGCGGGCTTGCTCGCGAAGGCGTCGTACCAGTCAACATCAAGTCGTCTGACACTCCGGATTCGCGAGCAAGCCCGCTCCCACAAAAAGCTTCTACAGATGATTACGCTTGGCGAAATCCGACAGGCCCACCAGTGATTTCAACCCGAGTTTTTCCAATAGGCGGGTCTTGTAGGTGCTGACGGTTTTCGGGCTCAGGAACAGGCTTTCGGCGATGTCCTTGCCGCGCATGCCCATCGCCAGCATGCGCAGGATGGACAACTCGCGGGTGGAGAGGCTTTCCAGGGCCTGCTGTTCGCTGCGCTGCTGGAAGTCGAGCCGCACGGACAGCTGGGGAAAGTAGGCATAACCGGACTTCAATGCATGAATGGCCTTGATCAGCTCCTTCAGGTCGCTTTTCTTGGTGACGAAGCCCCGGGCCCCGGCGGAGATGCAGCGGTTGCAGAAGTGCTGCGCATCCTGGGCGGTGAACACCAGCACGTTGCACGCGGGAAACTGGCCCATGATCCAGACCAGCAGGTCCAGGCCGTCGAAGCCATTCATCACCAGGTCGAGGATCACCAGGTCAGGCCCATCCTCCTTTATGAGGTCCCGGGCATCGGCCACGCCGCTGGCGTCCCTGACGCGGTTGAAGCCCTCATTCTGGCAGATGAGTCGCAACGCCCCTCGGATGACGGGATGGTCATCCACGATCAATACGTCTTTCAAGGCCGTTCCCTCGTCAATATAAAAGGTGCCGATGCTTGATTGCAGCGGACTTTTCCACACACGACAGGTCCTTGCCACCTGTCAGCTCCGACAGTGCAGACCAACGGCCCGCATCAGCCTCCGCGGCCCTGTTTCAAGGACCGCGACCGCGATGGTTGCAGCGATTCACTGAACGGAGGATCGACCCGTTCCATCAAGCGCCGCAGTGAAGCGAGATCAGGCAGTGGAGCATGGCTGGAGTGCAGGCTGGACCTGCGCGCAACCGGAACCGGCGCCAGACCGATCAACGGGACGTTATAGATCATGGCGTGACGGATCTGCGGGTTGTAGAGAGCGAAACCGTGCAGGTCCAGCGCTCCTTGCGCCAGCCCGGCGTTGACGATCACCAGGTCGAACGGTTCGCTACCGTACTCCACCAGCGTCAACAAGGCTTGCACATCACTGACCGGTACAATCCGGAAATAGCCCAGCTGGTTGAACAGGCGCTCCAGCACGATTCGATAGGTGTGTTGGGTGTCGGCAATCAGGATACGTAGTGCTTTGTTCGGCATGGCAGGCATTCCACTGGCAACGCGCCCGGCAGGAACCGGCTCGTAAACATTGAGGGGCGTCAGGCTAGAGGAAGCGTTTGTGGGGCGCTGTAGGACGATTCCCAAAATAAAGCAGGACATATTCCTTGTGGCGATGGGATCCATCCTAGGAAACCGTTTCATGATTCGCTGAAACCGGAAGTTCCCGCCATATGGATCTCCAATCGTTCAGCCAATTGACCCATGGCGTCGCGCAGGTCCTCCACGGCTTGGGCGAGCGAGGCCCGGTCGGGGCCACGACAGGCGCTTTCAAGCGCCTCGCAGGCGTCGACCAGGCGTTGCGCCTTGATCAGCCGCGCCCCGCCCTTGATCCGATGCGCCAGGTCCGCCAGGCCCGGCAGGTCGTGTTGGCTGGATAAACGCAGCAACCGCGCTTCATCTTCAACGTTGCTGCTGAGCAATTGCTCCAGCAGTTGGTTGATGGCAATCGGGTCGCTGCCCGTCAATTGTTCGAGGCTGGACACATCGAAGTCGCCAGTGGATGACGACATTGCTGCATCCGGTATGGCCGAGGCCAGATGCGCATTGAGTTCCCGTAGGCCAATGGGTTTGAACAGGCAATCGTCCATCCCGGCTTCGGCGCAGCGGCGTTTTTCCTCGGGCTGGGCATTAGCCGTCAACCCGAGGATCACCGTCGCCGGCAAGCCGCGGCCGCGCTCCTCGTCGCGCAGCGTGCGAGCCAGTTCGTAGCCGCTCATCAACGGCATGTTGCAGTCGGTAATGACCACATCAAAGTGCTCGCTGCGCCAGGCGTTCAGCCCCTGGACCCCGTCCTGCGCGTCCCGGACGCGATGCCCCAGGTAGCTCAGTTGCCGGGTCAGCAGCAGGCGGTTGGCCGGGTAATCGTCGACCACCAGGATCTTCAGCGGCCGCACCGCCACCAGCGCCTCGGCCTCGACGAGCGGCGCCGGTGCCCGCGCGTCAAGCACGGGCAGGCTCAGCAATACCTCCACCTGGGTGCCCTGCCCCGGCACGCTGCTCAAGGTCAGGGTGCCGCCCATCATTTCGCACAAGGTGCGGCTGATGACCAGCCCCAACCCGGAGCCGCCACGGGCCGACTGTGGGTGATGGCCCCCCTGGGTAAACGGGCTGAACAGGCGTCGCTGATCCTCGACGGTAATACCGCTGCCGGTGTCTTCGACCCGCAGGCAAATGTCCAGGCGTTCGTCCTCGAGTCCTGGTTCGCCGTGCACCGTCAGACGCACCTCGCCCTGGTCGGTGAATTTGATCGCGTTGCCCAGCAGGTTCGACACGATCTGTTTGAAGCGCAGCGGATCGATTGACACGTCGCGGTCGATCGAGGCATCTACGGTCAGTTGCAAGCGCAGGTGTTTCTGTCGGGCCAGGCCTTCGAACATCCGCACCACCGCCTCGATCAGCTCGCGCAAGCTGGCCTGCTCCGGCGTCAACGAGAGCTTTCCCGACTCGATGCGAGCGATGTCGAGAATGTCGCCGATCAAGCCGAGCATGCCGCGGGCTGCCCCCGAAGCGACTTCGATGGCGGACCGGTCGATGACACCCTGGTCGGCTTTTTTCAGCGCCAGTTCCAGCATGCCGATCACCGCATTCATCGGCGTACGGATTTCATGGCTCATGGTCGCGACGAACGTGGTCTTGGCTCGATTGGCGTCATCGGCGCTTTGCTTCGCCACCCGCAATTGCTCCAGCAACCGTCGCAGGTAAACGACCCAGCCCAAGGTCACCAGCAATAACAATGCGGCGATGGCAAACCCTTGGAGAATGGTGGTGCGGTTGCGCAGCCAATAGCTGTTGTCGATCACCACTTCACTGCGCCAGCGGTTGGTCAGTTCGTCCATTTCTTCGGGGGAAATGCTCAGCAGTGCCTTGTCCAGGATCGAATGCAGCTCCACCGAATCGCGCTGGGTCACCAGGGCCACACGGGCCGGCAAGGTGCCCACGGTACTGGTGATTTGCAGCCGGTCGCGGTACTGGCGGGAAATCAGGTAGCGGGCACTGATCAGCGAGTTGACTGCGCCATCCACCGTGCCAGCGGCGACCATCGCCATCGCGTCGGTGGCATTTTCAGCCGGTACGACTTGCACGTGGGGAAAGGCTTCCAGCAGGTACTCATTCAGCACATAACCACGGGGCAATGCCAGGCGCTTGCCGTCCATCTGGTCCAAGGTCAACGCGACCGCAGCCTTGCGCGGCGCCACCAACACAAATGGAGGGGTCAGGTACGGCCGGGTGAAGCGCAACTGCTCCTCCAGTTCGGGACTGACCAGCGCGGCCGCCAGCACATCGGCCTTGCCGCTCCTGACCTGCTCGATCAGCTCGTTGAGCGAATGGCCGCGCTGGAGATCGAATTTCAGGCCGGTGCGCAGACTGATCCTTGCCAGTACATCGGCACTGATGCCGCGCAACTGGCCTTGATCATCGATGAACGTCAGCGGCGGGAAGTTTTCGTTGACCGCCATTTTGATCCGCGGGTGGGCGTCCAGCCAGCGCTGCTCCCTGACACTGAACTGCAAGGCCTGCTGTCCCGGCATGCTCGCGCCACCTGCGCTCCAGCGGCGCAGGATGGTCATGCGCTCTGCGGCGGGAATGGCTTGCAGGGCAGCGTTGAGAATGCGCAACAGGCGTGCGTTGTCGCGGCTGACCGCGAAGGCGAACGGCTGCACTTCCAGGCGGGAAAAGTCCGCGAGTTGGACATTGTTCAAGTAGTTCTTGCTGATCAGGTAATTGGCGCTGATCGAATCGCCCAGGTAGACGTCGGCCTGACCGAACGCGACGGCGCCGATAGCGCTCAGGGTCGAGGGGTAAAGCTGCAAGGTCGCATCGGGGTAGAACGCCTCGACCGTGTCCGGCGGCAGGTAGTGATAAAGCATCGCCACCCGCTTGCCCGCCAGGTCCGGGGGCAGATCCTGGCTATCGTCGATACGGGCCACCAGGGTGGGCAGGTCATCGGCGTAGGCCTGGGACATTGCCAGGCCAGGGTCACCGGCCTCGAAGCCGTTGGCATTGCCGAGCATGTCGATCTCCCCACCACGCAAGGCCTGGAGCGATTCGGCCCGGGACGGATAGCGCTGGACCAGCACCTTGACCTGCAACAACTGCCCCAGCAATTGCGCATAGTCGGCGGTCAGGCCCTCATAGCTGCGACCATCCCCGGTCATGCCGAAAGGCGCGTAGTCCGGCGCCGATTCGCCCAGCAGCAGCGTGCCCTTCTGGCGCAGCCAGGCCCGGTCCGCCGCCCCCAGGGAGACTGAATAGTCATCCACTATCGAACGCCCAAGCACTTGCAGCGTCTCGGGGGCCGCCGCAACCGCTGGCGTCACGCTCAATGAGCCCAGCAACAGCGCCGCCAGGCCTGTGCGTAGAAGCTGCATCATCAGGATCAGGTGTTTCGCTTGGCGTAGTCGGCCCGGAACACCACCGACTTCACGTCAAGTCAGGGCGACCGGCTGATGGGTTCGGACTGCCAATGCGGGAGAACAGCGAACCGTCCATGGGCCTGCCCTGTGACGGCAGGCGTGGAATGAGTGTAGGAAATTTCTGAGGAATTGCCTGAAATGCATCGCAACCATGCAGGTACGAAGCCCGACAATCACGGCTCCCTCAACCCTTGTAGGAGCCTGCTCGCGATAGCGCAAGTGAGCCACGCCGCTATCCCAACTGCGTTTCCACGCGATCCCGGCCGGCCTGCTTGGCCGCATACACGCCCGAGTCCGCCCTCAGCAGCAGGGAGTCGGCGCCCTCGCCGGCGCGCCAAGTGGCGATACCGAAGCTGGCGGTGACGACGCCTACGCCCTCCATGGGAGCAGCCCGCAAGCCTTCCCACAAACCCAGGGCCAGGGCATAGGCACTCTCGCCGTCGGTGTCCGGGCACAAGACCACGAACTCTTCCCCTCCCAGCCGGCAGAACACGTCGGTGCGTCGCAACCGCTGGGCAACGCGCTGGCAGACCGCTTGCAACACCCGGTCGCCGACCGCATGGCCGTGCTGATCGTTGATGCGCTTGAAGTGGTCGATATCGAGCATGATCACTGCCAGGCCGCCGGATCCGCGCTCGACCCGGGCCATCTCCGACGTCAGCCGCTCCTGGAAATAACGGCGGTTGCGAATGCCGGTCAGGGCGTCCGTCACCGACAGGGCCCGCAGCTCTTCCTCCACCCGTTTGAGATCGGAAATGTCCGAGATATAACCGTGCCACAACACCCCGCCCCCGGGCAGCTCCTCGGGCGTGGCCTCACCGCGCACCCAGCGTAACCCGCGTTGCGGCAGTTGAAGTCGATACTCTTCGCGCCAAGGGCTCAAGGTATTGGCCGAAGCACGGATCGAGGCACGGACCCTTTCGGTATCCAGGCAGTGAATGCGCGAAAAAACCGCTTCGGCATTCTGCACCAGCACATCAGGTTCCAGTTCGTAGATGTCGCGAATGCCGTCACTGGCATAGATCACGCTGAAACGGCCGTTGAAATCCATCTTGAACTGGTAGATTCCCCCAGGCACATGGGCGCTGAGTTTCTTCAGCAACAGGTCGCGGGCGGCCAGCGCTTCGTGGACACGCTTGCGTTCGGTGATGTCGATGCAGATCGCCAGGTGTCCGACCCACAGCCCCTGATCATCAAGCATTGGCGTGGCCAGCATGTTCACGGTCAGATGACTGCCATCGCGGCGCACCAGGGTCCATTCCCGCGCCTGCTGCCCGCCCTGTTCGCCGCCTTCGAGCAGCATCGCGTGGCACGTCGGAATCGGCTTGCCAAAACGTGCACCGAGCTGGGCGGCCCGGGCCTGAAGCTCGCGGGGCACATGCAGGCTCTCCAGGGTCATGCTTTGCAGGACCTCGCAGCTTGGATAGCCAAGCATCTGTTCGGCGCCGACGTTGAAGGTGGTGATGACACCGCGCAGGTCGGTGGCGATGATCGCCACTTCAGTCGCGGCATCCAGTACCCCACGCAACTGGCCATGGGTACCGCGCAACTCCTGCTCCCTGGCACGCAGTTCACCGGTCCGTTGCTCCACCAGTTTCAGGGCCCGTTGCCGCTGGCTGACCAGCACATAGAGCAAGGCGCTGAGCAGCAGGCTCAGCAAGCCGCCCAACACCACCAGGCTCGTGACCGAAGAGTGGTTGGTCGACAGGAACATCTTGCTGGGTCGCAACTCTATCCGATAATCCCGATCGGCCAGGCGTACCAGGCGCGTCGCCGACAGATCACTCTGGCCCGCCGGGCTGGGAGATTCGAACAGGGCTTCCTCACGGTCCTCGGCAGACAGGTCGATGACCCGCATCGAGAGATTGTCATGACCGGAAGCCGGCAGGCCATCGCCCACCAGTTGGCGCATGCTGATGGCGGCCACCACATAACCGAAGGGCTCCGTGGCGGGTGCCCGGGTAACCGGCGCTACCAGCAACACACCACGGACAAAGGCAGGGTCGACACCCACCAGATCCAGCGGCTCCGACACCGCCGTTTTTTTCTGGCGATGAGCCCGCTCGAGCACTGCACGACGCAAGGGATGGGAAAGCAGGTCGAAACCCAGCGTTGATTCGTAGGCATTCTTGCACTGCACATAGAGGATCGGCGCGTATTCAGCCCGCTCTGTAGCCTGTCGCAGGCCACCGGAGTCGTCCGCTTCACGAATGATGAAGTTGGCACCCACGTCATTGCGGGCCTGTTGCTCGAATACCTGCCGCTCGTCACCAAGCACCCGTGGCACCCAGGCGTAGGCCTGGGTATGGCGCAGCAACGTTTCGGCGTAGCCATGAAACTCCTGTTCGGAAACCCCTTCCGAGTTGGCAAAGAAACGCCTCAGCCCGTCAAGGCGTTGCTCCTGCTCCTGGAATCGTTCTTCGACCCGGCTGAACCGCTCCTCGGCTTGCAGCTCGAAGCGCTGGCGTAACTGCTGGTTGAACAGATTCAACATCGCCCAACTCAGCATACCGGTCAGAAACGTACCGGCCAGCAAGACCAGCGTTGCCACAAGCCAGGCCGAGACGTCTTCGCTGATAAAGCCCAGGATCCTGGGGCGCACCTGATGCAAGGCCATAGACACGACTCAGAAAGGAACCAGGCGGTAAGCTCCGCCCGGCCGCAGGCTAAGTTATAGCTATTAGCCATTAGTTTGACCAGCCCCAAAATGCGGCTGAAAGCCTTGATTTACAAGGCTTGCGTGGATCCAATCGACAATCTGTCAGCGGGCCATGATCTTCCAGGCACGGTGGATCTTGCCGTTGCGGGCAAAATCCGGATCAATGGTCTTGGCCGTGATCTCTTCCACTGCGTAGCGCTCGCCGAGGTTGTCCTCGAGCTGGAACTTGCGGAAGTTGTTGGAGAAATACAACACGCCGCCCGGTGCCAGGCGGGCCATGGCCAGGTCCAGGAGCTGGACGTGATCGCGTTGCACGTCAAAGATCCCTTCCATGCGCTTGGAGTTGGAGAAGGTCGGCGGGTCGATGAAGATCAGGTCGTACTCGTCACGGCTGGCTTCCAGCCAGGCCATCACGTCGCCCTGCTCGAGGCGGTTCTTGTCCGAGAAACCATTGAGCGACAGGTTGCGCCGCGCCCAGTCCAGGTAGGTTTTCGACAGGTCGACGCTGGTGGTGCTCCGGGCACCGCCCTTGGCCGCGTGGACGCTGGCGGTCGCGGTGTAGCAGAACAGGTTGAGGAAGCGTTTGCCGGCCGCCTCTTTCTGGATCCGCAGGCGCATCGGCCGATGGTCGAGAAACAACCCGGTGTCCAGGTAGTCGGTGAGGTTGACCAACAGCTTCACGCCGCCCTCGTTGACCTCGGTGAACTTGCCCTGGGCGCTCTGGCGCTCGTACTGCTTGGTGCCGCTCTGGCGTTCGCGACGCTTGATCACCACGCGACTCTTGTCGACGTTCAGCGCCTGGGGAATGGCCGCCAGGGCATCGAACAGCCGGGCCGAGGCTTTTTCCGGGTCGATGGATTTTGGCGCGACGTATTCCTGCACATGCACCCAGTCGTGGTACAGGTCGATGGCCATGGCGTATTCCGGCATGTCGGCATCGTAGACCCGGTAGCAGTCCACGCCTTCACGCTTGGCCCACTTACCCAGCAACTTGAGGTTTTTTTGCAGGCGATTGGCGAACATCTGCCCGCCTTCGCTCAAGCGTGCCTGCTCCACCACGGGGGCAGGTGCCGGGGCCGGCTTGATCGGGTTGCCGTTCTTGTTGTACTGGCGCTCTTGCGGTACTTCGGGGGCCTGATCGTACTGCGCTTGCTCGCGCTCGGCCTGACGCTGTTCCGGGGTGCGACGCTCGCCGGTGACGAACTGGTCCGGCAGCACCTTGATCAGCAGCAACTTGCACGGCAAGGCGCCGTTCCAGAATGAATACTGCTTGTGGCTGCGAATGCCCATGCGCTTGCCCAGGTCCGGCGCGCCGGTGAACACCGCGGCTTCCCAGTTCAGGCACGCCTGGCGCAGGCGCTCGCCGAGGTTCTGGTAAAGATAAAGCAGGCTGGCTTCGTCGCCCAGGCGCTCGCCGTACGGTGGGTTGCAGATCACCAGGCCTTTCTGGTTCTGGTCCGGACGCGGCTCGAACGTGGCGACTTCGCCTTGATAGATCTTGATCCACTCACTCAGGCCGGCACGCTCGACGTTGTTGCGGCCCGGCTGGATCAGCCGTGGATCGGCCTCGTAGCCGCGGATCCACAACGGTGGCTTGGCCAGCCCGGCGGCGGCGCGCTCGCTGGCCTCGTCGTGGAGCTTGTTCCACAACGCCGGCACATGGCCGAGCCACGCGGTGAAGCCCCACTGCTGGCGACGCAGGTTGGGCGCCATGTCGGCAGCGATCATCCCGGCCTCCACCAGGAACGTGCCCACGCCGCACATCGGGTCGGCCAGCGCCCCGCCTTCGGCGGCAATGCGCGGCCAGCCGGCACGGATCAGGATCGCGGCGGCAAGGTTTTCCTTCAGCGGCGCGGCGCCCTGCTGCAAGCGATAGCCGCGCTGGTGCAGGCTGTGCCCGGACAGGTCCAGGGAAAGGATCGCTTCGCCACGGTCCAGGCGCAGGTGGATGCGCAGATCCGGGTTGAGCTTGTCGATAGAAGGCCGCTCACCCGACGGGGTGCGCAGCTTGTCGACAATGGCGTCCTTGACCTTCAGGGCGCCAAAGTGGGTGTTGTCGATGCCCGAGCCGTGGCCGCTGAACTCCACCGCCAGGGTGCCGTCGGCCAGCATATGGTCTTGCCAGTCGACGTCCAGCACGCCGTGGTACAGGTCTTCGGCGTCCTTCATCGGGAAACGCTTGAGGACCAGCAACACGCGGTTGGCCAGGCGCGACCACAGGCACAGGCGATACGCGGTTTCCATGTCGGCCATGCCACGCACGGCGGAAGTGTGCTCGCGCGCGTCTTCAAGGCCAAGCCCGACGGCTTCCTCGATGAGCAGGCCTTCGAGGCCCTTGGGGCAAGTGAGGAAGAGTTCGAAACGGTCGGACATGGGATTTCCAGCGCCTTTGGCTAAGTGGACCGGGCAACGCATTGCCGGGTCGGGTTCGATCAGGTGCTTTTCTCAAGAACACCCGCGGGGCACGAACGTGTGCCGTTCCACCCTCGCTGCTCAGGTTAAAAGAGCTTGGATGCGGGGGCAGATAAAAAATTCTGTGCAACAAATTATGAAAACTCGTCCCTTTCGTCGAATAGTACCCGAGTGCAACCGGAGGACATTCTCATCCAGGCGAGGATGGCGCCGTTCAGCGCAGGGCCGATCATACAGGGGTCTTGCTCAAAAGCGGACGCCGAACATCAAGTTACTTATCGCCCTAGCGTCTTTATTGTTACGTGCTTATGACAAAACGATCATTCCATCCGTGTGACGCTTTGGTTAGAACTCAACACAGGTTGACGTCGCCACGGCGCCAACACCTTGGCTCGTCACGCCGGCAACGAGCCACCAACGGCAGAATGATTCTGCCCCGACCTCGCGAGAGGTCGACGCTAAAGAAACAGTCAACAAGTGAGGGCAACACCCTATGAGAAGACTTAAGCGTGATCCGTTGGAAAGAGCATTTTTACGCGGTTACCAATATGGCGTTGGTGGTAAATCCCGTGAGCTTTGCCCCTTTACTCTACCGTCGGTACGTCAAGCCTGGATCAATGGCTGGCGAGAAGGACGCGGCGACAACTGGGACGGTATGACCGGCACTGCGGGTATCCATAGACTCAACGAACTTCACGCCGTCGGCTGACACAGGGCTCAATACTCAAGAACTCGACAAACTGATGTGCCAATCAATTTAACCACGCGCGTCCCATCCGGACGGCGGGCTACGGCCCAGGGGCTCCTTTGAGGAGCCCTTTTTAATGCCGGAATCCCAGGTTATTGCCAGTCAACGCTGTTGAGATGCTGTGGGAGCAAGGCCTGCCCGCGATGCAGGCAATGCGGTCTACCTGAAACCGAGGCGCCTGTATCGCGAGCAAGCTTTGCTCCCACGGGAAATCTGCCCGCCACGGTGGATCTGTCCACTTCAATGGGTCTGTGCAGGCCCTCGATCAACCCAACGCCGCAATCGCATCCACCGACTCGCGAATCAACGCCGGCCCCTTGTAGATGAAGCCCGAATAAATCTGCACCAGGCTCGCCCCGGCGCTGATTTTCTCGGCCGCATGCCGGCCTTCGGTGATCCCGCCCGCGGCGATGATCGGCAAGCGCCCCGCCAGCTCGGCGGCCAGGACTTTCACAGTGTGGGTGCTCTTTTCACGCACCGGCGCGCCGGACAAACCGCCCGCCTCGTCACCGTGTTCCAGCCCTTCGACACCCTCACGCCCCAGGGTCGTGTTGGTGGCGATCACCGCGTCCATGCCGGTCTCGATCAGCGCCTGGGCGACCTGGGTGGTTTCTTCGTCGGTCATGTCCGGGGCAATCTTGATCGCCAGCGGCACGTGCCGACCATGAATCACCGCCAGCTCGGCGCGACGCTGGGCCAGATCAGCCAGCAGTTGCTTGAGGGAATCGCCGAATTGCAGGCTGCGCAGCCCCGGCGTATTGGGTGAGCTGACGTTGACGGTCACGTAGCTGGCGTGGGCGTAGACCTTGTTCAGGCAGATCAGGTAATCGTCGACGGCAAGCTCCACCGGCGTGTCGAAGTTCTTGCCGATGTTGATACCCAGCACGCCCTTGTACTTGGCCGCTGCCACCCGGGCCAGCAAATGATCGACGCCGAGGTTGTTGAAGCCCATGCGGTTGATGATCGCCTCGGCTTGCGGCAGGCGGAAGATCCGTGGCTTGGGGTTGCCCGGCTGCGGTCGCGGGGTGACGGTGCCGATTTCAACGAAACCGAAGCCCAACTGGGCGAACCCGTCGATGGCCGCGCCATTCTTGTCCAACCCCGCCGCCAACCCGACCGGGTTGTGGAACGGCAGGCCCATGACCGTCACCGGCAAGTTCGCCGGGGCCTTGCACAGCAAACCGTTAAGCCCCAGCCGCCCACCCGCGCCGATCAGGTCCAGGGACAGGTCGTGGGAGGTTTCCGGGGAAAGTTTGAACAGCAGCTCACGGGCCAGGGTGTACATGGGTGGGTTTGACTCTGGGCAATAAAAAGTGACGCGAGTATACCGGGCAGGAAGGCCAGCGGCGAGAACCGGCTTGATTCCGGGCTCCCTCTTTGCGGCGACGCGCCGCTCCCTTTGCCTTGGAGCGTTATTTGATAGTTGCAAATGCCAAAAGCCTGCAAAAGACCGATGCAGCTGCAACGGCAGCAACCCAGTAGCCCTTCGCCACGCAGGATAAAAAAATGACTGTCTCATTTTCAGGCGCCTCTATCGCTCAACACACTCCAAACGATTCCATTCGCGCCAAGGAACCGCACACCGTCATCGAGATTGAACGGAGCTCTACCGACACCGTTATAGAGATGCTCTGTGAAAGCATCCCTGCCGGGCAGAGAAGCCCGTTTCCATCCCAAGACGTGGAGTCCAGGCTGATAAACGCCGGGGAAGCGCTCGATACAATCATTACCGAACAAAGGAATAGCGCCGACAACCTCACTCAGCAGCTCATCGACGCCATCGCCGTGCAGATAGACGGCGGCCCTGACGTCCCAACGCTCACCAACGATTTCGTTCTGAACATTCCCGACCTGGCGCTGTTCGAAGGCTCAAGTCACTCGTCAGATACCGACACCTTCATACAACGCGGCCAAATCATCCTGGAGTACCTCGGCGAACAACTGGGCAAACTGGCCCGTAATGAACTCGAAGGCGATCTTGGACGCTGGGCCGGCAACATGACCCACTCCGCTTTACGCACTGGCCTGGTCACCGGCACCCTCACGGTGATCAGGCAACTGGTCGGGTTCGCCCTGGAAAAAACCCTCCAATCCAATGCGGCTTCGCCATTGACCCGCAGTGTGATCGGCGCGGTTGCCCAGAGCATCGGCCCACTGCTGAACATCCTCGGCGCGATCAGGGACGAGTGCAATGGCACGGCGAACCAGGAAACGCGCCTGGCCCGCCTCCTTACACTCACATTATCGGGCTTAGCCTTCGCCGCTGCGGCAACCGTGCCATCGGCGCTGCCGGCATTGGCTTCGTTTGGCTCGCAAATGGCCTTCTACACATTTGCCCAGGATCTGGTGAGCCTGTTCTGCCCTGCCGGCGACAATGCAAAAGCCAACCCCGGCGGTACGGCAGCCGCAGGCCTGATTAATGGCATTCTCCAGTTCCTGTCGTTCACCGCAATGAACTACACCGCCCCGCACTCCGGTCCCGGGTATGTCATGGGGCAAGCTAACAAGCCTTCTTCACCTGAAGGAGAAGGGCTGGCTTCTCAACTTCTGGCCTGGATGGAACAACAGGAGGCAACCGCACCTGATGTAAATCTGTCACCAGAGGCCCGAGCCAACCAGATTGTCGAATCCCTGGGTCCAGTCCTTGAGCACGATGTGTGGCGAGGAACCTACAATGGCCTGGCCGATTTCCTGGGCCAACTGTTCATGGGCGAAGCGATGCATGCCCTCCAGGCAAATCCTTCTGACAAGGGCTATCGGGTCAACCCTGTCACTTGGCGACTGCCCACTGCCGAGCAAACAGGCAATCAACTCCTGTCCACGAATGCGATACGAACCTCCGTAGGGCAAGTCATCATGGCCGTGGTCATCTCGGCTTCGCGGTACTTTTCGGATCTGGTCGATAAACGTACGGCTGACCATATCGCCAATTTTCTCGTCGCCGCCGTGGTGTTCGCTTTACGTCCCGGCAGCACCTACATCAACGAGCGTAATCCCAAGACCACATAGATGTTCTCAAGCTGCATGCGCCTTGTCTTCCTGCCAAGGCGCCCCTCACCATTCACTTTTCTCCCAAGCCTCATCCGCCATCGGCTGAAACACATCACGCATCCACCCCGTGACAAACACCTCCATGGCAAACGCCAACCCGTTGGCGCCGCTGACCTCCTTATAGAGCGGCGACTTTTCCAGCCCCTCATCCTTCAACCGAAACAGAACCTGCAACGTGATCGCCTTCAACGCGCTGGCGGTCGGGTACGCCGCTGCTTCCCCATCAGCCCCACGCAGCCCTCGTAAAAATTCATAAATGGCCTTCTCGCCCTGCCCTTCCATCGCCATAAGCCATTGATAAAGCTGTTCGAACTCAAGGTCCGGGCGCTTGTTGTCAGGCGCGGCCAGCAAGCGTGACTCCAGCGTCTCAACCGGCGGGGCCGCACCGGGATCCTGCACACTGGAAGCGGATGAGGATTCAATCTTCATGACGAACATCGCCCGCAATGCTGAAGCTCGCACACAGCGCCGTCAGCGCCTGCAAAGAGGCCTGGTCCAGGGCCCGAACCGACGCCGGCAGATCGGCGAGGCTCGCCAACAACCGTGGCGCCAGCCGCTCCCGGATGGTTTCAACGTCGAACTCCAGCAACTGGTCCGCGAGCCGCAGCACGTAGCGGTCCTGGGGGTGATATTCCAGGATCAGTTCGCCGGCCCAGCGCTTGCGCAGGTTCTCCCGCAGTTCAGGACCACGGGAGCGGCAGTGCTGCGGCAACACCAGTTGCAACACTGCGCCGGCGTCGCTGGGTTGCCCGGCCAGCCAGCGCTCCAGCATTTCCTCCAGCCATTGCGGGCAGCTCAAGGCTTGCCTGAGCAAGTCACCCGCGGCCTGGGCCAGATCATTGCGCAGTTGCAGCCCCAGGCTTTGCGACCTCGACAAGCCCTGCGCCAAATGCCCGGCCGCACGCAGGATGCCTTCGCCATAGCCTTGTTGAAACGCCTGGGCGCGTACCGCCTCGGCTTCACGCTGGGCTTGTTCAACACACTCGCGGGCGCGGCGCTGGGCCTCCCGTTGCAAGGCATGACGACGGCGTGCCGCGGCGATGTCCTCGCGCGCCAGGCGCACCTCTTCGTCATCGGGCAAGTCAACCAGGGATCGGATCGAGTCGAGCATGCTGCACCGCCAGGAGAAAAAGCGTCGGGACCGGTTTCGGGACCGGCCATTGCCGGTGCAAGCGCACCACCGGCTCGGAGAATTGCAGGGCCAGGCGCTCCAGCAGCCAGGGCGGCACCTGTTGATGCCAGCTCCACAGCGCATTGAGGCCGGCCGCTTCGATCTGTTCCATTGAAATCGGCAAGCGGTCGATCGGCAGATCGCCGCGAGCGCCCAGGTGATAGCCGGCGAACCGGCGTACCGACGCCGGCAGGCACCGCAACGCAGCGCCCCGCGCCAGCTCGGGCATCAGGCGATAGGCGCCCATCAGCAAGGCAATAAAGGGCAGCTGTCGCCAATGACGAACCCACTGTTTCGCCACGCCGGTCAGCCGCACCGAAGGCAACCACACCGGCATCGACAATCCGTCGAGCAGCATTCGGTTGAGCAGACTCCGGGCCTCGGCGCCTTCGAATTCCCTTGGGATCAGCAGACGCTGAGGGTGCAGATAACCCAAAGGCTCCGCGAAGATTCGCCGCAGGCATTCAACGTCCGACATCACGCCGCCTCACGCCCGCCGAGTGGTAGACCCATGTCGCACCGCCGGCCACCAGCACCCCGCTCATCACCCCCAGCAACCACGGCCAGGGCGAATACGACGGTGTGGCAACCACCGACGGCGCAACGTGCTGGATAGGTGACCGCCTGGACAGCACCACCGACACGTTTTCGTAGTCCACTTCGGCAAAGCTGTTCTTGAGAAAGCGCTTGATGTCGCTGATCAGCAGTTGCGGTTCCACGTCGCGCTCATGCAGCACCACCGCCGCAAGGTGCACCGGTGCCGGCTTACGCCCGCCCTCGCCGGCATCCAGGTCGTAACTGACATGGACCCGCGCCGACACCACACCTTCGAGGACGCCCAACGACTGCTCTACCCGCTGCTCCAGCGCCGAATACAACCGGGCCTTTTCAGCCCGTGGCGATGCCACCAGGGAATCGCTGGGAAACATTTCCGACACTTGCAACCGGGGTCGAGACGGCAATGAATAAAGGTTGAGCAGATCGACAGCCGCCGAAAAATCCAGCGGATCGACTTTCACCGCGTAGCCGGTTTTGCCGGTGTCGACCTTCACGGCCGCGATGTTGTTGCGCTGCAGCACCGACAGCACTTCATTGGCCTGCTGCTGATCCAGCCCTTCCAGCAGGCTCGGCTGGCGACACCCCGCCAGCGCCAGGCACAACAGCAACCCCCACACCGCCGTTTTCATGACGCACGCAACAAGGTTTCAGCCGTGCCCACGGCTTTGCGCACCATCACGTTGAGCAAGTTGATGTCAACGTTGTACTGCCCGGTGAGCTCCTGCAACTGGGTCAATACGTCGGGATTGGTGATGTCCGGGCGTCGCAGCAGCTGGCTGATCGCCGAGACGTCTTGCCCGCTGTCGACGGCTGACCGGGCAAAGGTTTCGATCAATCGCGATTCCAGTGAAACGATCGGACCTTCCTGGGGGCCGCGCAATTCGATGAAGGCCGACCGCGCAACGGCGGTCGGGGACATATCTAGGATGGGCATACGGTGCACTCATGAAACGGCCACCGTCACGGACGATGGCCGGCCAAAGGAAAAAGGCTCAGCGAGCCGCCTGGATGATCGCCATGTCGATGTCCTTGAACCCCTTGATCGTGTTGGTCTGGGCGTTGCGAAAGACCGTGTACGAGGAAAATGCGGTCTGGTAGGCCGCCAGCAGCCCGGGGTCCGAAGCGTCCTTCTTGAGTTCTTCAAGTGCCTTGTCCAAGGCCATCTTGAGATTCTGGGCGCCGGCCTCGAATGCGGCGGCTTGTTCCCCGAGAAAATCATCGGGGAATGTGATGGGGAGTCCGATACCTGCCATGCGTCACCTACTCTGTCTGTGTTGAGAAATGCCAGGACGAAGCACTCGTCTTGACGTAGCCCTGGGGGCCGGTTTGAAACGACTTGCCCTTGAGCGCGTCGTCCTTGAGCGCGACGGTGAACTGCACGTAGCGATCACCCCACTGCCGGTAGAAACCGTCGACGTACCGGCGAGCGGCGGCCAGCTCGGCATCCTGCAGATCACCCTCGACGGCAAACGTGACACTGTCCTGGTAATCAACCCGGCTGAAGGCCAGCGAAAGGCGTTGCAAACCACCTTGGGCAAGATCAGCCAGCACCTCGTCATCCTGCATCTGCACCACGACGTCCCGGGCATAGGGCGCTGCTGCCAGCAGCGTTTCGAGCAGGCTCGCCTGGCGGTCGGGCGTCAGCAGATTGCGTTGCGCGCTGAGCAACAGGCGCGGCAGCGAGGGGTCCTTGAGATCGAGGTAATGCCAGGCCAGTTGCGGGTCGTGGTCGATCAGTACCTGCTCCAGCCGACGACGCTCGTGGTCTACCAACAGCACCTCGCCGTTCAGGCTGTGATGACGCGACAGCACTTGTCGGCTCCAACCGGCATCGCGCTCGGACGACACAAAGGCGTAAACCGTCCCGTCACGTCCAGCCAGCACCTGGGCACTGACCCCGGCGATCAGCGCACGGACATCGGTTTCAGGCGCCGGCCCGGGCATCCACCAGAAGCTGACCGCAACGAGCAACGCCAACAGCGCCAGGGCGCCGCCGAACCATCGGGTACGCAGGCTGTGACATGGGATGAGCGCAGCATCGACGGGCATGCCGGTTGGTGGCTGGAAAAGATCGGATGCCCAGCACTGGCCCGCAGGACGCAGGGCGATGTGCAAGCCACCGACCTGGGCCCTGGTCTGAAAAGCGCAGTGACGCACCTCGACCGACTCGCCAAGCAGGCGCAACGGCACGCCGTCTGCCGTAGCCTGATCGGCCAGCACCTCAAAGTTGCAGCCCGCCTCTTCCAGAGGGATGAAGATCGCCTCGGCAGGAACGCTCACTGAAAGCGCCCCATCCCCCAGCGACGCCATCGCCCCAACCACAAACAAGGTGGTGCCTGCGCCAAGCGCGAACTCACAGCCCTGCAACGGACCATTGAGTATCCGCAGGACACAGGGCTGTGGCGTGGGTGCCGTCGGGACTGTCACCGTCCAAACTCCAGGGCAGTCAAATGAGCGGCCATGGTAGAAATCACGAACGCCGCGTTCCTGATCGAAATCTGCCGATGGTGCCTTGCAAGGATCAGAATTCGAGCCAGGCCGCATCACCCTGTGGGAGCAAAGCCTGCTCGCGATTGCGGCTGGTCAGTTGATAAAAAGTTGTCGGGTCCACCGCTATCGCGAGCAAGCTTTGCTCCCACAGGCTCATCTCCCACTGGCCCATTCGCTTTTCTGGGTGAACAGCATTGGGCCTCACGGCCGGTCCCGGGTGAGCACCTGATAACGCTGCCAGACCTTGCGCGCATAGCGCAGGCGCGCGGCCTGCCGATGGGGTGAGTTGCCGGCGTTGTAAGCGCCGACCGCCGTCCAGTTGTAACCGTAACGGCCGATGAACTCCGCCAGCACCGATGCGCCGACCTCCACGGACAGGCAAGGCTCGTCCAACAGACGCTGCTCGGTAATGCCCTGGTCTTTCAATCGCGACAGATGGCTGCTGTTGATCTGCATCAGCCCGATGTCGCGGGTGCCGTCGCGGTTGTGGTGGATGGCGTCCGGCTGCTGTCCCGATTCCACATCGGCAATCGCTTGCAGCAGCTCGGGTTCGATGGCGTGCAACCGTCCGGCCTGGCTCCAGCACCAGGCGTGGGCCTCGGCCATGCCAAGCCCCAGGCCGAGGTACACCGGCCAACCTAACCAAAGGCTGTGACGCCTCTTCATGCCAGGCGCCGCTCGCCAGCCCAGGTCAGTTGCTCGTCAATGCGCACCTGCAACAGCTGCGCCCGGACACAGCCGGGATCGTGCACCAGGCAGTGGTCGATCGTGCGCGCCGCCAGCTCGTTGCGCCGCCAGAACCAGTGGTGCCAGGCGTGAAAATACAGCACGTCGGCCTGATCCGCCGACAACAGGCAGCGCCGAAACAGCACCTCGGCCGCCTGCTCGCAGCCGCGCAAACTGGTGAGCAAGGCCAGTCGCGTCAACGCCGCGAGGCTGCCAGGGTCCAGCGCCAAGGCATTGGATACCGCCCCGTGTGCCTCTTCGATGGCCCGTTCCTGATCGACCAGGCCGATCATCGCCTGCCCCAACCAGACATCCGCCAGACCGCACCACGGCGGCGCGTACCCGGCGTCGAGTTTCAAGCACTGCCTGAACAGTACGGCGGCATCGCGCAGGCTTTGCGATGTGTGTTGTTGCACACTGCACAGCCCATTGAGATAAGCCACCGCCACCGGGTAGGAGCTACAGCGATCACCCACCGGGCGCAGACCGGGGACGCGCTGGGCGACCAGGCAGGTCAATGCACCCAGCGCCTCGCCGGCATCGCTGGCGTCCAGCGTCTGCCCATGGAGCAGCGCCTGGTCACCGCCGCGGATCAACTCGACCGACCAGAGTCGCGCCCCGCCCGAACCGGTAGAACGCCCACTCAGGCAATAATCCACCGACAACTGCCCGACCCACGAACGCACACCAACCGCGTCTCCGCAACCTGTGATCAATCCCGAGGGAATGACACGCAAGGCCTCGCCGAATGCCACGGTCAGCTGACGGATGATGAGATCCTGCAGGTCCAGCGCTGCGGTTTCGTCCAGATTGCGAAAAGGCAACACGGCCAAGGACGGTGCCACCAACCCGGCTGGGGTCGGCACATCGAGTTCAACTACCGGGCAAGTGAACCGATAACCCTGGCCATACACCGTCGCGATGAAATCCTTGTTGTCCTTGAGCAACTTGCGCAGTGCATAGATGCAGCGGGTCAACGACTCCTCGGCGGTGTCCATGCGCGGCCAGACATGGTCCAGCAGATAGTCCTTGCCGAGGACCCTACCCGCCGAACCCAGCAGCAGGCGTAATACGTGCAATTCTTTAGGGGGAACATGGACACCTTGTCCATCTCGCATCAGCGTTCCATCGCTTTGCAGTTGCCAGTGGTCAAAAATGAATGACCCGAGCGGCGGTTGATCAGCTGCACTGTCCATAATCGGAAACTTCTCTATAGAAAGTTACTGAGGCGATTGAGCCTGCCGGGGCAGGCTCGGGATGATGAAGGGCGTGACTATAGGGAAGATTTGTGAAGGGATTCCGTAGGTAGATGCACCCAAGATCCTGAGAAAATACGACATAAGCTGTAGGAAAAACCATCGCGCAAAAAAATGCCTTGCATCCAAGATCCAAGGCAACTATTCAAGCATCAAAAACCTTTCATGTAGTTTGGGCCCAGGAACCTTCCCAGTCCATCGATAACCCTAAAAGTTAGAACCCTCCATCCAACGACCTCGCCAAGCCACTTACAGGTGCAGTAACGTATTTTGGAACTCCAGCCTTCAAGGCGTCCGAATCTATCAACGCATCCAATGAACGATCACGATCGAGACCCTCAGCCGACGATTTCACAAACGTAATAGAGTAGGTCCTTTCGGCTTTCATGCTGATGGCCGTAGCGCTAACGGGGGTTAACCCAGCCTTCTGGGCCATGTCCATTAAATTCGTTTTAGAAAAATAGTTAGCCGGTGTTTCCTTCTCAACATACGCATTATATCGAGCCTCGAGTTCATCCCCTGACATATCAGGGTCGCGATGAAGATCAGAATAAATTTCCGTTACCATATGCATTAAATCAAGCTCCGCACCACCCAGTGCGCTGCTATGCTCAGAAACAGTCAATACGCCACCTTCCTTTAAAAGGCCAGCCGTCTGAATAAGACTTTGTTGCTGTACTTCCGAACTTGGGAAATGATGAAGAGAATGTTGATACATGACACAATCAAAGCCAATGCCATCCAACAACGGATTACTGCCATGCTCGCCTGACACTCTGCCTGACGCCATATCGCCGCCGTCGTAATAAATAGTCTTGACAGAGGGATTTCTACCATTAGGAGCGGCAACCACCTCATGACTGTTATGGTCCCAGCTAATTCCCGTCTCCACCTCAAGTACGTATGGATGCACAGGAGAATTCTGGTAATCGGCAATATGAGAGGCGACATACGAAGTGAGTTTTCCATCATTGCCACCGACGTCCAGCAACCGAATAAACTCGGATCCTTGACCAAGCCTGTGATTAGCTTCCATGATCATCCTGGCGATACTTTGCCCTTTCGAATTCAGGTGATCTGCCGCCACCGCGGTGTTTTCAATTTTACTGGTCGCGTCTAAACCATGGTACCAATCACGAATCACGTCCAAAAATACACGATTATGGATTTGTTCTCCTTCGCTCCTCACAACCTTCATAAGCTTAGCCAGCAATTGATCTTTGCACTCAGGGGCTATAGACCAATCATTATTATCAGAGTGATAAGTAACAATCTGCCTTACATCGCCCTCCCGTTCAATTCTTGCGCCATGTATTCGTAAAAAATCCCCTATAAAGTACTCACTTTTGACGTTGAGCCGCTCCTCTAAATTCCTTTCAACATCGGACTTCGCTGCCATCGAAAAGCTGCGATCAAAGGCAGCTACAATTGGCGAACTTAAGCTTGCATTCGCGACCACAACAAACCCTCCACTTCTATTAGCGCTATAAAACAACATTCACTCAGACACGCAAACTCTGCCCACCCAAGCACCAGTCAACCCTCTTTACATAAAGATCCGCCTAGTCTGATAGACGACGACTTTCACAGACATCCATTAAATCATGCCCTTGTATCTTTCGACCGAATGGCAAACACCCTAAACAGTGTTACATACCCGACACCGACCTCCGGCGGATCGACATCAGATCTCCTCATTCAAGGCATCATTAGAAAGTACAGGTACGATGAAATACAACCATCAATCTCATTCCATCCTGATGCGCGCAAAAAAGCGTTTAATCACCAACTTAAAAATTCAACATCGCCCGCAACATATCGGCAAACTGATTCAAATGCGCCGACAACGTCTTGTTGAAGTTGTCATGGTACGAATTGGCATTCGAATATTTCTGCGTCAATGACTGCAACAGGTTCTTCATGCGCTCTTCCTGCGCGTTGAAGCCGTTTTGCCATTGGTTGTATTTGGCGGTGTCCCAGGTCACGGTGCCGCCACTCGCCGGCAGGCAGTTCTTCATCGTCGTGAGCGGCCCGAGGTCGATGACCACGCACCAGGTGCCGTCGGTGTTTTGCTTGAGGCAACTGGCGGGCAGGCTCAAAGCCTTGAGCCACTTCTCGGCTTCATCCTTGCTGGCGCCGCCTTCGCCGGGTTTCGGGAACAACACAGATGCGGGGTTGGGATGGCTGTATTTTTCGATCAAGCGGGTCAATGCCGCACGTAACGCGCCAGCATCCAGCGTGACGTCCTTGCCGTCGTTCGCACCTTCGACCCAGTCCTTCATCTGCGCGGTGATTTCGGCGTTGAAGTCGGCGAAGAAGTCCGAATAGGCGGCGATGATGTGTTCGTAGCCGGCGAGGTAGCCGTTCTTGATCAGGTCGATCAGTTCAAGGAGTTTTTCGAAGAAGTCGTTCGAAGAATTGATCGAGGCATCCAGGGCTTCTGCGATCTCGACGGGCTTGTCCTTGTCCAGGCACGTCTTGAGGTAGCGCAGGATTTCCTCTTGTTTGCCATCGAGCTGGCGACGCCGGGTTTCGTCCAGGGCGTTCATGCAGGCGGCCATTGCGCCGCCGCACTGACGCAGCTGCAACGCCCACATCTGTGAGCGGGTGCGCTTGGCCTGGATCTGCTCGACGAGGTCTGCGAGGGTGATGTTCTCCACGCCGTCGGCAGCCAGCCGCTTCAACGCCTTGGTAATGTCCGTCGAACAATCGAGCATTCGGTCGAGGTGGCGATTGAGACTTTTGAATGAACGCTCCAATGCCTGCTTCGGATGAAAGGCCGGTGGCGTCGCGGCGCTCACTTCAGGAGGGGCCGGAATGGGGTTTGCAACGTCGGCGTTGGTCTGTGGCCGACTCGTGGGTGTGAAACCTTGAATGTCCATCTTGGGAATTCCTTCAAGCCGTCACGGCACGAATGACGTCGGCGCGCGATTGGAAAAGCTGCATCACCATGTCCATGAATTTCTGCAACAACGCCGCTTCGGCCGCGTCTTTCTGGGCGACTTCCTCGGCCAGGCTTTTCTGGCTGTTTTGCGCGCTTTGCTGCAACACTTCCTGCTCCCGCGCGGCATGCTCGGTGAGGCGCACCACATTCGCCACCACCTGGCTCAGGCTCGTCGACATGGCGCTGAGGGCGCGGCCGATTTCCAGTTTTTTCTCGATCCCCTTGCTGCCCATCTGGCTCAGCCAGTCGGAGGTCTGGCCGACCTTCTGGGCCTTGAGGATTTCACCGTCGAACCAGGCTTGTTCCTGGGGCGTCAGGATCGCGCCCTTGGGTTGGAAATCGACGGTCGTCGGGCGGGCGAAGTCATCCAGGGTGTTTATCTTGTAGGTGGTCTTCGGGTCCCAGTCCTCGCGGTTGCGCTCCAGCTTGAGGTCGCGTTCGAGATTGCCGGCGTCCAGGGCGTTACGTTTGTGCAGGTCGATGTCGGCGTGCTTGAGGGTCTGACCATGCAGGGTCTTGACCATGGCGAACCCGGCGACGGCGCCAGACACCACGGCGGCGGTAATGGCGCTGTGCAGCGCCGCCTGGCCGGACTCGACGATGGCCCTGCCCTGGGCCTTGGCCGCATCGGACGCCATGACGGTGAAATGACCGCGCAGTTGCGCATTGGCGACACGCGCGATACTGAGCGCGATGATCGCGGCCACCAGTACGTTGGCGTGCTTTTCCCAGGCGCCCGGGTCGAAGATCAGTTCGTTGCGTGCTTCATCGGTGAGGGTCGTCGACGCCGCCAGAAAGTCTTGCCAATCCGCTTCGGTGGGCTGGTAGGCGTTGATTCTACGTTCGAGTTCAGTTGCCGCTATGAAGCTGTCGTTTTCCAGTACCTGGTGGACAGTGGCATTGTCGAAAAGCGCTGAACCGGAGCGATACTCTTTTGTCGGGTGCTCCTGGTTGGAATCGACAGCTGCGGGAGCCATCTGCGTCGTAGCGTGAATTGCGATCATCTTGGTACCTGTGATCAGTGATTGATTTCAAACATGCCGAACCATTTGCAGGCTCACGGCATGGCTGCGTTGCAGGTCGGCGAAGACCTGTTCGATCTGTCGGGTCCGGTACTGCATGGCTTGCCCGTAGTCCTCGACCAGTTGCGTGAGGTACCGGCTGATTTCCTCGCTGATCGCCATGCGCACCCGGACATCGGCCAGGTGCACCGCAGCCTGGGCCTGGTGCTTGCCGCTCTGGATCTGCAACCCGCCCTGCACTACCACGTTGCCAAACTCGGTGACGGCCTGGGCGATCTCCAGGTTGGCGGCGTACCGGGCCAGCGACACCGGGTCGGCACCGTGGGTGATGAACCCGCGTAGTTGGGCAAGCGCTTGCGTCAGGGTGTTACCAATCGATGACGCCATCTGCTTCATGACTTGCATGGCGCCGGGCGCCGCCTGGGCGGCTACCGACGCGAGCTTGGAGGCGACAGCGCTGATCATCGGCCCGATCACCTGCGCCCCAACCATGGCTACCAGAGCCACCGCTGCCAGCGTCGAGATCACGCCCTGGATCATGCCGGCGATCTGCGCGATGTCCTTGGCTTTTTCAGGATCAACGCCGAAATCGATCAATAGCTGGGTATAGATCTCGGAAAACCGCTTGATGGCTTCCTGCATGACGATGGTCAGCGGTTTCATGGCCTCGGCCATGAACGACTTGCCGGTTTTTGCCTCCACCGCCACGTCGGCGATCATGACTGCGATGCCAACCACCCCGACCACGATCAACGGCAAATTGGCGGTCATGACCCCGGCAACGATGGTGACAGCGGCCACTATCGCCCCGACGATCTTGCCGATGCAGCCCATGGTTTTCTGCAACGCCTCAGCCTTGCGGACTTCCTCCAGGTACTTGTCCGACTCGCGCTTCATATGCTCCTGAAGCTTGGCCTGCAGCTCCTGGAACAATTCCTGGCTGAGTTCTTCCTTGTTCTGCGCCGCCTCGCCGAGCAACTCGATGATCTTCAGGCGATTGAGCAAGGCCAGTGCGCTGCTGCTGAGGGCTTTTTCGTCGGTTTCCTTGACAGCCTGGCTACTGACGGCGGAGAACCGGACCTTTGCGACCACCTCGGCCAGCGCTTTGGCAACCGCATTGGCGACTTCGATCAGCTTCAGGTGAGCAACAGTCGCCGCGTTAAAAGCCTGGGTGTGGCCCGCCAATTCGCTCTTGAGCTGGTCGCGACGGGTCAGTTCCTCGGCGTACTCGGGGGACTCAGGGTCCAATTGCGCCAGCCGGGCTTCGCTTTGCGCCAACAGTCCCTGGAAATGCATGACTCGTTCGTGCAATTGCTCAAGGTGTTCCTGGCTGCCACCGACCTGCCCTTCGGCCGCCTCCCAGGCCTGGAGCGCGGCGGCGTATTCGGCCGAGAGGTTTTCCAGTCCCTGCTGCCGGGCACTGGCCATGCTCTGCAACATCGCCAGGCGGTTCTTCAGTTTGTTGACGTCGACTTCACCGATCAGCTCGCTGATCATCGCCATCAACAAGGTGAACAGGTCGCCATTGGCCTCTTGCCTGTTGCCGTCGGCCTGTAGCGGCGGATGCAGCACCGGCCTGCCCGGGCTGGCGGTGGACGGAGCGCCTCGGCCGTCGTAGCGCACCGACATCAACGCTTCCAGCGCCTTCTGCCCGGCCTCGCGGTACTGGGTAGTCCTGGCGGCTTTGCTGGCCGCGTCGTCGTAGCGTTCAAACGCCTCGGCGCGGTTCGTTGTTGCGCCCGGGTAGGCCGGGCGGGTGATCTCACTCATGTTCAGTCCTCCGAACGTTGCTGTTCCATGTGCGCCAGGGTGTCGAGATACACCTCGGCCTGGGCGCGCAGATCGTCCTGGGTGGCCCGCTCAAGCACGTATTCGAAACACAGCCGGGCCTTGCCGAACCGCCCCAGGGCCAGGTGACACTGGCCGGTGTAGAGCATCGGCCGGTAGTCGTGCTTGCCCTGGGCGAAAGCGATTGCATACAGGTCGATCGCCTTCTGGTGGTTCTGCTTGAGCTGGTGCACGGCCGCCAGTCCCATCCAGTAATGGCTGTTGCAGAAGTCGTAGATGCACAGGAAATGAAAGAACTTCTCCGCATCGTCCAGGCGCCCTTGTTCGTAGAACTCGAAGGCGAAGGCGTAGAGGCTGTCCATGTGCTCGTCGCTGATACCTTGCACGTCTTTCAACGCCGCACCAGCGAGCACCGCATCCACGACGTCCAGCGCCACTTGCTCGTCTTGTTTGTTGTTGCGACTCATCGGCCACACTCCTGAAAAAGCGTCAGCGTTGCTGACAGGTGCATTGAGCCAAATCGCCGGTGGGGGCGCTGCCAAATTGCGCTCATCGGGGCGTGGCGGATGCTCCCTCGCCAGGCGATCGACCAATGCGCCGGTCTCACGCCTGCTCCACCTGCTCCAGCCAGATCAGCAGCCGCAGCACTTCTTCCACTTCCTGTACCTGGAGAAAGCTGTAGCGTTGGTGGGTCTTGAAGATCCGTCGGGCCAGGGCGATGTCGTTGATCACCGGCACGCCGACTTCCTTGGCGTAGGCGCGCACGGCCAGGGCGCGCTGGTTGGTTTCCATCAGGGAAATGAACGGCAACAGGGTGATTTCCGGGCGGAAGTACACGCCGATGGCGATGTGGGTTGGGTTGGCGATGATCATCCGGGAGCCGCGCACGTCGGACTTGACCTGCTCCGACAGCAGCTCCATGTGCAGGTCGCGGCGGCGGCCCTTGATCTGCGGGTTGCCGTCCCGCTCCTTGTGTTCGCGCTTGACCGAGTCCTTGTCCATCATCTGGTCTTTCATGAACAGCCCGTATTCGCACAGCGCATCGAGCACCACGATCAACAGCACACAGGCCAGGAACGCCAGCACCAGCACCAGCAACAGGTGCCCCCAGATCGCGAACAGCCCTGGCGCCTGGGCGAACAGCTGGGCGAAGAGCAATTGCCGCTGGGTGACCCAGACGATCCACAGCGCCATGGCGAAACTGCCCAGGTACAACAGGGCCTTGAGCGTGTCCTTGACGGTGCGCAGGCTGAACAGTTTCTTGAAGCCATTGATGGGATTCAACGCGCCAACATTCAGCTTCAACGCTTCACTGGCCAGGGCAAAACCGCTTTGCAGCAGCGCCGGCACGGCGCTGGTCAGCACGCACACCAGCAACAACGGCAGCAAGGCTTCAAGGCCGATCAGCACCCACATCGTCGAGTACGCTTGCAGGTCCGCGTCAAAATCGCTGGCGATGATCCGCCGGTAGACCTCCATGACCTCGATCAGCGAGCTGTTGAAGACCATGTAGCTGATGCCGCACAGGGTCAGGCAGGTGATGACCAGGTCCTTGGCCTTGAAGGTCTGCCCTTTGCGGGCCGCATCCCGGAGCCGCTTGGCGGTGGGCTTTTCACTTTTCGTGGCGCTGGATGACATGCTCGCCCTCCTCCTCGCCGAGGTAATCGGTCAACGCTTCGGACGTCGTGCCCAGGCGCAGGACCTCGTCCGGCAGGTGCACGCCGAAATACAGCATCAGCACCACCAGCGCTACCAGGCTCTTGACGGTCAGCGACACGGAAAAGGCGTTCATCTGCGGCGCATAGCGCGAGAGCAAACCGAGCAAAGCCTCACTGATCAATAAGGTCGCGACAACGGGCGCGCTGATCACCAACGTCTTGCTCACCAGTGCGTCCAGCAACGGGTGGATCGCCGACAGGTGCATCGCGCAGTCATTGGCCGGCGCACAAAGGCGGTAGCTGTGGGCGACGGTTTCGAGCATCAACAACAGGCCGCCGCCTTCGAGGTAAACCGCTGCGGCAAACAGCTGGAGAAAGTTCGCCAGTTCCGAGGTATCGACGCCATTGGCCGGGTCCACCGTGCTGCTGAGCATGGCGCCGCGCTGGTTGTCGATCAGGTTGCCCATGGCGTGCACCACCCAGAACGGCCAGCACAGCAGCACGCCGAGCAGCACGCCGATAGCCGCTTCGCGCAGCATCAGGCCGAGGAACGCCAGGCTGTCGAGCGCGGGCGTGGGCACACCGACGTAGGCCCAGAACCCCAGCGCCACCAGCACGATTACCGCCTGGCGCGGCACACCGGTCAACACGCTGCTGTTGAGAAACGGCAACATGAAGAAGATCGGCGCCAGCCGCGCCACGCCCAGCAGCACAGCGGCGAACCCGGCGTACAGCTCGAAGAACAACGTCATCGACATGGCCTAATCCAGTGCCAGTTGAATGACTTCGCGACTGAAATCCAGCAGGGTTTCGCCGTACCAGCCCGAGAGCAGGAACAGGCACGCGGCGACCGCCAGCAGCTTGAACCCGAACGGCAGCGTCTGCTCCTGCAACTGCGTCACGGTCTGGATCAACCCGACCACCAGGCCGACCACCGTGGCAACGATGATCGGCCACGCCACCATCAGCAGGATCAGGTAGAGGGTCTTGTTGCCGGCATAGACCAGATCATTCATTGACGTGGGCCTATGCCAGCAAGGTCAGGTATTGCTTGACCAGCCCGGTGGACAACAGCGCCCAGCCGTCCAGGGCCACGAACAACACCAGCTTGATCGGCACCGAGATGATCACCGGGCTCATCATCATCATGCCCAGCGCCAGCAGGATGCTGGAGATCACCAGGTCGACGATCACAAACGGCAGGTACAGGTAGAAGCCGATCTTGAAGGCACTTTTGATCTCACTCAGCGCATAGGCCGGCAACAGTGAAAACAGCGACGGCGTCAGGTCCTCGTCGCGGTAAACGTCGGCGTCGGCTTCACCTTGGACCGCCTGGGCCCGCTCGAAGAACAGCGCCAGCTCAGGGTCGGTGTACTTGCGCAGGTAATCCTTGTAGCTGCCCAGGCCGTTCTCGGCGAAATCCACCACCGACTCGATGTCGGTGAACGCCACCGCCTCGGTCTTGTAGTAGTCATGGCCCTGCTTCATGACCGGCGTCATGACGAAGATCGCCAGCATCAGCGCAATCGCATTCAACGCCATGTTCGAAGGCACCTGTTGCAAGCCCAACGCGTTGCGCACGATGACGAAGACGATGGAAAACTTGAGGTAGCAGGTACCCGCCGCCACCAGGAACGGCAGCAGCGAGGCGAACGCCAGCAGCGCGATCAGCGAGACGTCATTCATCGCCGCTGCTGCGATAGACCTTGAGCAATTCAACGCCCAACTGCTCGTCCAATTGCACCAGCTCTCCCAAGGCAATCGGTTTGCCGTTGGCGCGAACCTCGATATTCCGTGCGGCATCGTCAGCCAATGGGATCAGTTGCCCATCGACGATCTGCGACAGCGTCACCAGGTCGACCTCATGGGTGGCGAGCACGAACTCCAGGCGTACGGGAAGGCCACCCAGGTCGATCTTCGCACCCGGTGCCTGGAGGTTTTCCAGGGCGGCTTCGGTCGGTTGCATGTGTAAACCCTCTTCGGTAAAGGTGAAAAAGCCCAGGCATCGGTTTGCGATGACGCAGTGTTGAGCCCACTCGGTGATGCGCAGGACATCGCCTTCACTCAATCGCATCCGACTCGCCAGGCTCAGGTGACTGACGCCCAGCCGCAGCACCAGGCGCAACGGCAGTGTGTCCAGCCATGAGTCGGGCGCCAGCGGTTGATCCACGGCGCCCAGTGGCGTCAGTTGCGTGACCCAGACCCGGCCGCGCTCCGTTTCGAGCCATGGCACGGCGTGGGTAGGCAGGTGCGACGGCTCGACGCACTCGATGCCTGACAGGCTGTTGTAATGCAGCTCGCCAGCGTCCGGCGGCAAGGGCCGAGGCACCGCCCGGAACAGCGCAACGATGCTCGACAGCGGGCACTCGCGTCCCAGCAACGCCTGCAAGGTCGGCAGTGAAAGCTGCAACCATTCACGCGCCGAAATGAGCCCGTGCCAATCGGCGCCGTTACTCTCGGCGCGAAACCCCACGTAGCCGGTTTTTTCCGGGACCTTGCCCAAACCGGCTTGCCGACCGGCCCGTTGCCATCGTTGAATCGCTTGCGTATGAGCGTGTGAGCGAGAATCGACCCGCCGTAGCTTCAATGCCCTCATGCCGGATGCTCGGACGCTTCGTCCTGGTCGTCATCCGGCGCCTGCCGCGAACCCTGGCGCGACTGCTCGCCGCCACTCTCGGTCAGCCGCCACGCAGGCTCGCGGGCCTGAGCGAAAGGCTCCTTCAGTTGCTCGAACACCAGGGCATTGCTGGGGCTGAGCGTGAAGCTGCGGGGAGATTCCTCAGGCACTCGACTGATCGTCACCTGGCCGCTGGCGGCGCCATTGTGGAAAGGTACGTGCAGTAATCCCCGCTCCGGCGTCGGCGAGACTTCGAGCGCAATGTCGAACAGTGGCAGCGGTGGCGGCACCGGCGCTGAACGGGTGGACGCGGGTGCGGCCGGAGGCGCATGTCGGGTTCCCGCGGGGCTCAACGGCACCTGGGCCGGCGGCTCATCAAGCGCAGCACCGCGACCGATAACCGGTTCGAGCGGCGTCGGCTCAACCGACACCGGACAGGCCGGCGCGGCCGCTTGCTCGACGGCCGCCGCAAGCGGTTCCAAGCGTTGCGGCGACGTCGCTGAAAGCATTGGCTGGCGCAACGCTGGAGAGGCCGTGTCGCGCACAGTCGGTCGGTGCTCATCGCACACACCGTCCAACCTTGCCTTCACCGGTGGCGGCGCTTTCCGGCCGTTCTCTAACACCGGCAACTGAAGACGGAACAACGACACCACAAGATCCAGCACTCCCTGCGGCAACGCCTCTTCCTGGACCGCAACGAGTCTGTCGCGCAGCTCATCCAGCGCGCCTTCGTTGACGGGGTCCAAGGCGGGCATCAGCCGAGACGGCAGCGCAGCAATCTCACTCACCGCCACACCCCGGCCAGTTCTTCCAGCTCCCGCTCTTCCCGGCGTACATGCGCGCGCCGTTGCAGGCGCAGGTGCTGCTGGAGCGCACGCTGGTATTTGTCGTGTTTGCGCTGCAGCACCTGCAACTGCTCGCGCTGCGCCTGCCACTGTTGCTCGACCTGTTGGCACTGCACATCCACGCGGTCACGCTCGACCCGCAGCAGATCGATGCGCCGACGGATGACGGCCTGGGTGCGCAGCAGCGCCAACAGTTGCCCGTGATCCAGCACACAGTCATGCGCACGGTGGCACGCCAACAAGCGCTGCAGCGCGGCTTCCTGCTCATCGAACCCGCAGCGCTCTTGCAACAGCGCTTGCAATTGGCGCTGGACCCGCAGCAGCGCTTGTTCACCGCGTTGCCGACGGAACTGGCTGAAGGCCAACAGACGTCGCCGATCAGACAAGGATTTCATGCAGGCTCCGCAGGGTTTCTTCCGGCTCGCTAACCTCATCCGTCGGCTGGCGCAGCCATTGGTCAAGGGCCTCGCGACATTGCATCGCCCGGTCGTTGGCCGCGTCCGCGCCCGGGCTGTACTCGCCCATGTCGAGAAACACCTGCAATTGCTCAAGCCGTTCCAGCGTGTCCCGGGCCGAGGCCGCCAGTTGCCGGACATCCGGCGTGGTGACTTGGGTCGCCACGCGGCTGACGCTGCGCAAGACGTCAATGGCCGGGTAATGTCCCTTGGCCGCAAGGGCACGACTGAGGTAGACGTGACCGTCGAGAATGGAGCGAATCTCTTCGGCAATCGGGTCCGGTTCGTCATCGCTTTCCAGCAGCACGGTGTACCACGCGGTGATGCTGCCTGAAGCGGTCACACCGGGGCGCTCCAGCAAGCGCGGCAAGGCGTCGAACACCGACGCCGGATAGCCACGCCGCGCCGGCGCTTCACCGGCGGCCAGGGCCAGGTCGCGGCGGGCGCGGGCATAGCGGGTCAATGAATCGAGCAACAACACCACGCGCCGGCCCTGATCGCGAAAGTACTCGGCGATGGTCGTGGCTTGCAGCGCCGAGTTGCAGCGGTCCACCGAGGAAAAATCCGAGGTGGCGTACACCACCACGCAGCGCGAGCGCTTGGGCGACTGGCGCAAGTGCTCGATGAACTCGGTCACTTCGCGCCCCCGCTCGCCAATCAGGCCGACCACGAAAACCTCGGCGTCGGTGTGCTCGATGAGCATGTTGATCAAGGTGGTCTTGCCGGAACCGGCGGCGGCAAAAATGCCGATGCGCTGGCCGATGCCGCAGGTCAGCAAGCCGTCGATGACCCGAATACCGGTGCGCAACGGCTCTGCCACCGGGCGCCGCTGCTGGTACGACGGCGGGTCGGCGTCCACCGGGCAGTCCCGTTGCGCCACCGCCGTCGAGGGCACCAGCCGCTCGACTATGTTGCCCCCGGGGTCGACCACGCTGCCGAGCAAGGCGTCACTGCAGGTCAGCAGCAACGTCGACCCCGTGGGCACGATCATCGACTGCCGGGACAAGCCCTTCGCCTCGCCGAGCAGACTGAGCAGCACGGCGCCGGGTTTGAATCCGATCACCTGCGCCCGCGCCGCCACGCCCGGCGAGCGCCAATGCCGGCGCACTTCACAGACCTCCCCCACCACCACCTCGTCCAATGCCGCCTCAATCAGCGGGCCGCTCAGGCGCAGGGGGTGGGCGGCGTGTCGTTCCAGGCGCAGGTTCATTGACGAAAAATTTCCAACAAGCATTCGATGGCATGCACAAATGAGTCCAGCGCTTGGGCAAAATGCTCGGCATCACCTAACGCATAAGCACTTGCCATCAAACGCAACTCCAATCGTCCCTCGACATCGCACAGATGCAATTGCCCGGTGCGGGAAAATGGGTTGCCACCCAGCAGGAACTGCATCAGATCGAAAGCACAATGATTGATTGCACTTGGGCCTGCGTCACCAACCATGGCCCAGATCCACACATCGTCTCCCACGACAGCCACATTGATATCGGGCAGATTCTTCATCTTCATTTCTATGGTGCTGTGACTGTCGAAATGCCCTATCTGGCTGTCCAGGCAGCCACTGTGTCGCAGCGATTCGCGGAGCAGACTGGCAATATCCATCGGTAACATGTTCAATTTCCTCTACAGCGTTTTGATGACATTGACCGAAACCGTCTCGCAGATTTCGCCGAACGACATGACGTCCAGCTCCCGGAAGCGGCCTTCGATCAGTTTTTTGATGTAGCGCCGCACATCCACCGAGCACAGCAGCACCAGGTCCTTGTGGGCGATGTGCAGGCCGTCCAGGCCGACACTGAGGCGGTCCATCAGGTCTTCCGACTCGGCGGGTTCAAGGTTGACGAAACTACCGCCCGAGGTCTGCCGGATGCCGCGGCGCACCACGTCTTCGAATTCCGGCGACAACAGCAGCACCCGCAAGTCGTTGCCCTGGGCAAACTTGTTGCTGATGTAGCGGGCCATTGCGCCTCGGACGTGTTCCACCAGCGCCAGCACGTCCTTTTCCCGGGACGCCCAGTGGGCCAGTGATTCGAGGACGAGCTTCATGTTGCGCACGGAAATGCGCTCGCCGATCAAGCGCTGCAACACCTCGGCGATCTTCTGCACCGTGACGTGGCGATAGACTTCCTTGAGCAGGTCGGGGTAGCGGCTTTCCATTTCGTCGAGCAGTTGCTTGGTTTCCTGCACGCCGAAAAACTCGCGGATGTTGCGCGCCAGCAGCGTGACCAGGCAGCGATAGCATTCTTCATCCGCCGGCCGCAGGTGATAGCCCAGTTGTTGCACCCGCTCGCGGTCGGCCGCGCTGACCCAGACGCCACTCTGGCGATTGCTGTCGCTGCCGCGCACCAGGGCAAAGCCCAAGGGCTCAAGCTCAGGGGAATAGTCCAGCAGGCGCCAGTGATCGAAATGGATGTCGAACTGCTCGGCGCGCACCTCATTGATCAGCACCGCCACTTGATGCGCCGGCAGCGCCTCGCTGGCCCGCAGCCGCGGCTCGGGAATGCGCAGCCCGTAATCAACGAAGAACTGGCTGCGAAAGCGCGCGGCCCAGCGCTGCTTCTCCAGCTCCGGCAGCCGCGCGTTGGGCACCAGCAGCATCAGCGCAATGGTCTCCGTGGCAATGTTGTCGACATCCTCAAGCAAGCCCGACTCGTTCTGCGCCGTGCTCTGTCCGGCCGGTTCGGCACGGCTTTCGCCCGCGCCCTGGCGCAAGGCCCGGCGCTGGCGCACGAACACCACCAGCCCCAGCACGCAGGCAATCGACAGAAAGGTCAGCAAGGGAAAACCGGGCAACAGGCCCACGCCCAACGCCAGCAACGCAGTAACGCCCAGGACGAACGGGTTGCCCAGCATCTGCGTGAGCATGTTGCGACCCAGATTGCTGTCGTCACCGTTGACCCGGGTGACGATGAAGCCGGCGCCAATGGCGATCAGCAGCGCGGGGATCTGCGCCACCAGACCATCGCCGATGGTCAACAGCGTGTAGGTCGACAGGGCCATGGACGTGTCCATGCCCAGTTGCCCGACCCCGATGGCCATGCCGCCGATAAAGTTGACGAAGATAATGATGATGCCGGCGATGGCGTCGCCCTTGATGAACTTCATGGCCCCGTCGAACGAGCCGTACAACTGGCTTTCGCGCTCCAGCACGCTGCGCTTTTCCCGGGCCTGGGCCGCATCGATGGCGCCGGCCTTGAGGTCGCCGTCGATGCTCATCTGCTTGCCCGGCATGCCGTCCAGGGAAAAGCGCGCGGCGACTTCGGCGACCCGTTCCGAGCCCTTGGTGATGACGATGAACTGGACGATGGTGACGATGGAGAAAATCACGAAGCCGACCACCAGGCTTTCGCCAATCACGAAATCACCGAACGAGGCGATGATCTCGCCGGCATCGGCCTGGCTGAGGATCAGCCGGCTGGTGCTGATCGACAGCGCCAGGCGAAACAAGGTGGTCAGCAACAGCAACGCCGGGAACGTCGAATAGCTGAGGATGCGCTCGATGTAGAACGAGCCCATGAACACCAGCAGAGAAATGACGATGTTCAGGCCGATGAGAAAATCCACCAGCACTGTCGGCAAGGGGATGATCAGCATGGCGATGATCATCACCATCAACGTCAGGATCAGCAGCTCCGGGCGCGCGCCGACATTTCGCAAAAACCCATTGAGCAGGCCCATCACCGGCAACCACCGGCGCGTCGCTGTTCGATGCACTCATGGACATAGGCGATGTCGGCCAGGCGGGTGAACTGTTCCGCCAGGCGCTGCAGCGCCTCTTCATCGGCAAACAATTGCAGCGGCAATTGCAGGCTGAGGCGGCGCACGGTCTGCAACACGCTTGAACGCTCACGGTGGGAACTGAGCAGCACGCCCTCGCCCAACGCACCGAGCAACAGTTGGTCGAGGTCATCGGGGTAAGTCAACACGCCGAACAGGAACACCAGCCAGTCGGCCTCGTCGGGGTTGTGCCGGCAGATGAGTGCATCGCCAAGCAGCGCGCCAATGAACCGGACATCGGCTGAGCGCAGGTGCTTGAGGTCGGTCACCCGGCCCAGCAACTGCCCGAACTCCGGGTGCGAGCAACTGGGGTCCTGGGCGCTGATGTCGGTGAGCAGCGCGGCTTCGATGAAGGCCAACACGTTCATGCGCTGTGCCGGGCCGTACAGGGCAATCCAGTCCTGGTAACAACTGAGCGGGCCGTCGTCGGACTCGAGAAAATCCCGGTAGGTTTCGCGCAGCAGGCCGGCGCGCACGGCCATGCTCGCGGCGAACATCCGCGCCTTGAGCGCGGCGTTGATCCCGGCGTTCAGGCGCCTGGGCGAAGCCTGGGCCACTGCCGTTTGCAAAAGCGTTTCGAGCCGCTGGCGGCTGGCTGTTTCCAGGTTCCGCCGGCGCAGCAACGCCCGCAGCACCAGGGCCAGGTCGCTGTCATCGGGGAACAACTGGCGCGCCATCTCCAGTAGCCAGGCAACTGGTTTGTCCGCCAGCCGCGCCAGGCTCAGCACTTGTCGCGCCTTGGGCACGGTGTCGTCTTCCAGCACGCGCTCGAAGGTGTCGGTCGGCGCGTCGGACTTGAGTTCAAACAACCGTCGCCCCCGAAATTGGGTCAGCGCCGCCGACAGCTCGTCGCTGATCTGCACGACGCGCTGCGCCACCGCTGCCGTGGTGCTGTCGTCCGAGTTCACCTCGGCCTGCGGTTGCGGCTGCTCGGCGGCCTTCTCGGCATTCAGGCGCGCCTGGGCGGCTCGCCCCCCCGTGGAAATCGGCGGCAGGATCATGGGGCTGACATTCGAAAATAGGAACGACGCAGCCGCTCGTGCTGCTGCGGGGTCAACAGCGGACCGCCCTCCTCGATCGCGACCGATTCGAGGGCCTCGCGGATCTCCTGGGGCTGGATCAGGAACACCCGCACCGTGTTAGCCGACCGGTCCTGGCGATAGCTGAACAAGCGGCCGAGCCACGGGATCGAGCCCAGCACCGGAACCCGGCCGATCTGCTCACCGTGGTCATCACGGGTGAAACCGCCCACCAGCAGGCTCTTGCCCTGGGGCACCCGCGCCACGGTGCTGATGCGGGTACGGCCGACTGTCGGCAACGCGCCCTGGCCGGGACTCTCGACTTCGTTGCCGTCTTCGATGTTGAGCGACATTTCGATCTCGTCGGCCTGGGCGAAGCGTGGCAATACACTGACGAGGGTGCCGTAGGTCACGTGTTGCAGGTCGACGCTGCGCTCCCCGACCAGCGGCGCGTAGAAGGTGCGGTTGTTGTCGAAGATCGCCGGCACGTTTTCCTGGGTCAGGATCACCGGGCGCGACACGACATTGGCCCGCTGGGTACGCTCCAGCGCCAACACCCGGGTGACGAACGATGCACCGTCGAGGGTCGTCGCCGAGCCGGCATTGAGCGAAGCGCTGAAGGTGCCGCCGGACTTCAACGCGCCTTGCCAGTTGATGCCAAGCTGATTGAGTTCATCCTTGTGCAGGTCGATGATCCACAGCGACAGCTCGACGTGGCGTTTCGGCGTGTCCAGCGCATTCACCAGGTTCTCGATAAAACGCACCTGCTCCGGCAAGCCCTTGACCAACAGGCTGTTGGTGTCCGGGTAGGCCACCACCCGGATGTTCCCGGCAGCCACCTCACGCGCGAGAATCCGCGGCGCCGTCGGGTCGTGCTCCGAGGGGGTGTTCGCCAGGCCTTGCAGGGGAAACGCCGGCATCGCGCCACGCGAGCGCTGCGGGGAGGCCTGGGCCACCGACGGCTCGACTTCATGCTGTTCGCCGCGCAACAACGCTTCGATCACGGTGGCCAGCCCTGGAATCGTCACCTTGTCGTCGCGCAGCTCGTATTTGCGGTCGCTGACAAAGGTGTTGCGCACTTGGATCACGCCGATCTGCTGCTTGCCCAGCAGCAACTCCGAGCGTTGGTTATCCATCAACTGCGCCGCCTGCAACACCAGGTCGACATAGATCGGTGGGCCGGACACATGAAAGGTGCGCAGCCCGTCGTGGCGTAGCGGATAGCGTGCATCATGCAGCCCGGCCTGCTTGAGAAACCCCAGCAGTTTGACGACCGTCAGGGTCTGCAACGAAGCCATCGAGCTTTTGATTTCCGAGGCGTCATACAGGTAGATCGCCTGGCCGTCGCTGTACCAGATCAGGCCCATCTGCGTACTGATGCGCTCGAACGTCTGTTGCGGCGTGCGCAAATCGAAGGTCCCGCCAATCCGCTTGGCCGCCGCCACCTTGCTGACAATGACCGGCCTGCCCAGCGGGCCGGACAACTCGCTGAAAAACGTCCGGGCGCTTTGTTCGCGGGCTTCGAAACTGTAGACGTCAGCCTGGACGGCGAAAGGTCCGAGCCACAATAGAAGGGATAGCGATAGCAGGCGTCGGCTCATCGACTGACGTGCCGCAAGTCGGTGATATCGGCCAGGCTGCTGGGCGCGAAACCCACCAGCTCGCGGACTTCCTTGGAGAAATGCGAAGAAGAGGCAAAGCCGAACGCCAGCGCCACGTCGGTCAGCGAACTGTCGCCCAGACTCATGTCCAACAGCGCCTGGGCCGTGCGCCAGCCGCGCAAGGCTGGCTTGGCCGCGCTGCCCAGGGCCTGCCGGCAGAGCCGGCGAAAATGCGAGACCGATACGCCGTAACGCTGGGCCAGGGTGTTGAGCTTTTCGCTGCGCGTGCCTTGCTCCAACAGGAAACGCACCAGCCCGTAGCTCTCGTGCCGGCGCAACAGGTTGGCCACGGCGTGATAAGCCGGGGCGCCACTCAGCGCCTGCTCGATGTACCAACGTTCGAACCGATCCTGGGCGCAGATGACGTCATCGGCGACCGGCAGCAGGGCCCACGGTGCAGCATCCGCCGTGTGTGCGGCGAAGGCAGCGCTCATGTCAACGAATGCCTGCACCTTCACCAGTGGCGCTGCGCAAACAGGCCGCACGTGCAGCTCGCCACCGGTGTATTGCAACGGCTCGTTCAGCACCATCAGCCCTTGCCATCCGTTCGTCAGGCAGCGGGTACGCCGCGCAGTAACAGCGCTCAGTTCAACCGTGCCCCGGGCAACCCGCAGGTGCAGTAACCGCTCGTGCGAAGCGGCCAACGCCGTGGCGTGAATGGGTTTGTGCTGCACACCGGTCTCCTTTGCAACATGGCGGTGGAAGGACCGACAGGATGAAAGGCACGGCTGCCTGAATCTTGATGGAAAGGTGATGAGCAGGGGCTGGCATATGCCTTGCACCCTTTTCGTTCATCGGTGCCCATGCCTGCGACGCATGGGTGCCACGGTTTCAAGGTCAAGGGCGCCGTCATCCGGCCGGGTACGGCGCCTTTATGTGGAAGGTAATGCGCGATGAATGAAGTTCCAGCCAACGCCCTGGCCTGGGTCAACGGCAGCGATGCCCCGGAAAAGAGCGCGGTCAATCTCGGTTTCATGGCCTTGAGTGACTGCGCCCCCCTGGTGGTGGCCGCCACCCAGGGCTTCGCCCAACCCTACGGCCTGAGCCTGAACCTCAAGCGCCAGACTTCCTGGGCGAACCTGCGGGACAAGCTGGTCAGTGGTGAGATCGATGCCGCGCACAGTTTGTACGGCCTGATCTACGCAGTGCACCTGGGCATTGGTGGCGTCGCCGCGACCGACATGGCGGTGCTGATGGGCCTGAATCAGAACGGCCAGAGCATCAACCTGTCCCACGGCTTGCAGGCCCAGGGCGTGACCACTCCTGAGGCACTGGAACAGCACGTGCACCAATCTCGCCCGAAACTGACCTTTGCCCAGACCTTCCCCACCGGCACCCATGCCATGTGGCTTTATTACTGGCTCGCCGCCCAGGGCATCCATCCCTTGTCGGATGTCGACAGCGTGGTGGTGCCGCCGCCGCAAATGATCGCGCACTTGCAGGCCGGGCGTATCGATGGCTTTTGTGTCGGCGAGCCTTGGTGCGCCAGCGCGGTGAAGCAGAACCTGGGCTTCACCCTGGCGACCACCCAGACCATCTGGCCCGATCACCCGGAAAAAGTCCTCGGCTGCACCCGCGCGTTTGTCGAGCAGTACCCCAATACCGCCCGGGCGCTGGTGATGGCCATTCTTGAAGCCAGTCGCTTCATCGAGCAAAGCAGCGAGAACCGCCGCAGCACCGCGCAACTGTTGAGCGCGCCCGAATACCTCGACGCACCGCTGGACTGCATCGAACCGCGGTTGCTGGGGATCTACGCGGATGGCCTGGGCAACAGTTGGCAGGACCCCCACGCCATGCGCTTTCATGGCAACGGCGAGGTGAACCTGCCGTACCTGTCCGATGGCATGTGGTTCATGACCCAGTTCCGCCGCTGGGGCCTGCTGCGCGAAGACCCGGACTACCTGGGCGTGGCGCAGGACGTCCAGCAACTCAAGCTGTACCGTGAAGCCTGCGCGGCGCTGGACATTGCCTCGCCCCGGCAGGACATGCGCAGCAGCCTGCTGATCGACGGCACCACCTGGGATGGCTCGGATCCGGCCGGGTATGCCCGCAGCTTCAAACTGCACGCTTTGAGCGATGCGCCAGCCCTTTTCGCCAGCCGCTGACAGGAGCCTCGACTATGCTGCGTATCCTGCTGATCAACGACACCGCGAAAAAAGTCGGTCGCCTCAAGGCCGCCCTGATTGAAGCCGGCTTCGAGGTCATCGACGAATCCGGCCTGACCATCGACCTGCCGGCGCGCGTCGAAACGGTGCGTCCGGACGTGATCCTGATCGATACCGAGTCACCCGGGCGCGATGTGATGGAACAGGTGGTGCTGGTCAGCCGCGACCAGCCACGACCGATCGTCATGTTTACCGACGAGCACGACCCGGATGTCATGCGCCAGGCGATCAAGTCGGGCGTCAGCGCCTACATCGTCGAGGGCATCCACGCCGCGCGCCTGCAACCGATCCTCGACGTCGCCATGGCCCGCTTCGAAAGCGACCAGGCCCTGCGCGCCCAACTCCTGGCCCGCGACCAGCAATTGGCCGAACGCAAGCGCATCGAACTGGCCAAGGGCATGCTGATGAAGATGAAGGACTGCAACGAAGAACAGGCCTACACCCTGATGCGCCGCCAGGCCATGAGCCGCCAGCAGAAGCTGATCCAGGTGGCGGAACAGATCATTGCCATGAATGAGCTGCTGGGCTGAAAGCCAGGCGGCGCCGGGTCCGGCGCTATCGCGAGCAGGCTCGCTCCCACAGGGATTTGCGGGTGGACGCAGCACCTGTGAACACCCCCGGCCCACTGTGGGAGCGAGCCTGCTCGCGATGGCGGCCTCACATCCAACCCATCATCGACTGACCCACTGCTATCGCGAGCAAGCCCGCTCCCACAGGGTTTGCGGGTGGACGCAGCACCTGTGAACACCTCCGCCCCACTGTGGGAGCGAGCCTGCTCGCGATAGCCTCCCCTCGATTTCCACTGTTGGCACAAATCTCGCTTAAGCAACCCACAGGTAACCAACGGCGGTTGCCCCACCTACGACAAAGACGTCGCACACCCTTCTCGCCTCCTGGCGACTCGGGTTGCGGCGTTTTTTTGCTTTGGCCCCAACGTCCGGGGTCGGTGGGGGTCGCCGTCGCGGCGCACCACCTCGAAGCACTGACTCATTTTCGAGACTTTAACCGCTGAGGTGCGTGATGAATTCAAGCTTCTGGAAATCCGGCCACACCCCGACCCTGTTCGCGGCCTTCCTGTATTTCGACCTGAGTTTCATGGTCTGGTACCTGCTCGGTCCGCTGGCGGTGCAGATCTCCGCCGACCTGCACCTGACCACCCAGCAGCGCGGCCTGATGGTGGCGACACCGATCCTGGCCGGTGCCGTGTTGCGCCTGTTCATGGGCCTGCTGGCTGATCGGATTTCGCCCAAGTCCGCCGGCATGGTAGGCCAGGTGATCGTGATCAGCGCGCTGTTCTGCGCCTGGAAACTCGGCATCCACAGCTACGAACAGGCGCTGTTGCTCGGCCTGTTCCTGGGCATGGCCGGCGCGTCGTTCGCCGTGGCCCTGCCGCTGGCGTCCCAGTGGTACCCGCCGCAGCACCAGGGCAAGGCCATGGGCATCGCTGGTGCCGGTAACTCGGGCACCGTGCTGGCCGCGTTGATCGCGCCGATCATGGCCGCGGCCTTCGGCTGGACCAACGTGTTCGGCTTCGCCCTGATCCCCCTGATACTGACCCTGATCGCCTTCACCTGGCTGGCCAAGAACGCGCCCGAGCGGCCGAAAGCCAAATCCATGGCCGACTACCTCAAGGCCCTGGGCGACCGGGACAGCTGGTGGTTCATGTTCTTCTACAGCGTGACCTTCGGCGGCTTCATCGGCCTGGCCAGCGCCCTGCCCGGCTACTTCAACGACCAATATGGCCTGAGCCCCGTGACCGCCGGCTACTACACCGCCGCCTGCGTCTTCGGTGGCAGCCTGATGCGGCCGTTGGGCGGCGCCCTGGCAGACCGTTTCGGCGGCATCCGCACCTTGCTGGGCATGTACACCGTCGCGGCCGTCTGCATCGCCGCCGTGGGTTTCAACCTGCCGAGTTCCTATGCGGCCCTGGCCCTGTTCGTTTGCACCATGCTCGGTCTGGGTGCGGGTAACGGCGCGGTGTTCCAATTGGTGCCCCAACGCTTCCGCCGCGAAATCGGCGTCATGACCGGGCTGATCGGCATGGCCGGCGGCATCGGTGGCTTCGCCCTGGCGGCGGGCATGGGCGCGATCAAGCAGAGCACCGGCAGCTATCAACTGGCGCTGTGGTTGTTCGCCAGCCTCGGCGTCCTGGCCTGGTTCGGCCTGTACGGCGTCAAGCGTCGCTGGAGAACCACCTGGGGTTCGGCCGCTGTCACCGCTGCCCGGGTATAAACCCTCACCATGAGCTTGCAACTGAGTTTTGCCGAAGCCAGTGCCATCGGCCCACGGGAAGAAAACCAGGACGCCCTGCGCCTGGTCACCCCGGCCCCGGCGCTGGCCGCCAGCAAGGGTTATCTGTTCGCCATCGCCGACGGCGTGAGCCAATGCGCCGACGGCGGACTGGCGGCCCGTTCGACCTTGCAGGCGCTGGCCCTGGACTACTACGCCACGCCGCAAACCTGGGGCGTGGCCCAGGCGCTGGACCGCTTGCTGCTGGCGCAGAATCGCTGGCTGCAAGCCAACGGTGGCGGGCAACCGCTGCTCACCACCGTCAGCGCGCTGGTCCTGCGGGGTCGGCGCTTCACCCTGGCTCACGTTGGCGATTGCCGGGTCTATCGTTGGCATGCCGATCATCTGCAACGGGTCAGCGAGGATCACGTCTGGGAACAACAGGGTATGCAACACGTGCTCAAACGCGCCCTGGGCCTGGATCAGCACCTGATCCTGGACTTTCTCGACGGCGAACTGCGCCCCGACGAAACCTTCGTGCTGCTCAGCGACGGAGTCTGGGCGGTCCTGGGGGACACGGCCATCGCCGGCATCCTGCGCGACCAACCGGACCTCGACCGCGCGGCCCAGACCCTGGTCAATGCGGCGCACCTGGCCGGCAGCCAGGACAATGCCAGCGCCCTGCTGGTGCGGGTCGATGCGTTGGGCGAAGCGAGCATTGGCGACGCGCTGATCCAACTGCAGCAATGGCCCCTGCCGCCGGCGTTGAAACCGGGCCAGGCGTTCGAAGGCTGGCAGGTCGAAAGCCTGCTCGGCCAGAGCCAGCAGTCGTTGCTCTACCGGGTGCATGACGGCCAAGGCCAGCCATGGCTGCTGAAAACCCTGCCCGGCCATCTGCGGGACGACAGCCGCGCTGGCCAGGCGTTGCTGTCGGAAGAATGGTTTCTCAAGCGAGTCGCCGGGCGGCAGTTTCCCGAGGTGCACGGTGTTCCCCAGCGTCAGCATCTGTACTACGTGATGCGCGAATATCCGGGCATGACCCTGGCTGAGCTATTCGACCAAGACGGCCCGCTGCCACTGGCTCAATGGCTGGACCTGGCGCAACGGCTGGTGCGGGCGGTGGGGCTGTTGCACCGGCGGCAGATCTACCACCGCGACATCAAGCCGGAAAACCTGCATTTGGGGGACGACGGCGAAATGCGCCTGCTGGATTTCGGGCTGGCGTACTGCCCAGGCCTGTCCGAGGACCAAGCCAATGTGTTGCCGGGAACGCCTAGCTATATCGCTCCGGAGGCTTTCGGTGGCACTGCACCGACTGCGCAACAGGATTTATATGCCGTCGGCGTGACCTTGTATTTCCTGCTGACCGGGCATTATCCCTACGGCGAAATCGAAGCGTTCCAACGTCCGCGTTTTGGCGTGCCGGTCAGTGCCCATCGTTATCGGCCGGACCTGGCCGAATGGCTCGGCCAAAGCCTGGAGCGCGCCGTTGCGGCGAACCCGGACGAGCGCTTCGAAACCGCCGAGGAATGGCTGTTGCTGCTGGAACAGGGCGAGCGCCACAGCTTGAGCGTCCGGCCCCGGCCGCTGTTGGAGCGCGAGCCGCTGAAGGTCTGGCGGACGTTGGCGCTGGTGTCTCTGGTGATGAATATCGTGCTGCTGTTTCTGCTGTTTCACGGCTGAGATCCTGTGGGAGCGGGCTTGCTCGCGAAGGCGTCAGCACCTTCAGCATTGTTGTTGACTGACGCACCGCTTTCGCGAGCAAGCCCGCTCCCACAGGGATCTGCTGCGTACGCCTATCATGGGTACGACTGAGATCCATTGTGGGAGCGAGCCTGCTCGCGATGGCGGCCTGCCTGTCGCTGCACAGCTATCGGCCTCACGCGCCATTACCGTGCAACCCGCTTTCATTCGGTGCAATAAATCCCTCCGGCACTCCTTGAAATCGTCCCATCCTTCAATAAACCCGCACCTCCCAGCCACTTGGCACAACCACTGCATAACCCCTCTCAACAGACATAAAGCAACGCCTCCAACGATGAAGGCGGTGCCTCCCGAGAGAACGGGACCAGGACAAAGGCGTCCTCGCTAGATCACTAGCGGGACGCCTTTTTTTGTTTTCGTGAACATTGCCGAGCCAGTCCGATCGCCGTGATGAAACGTGACGAAACCGGTCTGGGCTTGCGGAGAACCCTGATGAAAAAACTCAAACTGGTGATGATCGGCAACGGCATGGCCGGGGTTCGAACCCTCGAAGAACTGCTCAAGCTGAGCAACGAGCTGTACGACATCACCGTGTTCGGCGCCGAACCCCACACCAACTACAACCGCATCCTGCTCTCGCCGGTGCTGGCGGGCGAGCAGACCTTCGAAGAGATCGTGCTCAACGACCTGAGCTGGTACCAAGACAACCACATCAATCTTCTGCTCAACCGCAAGGTGGTGGAGATCGACCGGGTCAAGCGCCGGGTCATTGCCGAAGACGGCACCGAAGCCGAGTACGATCGCCTGCTGATCGCCACCGGTTCCACACCGTTCATCCTGCCGATTCCCGGTCACACCCTCGACGGCGTGATCGGCTACCGCGACATCGCCGACACCCAGACAATGATCGAAACCGCCAAGACCCACAAACACGCCGTGGTGATCGGCGGTGGCCTGCTGGGCCTGGAGGCCGCCAACGGCCTGAAGCTGCGCGGCATGGACGTGACCGTGGTGCACCTCGGTGAATGGCTGCTGGAACGGCAACTGGACAAGACCAGCGGCCAACTGCTGCAAACCGCGCTGGAAGAGCGTGGCCTGAAATTCCGCCTCAGCGAACAGACCCAGGCCCTGCACGACGCTGGCAACGGCCGCGTCGGCTCGGTGCAGTTCAAGAACGGTGACATCATCCCCGCCGACCTGGTGGTGATGGCGGCCGGTATCCGCCCCAACACCGAACTGGCGGAAAAATCCGGCATTCCTTGCAGCCGCGGGATCCTGGTCAACGACACCCTGCAGACCTACGACCCGCGCATCTATGCGATCGGTGAATGCGCCAGCCACCGTGGAACCGCCTACGGCCTGGTGGCACCGCTGTTCGAGCAGGCCAAGGTCTGCGCCAACCACCTCGCGCAACTGGGGTTTGCCACCTACAAAGGCTCGGTGACTTCGACCAAGCTCAAGGTCACCGGCATCGACCTGTTCTCCGCCGGGGACTTCATGGGCGGCGAAGGCACCGAGACCATCACCCTGTCCGACCCGATCGGCGGCGTCTACAAGAAGCTGGTGATCAAGGATGACGTGCTGGTGGGCGCCTGCCTGTACGGCGACACGGCAGATGGCGGCTGGTATTTCCGCCAGATCCGTGAAAATGCCGCCATCAGTGAGATCCGCGATCACCTCATGTTCGGCGAAAACGCCTTGGGCGACGTCGGCCACCAGGGCCAGGACAAAGCCATGAGCATGGCCGACAGCGCTGAGGTCTGCGGTTGCAACGGCGTGTGCAAGGGCACCATCGTCAAGGCGATCCAGGAACATGGGCTGTTCAGCGTCGATGACGTGAAAAAACACACCAAGGCCGCCAGCTCCTGCGGCTCCTGCGCCGGCCTCGTCGAGCAGATCCTGATCAACACCGTGGGCGGCGCGGCTGACGTCAAACCAAAAAGCGAAAAAGCCATCTGCGGTTGCAGTGACCTCAACCATGGCCAGATCCGCCAGGCGATCCGCGACCAGCACCTGCTGACCATCGCCGGCACCATGAGCTACTTGAACTGGCGCACCCCGAACGGCTGCGCCAGCTGCCGCCCGGCGCTCAATTACTACCTGATCTCCACTTGGCCCGGCGAAGCGCAGGACGACCCGCAATCGCGGCTGATCAACGAGCGCGCCCACGCCAACATCCAGAAAGACGGCACCTACTCGGTCGTCCCACGGATGTGGGGTGGCGTGACGACGCCTTCGGAGCTGCGACGCATCGCCGACGTCGCCGACAAATACAGCGTGCCCATGGTCAAGGTCACGGGTGGGCAACGCATCGACTTGCTGGGCATCAAGAAGCAGGACCTGCCAGGGGTCTGGGCAGACCTCGACATGCCGTCCGGCCACGCCTACGGCAAGTCCATCCGAACTGTGAAAACCTGCGTGGGCAGCGAGTTCTGCCGCTTCGGCACACAGAACTCCACCCAACTGGGCATCGAGCTGGAGCACGACCTGTTCAACATGTGGTCGCCCCACAAGGTGAAGCTGGCCGTCTCCGGTTGCCCACGCAACTGTTCGGAAGCCGGCATCAAGGACGTCGGCATCATCGGTGTCGACTCCGGCTGGGAGATGTACATCGGCGGCAACGGCGGGATCAAGACCGAAGTCGCCGAGTTCTTCGTCAAGCTCAAGACCGCCGAAGAAGTCCGCGAATACAACGGTGCGTTCCTGCAGCTGTACCGCGAAGAAGCCTTCTACCTCGAACGCACCGTGCACTACATGCAGCGGGTCGGCATGGAGCACATCAAGAAAGCCGTGCTCGAAGACCCGGAACGCCGTAAAGCGCTGCATGAACGTCTGAAATTTTCCCTGGCCCTGGAACAGGACCCATGGAAACAGCGCCTGGAACAACCCCATCTGAAAAAAGAGTTCGAAGTCATCCCCGTGAAAAACCTGGAGGTGCCGGCATGAACTGGCTGGATATCTGCGCACTGGACGAGATCAACGCGCTGGGCTCACGGATCATCAATGGCCCGAAAGGCGATATCGCGATTTTTCGCACCAGCGACGATGAAGTGTTCGCCCTCGACGACCGCTGCCCGCACAAGGGTGGCCCGCTGTCCCAGGGCTTGATCTACGGCAAGCGCGTGGCCTGCCCGCTGCACAACTGGCAGATCGACCTGGAAAGCGGCCAGGCCCAGGCGCCGGACGTGGGTTGTGCCCACCATCATTCGGCACGGGTGGAAAACGGCCGGGTCCTGCTGGCGCTACGGGAAGCAAGCTGATGAACCGCCAAACCACTGCCTCGACCTGCTGTTATTGCGGGGTCGGTTGCGGCGTGCTGATCGAACATGACGACGAGCGCATTCTCGGCGTCAGCGGCGATCCCGCCCACCCGGCCAACGTCGGCAAACTGTGCAGCAAGGGCTCGACCCTGCACCTGACCGGCGACCTCGCCGCACGCGCCCTGTACCCCGAACTGCGCCTGGGCAAAGGCCTGGCCCGCGCCCGCAGCGACTGGGACAACGCCCTGGATCACGCCGCCAATGTGTTCGCCGACACCGTCGCCGAGCACGGCCCCGACAGCGTGGCGTTCTACATCTCCGGCCAGTTACTGACCGAGGATTACTACGCCTTCAACAAACTCGCCCGGGCGTTGGTCGGCACCAACAACATCGACAGCAATTCCCGGCTGTGCATGTCCTCCGCCGTGGTGGGCTACAAGCGCAGCCTTGGCGCCGACGCGCCGCCCTGCAACTATGAAGACCTGGAACTGAGCGACTGCGTGATGATCGTCGGCAGTAACATGGCCTACGCGCATCCGATTCTGTTTCGTCGCCTCGAAGAAGCCAAATCCCGCCGTCCACAGATGAAAATCATCGTCATCGACCCACGGCGCACCGACACCTGCGACCTGGCGGACCTGCACCTGGCGATCCTGCCGGGCACCGATGTCGCTTTGTTCCATGGGATTTTGCACCTGTTGCTGTGGGAAGACTGGATTGACCGCGACTTCATCAAGGCCCACACCGAAGGCCTGGCTGATCTGAAGAACCTGGTGCGCGACTACACCCCGGCCATGGTCGCCCAGTTGTGCGGCATCAGCGTCGAACAACTGCACCAATGCGCTGAATGGGTCGGTACCTCGCCGAGTTTCCTGTCGTTGTGGTGCATGGGCTTGAACCAGTCCACCGCCGGCAGCGCGAAGAACAGTGCACTGATCAACCTGCACCTGGCCACCGGGCAAATCGGCCGTCCGGGCGCGGGACCGTTTTCGTTGACCGGCCAGCCCAACGCCATGGGTGGACGGGAAACCGGCAGCCTGTCGAACCTGCTGCCGGGCCATCGTGAAGCCGCCAACCCGGAGCACCGCGCCGAAGTCGCCCGCTACTGGGGCGTCGAGCGATTGCCCGGCAACCCCGGCTTGAGCGCCATCGAACTGTTCGAGCAGGTGCGCAGCGGCAAGATCAAGGCCCTGTGGATCGCCTGCACCAACCCGGCTCAATCAATGCCGGACCAGACGGCAGTCCGGGAGGCCCTGCAAGCCTGCCCGTTCGTGGTGTTGCAGGAAGCGTTCAAGACCACCGAGACCGCCGCGTTTGCCGACCTGTTGCTGCCCGCAGCCAGTTGGGGCGAGAAAGAAGGTTCGGTGACCAACTCCGAACGGCGTATTTCCCACGTCCGCCGGGCGATCAGCGCACCGGGTGAAGCACGACCGGACTGGGCCATTACCGTGGATTTCGCCCAACGCCTGGAGAAGCGTCTGCGGCCGGGCCAGCCCAGCCTGTTCACCTTTACAACCCCGGCCCAGTTGTTCGACGAATACAAACAGCTGACCCGGGGTCGTGACCTCGACTTGTCCGGCCTAAGCCATGCCCTGATCGATCAACTCGGGCCTCAGCAATGGCCCTTCCCGGAGGGCGCCAAGGTCGGAACGGCGCGTCTGTACGTGGATGGGATCTTCCCGACCGACAACGGCCGCGCGCGGTTTGTCGCCGAAGCGTACCGCGCCGCCAAGGAACTGCGTGACGCACGCTACCCATTGACCCTGAACACCGGTCGCTTGCGCGACCAATGGCACGGCATGAGCCGCACCGGTACTGCCGCGCAACTGTTTGGTCACGTGAACGAAGCCGTCCTCAGCCTGCATCCCGACGAACTGCTGCGGTATCGCTTGCAGGCTGGCGACCTGGTCAGCCTGAAAAGCCGACGTGGCGCCGTGATCGTGGCCGTCGACAGCGACGAAAGCGTGCGTCCCGGCCAGGCATTCCTGCCGATGCACTGGGGCGACCGGTTCCTCAAGGGTGGGGTCAATACCCTGACCCAACCGGCCTTCGATCCGTTGTCGAAACAACCGGAACTCAAGCACAGCGGCGTGCGCCTGGAACCGGTGAACCTGCCCTGGCAGCTTTTCGCACTGATCGAGGGCGATGTTCAACAGCACCTGCAGACTTTGCGTCCGCTGTGCGAAGCGTTTGCCTACGTCAGCCTCAGCCTGACCGGCCGTGAACGTCCGGCGTTGCTGATTCGCGCTGCCAGTGCCACAGCGCCTGATCCCGAACTGCTGCAAGCGATCGACGAACAACTGGGGCTGATCGACGGGCCGGTGCTGGCTTATGACGACCCACGTCGGGCCATCGGCAAGCGGGTGCGGATCGAAAACGGCCGCATCACCGCCATCCGCCTGGCCGGCGAAACCCTGGCACGGCATTGGCTACAGAACCTGTGGCAGGAAGGACGTGCCGACGAGCAACTGCGCCGCTGGCTGCTGGCACCACTGAGTGCACCGCCAGGCAATGTCGGCGCGGCAGTCGGCGGCGGCAAAACCGTGTGCAACTGCTTGAACGTCAGCCAGCGTGCGATCTGCGCCGGCATTGAACGTGGCCTGGACTTGCAAGGGCTGAAACAGGAACTGGGCTGTGGCACGCAATGCGGGTCCTGCGTACCGGAAATCAAACGCCTGCTGGTTGCCACCGTGCAACCGATGGCCGCTGTCTCGTGAGGAAAACACTATGAACGCAAAAGTCTGGCTGGTGGGTGCAGGTCCCGGTGACCCTGAATTGCTGACCCTCAAAGCTGTGCGCGCCTTGGGCGAGGCCGACGTGGTGCTGATCGACGATCTGGTCAACGAGGCGGTGCTGGAGCACTGCCCCGACGCGCGCATCATCGCCGTGGGCAAGCGCGGCGGCTGCCGTTCCACGCCCCAGGCGTTTATCCATCGCCTGATGCTGCGCTATGCCCGCCAGGGCAAATGCGTGGTGCGCCTCAAGGGTGGCGACCCCTGCATCTTCGGCCGTGGCGGCGAAGAAGCGCAGTGGCTGCGCGAACATGGCGTGGACGTGGAGTTGGTCAATGGCATCACCGCCGGGCTTGCCGGAGCGACCCACTGTGATATTCCGCTGACCCTGCGCGGGGTTGCCCGGGGCGTGACACTGGTCACCGCTCACACCCAGGACGGCAGCAGCCTGAACTGGCAGGCCCTGGCGCAGAGCGGAACGACCCTGGTGGTGTACATGGGTGTGGCGAAACTGAGCGAGATCCGCGAACAACTGCTGGCCGGCGGCCTGGCGGCAGCGACCCCCGTGGCGATGATCGAAAACGCGTCCCTGCCCCATCAGCGAGACTGCCGCAGCGACCTGGCCTCGATGGAAGCCGACGCAGCCGCGTTCCAGCTCAAAAGCCCGGCGATCCTGGTGATTGGCGCAGTGGCCGGTGCGGCCGAACTGGAAAAATCCGCACCCGAATGGCTTCAGGCTTCAGCGCCGTAATCCGCACCTTGCCCCTGTGGGAGCGGGCTTGCTCGCGAAGGCGTCCTGGAACCGCGTACATATCCATTGCTGCGGT
>NZ_JAGGOF010000041.1 GCF_018614775.1 Pseudomonas fluorescens
CAAGACAGTTGCTCCCACAGGAGATTTGTGTGCAAACAGAGGTTGCATCAGCTGAAGGCCCACTTTGGAGCGGGCTTGCTCGCGAAGGCGGTCTGGCAGTCGACATCTCTGTTGAATGTAAAACCGCTATCGCGAGCAAGCTTTGCTCCCACAGGCGCCGCCCCTACAGGGTGGGGTTTGTGTCAGTTGGTCGGTAAGCGTTCCAGACCCGCAAACGGACACGCCGCCAGCAGGTCCTTGAGCAGGCGCCCGTCGGGCAGGCGCAGCTCGGCGGGGGCGAGTTCGGCCAATGGATACAGGACAAACGCCCGGACCTGCATGTGGTAGTGGGGGACCTTGAGCCGAGGCTCGTCGATCAGGCGATCGCCGAACAGCAGGATGTCCAGGTCCAGAGTCCGTGGGCCCCAGCGTTCGAGGCGTTCGCGACCCTGGCCGGTTTCGATGGCTTGCAATGCATCGAGCAGCTCCAGCGGTGCCAGATGACTGTCCAGCGCCGCCACCGCATTGGTGTAGCGCGGCTGTCCCGGCAGCAGCGAGTCGCTTTGATAGAACGCCGAGACGCCCGCCAATCGTGTATCGGGCAACTGCGCCAGCGCCTGGATAGCGCAGCGCAATTGCGCGGCAGGTTCGGCCAGGTTGCTGCCCATGCCGACGTAGACGCGCTCCATCAATTACTCGCCCGACTCGCTCGAAGCCCCGGCACGCTTACGCTTGGCGCCGCCACTGCTGCGACGCCGCTTGCGGGGACCGCTGGCGCCGTCATCCTTGCCGCTGAGCTCGCGAATCATCTCGCGGCGTTCGCTGTCGTTGGCGTCCTGGTAATCGGTCCACCATTCGCCGAGGCCATCGGTCTGCTCGCCAGCGCTTTCGCGTAGCAGCAGGAAGTCGTAGCCGGCGCGGAACCGCGGGTTGTCCAGCAGCAGGTCGGCGCGTTTGCCGCTGCGCCGCGGCAGGCGCTCCTGCATGTCCCAGATCTCGCGGATCGGCATTGTGAAGCGTTTTGGAATCGCGATGCGCTGGCACTGTTCGGCGATCAATTCGTGGGCAGCTTCCTGCATCGCCGGGATCGGTGGCATGCCACGGTCTTGCAGGCGCAGCACCCGGGCCGGCAGGGCAGGCCAGAGCAGGGCGGCGAACAGAAACGCCGGGGTCACCGGTTTGTTCTGCTTGATGCGCAGGTCGGTGTTGACCAGGGCTTCGCTGATCAGCGTGTGGGTGTAAGTCGGGTTGTGCTCCAGCGCCTCGGCACTGGCCGGGAACAGCGGATCGAACAACTGCAGGTCCACCAACATCTCGAAGGTGTCGGCGGCGTAGCCCGACAGGAACAGCTTGAGCACTTCCTCGAACAGCCGTGCCGAGGGAATTTCCCGCAGCATCGGCGCCAGTTCGCGAATCGGCGCGGCGCTGTGTTTTTCGATGCCAAAGTTCAGCTTGGCGGCGAAGCGCACGGCCCGCAGCATTCGTACCGGGTCTTCCTGGTAACGCTGCTTGGGATCGCCGATCAACCGGATCAGGTGATTGCGGATGTCGTGTACGCCATTGGCGTAATCGAGGATGCGCTCGCTGACCGGATCGTAATACAGGGCGTTGATGGTGAAGTCGCGGCGTTGCGCGTCTTCCTCAAGGGTGCCGTAGACGTTGTCGCGCAGGATGCGCCCGCTCTCGTTGCGGGAAGACTGGTTGCTGTCTTCCTCTTCATCGTTTTGCGGGTGGTTGGCGCGGAACGTTGCCACTTCGATGATTTCGCGACCGAAGTGGATATGGACCAGCTTGAAGCGCCGGCCAATGATCCGTGCGTTACGAAATTCGGCCCGCACCTGTTCCGGCGTGGCGCTGGTGGCGACGTCGAAATCCTTGGGGGTGATGTTGAGCAGCATGTCGCGCACGCAGCCGCCGACCAGGTACGCCTGGTAGCCGGCGTTCTGCAGGCGTTCGACAATGTTCACCGCATAACGGCTGAACTGGGCCTTTTGCAATGAATGCTGGCCGCTGTTGAGCACTTCAGGCGTGCTGCGAATGTGTTGCGTACGACGCAAGGGAGAACGGAATGACTGGAACAGCTTCTTCAGCATGGGATGCACTGTTTGAAGGAATGTTCGGCCAAAACGAAGAATGACCGCATGATGGGCGGGGATTCTAGCATTTAGTCGAGGGATGGTGTAGGACGCAGCAGTTTGAGCTGCAAGCTTTAAGCGGCAGGCCTTGTAGGCAGGGGACCTGAACGCCAGAAACCACAAGGGGAGCCGAAGCTCCCCCAGAATTAGTTGCGTGCTCTATTTTTATTATTGATTTCGGGCTTCTTGTTTTTGTTGAGTGCCCGCGTCACGGGGTTTCCCTTCGTGACCCTCCCAATCGGGAGTCAAGAGCAAACGGATTGCTTTGGTCGCTGTGTTGCAGTGATCGATCGATCCAACCAGTTCAGGCGCCTGTCTTGAGACAGTTTTATTGTTCTCGGCCTGGTTGTGGGGCAAGCCCCAAATACAACGCCTCTCCAAAAGAATCAGTTAGCTGCGCCTCTCGCCGTCTTGTTTTTATTGTGCGTGAGTCGATTCGTCTTATTTTTATTGTCTTTTGCATTGCTTGTTATTGTTCTTGTACCGGAGCTATAGCAGGGTGCGTGCCAACTTTTGCGAGGCCCAGCGAAACCGGGCGTTCTATGGTTATAGCCATTTTTCCGAGGCGAAAAAAAGCCGGGGTTTCGTTACCGTAAACCCCGGCTTTTGTTACGTGAAAAGACTGAGGTAACAGTTTTTTCACATTCATTTCGTTACGCCCGATAACCCTGTGGGGGCGAGCCTGCTCGCGATAGCGATGTGCCCGTCACCGCAGGTGTGACTGATCCGGCGCCATCGCGAGCAGGCTCGCTCCCACAACAATCTCAGCTTTCACTGGCCACGCCGGTCTTGCGCCGTGGTATACCCAGGCGCTGGCGGCGTTCCCACAGGCACTTGCGGCTCACGCCCAGCTTGCGGGCCAGTTCGGTCTCGGTCATATGGTCCTGATGCTCCAGGACGAAATGCTGGAAGTAGTCCTCCAGGGACAAGTCTTCGGTCGGCTCATGGCTGGTGTTGTTCGCGGCACCGCCATGCTGCGGGGCCAAGCCGATGAACTCGTCGTCCAGATCACTCAGTTCGATGTCGATACCCAGCAGGTCGGCGGAAATTTCCGGGCTCTCGCACAGAATCACCGCGCGCTCGACGGCGTTCTCCAGTTCCCGAACGTTACCCGGCCAAGCGTAATGACGAATGGCCTGTTCGGCGTCCGGGGCGAACTTGAGGTCGGTACGATTGACCCGCGCGCTCTGGCGAGCGAGGAAGGCCTGGGCAATCTCATTGACGTCGGCGCCACGCTCGCGCAGGGCCGGCAGTTTCAAGGCGATCACGTGCAGGCGGTAATACAGGTCTTCACGGAACTGGCCGATCTTTGCCAGGCTCTTGAGGTCACGGTGAGTGGCCGCGATCAGGCGCACATCGACTTTCTGTGACTGCACCGAGCCGACCCGGCGGATTTCGCCTTCCTGGAGCACCCGCAGCAACCGCGCCTGGGCTTCCAGGGGCAGCTCGCCGATTTCATCGAGGAACAACGTGCCACCGTCCGCAGCCTCCACCAGGCCAGCACGCCCGGCGCTGGCGCCGGTGAACGCGCCTTTCTCGTGGCCGAACAGTTCCGATTCGATCAGGCTTTCCGGAATCGCCGCGCAGTTTACCGAGATCATCGGTGCCTTGGCGCGGCGAGACAGGTTGTGCAGGGCGCGGGCGACCAGTTCCTTGCCGGTGCCGGACTCGCCCTGGATCAGGACGTTGGAGTCGGTTGGCGCGACTTTGCGGATCTTGCCGTACAGGTCCTGCATGGGCGGACAGGAACCGATGATGCCGATCTCGCCATTGTTGTTGCTGACGCCGCCCTTTACCGCGGCGCTGGCCTTGCCGGCAGGTTCCGCGGGATTGTTCGCCGCCGCCTGCCGGTCACGCAGGATGCGGGCCACGGCCTGGAGCATCTCGTCATGGTCGAACGGCTTGGCAATGTAGTCCACTGCGCCCATTTTCATGGAGTCCACCGCAGAGCGCAGGCTGGCGTAACTGGTCATGATCAGCACTGGTGTGCCCTGGCCGAGCTTGATCAGCTCGGTGCCTGGCGCGCCGGGCAGGCGCAGGTCGCTGACGATCAGGTCAAACGTGGGAATGCTGAAACGCTCTTGTGCTTCCTGCACGGAACCGGCTTCGCTGACCTGGTACTGGTTGCGTTCCAGCAGGCGGCGCAAGGCGGAGCGGATAATGGTTTCGTCTTCGACGATCAAAATGTGCGGCATTGATTCGACTCTCTCGACGGTCTCAGTTCACAGCGGACGTCGCTTCGACATGACGCGGCAAGGTTACCCGGATACGGGTGCCGCGTTGGCTTTGTACATCGGCCGGGCTGTCGATGGTGATTTGTCCATAATGCTCTTCAACGATGGAATAGACCAGTGCGAGGCCCAGACCGGTGCCTTCGCCAGGATCCTTGGTGGTGAAGAAAGGTTCGAACAATCGGTCCATGATGTTCTGTGGGATACCGCTGCCCTCGTCTTCGACGATCAGGTCGATCGTGTGTTCGTTGGCTTCGCTCTTGACCCGCACCGCGCTGCCGGCCGGTGTGGCGTCGCGCGCGTTGGTCAGCAGGTTGATCAACACCTGGGCGAGTCGCTGGGGATCGCCGTCGACCCAGTGATCCGGATCGCACAGGTTGAAGAATTGCACTTCGAAATTGCGTCGGTTAAGCGCCAGCAGACCAATGGCATCCTGGGCCACTTCGGCCAGACAGACGGCTTCATCATTGTGCTGATGACCGCCGGCGTGGGCGAAGCTCATCAGCGACTGGACGATGCGCGACACCCGTTTGGTCTGTTCAAGGATCTGGCCGCTGATTTCCGTCAGCTCGTTGTCGTCCTCGCGCTCTTCGCGCAGGTTCTGCGCCAGGCAGGCGATACCGGTAATCGGGTTGCCGATTTCGTGGGCCACCCCGGCTGCCAGCCGACCAATGCTTGCCAACCGCTCCGAGTGGACCAGCTTGTCTTCGAGCATCTGGGTGTCGGTCAGGTCCTCCACCAGCAACACCAGGCCGCTGTTACCGGGCGCGAGCGGTTCGTCGATCGCCGCTTTGTGCAGGTTCAGCCAGCGGGTCTGCCCGTCGAGGGCCAGGTGCTGTTTGTGCAAGTGCTCGTCGGGCAGGTCGATGAAACCTTGCAACAAGCCTTTCCACGGCTCGCCCAGGGTGCTCAGCCGGGAACCGACCACGCGCTGGGCGGCGATCCCCGTCAGCTCTTCCATAGCCTTGTTCCACATCAGGATCTCCTGGTCCTTGGCCAGGGAGCAGACGCCCATCGGCAGTTCCTGCAAGGTCTGGCGATGGTAACGGCGCAAGGCGTCCAGCTCGGCGGCCAGGCCGGTGAGGCGCGAGTGGTAGTCCTCGAGGCGGCTTTCAATGAAATGGATGTCTTCAGTGACATAGTTCTCGCCGCCGGCCTTGTAGGGCAGGAACGTCTCGACCATGTCCTGGGCTACGCTGGGACCCATCAGCCCGGACAGGTTGGCTTCGATCCGGTCGCGCAGGCGACGCAAGGCATACGGGCGGCGCTCGTCGAAGGGCAGGTAAAGGTCGCGCAAAGCCTGTTCGACTTCCTTCTGCGCGGCCTTGGCGCCGAGGGGCTTGGCCAGTTGCGTGGCGAACTCCTGGGGCGAGGCGGCGTGCAGCTCACGGCGTTGCGGGCGCCGGACATTGTCCACGGCGCAGGCTTCGGCGGCGCTGGCCTCTTCGCTGCTGGCGTTGGTGAACAATGAGATCAGGGTGAACATCAACACGTTCGCCGCCAGCGAGGCGATGGCCGCCATGTGCCAACTGGTGTCGTCGAGCACGTAGATCATGTTCAGCAACGGAATATAGAAGCCCTGCAGGTTGCCCATCAGCGGCAACAGCATGGCGACCAGCCACACCAGGATCCCCGCCAGCAGGCCGGCGATGAAACCGCGGCGGTTGGCGGTCGGCCAGTACAGCACCGACAGTACGCCAGGCAGGAACTGCAAGGTGGCCACGAAGGCAACAATGCCCAGGTTGGCCAGGTCCTGACCGTCACCGAGCATCAGGTAGAAGCCGTAGCCGGCCATGATGATCGCCACAATCAGTGCGCGACGGGTCCATTTCAACCAGCGGTAGATATTGCCTTCAGCTGGCGGCTGGTAGAGCGGCAGCACCAGGTGGTTGAGGGCCATCCCCGACAACGCCAGCGTGGTGACGATGATCAGGCCGCTGGCCGCCGACAGGCCGCCGACGTAGGCCAGCAGGGCCAGAGCCTTGCTGTTGGCCGCAATGCCGATGCCCAGGGTGAAATACTCCGGATTGGTGCTGGCCCCCAGCTTCAATCCGGCCCACAGGATCAACGGCACCGCCAGGCTCATCAGCAGTAGGAACAGCGGCAGTCCCCAACTCGCGCTGACCAACGAACGCGGGTTGAGGTTTTCGGTAAACGTCATGTGGTACATGTGCGGCATGACGATCGCCGAGGCGAAGAACACCAGCAGCAGCGTGCGCCACGGGCCTTCCTGCAGCGGGGTGTGCAGGGCGGCGAGGGCGGTCTGGTTCTGCAACAGCCAGACTTCCAGTTGCTGCGGGCCGTCGAACACGCCGTACAACGCATAGAGGCCGACACCGCCGATGGCGATCAGCTTGATCACCGATTCGAAGGCAATCGCGAACACCAGGCCTTCGTGCTTTTCGCGGGTGGCGATGTGCCGGGAACCGAAGAAAATCGTGAACAGGATGATCAGCCCGCAGAAGCTCAACGCTACCCGGTGCTGCACCGGTTCGCCGGTGAGAATGCTGATGGAGTCGGCCACGGCCTGGATTTGCAGGGCCAGCAACGGCAAGACCCCGATCAGCATGAAGATTGTGGTCAGCGCGCCGGCCCAGGTGCTGCGAAAGCGGAAGGCGAACAGGTCGGCCAGCGACGACAACTGGTAGGTGCGGGTAATCTTCAGGATCGGGTAGAGCAACACCGGTGCCAGCAGGAACGCCCCCGACACCCCGAGGTAACTGGACAGGAAGCCGTAGCCGTACTGGTAGGCCAGCCCGACCGTGCCGTAAAACGCCCAGGCACTGGCGTAGACACCCAGCGACAGGGTGTAGGTCAGCGGGTGGCGGATGATCGCCCGGGGGATCATGCCCCGTTCGCTGACCCAGGCCACGCTGAACAGCACCGCCAGGTAGGCGGCGCTGATCAGGATCATCTGGGTCAGGCTAAAGCTCATCGGCATCTTTTTGGCTCTGCAGGATGAAGGTCACGACAATCAGGATCAGCCAGAGCAGATACGGCCGATACCAGGCCCCCGTGGCATCGATCCACCAATCCATGATGGCCGGGGAGAACAGATAAATCCCCACTACCAGGAGCAGGACCAAGCGATAGATGTACATCCCGGCCTCTCTATAGGGATACGCGTGCCCGAAAACGTGCGGCGATGGTAACGGATGGGCGCCAAGCTGCAAGGGCCGTCAACGGATTTGCGCTTCCGGCAGGCTCAGTGTGCGCGGGATACGCGCCGCGTCCCAGTGGCGAATGCCCCAGGCCAGCAGCTCCCGTGGGCTGGCGTCGGCCAGTTCGGGCCCCGCGTGCTGGCCCAGCGCGCGCAGTGCCCGCAACAGCAGCGGCGCGGCCTGATCGGCCGCCAGCGGCGGTGAACGGTAGGATTTACCCAGTTTGTGCCCGTCGGGCTGGGTGATCAATGGCACATGCAGGTAGCGCGGTTGGGGCAGCCCGAGCAGTTCTTGCAGGTACAACTGGCGCGGCGTCGAATCCAGCAGGTCGGCACCGCGCACGATATCGGTCACTCCTTGCCAGGCGTCGTCCAGCACCACGGCCAGTTGATAGGCGTAGAGCCCGTCACGACGGCGAATCACGAAGTCGCCCGCTTCGCGGCCCAGGTGCTGGCGGAACTCGCCCTGGACCCGGTCGGTGAAGTTGTACGCAAGTTCCGGGACCCGCACGCGGATGGCGGCGTCTTCGGCGTCGTGCCCGGCATTGCGGCAAAGGCCTGGGTAAATGCCGTGATACGCCTCCAATTGTTTGCGCGAGCAGGTGCAGGCATACGCCAGGCCCTGGCTGAACAGCCGGGTGATGACGTGCTGGTAGGCCTCATGGCGTTCGCTCTGGCGAACCATCGCGCCGTCCCATTCAAACCCGTAGCTTTCCAGTGCCTGCAGGATTGCCGCTTGCGCGCCCGGTTCCTCCCGGGGCGGGTCGAGGTCTTCCATGCGCAACAACCAGCGCCCACCCGCGGCCCGGGCGTCCAGGTACGACGCCAGCGCGGCGACCAGCGAGCCGAAATGCAGGTGGCCGCTGGGGGTGGGGGCGAAACGGCCGATGTAGGAGGGATTGGCAGGCATGGAGGAATGTTACTGGGCTAGTCCGATGGATGCATATCTGTGGGAGCGGGCTTGCTCGCGAAAGCGGTGTGTCAGTGACATGAATGTTGAGTCTTTTATCGCCTTCGCGAGCAAGCCCGCTCCCACAGATGGAGTGTCAGTTCCAGATGGGGCAGATATTTTCAGAAACAAAAAACGGAGCGTATGAACGCTCCGTTTTCATGACAGTCCAGGCAACTACTTGCCGACCTGTTTTTCCTTGATTTCCGCCAGGGTCTTGCAGTCGATGCACAGGTCGGCGGTCGGTCGGGCTTCCAGGCGGCGGATGCCGATCTCGATGCCACAGGACTCGCACCAACCGTATTCTTCGTCTTCGATCAGTTGCAAGGTCTTGTCGATTTTCTTGATGAGCTTGCGCTCACGGTCACGGGCGCGCAGTTCGAGGCTGAATTCCTCTTCCTGACTGGCACGGTCGGCCGGGTCGGGGAAGTTGGCCGCTTCGTCTTTCATGTGATCCACGGTGCGGTCGACTTCCTGCATCAAGTCCTGTTTCCACTTGTTCAGGATCTTGGTGAAGTGCGCGCGCATGGGGGCACCCATGTACTCTTCGCCGGCTTGCGGGACGTACGGCTCAAACCCGCTGAGCGACTGATTTTGATTCTGCTTTGCTTGGGTGGGCATGAATGGACCGCCTCTACTCTTGTAATCCACTACGCAGGATTGCTCCATCACCGACACCTGCCGGCCCTGCGGCTGCAAGCGGGCGAACTTACCAGATCGAATCGGGCCGCGCTACTCCCGGTTGTCGAGCCTGCGGCGGGCGGGGCTCCGTGGAACATGGTCGGTTTCGCTTCGGTGCGGATGTAATCCTGCTCAATGCTTGATTCTAGTCAAGCCTGGGCCAATCGCCGGAGTCATTTCCTGCAATCCATGGCCTCAGACCGCTTCCGGTTCGCGCTCGTTCCCCAGTTGTTCCTGACTTGGCCAGAGAGTGGGTAGAATCGGTTCTTTTTATGTTGAAGGAAGGCTAATGGCTCAGCCCTACAGTGCGCGCAGCCGCGCCATCGAACCTTTCCATGTGATGGCGCTGCTGGCCCGTGCCAACGAACTGCAGGCGGCGGGACACGACGTCATCCACCTGGAGATCGGCGAGCCGGACTTCACCACCGCCGAGCCGATCATCCAGGCTGGCCAGGCGGCGCTGGCGGCGGGCAAGACCCGTTACACCGCGGCCCGTGGCATACCCGAGCTGCGCGAAGCCATCGCCGGTTTTTATGGGCAACGCTATGGGGTGGCGATTGATCCGCGACGCATCCTGGTGACACCTGGCGGCTCCGGCGCGTTGCTGCTGGCCAGTGCCTTGCTGGTAGACCCTGGCAAGCATTGGTTGCTGGCCGACCCGGGCTACCCGTGCAACCGCCACTTCCTGCGGCTGGTGGAAGGCGCGGCGCAATTGGTGCCGGTGGGCCCGGACGTGCGCTATCAACTGACGCCCGACCTGGTGAACCGTTACTGGGACCAAGACAGCGTTGGTGCGCTGGTGGCATCGCCGGCCAATCCGACCGGGACGATCCTGACCCGGGACGAGTTGGCGGGGCTGTCCAAGGCCATCAAGGGGCACAACGGCCATCTGGTGGTGGATGAAATCTACCATGGCCTGACCTACGGCACCGACGCCGCCAGCGTGCTGGAAGTCGACGACGATGCTTTTGTCCTGAACAGTTTCTCAAAGTATTTCGGCATGACCGGTTGGCGGCTGGGTTGGCTGGTGGCACCGTCGGCGGCCGTCAGCGAATTGGAAAAGCTTGCACAGAACCTCTACATCAGCGCGCCGAGCATGGCCCAATACGCGGCCCTGGCATGCTTCGAGCCGGCCACCATCGAGATCTTCGAGCAGCGTCGAGCCGAGTTCGCGCTGCGCCGCGACTTCTTGCTGCCAGCCTTGCGGGCGCTGGGCTTCGGGATTGCCGTGGAGCCGGAAGGGGCGTTTTACCTCTATGCCGACATCAGTGCCTTCGGTGGCGACGCGTTTGCGTTCTGCCAGCACTTTCTTGAAACCGAGCACGTGGCCTTTACCCCGGGTCTGGATTTTGGCCGCCATCAGGCTGGCCACCATGTACGCTTCGCCTACACCCAGAGCCTGCCGCGACTGCAGGAAGCGGTAACGCGAATCGAACGTGGCCTGCGCAGCTGGCAAGCCTGATGCGTTTTTCTCCAGCGTTGGAAGAAGGCCGCCTGATCCGTCGCTACAAGCGTTTTCTTGCGGACATCGAGACCGTTCAGGGCGAACTGCTCACCATTCACTGCCCGAACACCGGCTCAATGCTCAATTGCATGGCCGAAGGCGCGCGCGTCTGGTTCAGCCGCTCCAGCGATCCCAAGCGCAAACTGCCAGGCACCTGGGAAATCGGCGAAACCCCTCAGGGCCGGCTTGCCTGCATCAATACGGCACGGGCTAACGCCTTGATCGAAGAAGCCCTACGTGCCGGGGTGATCAGCGAACTCAACGGGTTCATTGGGCTCAAGCGTGAAGTGGCTTATGGTCAGGAAAACAGCCGTATCGATTTTCGGCTCGATTACCCTCATGGCTCGGCCTGGGTCGAAGTCAAAAGTGTCACGCTGGGTTTCGATGGCACCCACGTGGCGGCGTTCCCCGATGCGGTGACCCAGCGCGGGGCCAAGCACCTGCGGGAGCTGGCCTGCCTGGCCCGGGAAGGTGTACGGGCGGTGCAGCTGTATTGTGTGAACCTGAGCGGCATCGAAGCGGTGCGCCCGGCACACGAAATCGACCCGGTGTACGCGGCGGCGCTGCGTGAAGCGGTAGTGGCAGGTGTGGAGGTGCTGGCCTACGGGGTCACGCTGACGCCCGAGCAGATGTGGGTGGACCGAGCTTTGCCAGTGTTGCTCGAGCCGTTACACGTTGACCCAGATACCTTGCACGTCCTCCCGGCTGTCTAGCGTCACGAGGAATTGTCCGGCACAAGGACCGGCCACACATTCGCCGTTTTCGATCAGGAACAGTGCGCCGTGGGTGGCACACTGGATAAGGCTGGCGCTGGGGTCGAGAAACTGGTCCGGTTGCCATTCCAGCGGCACGCCGCGGTGCGGGCAACGGTTGACATACACGTAGACCTGGCCCGCGCGACGCACGGCCAGCACCTTGCGGCCGTCAATGTCGAAACCGCGACTGTTGTTGTCGGGCAGTTCGGCGTTGGCGCACAAAAATTTCATAGGCGTCTCGTCTTATGTTGAATGAAATCCCTGTGGGAGCGAGCTCGCTTCCACAGGGGCAGGCCTGACCGTCATATGAAAGCGCTGGTCGAGGATATCCGGCCTGACGATGCCACGCCCCATTTGGTTTCCTCCAGACAAAAAAAGACCCGGCAAAAGCCGGGTCAAATAACCGTGATTAGCCTGATGAGGAGATATCTGAGAGTCCGAACCAAGGGCTGTTCAAATATCGACCAGTCTCGCGACCGGATGTGGTAATCATAGCGATTCTCATTACCATGTCAAACATTGTTTTGCGGTTCGCCAAAATAACCTGAGCGACGTTGCGCATCGGAAACAGGGGGGCGTCAGGATTTGTGGCGCGTGGAAATAGCGTCCAGCTGTTTATTCAAAGCTTCTTTGCGTTCGGCGGGAATGTCATTCCAGTGCACATCCATCAATGCGCCTTCTATTGCATACAGCAAGACTTTGGAAGCCCGGAAGCCGCGCGTGCGTACGGCGCGATAGGCGTCCACCGCGCCAAGTCGGCGCAGATCCGAGGCACTGTGGATGCCCACGGCGTGCAGCCACTGGGCTGATGTCTTGCCCAGATTCTTCAGGTGTTGCAGTTCATCATTCATCGAGCCTCCTTGCGACGGCCGACTGGTGCAATGGGCAAGCTTTTGAGCAGTGTAGCGGTCAGTAGGAAAAGCGTGATTCTTTGGTGAGATTAGTCGCGAAAGCTTCTAATGCATTACGCACGATGGGAGGAAAGGCGCAGCGAGGGGCATCGTCCAGCGCAGGCGGGGGCGCTGGTGATCGGTTCGGTCTGAGCTAACGATCAAATACCTACCCGCAGCCCCTGTGGGAGCGAGCCTGCTCGCGAAGGCGTCAGCGCAGTTGCCTCTGTTCAACCAGGCGCGGCGCTTTCATCAACGGGTACGGTAGCGCAGCCGGGTGCCGAAGTTCATCGACATCAGGATCTCGTCCGCAGACAGTTCGGGCGGGAAGTACGCGCCGGATATCTGCGCGTGGGCCAGGCTCGCACCTTCCAGTGACGCCTTGCGGAAATCGATGCCGCGCAGATCGGCGGAGCGAAAGTAGGCGTCGGTGAAATCCACGTCGTCTGCGTTCAGTTCCCGCAGGTCCAGGCCACGGAAATCGCCGCCGCGCATGTCGACGGGACCTTGCGGGCGCTCGCTGTTGAAGCCGGCGATGTCGTCTTTACGCAGCAAGGCGTACAGCGGGGTACTGAGAAGCTTGGGAAGACTCATGTCACATCACCTGTTGGTTTTATGGCGCCAGTATAGTGCCACTACTTGATGGCCGTGAAGCCGGGCGTCGCTTCACGGCCCAAATAGTTCTCTACAGGCCAGGCAGGCGCTGGCGAATCTGCGCCACCACAACGTCGAGCGTGCCGCTTTCGTTGGTTTGCACCCGTTTGCTGCAGAGGATTTCCGCCGGCGTGAGGGCTTCACGATTGGCCTGTTGTGCGGCGATAACGGCCAGGTTCGCGTCGGAAGGGTCGTTCTGGTCGGCCTGACGCAACGCCAGCCAGCTTTCGATGACCGCTTGCGGCGCGTTGCAGTCAAGGATCAGAAACGGCGCGCCGGTGGCCTCGGCGATTTTCGCGGCGGCGTCACGCTGGTCACGCTTGAGGTAAGTGGCGTCGATCACCACCGGGAAGCCGGCGCGCAAAATGGCGTCGGCAATTTCATGCAGGCGGCTGTAGGTGGCGTTGCTGGCATCGCTGCTGTAAATGCCGGCCTGTGGATCGTTGGGCACTTGCTGCTCACCGAACAGGCGCTTGCGCTCTACGTCCGAGCGCAGGCGAATGGCGCCCAACGCCTCGACCAGGCGCATTGCGACGTGGCTCTTGCCAACGGCCGAAACACCGTGGGTGATGGCCAGGAAGCATGACGGAATGGTGCTGTAGCTTTCGGCCAGGTTGGCGTAGTTGCGGTATTGGCGCAGGGTGGTGGCGCGCTGCACCGGATCGGCTTCGGCGGGCATGCTGAACAGGGCAATCTTGGCGCGGACCAGTGCGCGGTAGGCTTTATAGAAGTTCAGCAGTTCCAGTCCGCGGTAGTCACCGGTCAGTTCCAGGTACTGGCTGACGAAACGCCGCGCCAACGACTTGAGGCCACGGTCTTCCAGGTCCATCGCCAGGAACGCGGTGTCGCCGTAGACGTCGGTGAACCGGAACGGCTCGTTGAACTCGATGCAGTCGAATATCACCACTTTGCCGTCGATCACAGTGGCGTTGCCCAGGTGGATATCGCCGTGGCATTCGCGGATGAAGCCTTCGGCCTTGCGCTGGGTGAAGAGCGGCTTGAGGCGTTCGAAGCTGCTCTCGGCCCAGGCTTGCAAGGCCTCGAGTTGCAGCAGGTCCGCCTTGTCGCTGAGAAATGGGCGGATCTGCTCGAAGTTCTGGCGTACCGGGGCCATCACGCTGTCCGGGTTGCCGGCGACGTTTTCGGCCGGGACCTTGGGCGTGGAGAGGTGGAACTGGGCGATCTGCGCGGCCATTTCGTCGATGTGCGCGGTGGTCAGTTCGCCGTTGGCTTGCAGCGTGCTCAGCAGTTGGCTCTGCGGGAACTGGCGCATCTTCAGGGCGTATTCGATGGCCGGACCGTCACCACCCAATTGCGGCGCCTCAGCGCTGCCGGTCACCGGCAGCACTTCCAGGTACAGGTCCTGGGTCAGGCGCTGGTTAAGGCGTAGCTCTTCGCCACAGAAATGCTTGCGTGCTTGAAGGTCGGTGAAATCGAGGAAGCCGAAATTGACCGGCTTTTTGAATTTGTAGGCGTAGGGTCCGGTGAGCAATACCCAGGAAATGTGCGTTTCGATGACCTGGAACCCTTCGACGGGATGGGGGTAGAGGGCCGGGTTTTGCAGGGCAGCGATCAGGGATTGGCTCACGGGCGGTCCTTCAGAGTCTGGAAAATTCAAGGCGGTCATTATGGCGGCAAGCGAGGCTAACGCAAACCTCGTTGGCCTCATGTTGAACCGCAGCAAAGTGCGTATAATCCGCCGCCATGACTCGTACTCGATCCCCCCGAACCCCCAAGAAACCACCCGCCAGCCGCCTGCGGCCGTGGCTGGGCTGGGCCCTTAAACTCAGTCTGGTCGGCCTCGTCGTGCTCGCCGGTTTCGCGGTTTACCTCGATGCCGTGGTGCAGGAGAAGTTCTCCGGCAAGCGCTGGACCATTCCCGCCAAGGTCTACGCACGGCCATTGGAACTGTTCGTCGGACAGAAGCTCAGCCGCGATGACTTCCTGACCGAGCTGGACGCCTTGGGCTATCGCCGCGAAAGCGTGGCCAATGGCCCGGGCGCGGCCTCGGTCAACGGCAATACCGTCGACCTCAATACCCGCGGCTTCCAGTTTTATGAAGGCATGGAGCAGGCGCAACCGGTGCGGGTGCGTTTTTCCGGCGACTACGTGGCGGCGCTGACCGGTGCCAACAACGCCAGCCTGTCGGTGGTGCGCCTCGAACCGCTGTTGATCGGCGGCCTGTACCCCAAGAACCTCGAAGACCGGATCCTGATCAAGATCGATCAGGTACCTCCGTTCCTGCTCGACACGCTGATCACCGTTGAAGACCGCGACTTCTATCATCACTTTGGTGTTTCGCCCAAGTCGATCGCCCGGGCCGTCTGGGTCAATACCTCCTCGGGCCATATGCGCCAGGGTGGCAGTACCTTGACCCAGCAATTGGTCAAGAACTTCTACCTGACCAACGAGCGCAGCCTCACCCGCAAGCTCACCGAAGCCATGATGGCGCTGCTGTTGGAGCTGCATTACGACAAGCAGGAGATCCTGGAGGCGTACCTCAACGAGGTCTTTATCGGCCAGGATGGACAGCGCGCGGTACACGGCTTCGGCCTTGCCAGCCAGTTCTTCTTCAGCCAGCCGCTGTCCGAGCTGAAGTTGCATCAAGTGGCGTTGCTGGTGGGCATGGTCAAGGGGCCATCCTCCTACAACCCGCGTCGCAATCCGGAGCGTGCCCTTGAGCGGCGCAACCTGGTGCTCGATCTCTTGCAACAACAAGGCGTGGCAACGGCCGAGCAAGTCGAGGCGGCGAAGAAAATGCCACTGGGCGTGACCCAGCGCGGCAGCCTGGCGGACAGCTCGTTCCCCGGTTTCATGGACCTTGTCAAGCGCCAGTTGCGTGAAGACTATCGCGACGAAGACTTGACCGAAGAAGGCCTGCGGATCTTCACCAGCTTCGACCCGATCCTGCAGATGAAGGCCGAGGCCTCGGTCGAGGACACCTTCAAGCGGCTAGGCGCCCGCAAAGGCGCCGATGAAGTTGAAGCCGCCATGGTGGTGACCAACCCGGAAACCGGCGAAGTCCAGGCGATGATCGGCAGCCGCCAGGCCAGTTTCGCCGGTTTCAACCGGGCGTTGGATGCGGTCCGCCCGATCGGCTCGCTGATCAAGCCGGCGGTGTACCTCACTGCCTTGGAAAAACCCAGCCAGTACACGCTGACCAGTTGGCTGTCGGACGAGGCGTTCTCGGTCAAGGGCGCGGACGGTCAGGTCTGGAAACCGCAGAACTACGACCGTCGTTCCCACGGTACGGTGTTCCTGTATCAGGGCCTGGCGCATTCCTACAACCTGTCAACGGCCCGCCTGGGGCTGGAAGTCGGCGTGCCGAACGTACTCAAGACCGTGGCGCGCCTGGGCGTCAGTCGCGAACTGCCGGCCTTCCCGTCAATGCTGTTGGGGGCCGGTGGCCTTGCCCCGATTGAAGTGGCAGCGATGTACCAGACCCTGGCCAACGGCGGCTTCAATACGCCGATGCGTGGGATCCGCAGCGTGCTCACTGCCGATGGCGAACCGCTCAAGCGTTATCCGTTCCAGATCCAGCAACGTTTCGACCCCGCCTCCATTTACCTGATCCAGAGTGCAATGCAGCGGGTCATGCGCGAAGGCACTGGCAGCTCTGTCTATAACGTACTGCCCCGGACCCTGACCCTGGCGGGCAAGACCGGTACCAGTAACGACTCGCGTGACAGCTGGTTCGCCGGTTTCAGCCAGGATCTGCTGGCCGTGGTCTGGCTCGGCCGTGATGACAACGGCAAGACGCCGTTCACGGGTGCTACCGGCGCACTGCAGGTCTGGACCAGTTTCATGCGCAAGGCCGACCCGTTGCCGCTGGACATGCCGCAGCCGGACAATATCGTCCAGGCTTGGGTCGACCCGCGCACCGGACAAGGTTCCGATGCCAATTGCCCGGGTGCCGTGCAGATGCCGTATATTCGCGGCAGCGAGCCGCCACCCGGTGCAGCCTGTGGTGGCCAGAATCCCGCCGAATCGGTGATGGATTGGGTCAAGGACTGGATGAATTAAGCAAAGAGGGTTTCAAGTGAACAAGTGGTTGATTCCAGCGGTAACAGCCGTGGCTTTGCTCAGTGGTTGCTCCAGCGTTCAGCGCGGTTCGATTCCGGTCGTCGATTCCGGCACCGCTGTTTCCAACAGCGAGCGAGTCTCGGCCAATGGCGGTTTCCGTCAGACGACGGTGAAGCGCCCTGTACAGGGCCAGGCCCAGGCAATTCCCCAGGGCGACTCCGGTGTCGTCGTGATGATTCCTGGTGGTGGCGCCACGACCTCGGCCCCGATCAGCAGCACGCCGATTACGCCGGGCCCCATCACGCCGGGACCTGTCGATACCTCGCCGGTCGATCAGAGCAGCTACAGCATGCCATCGGCGCCGAGCAGCATTCCGCCGGCCAGTTCCGGTGGCTTGTCCGCTGATGAACAACTGGACGGCCCGGTGCTGGCGCTGTTGACCACTGCGCAACAGCAGCAGGCCGGGGGCGATCTCAACGGTGCATCTTCCAGCCTGGAGCGTGCCCAGCGTGTGGCACCGCGCGAACCGCAGGTGCTTTATCGCCTGGCCCAGGTGCGCATGGCCCAGGGCGATGCGCCGCAAGCCGAGCAACTTGCCCGTCGCGGCTTGACGTTCACCAGTGGTCGTCCGGCCCTTCAGGCCAGCCTGTGGGAGTTGATCGCCCAGGCTCGTGAGAAACAAGGTGATTCAGCTGGCGCGGCCCTGGCCCGTCAGAAGGCCAAGGTTTCGCTCTGATGGATACGCGCTTTCCTCAAATCGCCGATCAGTTGCTGCTGATCGAGCGGGAGCTGCGGGTCCAGGGTTGGTGGAGCGACCACTCGCCATCGGCTGAAGCGCTGGCCAGTGTCGAGCCTTTCGCGGTCGACACCCTGGACTTCGAGCAGTGGCTGCAATGGATTTTCCTGCCGCGGATGAAGTCCATCCTGGAAAACGACCTGCCGCTGCCCAACGCCTCCGGCATCCTGGCCATGGCGGAGATGGTCTATGCCCAGCGACCGGGGCAGGGCGTCGAGTTGCAGCGTCTGCTGTCGCAGTTCGATCAGTTGATCAGCAGCGCCGCCTGATCGTCATCACTGGCAGTTTTCCTCGATCTGCTTGCGGGTCTCGTTGATCCGCTGGCTTCGCTGTTCATCGTTGAGGCGGCGCATTTCCCCTTCCACGTCTTCGCGTACCCTCGGGTTGTTCTGCAACTGCGCGAGGTTGGTTCGGGCCTGTTCGCAGAACGCCTTGAGCTCGGCCTCCTGATCGGCGACCTGTTTCCTGACCTTCTGATCGATCGCTTTCTGATCGCCAACGACTCCGCCGGGCGGTGGCGCTGGTGGCTTGGCAGGGGCGGGCGGGGCTGACTTGATCACGGTTGCGGCCTCCGCGCCTTCGGGCGGTTGGGCGCCGAAGTGGGTAACGCCCTGGGCATCCACCCATTTATAGACCTGACCAGCCATGGACATCGGGCTCAGGCCAACCAGCAGGCTGGCCGTCAAGAAGAACATTCGCATGCTGTTTCCTTGTCGTAGGTTGCGCAATTGAAGCTAACACAGTTGTCGTTTAAAGGTTTTTTCTTGCGTTCTCATGCGCTTACTTCGAATAAAACACATTGACGACTTGACTTGCAGAGGACGAAACAGAAGAATCCAAAGTCCGCTGTAGAGGGACTGCCAGAAGCAGGCCCACTCGGCAGATCATGAGGCGCACATCCGCGCCGACCTGTTACACCCGCAACGCGTTACCTCGCGCTGGGTGGGAAAGGCCCGCAACACTTGGGACGATCCCAATACTTGCTCAGTCAGTGCTGACGTAGTCGGCGACCACCGTCGCTCATGCTCTGCCGAGAAGTAAACCTATTAAGACCCGTCCCCTTTCGGGGGTCGGTATTCTGGCGTTTTAGAGGTGAACAACGTGGAGCTTTTATCTGGCGGTGAGATGCTCGTCCGCTTTTTGCGTGACGAAGGCGTCAAATATATCTACGGGTACCCGGGTGGTGCTCTTCTTCATGTCTATGATGCCCTGTTCAAAGAACCGGAAGTGACCCACATCCTGGTTCGTCACGAGCAGGCGGCGACTCACATGGCTGACGGCTATGCCCGCGCCACCGGCAAGGCCGGCGTGGTCCTGGTGACGTCCGGTCCTGGCGCCACGAACGCCATCACCGGTATCGCCACCGCGTACATGGACTCCATTCCGATGGTGATCATCTCCGGCCAGGTGCCCAGCACCATGGTCGGTACCGATGCGTTCCAGGAAACCGACATGATCGGTATCTCCCGGCCGATCGTGAAGCACAGCTTCATGATCAAGCACGCGTCGGAAATCCCGGAAGTCATGAAGAAGGCTTTCTACCTGGCCGAATCCGGTCGCCCTGGCCCGGTCGTGGTCGATGTTCCCAAGGACATGACCAACCCGGCCGAGAAATTCGAATACGTTTTTCCGAAGAAAGCCAAGCTGCGTTCCTACAGCCCGGCCGTACGCGGTCACTCCGGGCAAATCCGCAAGGCAGCCGAAATGCTCCTGGCGGCCAAGCGCCCGGTGCTGTATTCGGGTGGTGGCGTGATCCTCGGTGGCGGCTCCGCGCCGCTGACCGAACTGGCGAAAATGCTCAACCTGCCGGTGACCAATACCCTGATGGGCCTGGGCGCGTACCCGGGCACCGACCGTCAGTTCATTGGCATGCTCGGCATGCACGGCAGCTACACCGCCAACCTGGCGATGCACCATGCCGACGTGATCCTGGCGGTCGGCGCGCGTTTCGACGACCGTGTGATCAATGGTCCGGCGAAGTTCTGCCCGAACGCCAAGATCATCCACATCGACATCGATCCGGCGTCCATCTCCAAGACCATCAAGGCAGACGTGCCGATCGTGGGTCCTGTCGAGAGCGTGCTGACCGAAATGGTCGCCATCCTCAAGGAAATCGGCGCGGCGCCAAACAAGGAGTCGGTGGCCAGTTGGTGGAAGCAGGTTGATGAATGGCGCGGCGATCGCGGCTTGTTCCCTTACGACAAGGGCGACGGCAGCGTGATCAAACCGCAGACTGTGATCGAAACCCTCTGCGAAGTGACCAAGGGCGATGCCTTTGTGACCTCCGATGTGGGCCAGCACCAGATGTTCGCTGCGCAGTACTACACGTTCAACAAGCCCAACCGCTGGATCAACTCCGGTGGCCTGGGCACCATGGGCTTCGGTTTCCCGGCGGCCATGGGCATCAAGTTGAGCTTTCCGGATGCCGACGTGGCCTGCGTCACCGGCGAGGGCAGCATCCAGATGAACATCCAGGAACTGTCTACCTGCCTGCAATACGGTTTGCCGGTGAAGATCGTCATCCTGAACAACGGCGTGCTGGGCATGGTTCGCCAGTGGCAGGACATGAGCTACGGCAGCCGTCACTCGCACTCCTACATGGAATCGCTGCCTGATTTCGTCAAGCTGGCGGAGGCCTATGGTCACGTCGGCGTGCGCATCACCGAATCGAAAGATTTGAAGACGAAGATGGAGGAGGCGTTCGCCATGAAGGATCGCCTGGTGGTCATCGATATTTCGGTCGACACCAGCGAGCACGTCTATCCGATGCAGATCAAAGACGGCTCCATGCGCGATATGTGGCTGAGCAAGACGGAGCGTACCTAATCATGCGACATATTATTTCCCTGCTTCTGGAAAACGAACCGGGTGCGCTGTCTCGTGTTGTGGGCCTGTTCTCGCAGCGCAACTACAACATCGAAAGCCTGACCGTGGCCCCCACGGAAGACCCGACCCTGTCGCGTCTGACGCTGACCACTGTCGGGCACGATGAAATCATCGAGCAGATCACCAAGAACCTGAACAAGCTGATCGAGGTGGTCAAGCTGGTGGATCTGTCGGAAAGTGCTCACATCGAGCGCGAACTGATGCTGGTCAAGGTCAAGGCCACCGGGGCCCAGCGCGCCGAGATCAAACGCACTACCGATATTTATCGTGGGCAGATCGTCGATGTCAGCGCCAGCGTCTATACCGTTCAATTGACCGGTACCAGCGACAAGCTCGACAGCTTCATTCAATCGATCGGCACTGCCTCGATTCTGGAAACCGTACGCAGTGGCGTCACCGGGATTGCCCGTGGCGACAAAGTACTGAGCATCTAAACCAAATTAGCGAATGGCCTGAACGGCCGGATAGAGAGGAAATTCATGAAAGTTTTCTACGATAAAGACTGCGACCTGTCGATCATCCAGGGCAAGAAAGTCGCCATCATTGGTTACGGTTCCCAGGGTCACGCCCAGGCGTGCAACCTGAAAGACTCCGGCGTTGACGTGACTGTCGGCCTGCGTAAAGGCTCGGCCACCGTTGCCAAGGCCGAGGCCCACGGCCTGAAAGTGGCTGACGTGGCTTCCGCTGTTGCCGCTGCCGACCTGGTCATGATCCTGACCCCGGACGAATTCCAGGGTGCGCTGTACCGCGACGAAATCGAACCGAATATCAAGAAAGGCGCAACCCTGGCCTTCTCCCACGGCTTCTCCATCCACTACAACCAGGTCGTGCCGCGCGCTGACCTCGACGTGATCATGATCGCGCCGAAGGCCCCGGGCCACACCGTACGTTCCGAGTTCGTCAAGGGCGGCGGTATCCCTGACCTGATCGCGATCTACCAGGACGCTTCGGGCAACGCCAAGAATGTGGCCCTGTCCTACGCGGCTGGCGTGGGTGGCGGTCGTACCGGCATCATCGAAACCACCTTCAAGGACGAGACCGAAACCGACCTGTTCGGCGAGCAAGCTGTTCTGTGCGGCGGTACTGTCGAACTGGTCAAAGCCGGTTTCGAAACCCTGGTTGAGGCGGGCTACGCGCCAGAAATGGCTTACTTCGAGTGCCTGCACGAACTGAAGCTGATCGTTGACCTCATGTACGAAGGCGGTATCGCCAACATGAACTACTCGATCTCCAACAACGCCGAGTACGGCGAGTACGTAACGGGCCCGGAAGTGATCAACGCCGAGTCCCGTCAGGCCATGCGCAACGCCCTGAAACGTATTCAGGACGGCGAATACGCCAAGATGTTCATCAGCGAAGGTGCTACCGGCTATCCTTCGATGACCGCCAAGCGTCGCAACAACGCTGCACACGGTATTGAAATCATCGGCGAGCAATTGCGCTCGATGATGCCGTGGATCAGCGCCAACAAGATCGTCGACAAAGCCAAGAACTAAGTCGCGAGCTTGTTCAGAAAACGCGGCCTCGGCCGCGTTTTTTCGTTTGGGTGACCGCTTCTGGTATAAAGCTGCATCGTTTGCGGCCGAACCGTCGTCCCAGACGCCTGTCGAATTTTTTCACACCGTTGCAAGGTATTGTCCATGAGCGAACGTCCCGACGAGCCAAGCCAGGCTCCTGACGCCGAAAGCCGGCTGCCCATCGATGAGCACATCGAAGAAGGCCATGACGCTGAAGGCCGTAAGGTCCGGCATCGTGGCATCTATCTGCTGCCAAACCTGTTCACCACCGCGAACCTGTTCGCCGGTTTCTACTCCATCATCAGTTCCATGAGCGCCCAGGCCGCATCGAGTGCCGGCGATAGCGCGGGAGCGAGCCGTTACTTCGCGTTCGCCGCGATCGCGATCTTTGTTGCGATGGTGCTCGATGGCCTGGACGGGCGCGTGGCCCGCATGACCAACACCCAGAGTGCGTTCGGCGCCGAGTACGATTCCCTGTCCGACATGGTCGCTTTCGGCGTGGCCCCGGCCTTGCTGGCGTTCGGTTGGGCGCTGGGGGATATGGGCAAGGTCGGCTGGATGGTCGCCTTCATCTATGTGTCGGGCGCGGCGTTGCGCCTCGCGCGGTTCAACACGCAGGTCGGCAAGGCTGACAAACGTTACTTCATCGGCCTCGCCAGCCCGGCCGCTGCGGGTGTGGTCGCGGGTGTCGTGTGGGCATTCAGTGATTACGGCATCCAGGGTTCGAAAATGTCGTTCCTGGTGGCGCTGCTGGTCGCGGCCGCCGGAATGCTGATGGTCAGCAACATCAAGTACAACAGCTTCAAGGAGCTGGACCTGAAAGGGCGCGTGCCATTCGTTGCGATACTGGCGGTGGTGCTGGTGTTCGCCGTGGTCTTCAGTGATCCGCCGCGGATTCTGTTGCTGGTGTTCCTTGCCTACGCCGCTTCCGGACCGGTGCAATATTTGCTGCGTCTTCGCCGACACTAAACGTTGCCTTAATGTAATTTCCCCCATACTCCGCAGTCTATTGGTGCATCTGCCCTCCAATGCTGCGGAGTCGTCATGCTGATCAAGATCCCCAAGTCGTCTGACTGCCGTGAATCGGACGTCACGCCCGAATCCTTCTATCTATCCCGTCGCCAGATGCTCGGTGCGTCCATGGCCGGTCTTGCCGTGAGCAGCTTGCCACGCTGGGCGAGCGCTGCCGATGCGGCACGCTATGCCGACGTGGAGCCTGGAAAGGCGCCGTCCTGGTTTGCCGAAAAGTTGCCGTCTACCCAATGGGGCGCGGTGACGGTCAAGAATGAGCCGATCACGCCGTTCAAGGACGCCACCCATTACAACAACTTCTATGAGTTCGGAACCGACAAGGGGGACCCGGCAGCCAATGCCGGTACCTTGAAAACCGAACCTTGGAGCGTGGTAGTGGATGGCGAGGTGGGCAAGCCGGGGCGCTATGGGCTGGAAGACTTCATGAAGCCGTATCAACTGGAGGAGCGGATCTACCGACTGCGTTGTGTCGAGGCCTGGTCGATGGTCATCCCGTGGATCGGCTTTCCCATCTCTGCACTGCTCAAGCAGGTCGAGCCCACCTCCAAAGCCAAATATATCCGCTTCGAGACCTTGCAGGACCCCAAGGTCATGCCGGGCCAGCGCTCCGGCTTTGCGCTGATCGACTGGCCGTATGTAGAAGGTTTGCGGCTGGATGAGGCGATGAATCCGTTGGCAATCCTGGCGGTAGGCATGTATGGCCGTGAACTGCCCAACCAGAACGGTGCGCCGTTGCGGTTGGTGGTGCCGTGGAAGTACGGTTTCAAAAGTGTGAAGTCCATTGTGCGAATCAGTCTGGTCAGCGAGCAGCCGAAGACGACATGGCAAAGTATTGCGGCTGATGAATACGGCTTTTATGCCAACGTCAATCCGACGGTCGATCATCCACGCTGGACCCAGGCCCATGAGCGTCGGTTGCCGAGTGGTCTGTTCAGTCCCAATGTTCGCGATACGCTGATGTTCAACGGCTATCAGGATGAGGTCGCTTCTTTATATGCCGGGATGGATTTGAGGAAGGACTACTGATGCGTTTTCCATTGTGGCGGGCCGGCGTCTTCCTCGCGTCGGCGGTCTTGCCATTATTGTGGCTGTATGAGGCCTTGATGAATTCGCTGGGCCCTGACCCGGGCAAGGTGCTGGTGGACAGGCTCGGGTTGGGGACGCTGATCCTGCTGTTGATCACCTTGAGCATGACGCCGCTGCAGAAGTTGACCGGCTGGGCGGGGTGGATTGCGGTCAGGCGCCAACTGGGGTTGTGGTGCTTCACTTACGTGGCGCTGCACCTGAGTGGCTATACGGCGTTCATCCTGGGTTTCGATTGGTCGCAATTGGGGGTTGAGCTGAGCAAGCGGCCTTACATTATTGTCGGGGTGCTGGGCTTCCTTGGTTTGCTGGCCCTGGCAGTGACGTCCAACCGCTACAGCCAGCGGCGACTGGGTGTTCGCTGGAAAAAACTGCATCGCCTCGTTTATCTGATACTCGGGCTTGGGTTGTTGCACATGCTGTGGATTGTGCGGGCGGATCTGAAGGAATGGTCGATCTATGCCTTTATAGGGGGCGTACTGTTGCTGCTCAGGGTGCCGCCGATTACACGGCGCATACCGCGCTTGCCGGGCCGTAAGGTGCCTTCTGCAACAAAAGCTTAATTAATCCTTGACGGCAAATTCCAGACGT
>NZ_JAGGOF010000042.1 GCF_018614775.1 Pseudomonas fluorescens
CACCTGCCCCGAACGCGACCTTTCGCCCAACGACCTGCTCAACCGATACGCCTGCTTCAGCCTGCACCCCTTGCCGCCGCGACTGCCGCGCGGTGTTCCGAAGCCGCAGAGCAAACCGCTGCGCACCTTCTACAGCGCGGTGTGCGGGTTCAAGCGACTCTCCAGCGGCAAGGACGAAACCCGTTACGAAGTCACCTTGCAGCCGTGCCTGGCGTTGCTCGCCCGGGGCAAGCAGTTCCGGATCTACCAGCACCAATCGGTGCCGCAGATCGTCGAGCACATCCTGCGCAGCCGCCACGGTTTCCTGGGGCAGCACTTCTATTTCAAGCTGGTGCGCGAGTACCCCCGGCGCGAGCAGGTCATGCAGTACGACGAAAGCGACCTGGCCTTCATCGACCGCCTGCTCGCCGAGGTCGGCATCTGGTACCGCTTCGTCAGCGACGACCGCCTGCACATCGACGTGGTCGAGTTTCGCGACGACCAGCGTCATTACCAGCGTGGCGTCGAACTGGCCTGTGCCCCGCCATCCGGGCTGTCCAGCACCGGGCCGGACAGTGTCTGGGGCCTGCAAGCCGCCCATCAGGTGGTGGAGCAGCACATCCACTTTCGCGCCTATCACTACCGCGACTCCCGGGCGTTTCTCGACGGCGAAGTCGACCAGACCCGGCGCGGCAAGGGCACGTACGGCGAGGCCTACCATTACGCCGAACCGTATCGGGTGCTGGGCGATCGCTTTGACCAGGACGAAGACCTGGAAAGTGAAAGCGGCTTTTTCTACGCGCGCCTGCGCCACGAACGCTACCTCAACGACCAGACCCGCCTCAGCGGCACCAGCAGCAGCGCGACCCTGGCGCCGGGCCAACTGCTGAATATCAGCGGCGCGCCCCAGGCCTTTGCCCCCGGCGCGGTGATCGTCCAACTGACCACCACCGCCGCCCGCGACCGCAGCCTCGTCGTCACCTTTGACGCGATTCCCTATGCCAACGAGGTGTGCTTTCGCCCGCCGGTGCCACCCAAGCCGAAAATCGCCGGCACCCTGCCGGCCCGGGTCAGCAACCCGCAGGCCAACGACCCCTACGCCGAAATCGACATCGACGGGCGCTACCGCGTGCACTTCCTGTTCGACCGCGACACCTGGAACCCCGGCCAGGAAAGCCTGTGGATGCGCCTGGCCCGGCCCTACGCCGGCGACACCTACGGCCTGCACCTGCCGCTGCTGGCCGGCACCGAAGTGGCGGTCGCCTTCGAACAGGGCGACCCCGACCGCCCCTACATTGCCCACGCCCTGCACGACGACGAACACCCCGACCCGGTGACCCTGCGCAACTACAAGCGCAACGTGCTGCGCACCCCGGCCAACAACAAACTGCGCATGGAAGACACCCGCGGCCAGGAGCACGTCAAGCTCAGCACCGAACACAGCGGCAAAAGCCAGCTCAACCTCGGGCACCTGGTGGACGCCGGGAAGAAAAAGCGCGGCGAAGGGTTTGAACTGCGCAGCGATGGATGGGGGGCGATTCGCGGGGGCAAGGGGGTGTTTATCAGTGCGGATGAGCAGCCTCGCGCCAGGGGAGCGCAGCTCGATATGGCCGATGCCATCCTTCAGCTGGAAAGTGCCTTGGCCCTGGCGCGCTCCATGGCCGATGCCGCACGCAGCGCTGAATCGACACCCAGCGATATCGAGAGCCAGCAACGCTTGAGTCAGGCACTCAAGAATCTGACGCAACCTGGCGTACTGGTCCATGCCCCGAGTGGAATCGGCGTGGTCAGCCCCGAGGCCGTCTGCTTGGCCTCGGGGGCGGAAAGCGTGGGCATCATGGCAGCGCACAATGCCGATATCAGCGCCGGGCGCGACATCACCGCCACAGCGCAAGGCGCCGTCAGCGTGTTGGCTCGCAAAGCCGATTTGCAACTCAAGGCGGCCGAGGGCCAGGTTCGATTGCATGCCCTGAACAGCAGTCTCCAGGCGCTGGCGAAAACCGACGTCAAGATCGAAAGTACCGAGGGCCGTGTCGAAATCAGCGCAGCGCAGGAACTGGTTTTACGTTGCGCAGGTGCCTACATCCGCCTGAAGGACGGCGAAATCGAGCTGGGCGCGCCCGGCAATATCTACCTCAAGGCGTCCAATGTAGAAAAACTCGACGGCGCCACGCTCGATACCCCAGTGACCCCGTTGCCAGCCGGCTATAGCGGCGTCTATGAGCTTAACGATCAAGCCCAGGCGCCGAAGCCATTTTCCCGCTATCAGGTCACGACCGGACAAGGCGGGGTTTTCACCGGAGTGACCGACAGGAATGGCCGGACCATGAGCGTCAATACGCTGGTGCCCGGGGACCTGAAGATCGACATGCCGGATTCGTTGTTTGACGAACAACTTCGCCTGATTGATCCGAACGGCAAACCGGCGCGCAATCTGAAATACCGCGTAACCCTGGCGGATGACAGCACGTTTGACGGCATGACTGACGAACAGGGTTATACCCAGCGCTTCGTGACCGACAAACCGACCCGGATCAGCCAGCTCAAACTCTTCCCCCCGGAAGGGGCACCCTCCTGTTGCGCGGCGAGCAATACCCAATCGCCGCTGGAAGTCGACTTGAGCGGCATGAATATCACCACCAACGATACCGGCGTGGGCACATCCGTCCAAACCATTCCTTTGCCCAAAGGCAAGACACGCGTGTTGACGGAGGGTGAAATCGCCATGGCCAGGACCGTATTCAAGGACGCGATCAATTACAAGATAGTCAAAGTCCACCATGGTGGCTGGTGGTTGTTCTTTGGCTTTCAGAATACGGCTGTTACGCCTAATGGCGAGATGTATTACCCGGCGAGCACTCAGTACTACAGAGATGATTTCTCCAATACCAGGGATGATAGGGACAAGGCTCTGTTCATGCATGAGATGACCCATGTATGGCAGTACCAACTTGGCTACCCCGTGAAGAAGAACGGGCTGACGGTTAGCAGTCGCGGGGCTGAAGCGTACGCCTATGATTTGAAAAAGAAGGGGGCGCTCTCTGATTACAACATGGAGCAGCAGGGCGAGATAATTTCTGATTACTACATGATCTGTGTCGTAGGTAACCCTCTCGCCGTATGGAATCAAAGTAACTACAAAAAGAGCCCCGAGCTGCTTGCTTCAACATTGGCGGGTCTTTTTGTAAACCCTGCCGACAAGCGCAATCTGCCCCGCTGAGCGAAAAAGCATGAAATATTTGATGTTTGTACTAATTGGACTCTTAGCGTTTTTTGCCAATGCGACATCGTTTGGGCGTATAGCGAGTGCCAATATGACTTCGATTGACAACAAGCCGGCTATTTGCTTGCCAAATGATGACGAGAAGGCATTTTCAGTCGGCTGGATATCTGTATACGAAAGCCATGTACAGAATCCAGGCGCTTGGGGGGTTGCACTCAAGGCCGAGGCCGAACCATTAGTGCTGAAAGCCGGCAACTGCGTCGTGTTCGGAGTAGTGCCGGAAGGCTATGAGCTGGACGACGATAAGGTAAAGGTCCGGCCATTGAAACTCCAAGCCAATAAAACTTATGTATTTCGACTGACTGACGCCTACCGACCAAGAGATAGCTATACAGCCGTTTTTTGTGTTAGCCAATCCACTGACGGGACGTATGAGTATCTGCAGTATGATCGGTTGGCTGATGGGGCGGAAATCGTTCCCTCTTGCGATGCCAAACTTAATGGGAACGTGCCTGAGCAAGGCGAGCCCCTAGCGAAGTCACCATGGCCCGGTCGAGTGCGCACATGAGAAATCTCATCGTTCTTCTTGGCTTGATATTGAACGTGATGGCCTGCTCGGCTGAAGCCACGCCTTGGGGTATTCCAGGCGAGGCTATAATTAAATCGATCGATGAAAAGTTGTTGATCTGTACATCATTGAACGCGCCAACCCCTGTAAGGGTTAGTTCTGTGTCCATCGTGCAAAGTACTCTGCGCGATGGACGGCGATTACTGATGTGGGGATTTGAATTAAGGGCCGATGGCACACCTCTTTCATTGAAGCCTGGCGATTGTATTGCCTATGGCACTCTACCAGTCGGATATCGGCAACAAACAGCGGCGAAACCTTTCACGGTGGGCGACAGCTATTACGTGAGGATAGAAGCCATTGTTGCCAGCCCAGTCCGTCAGAGCATTCTGTTTTATGACGCGGTTTTTTGTGTAACGGAGAAACCTGGAAGGAAGTTTGCGTACCTGCAATACCAAGATGAGCAGAACGGACGCGTCATAAAACCTTTTTGTCAGTCACTTTAAACTCAATATTTCAAGGATCGATATGAACGACACCCGGCACCGTACGGACACACTCAACCCCTGCAAAGTCATTGTGGTGGGCGAACAGAAAAAATACTGGATCGAGTTCCAGTTGGTGGATGAGCAGGGCGACCCCTTGGCGAACATGCCCTATCGGGCGCTGAACGAAGCCACCTGCACGGGCTACATCCCCGAGTACAGCGGCCAAAGCGATGCCCAGGGACTGATCCGCATCGAGGGCCTGCACCCGCTGCCCATCACCTTGATGCTGGCAGCCGACCCGCTGGCCGAGCAACTGCAAACCCGACGCTTGCGTACTAAGCGGTCTGAGCCGTCTCGTCCAGGCTTCGCTGATCGCTCCCCGTTGCATCAACCGCAGTGCGCCGGTTTCTCGTGCATCGAGGAGCGGGCTTTGGCCGATAAGCACGATTATCACTACCTGCGCATCGGCCAGTTGTGCGATCGGTTGCCGACCTTCAACCCGCCGTTGGAGGACCCTGCCAACCCCCCGGAATTCCACTTTCCGGATCGGACCTTCAGCGGTTTTACCTTCAGTTTCGAGCGGTTGAATCGTCGCCACGTACTGGAAATCTGCCCGCTTCGGGCTTGGGCTCTGGTGTTGCATCACCAGCCGGGGTACAGCTTGGCCAATGCCTACAACCTTGGGCTGATGAGTATTCTGGCTTACAGCTCCAAACCCAAGAAGGAGCATGGCTCCATTGAGGAATTTTTCTCCCAGCAGTGCCTGGATCTGTCACGTACACCCCGGGTATGGGACGACGGTGCCAACTGGCTCTGCTTGGTCAGGGATGTGCCGTTCAATGAGCGCTACACGAGTTTCGAGCTGCTGGACACCAGCAAGGCCGTTCCACCGGAAGGGCATACCCAGCTGTTCTATGCCATCAGTGGTTCCCAGGTGCTGGTGGCTTGGCGCGGCACCGAAACCCAAGGTTTTGATGACCTGCTCACCGATGTGACCTTTCGTCCGGTCGCGCCCGAGGTGGCGGCTCTCTGTAAGCCCATGGTGCCCTGTGACGGTTTGGCACCGGAGGGGAGCATGCACTTGGGCTTTCGCAACGCCTTCGAGGTGGCTAGGAGGATTTACGTAAAGGAGCTGGGCGAAACGATTCCAGAAAGCGCGCTAGGCCGAAAATTGTTTATCTGTGGCCATAGCCTAGGCGGTGCCCTCGGACTGGTCCATGCCGCGTCGCTGAAAAACCGCAATCCAGTGCTCTACACCTACGGCATGCCCCGCACCTTCAGCCTCAAGGCCGTGCAGGGCCTGAGCGAGCTGGTGCATTTCCGTCACGTCAACGACACCGACCTTATTCCCAGCGTCCCGCCCGAGGCGGCCCTGGACAACTATTTGTACGACCTGTATGGCCCCTTGGGCACGACACTGGGGTTTACCTGGTCGTTGGCCCAACTGGCGGCCACTGCCGTGGTCAAGCACGGCGACCCCTACTGTCATCATGGCGAAGTCGCGATGTTTTTCCGCGCCGAGCAGCATATCCAGGAGCGCGGTTCGTTTTACCCGGCGTATCGCAACAAGGAAGGGCTCGGCGCGCCTTATCACACGCCCATCTCCCGGCGCCTGCCGCACAAGGCCAAGTTCTACCTGGTGCCCAGCCTGAGCCCCGAGGAAGAACAGAAGGCTGAAGCGGCACAAAAAAGCCTGGTCGGCTCGCTCAAGCCCGATGAGCGCGCGGCATTCTTTCCGCGCTACAGCAACCCGAAGATCGGGCGGGTTTCGGGCATCGGCCAGCACTTCATGAAGAAGTATCAGCCCTACCTGCACAACCACCTGCTGGAGGCCATCAATGCTGAGCGTAAGCCCCTGATGAGGGAGCAGCAGGAGCGGCAGATGTTTGTAGAGCAGATGAGAGAGCACTGCGACCGCATCCATGAGGATGAACGGAACCGTAATCGGGTGTTTCTCCACTTGCAGGGCCTGCTGGGCCTGGCCTTGGGCAGCACCTGGGAAGCTGAGGGCGGTATCGAGGCGCTGCAGCGTTTCGATGGCGTGGCCGATCCCGATATGTATCACACCGGTACCTTCATTTGAGAGGCCAGATTATGACCAGGAAGCTATCCGTAGCACTGCTGGCCCTGTGTTTCAGCCTGAGCGGTTGCGCCAAGGACTACAGCCTGTCGCCGCCGCCCGATAGCGAGCAGATCACCGTGACGGTGAAAGTGCCGGAGGAGTTGGAAGCCGAAGTGATGCAGGTGATGTATCGCTCAACACTCTGCACGTTCACTGACCACACCGCCGGGGGCAGACCCTATCAGCGCGACGGTTATCAGAGCACCGATATACAGCCTGTGCGACAAGGGCAAAGTGATCTTTATCAGGCGAGCCTACCGAGGGATGGCGGCGGGGTATGCCAATGGCGGTTGAGCAATGTGACGTTTGGCGTTACTTACAAGAACCCTGCACGTTTTGGTCAGGATGTGATGTCAGGGGCGGGAGGTGGCATCGTCGCGATTTTCGATCACAACAATTCACCACGCGGAGGTGCTGACTTCGAAGTCGGCGGGGATTTGATACTTAAAAAAGACTATTATCCTTGGATAAAAGAGAATTTTTTGGATGGATACAGCAAACGTATCAGCCTTACAGGTGAAGGCGGTATTTATGCCAAATATCAGGCCCTACAGGCACGCCGTGTCTATTTCGAACCCATTCTGCATTCGGATTTTGTGACGTATTCAACTGGACCAAGGGTGCAGAAAATTGGCTCTTTCATGTCCTTTACTTATCCTGATGGCAGCATCCTTACCGACGGTAGCTACAAACCAAGTTTCCGCAAATTACAAGCCATTCGCCAAGCCGCGGAGGGCAAGCAATGAACGGTGGCCTGCGTATCGCGTTATTTACTCTTTTCGTCAGCCTGAGCGGTTGTGCCAGGGATTACAGCCTGTCGCCACCGCCTGATAGCGAGCAGATCACCGTGACGGTGAAAGTGCCGGAGGAGTTGAAAGCGAGAACCTTCCAGGTGATGTATCGCTCAACGCTCTGTACGTTTACCGACCACACCGCCGGCGGCAGACCTTACCCGCGCGACGGTTATCAGAGCACCGATATACAGCCGGTGCGACAAGGGCAAAGTGATCTTTATCAGGCGAGCCTGCCGAAGGATGGCGGCGGCGCCTGCCAGTGGCGGTTGAGCAATGTGACTTTTGGCGTTGCTTACAAGGACCCTGCACGTTTTGGTGAGGATGCGACTTTCGGAGGCGGCGGGGGAATCATAGCGATTTTCGATCACAACAATTCGCCACGGGGAGGTGCTGACTTCGAAGTCGCTGGAGACTTGATACTTAAAAAAGATTATTACCCTTGGATATCAGAGAATTTTTTGGGTGGATATCAAAAATTTATTAGCCTCACTGGCGAAGGCAAGACCCATGTTAAATATCAAGTACTACAGGCCCGCCGAGTCTACTTCGAACCCGTCCTGCATTCTGAATTCGTATTGCATTCAGTAGGACCAAAAGTAAAGAAAGACGGTCATTACACTGCCTATACCTACCCCGACGGCAGCGTCGTTGACGATCGGACCCACATGCCTAATTTTCGCAAACTACAAGCCATTCGCCACGCTGCGGAGGGCAAGCAATGAACGGCGGCCTGCGTATCGCGGTATTTACTCTTTTCGTCAGCCTGAGCGGTTGTGCCAAGGACTATAGCCTGTCGCCACCGCCTGATAGCGAGCAGATCACCGTGACGGTAAAAGTGCCGGAGGAGTTGGAAGCCGAAGTGATGCAGGTGATGTATCGCTCAACACTCTGCACGTTCACCGACCACACCGCCGGAGGCAGACCCTATCAACGTGACGGCTATCAGAGCACCGATATACAGCCTGTGCGGCAAGGGCAAAGTGATCTTTATCAGGCGAGCCTGCCGAAGGATGGCGGCGGGGTATGCCAATGGCGGTTGAGCAACGTGACGTTTGGCGTTACTTACAAGGACCCTGCACGTTTTGGTCAGGACGTGATGTCAGGGGCGGGAGGGGGCATCGTCGCGATTTTTGATCACAACAATTCGCCACGCGGTGGGACGGGCATCAAAGTAGAGGGGGATATAGTACTTAAAAAAGACTACTACCCTTGGATAATAGAAAATTTTGCGGATGGGTACAGTAAGCGCGTTAGCCTCGCAGGAGAGGGTGACATTTATTTGGTCTATCGAGCGTTACAAGCACGCAGTGTCTATTTCGAGCCCCTCCTGCATTCGGATTTTGTGACGTATTCAACTGGACCAAGGGTGCAGAAAATTGGCTCTTTCATGTCCTTTACTTATCCTGATGGCAGCATCCTTACCGACGGTAGCTACAAACCAAGTTTCCGCAAATTACAAGCCATTCGCCAAGCTGCGGAGGACAAGCAATGAAACATGTACCTGCGAATCGCCTGTCGCAACATCATGCTCTGGATTTATCTAACTTCTCACTAACGGAAGGCCGCTGCTGTATCGGCCATGCTTGAACTAACGGAGTTTCTGCGAATGTCACAAGGATTTGTTTTGTTAGGTGATAAAACCACTCACGAAGGCGAAGTCATAATGGCTTCTTCCACCATGATCATTAACGGCAAGCCCGTGGCGCTGGTGGGCGACGAGGTCAGGTGTCCTGTTCCGGGGCACGGGGTCAATCCCATTGTCGAGGGCTGTGGGACATGGTCCGAGAATGGCCGGGAAATGGTGGTCAACGGTTGCCGGAGTGAGTGCGGCTGCCGAGTGATTTCCACCGCCCCCGATTGCGCGGTGGGCTGAGCCATGGGATGGGAACGTCAGGTAGCCGAAGTGGCGAAAGCCCCGGCCCCCATCGTGCTGAGCCGATGGCTATTGGCAGCGTGCATGGCGGTGCTGGCCGCTGTGCTGCTGTTTTTGTTGCATGCCTCTGAACGTGTGCCGGCGCTAGGAGCACTCAACGTCTGGGCGGTACTCGGTTTGCCATTGCTGGGCTGGGTATTGGCGTTCGGCACCCGCGCCTACGTCTACGGAGGGGCTCTGAGTCATTGCCAGTTTCTGACAGAGGAGGCGCACGCAGCACAGCAGGCCTGGCAGGACTGGGCTCATCGGTATCTGGCGGTGCAGGGCAGTTGTGTGCTTCTGCCGGATCAGGTATCCGCAAGTGTGCTTACCCAGGAAAACTCCAACAGGCCGCCCAGAACCGGGGAGGCAAGGCGTATCACCGCTCTGCCGGAGCAGGAGCGTGCGCAGGAAGGGCTTCGACTGCTGCTATCGGCAATGGCTCCGACAGTGCGGGCGTTGCCTAGGAGGCAGTCATTGCGCGTCACTCTATTGACCGATATCGAGCCCGGCCAATACGACGCCCTGCGCGATGCCTGGCGACAAATCTGGGCCACCGAGATTGAGCTGACCTCACCAGAGAAACTGACCCTGACGGCCGAATTGTCGTACCAATGGATCGACGAAACGCTGAAGACCGCCAGTTCGGCAGCGGAGCTAATCCTGGTGCTACAGGTTAGCGGTGGGGATGCGTATTCCGACGGTCTGGCGGCTTTGCTGCTTCGCCCGGACCGGCTGGCGCTCGCGTGTGAGATGCCGCTGACGGGAGGATTGCTGCGTCCGATGCCGCTGGACATCAACGACCTGCCTCGGGAATTGCCAGTGTTCCTGCAATCGCAGACCCGTGCTCGTGAAGCCACAGGCTTGTTGGCTGATCGCGCCGATTGGCAGCCATTGATAAACAAGATTTTTGCTGCAGGCCGCACTCAGGGGGCGTCGCTGAAAGTCAATCAACAATGGACACAGGAGCGTCTGTGCGGGTTGCCGGGGCCTTTCAGCCATTGGCTGCTGGCCGCTTTCGGGGTCGAAATGGCCAGGCATCAACAGCGACCGCTGCTGATGTTGACCCAGGAAGAATCGCGACATTGGATCAGCACCGTTACGACCGGAGAAAGGGCATGAGAACCTTGAATAACTCATGGCGCCGCGCGGGTGCTGCGGTGTGGAGCATCATGCTGACGGCTATGTTGGGATGGATCGTCTGGACATATGGCGAACGGGCAGGTTTGCTGGAGCCCGCTCACAAACTGTTGGCATCGCTATTGGTCATGACCATGGCGATGCTGGGGTATCTGATACCCCGTTTGTTGATACACCTTAAACGGCAAGACTACCGTGAGCAGGGGCTGGTGAATAAAGTTCATCCTCAACCGGACGCGGAGTTGGTATTGCGCAGCGTGGATGTTCAGCTCGCCGAACTGCGCAACCACCTGCGTCACCAACACGGCCTCTTCTGGCGCCGCAAAATCCGCATCCTGCTGGTCGTCGGCGGACCCGAGCCAATCACCGCCATCGCCCCCGACCTTGCGGAAAAGCACTGGCTCGAAGGCCAGGACACCGTGCTCCTCTGGGGCGGCAGCGTGCAGGCTGAACTGAACGCGCCGCTGCTCACTGAATGGCTCAAGCACAGCCGTGGCCGGGCCTTGGACGGTGTGGTTTGGGCGCTGGACAAAACCCAGTGCACAGATGACCAGGCGATGAGTGTGGGCCTGTGGCATTTGCAGGCGCTGGCTCGCAAGGTGGGCTGGGAATTGCCGCTGCACTTGTGGCAGGTCTGTGCCAGTGCCTGGTCCCAGGACGGGCGCCAGACCCAGCCGGTGGGGTGTGTGTTGCCTGCGCGAATGACGCCGGAAAGTTTGGAAAGCTGTCTGGAAGCGTTGCGCGCGCCGCTGCGCCGCGAAGGCCTGGAGCAGATGCAGGTACAGATGCAGCATGACTTTCTGCTGCGCCTGTCCCGTGATTTGCGCGATGAGGGCATCGCCCGTTGGCGGCGGGCGCTGGCGCCGTTGTGGAGTGGTTTTGCTCGTGGCGTGCCGTTGCGCGGGCTGTGGTTCAGTTTGCCGCTGCGTCGGGAGGCACCGGGGGCCGAGCACTTGTGGTTGCCCGACCCGGCGTGGCACGGCGTGCGAGGGGATCGCAGTGTCACCGCGCGGCTGGGCTGGAGTGCGCCGAGATGTGTCCAGGCGCTGGTCCTGGGCCTGGCGCTGGTGTGGGGCACGGGGATGGGGCTGTCTTTTATCAGTAACCGTGCGCAAGTTATTCAGGTGAATACCTTGCTGACAGCATTGCAGCAGTCGTCGCGGCCCGATGAGCAACTGCTGGCGTTGCACGAACTGGTTCGCGAATTGGCGCGCCTGGATTACCGGATCGTGCACGGTGCGCCCTGGTATCAGCGCTTTGGCCTGAACCGCAATGAGGTCGTGCGTGACGCGGTGTGGCCGCGCTATGTCGAGGCCAATAACCGTTTGATTCGCGACCCGGCGGCAGCGCAGTTGCGCGCGCAACTGGATGCGTTGGTCAAGCTGCCACCGAACAGCTCTGAACGCGCCGAACGGGCCCGCGAGGCCTACGCGCAGCTCAAGGCCTATCTGATGATGGCGCACCCGGAAAAAGCCGACGCCGATTATCTGGTCCAGACCCTGGGCAAAACCGACACCCGCCGTGACGGTATTTCGCCGGGGCTGTGGCAACTCCTCGCGCCCAACCTGTGGCAGTTCTATGGCGAGCAACTGGCGGCGCATCCGCAGTGGCGCATTGAGGCCGATCCGCGCTGGGTGGCGCAGGTCCGCCAGGTGCTGCTCGGCCAGTTGGGGCAACGCAACGCCGAAGCCAGCCTGTATCAACAGGTCCTCGACGAGGCGGCTCATCATTACCCGGCGCTGGGCCTGCAACAGATGGTGGGCGACACCGAGGCGGCGGCGTTGTTTTCCAGCAAGGCCAGCGTGCCGGGGGTGTTCACCCGTCAGGCCTGGGAGGGCCGGGTGCGCCAGGCCATCGATGACATTGCCCAGGCGCGCCGTGAGGAAATCGACTGGGTGCTCAGCGACCGGCCCGATGATGTCGATGCGCAGTTGTCGCCAGAGCTGCTCAAGCAACGGCTCACCGAGCGCTATTTCCAGGATTACGCCAGCGCCTGGCTGGTGTTTCTCAACAGCCTGCGCACGCGTCAACCGCGCAGCCTGAGCGAGGTGATCGACCAGTTGACGCTGATGAGCGACGTGCGTCAGTCACCGCTGATTGCGCTGGTCAATACCCTGGCCTACCAGGGGCAGGCCGGCACTCGCGGCCAGGCCCTGGCCGACTCGCTGATGAAGTCGGCGCAAAAGCTCATGGGGCCGGACAAGGCGCCGGTGATCGATCAGTTGGCCGACCTGCCGGGCAGTCCGCTGGACGCCACGTTCGGGCCGCTGTTGGCCCTGCTGGGCAAGGGCGCCGAGGGCAAGCACGGCGGTGACGAACTGAGCCTGCAAGCCTTCCTCACCCGGGTAACCCGCGTGCGCCTGAAGCTGCAACAGATCAGCACCGCCGCCGACCCGCTGGAAATGACCCAGGCGTTGGCGCAGACAGTGTTCCAGGGGCGCGGCATCGACCTCTCCGAGAGCCAGGCCTATGCGCGGCTGATGGCCGCCAGCCTCGGCGCGCAATGGGCCGGTGTCGGTGACACGCTGTTCGTACAGCCGCTGGAACAGGCCTGGCAGCGGGTGTTGCAACCCTCGGCGGCAGGCCTCAACAGCCAGTGGCAGCGCTCGATCGTCAACCATTGGGACGCGGCCTTCAGCGGGCGCTACCCGTTTGCCGCGACCAGCAGCGATGCCTCGTTGCCGATGCTGGGCCAGATGATCCGAGCGGACTCCGGGCGCATCGAGCGCTTTCTGCACGAGCAACTGAGCGGCGTGCTGCGCAAGGAAGGCAACCGCTGGGTGGCCGACCCGCGCCATGGCCAGGGCTTGCGCATCAATCCGCAGTTCCTGACCGCGGTCAATCACCTGAGTGAACTGGCCGACGTGCTCTACACCGACGGCGGCCTGGGCCTGAGTTTCGAGTTGCGCGGCAAGCCGCGGCCCGACGTGGTCGACAGCACCTTCACCCTCAACGGCGAAAAGCACCATTACTTCAACCAGCGGGAACGCTGGCAGCGCTTCAACTGGCCGGGCCGCAGCGAGTACCCCGGCGCGCGCCTGACCTGGACCGGCCTGGTCGGCAACGAACAGCTGTTCGGCGACTACGCCGGCACCTGGGGCCTGATCCGCTTGCTGGAAATAGCCCAGCTCACGCCCTTGGATGACCGTGGCAGCCACTACCGCATGCTGATCAAGGCCCCCGACGGCGCGAACATGATCTGGCACCTGCGCACCGAACTGGACGCCGGGCCGCTGGCACTGCTCAAGCTGCGCGGCTTCAGGTTGCCGCAGCAGATATTCCTGGCCGCAGGCGGGGCCAATGCGCGCAACGAGGTGTTCGAATGAGCTTGCCCGGTTTGATCGAACGTTGCCTGGGCGGGCGCGACCCACTGCCCATTGCCCGGGAACAGGCCATACGTTGGGCACCCTGGTTGCGACCTGTCAGCGCGGACTCAGCTGTCGGCGAGGACCCCGGCTACGACGATGACTTCCAGAGTCTGCGCGAGGAGGTCAACAAGTTGTCCGGTGCCGATACCGAACGGGTCATCGCGTTGGCCGAGAAACTGCTCACCCATACGTGCAAGGATCTGCGCGTAGCCACCTATTATTTGTGGGCACGCCTGCACCGGGACGGGGAGGCGGGGTTGGCTGAAGGCCTGAGCCTGATGGCGGCGCTGGTCGATCACTTCGCCGATACGCTGCTGCCGGTGCGGGCCAACAGTCGCAAATTGGCGGTGCAGTGGCTGGCCGGCAGCAAGCTGCTGGATACGCTGTCAATGTTTCCCGAGGTGGTGAGAGCCGAGGCCGAGCGGACGGTGGCCGCATTGGCATGGCTGGAACAGGGTCTGGCTGCGTGGCCGCAGGAACAGCGTCCCAGCCTGGAACCCTTGTATGCCGCGCTGTCGGCACGCCTGGTGCAGTCCGGTGGTGTCGATGCGTTGGTCCCCCAGAACACGGCGAGCCAGACCAGCCATGTGCATGCCGGCGCCGCGCCGGTCGCGGCGATCAAGTCAGGACGGGATCTGCTGGACGGCGGCAGGGCCCTGGCCGGTTATCTGCGCGATCAACCCCACGGCTGGCTGGCCGCCCATCGACTGATGAAGAGTCTGCGCTGGGACACGGTGCATCAGGCACCGCCGTTGGACGCCAACGGCAACACGCGCCTGGCGCCGCCACGCGCGGACTACCGGGCCCAGCTCAAGCGTTTGTACCTGCAACAGGGCTGGACGCAATTGCTTGATCAGGTGGAGCGCATCTATGCCGAAGGGGTGAATCATTTCTGGCTGGACCTGCAATGGTATGTGTTCCAGGCATTGAGCAAACAGCCGCCGCCGCAGGACCGTTGGGCCGATATCACCCAACGGGACCTGGGCATGTTCCTTGGGCGGCTGCCGGGCCTGGAGATGCTCTGCTGGAACGATGGCAGCCCGTTTGCCGATGAGATCACCCGCGAATGGATCGCCCGGCATGTCAGCGACAAACCCCCCGAGCCATGGCTGCCCGCATCTTCGTCGCCACCCACGGCGGGTGACATCGACATTTTTTCTCTGGAGGGCGAAGCCCTGGCCCAGGCCGACCGGGACGGTGTGGACCAGGCGCTGGCCTGGCTGGCGGCACGGCCGGACATCCGGACCGCCCGCCAGCGCTGGTTGCTGCGCCTGCTCATGGTGCGGGTGGCCGAACAGTTCGGCAAAAGTGATCTGGCCATCCACCTGCTGGGGGAGCTGGATGCCACGGTTCAGCACCATGATCTGTGCGCCTGGGAGCCCGAGCTGTACTTCGAGGTCAAGGCCCGGCTGCTCAAATTGCTGCGCCTGAAAGCCCAGCGCAACGATGCCGACAAACCCGCCCTGGCCCGCCGGATGGAGGGGTTGCTGGCGGCGCTGGTCGCCGCCGATCCGGTACGAGCCGCTGTGCTTTGCGGCTGACGCTTATTGAACAGGAGTTATTTCCTTGAACATGGACAACCTGACACTGCGCTATTTCGACGCTGAAATGCGTTACCTGCGCGAGGCCGGCAAGGAGTTCGCCGAGGCGTTTCCAGACCGGGCGGCGCAACTGAACCTGGACAAACCCGGGGCCCAAGACCCGTATGTGGAGCGGCTGTTCGAGGGCTTTGCGTTCCTGATGGGACGCCTGCGGGAAAAGCTCGACGATGATCTGCCGGAGCTGACCGAAGGCCTGGTCAGTTTGTTGTGGCCACATTACTTGCGGACCATTCCATCGCTGTCGATCATCGAGTTGATGCCCGACCTGGGCCAGATGAAGCGTAGCGAACGGATCGGCCAGGGGTTCGAGATCCTGTCGCAACCCATCGGGCCGCAAGGCACCCGCTGCCGCTATACCACCACGCAAGCGCTGACGTTGCAGCCGTTGGCGTTGACCTCGGTGCGGCGTGACCATGAGCCGGACGGGCGCACGCTGCTGCGCCTGCGCTTCACCTGTGGCGCGCTCACCGACTGGCGCCCTGTCGACCTGAGCCATTTGCCGTTGTACCTCAACGCCGATGGCCCTCTGGCCAGTGCGTTGCACCATGCGCTGACATTGAACTGCCAGGCGATGTATGTGCGTATGCCCGGCCAGGAGCGCCAACCACTGGAGGGGTATTTCAAGGCCAAGGGTTTTGCCGGCGAGGACCGATTGTGGCCGAAAGCGGATAGCGCCTTCAGCGGTTATCAGCTGCTGCTTGAATACTTCACCTTCCGCGAGAAATTCATGTTCGTCACCCTCTGTGGGCTGGAGCAACTGGTCATCGGGCCGGAAACGCCCTGGTTCGAGTTGGAGGTGGTGTTGCGCGAGTCCTGGCCGGCGACCTTCAACCTGAGCGCCGAACATATCCGCCTGCATTGCGCGCCGGTCATCAACCTGTTCGCGCTCGAAGCCGACCCGATGGCGCTGGAGCCGTTGCAGACCGATTACCTGCTGCGGCCCATGCGCTTACAGGACGGCCACCTGGAAATCTATTCAGTGGACAGCGTCACCGCTTCGAAGAGTACCGAGCGCCTGGACTACGTGCCCTTCACCAGCTTTCGCCACAAGGGTGGAATGCTCCGTGACGGGGCGCCCGAGCGTTATTTTCATACCCGCTTGAAACGGGCGGCCAATGGGTTGCACGACACCTGGCTGGTGCTGGGCGGCGACGGTTTTGACCAGGACCGTTTGCACAGTCAGACAAGCCTGTCGCTACGCCTGACCGGTACCCATGGGCAACTCCCGCGCAAGGCGTTGCAGCGCACCTTGCTCGATACGGTGGTGCAGTCTGCCCAGGTCGGGTTGCGGGTGCGCAACCTGTGCGCGCCGACGTTGCCGTGCTATCCACCCAATCGCGACCGTTTCCACTGGCGCGTCCTCAGTCACCTGGGCTCGAACTTCCTGCCGATGCTCGACAGCGCTGAAGTGTTGCGCGGAACCCTGGCGCTGTACGACTGGACCGGCAGCGAGCTGAACCGGCGGCGGCTGGAGGCGATCGTCGAGGTGCGTCATCACCTGATCCAGCGCTTTGAAAAGGGCTTCCTGTTGCGTGGGGTGGACATCGAAATCACCCTCGACGCCAACGGCTTCCTGGGGGAGGGCGACATCAGCCTGTTCGGCGAGATGCTCAATCGCTTCTTCGCCCTGTATGCCGACATCCACCTGTTCACTCGGCTCACCCTCATCCTGCAACCCACTGGAAAATGCCTGCAATGGAACGAGAATCACAGTCAGCGTATTCCCGGTTGAAGGCCAGTGGTCTGCTGGATGCGCTTGAAGGGCAGGTGGCCGAGGCCAGCCTGTACCGGTTTTGCCAACTGCTGGAACAGGCGTTGCCCGGTCACCCTCTCTTGGGCAGCACGACGCGCCCGGCAGACGACCCGGTGCGCTTTCGACCGGATCCCGGCATGGGCTTTCCGGCCGGCGAACTGAAAGCGATTGAAACCGATGACCGCCACCCAGAGCGTCCGGCCACGGTGCGCACCCGTTTGCTGGGTTTGTACGGTGTCGACTCGCCCATGCCGACGGCGTTTCTGGACGATATCGCCCAACGCCGGGAAGGCCATGAGGCCTTGGAGGCGTTTCTCGACATCTTCAACCATCGGATTTTCACTCAGTTCTATCGGATCTGGCGCAAGTACACCTACCCAGCCACCTTCGAGGCGGGCGGCACTGATGCGACGTCGCAGTGCCTGTTGGGGCTGATCGGCCTGGGCATTCCCGGCACCGCCCGGCAGATTGCCACGCCGATCTCGCGTTTCCTGGCGTTGCTGGGCGTGATGCGCCTACCCACCCGCAACGCCGAAGGCATCGAAGCGCTGGTCAGGTTGCTGGCGCCTCATACCCAGGCCCGAATCACCCCCCATTGGCCCCGCAAGATTGCTTTGCCGCAAGCCGCCAGCCTCTGTGCAACACGCCCGGTGGCGTTGTCCGAGGGCACGCCGTTGGGCCGTGTCGGGAACGACGTCAACAGCCAGCTGCACCTGACCCTGTCTACCGAAGACCTGCTGGAGGCCCGTGGATGGTTACCCGGTGGGCCATTGCATGGCGACCTGCTGGTCCTGTTGCGGGTGTATCTGGGCTGGCGTTGCAGCGCGAAGCTGACCTTGTCACTGCCGGTGCGCAGCTTGCCGGTGCCGCTATTGGGGCAAGCGCCCATCCAGCTGGGCATGACCGGCGTGCTGGGTTTGGGCGCGGATGCCTGGCAAGCGCAGAAGCACGACGTCATCACGATCAATCTGGGCCGATATCTGGGCCTGACCAACAATCCCCGGAGCCAGGAGGCCCACCATGTCACGTACCGTTATTAATCTATTGGCGCTGGCTGCGGTCGGCTTATCGCTCGGCGGCTGTGGACTGACCCAGTCGATAACAGACCGCTCCGCGTCCACGACCCAAGCCATTTTCCATAAACAGGCGAAAACCCTGCAGCTGGATTTCAGCGCCCGTCTGGCCGACAACAGCGGCCGGGCGAATTCCGGCGCACTGTCAGTGCCGACACGGGTGCGGGTGTACCAACTAAGCGCCAGAAAAAACATGGACCAGGCGACTTACGAGGGTTTGCTGAGCGATGACGAGCGCCTGCTCGACAGCACTTTGCTGGACAAGCGAATCGTGGTGGTGAAGCCCGGCGAAAAAACGCAGTTGAACGTGCCCCTGGACAAGGGCACCCAAGCTGTCGCGGTGGCGGCGTTGTTTCACGACCCGGATGTCACGATCGATACATGGCGGCTGATGCTCACACGCGATGAGTTCGCCTTGGACCGCGCACGGGTGATCGAGCTGGATGACAACCGGTTGACGTTATCGCCCTTGGAAAAGGACTGAACCATGACCGAACTCAATCCCTCGCTCTACGAAACGCTGCTGCAAAATTTCGCCGGCGGGCTGGACCTCGATCAGGTCAGCGAGCAAGACCAGCCGGTGCTTTCAGTCCTGGATAATCTGCAACGCATCCTTGGCAGCCGGGCTGGTGCGCTCAGTCACCTGCCGGATTACGGGCTGCCGGATCTGGGCGCGGGGCTGCAGGGCGTGCCGGCTGGCACCCCTACCTTGATCGAAGCCATGGCCGCCACTTTGCTCAAGTATGAACCGCGTCTGGCAAGCGTCTCGATCGAGCTACTGCCCCAGGCACTGCCGGGGTACGTGGAGCTGGCCTTGGAGGTGCAATTGAAAGGCGGGCGACGAGCCAGTTTCGGTACGACGCTGGCACCCGGAGGCAAGACCCAGGTGCGTTATCCGGCGAGCCAGAACAACGTGCTGGAGCCGTTGACGGATAACGAAAGGACAAGAGGATGACCGCGCTGTTCGAGATGCATGTTCGAGTCGGCGGGGATCCACGCGGCTACGAGGAATTTACCGCCCTGGGCGATGAACTGGCGAAGCTGGGTCATCCCGCTTGTCCCGACGTGGACTGGGGCAAGGTGGAGCAGCTGTGCCTGATATTGCTCCGGCAGAATGGGGCGGAACTGCAAACCGTGAGTTTCTATACCTTGGCCAGTGGGCAGCGTAACGGTTTGGAGGGCATGGTCCAGGGCATGATTCTGCTTGAGACGCTGAGTCACGAATGGTCGACGTTATGGCCGCCGAGCACTTCGATGCGCCTGGATGTCCTGGAATGGTTGTTCGCCCAACTGCAATCGCTGCTGCGTGGCTTTTCGGTGGCGGCACACCAGCAGGCGACATTGCTGCAACTTGACCGTGTGCTGGCGCGTTTGCATGAGCATCTGCTGAACCAGGCGTCCATACCGATGCGCTCGCTGTTGGTCCTGCGCCAGCAGGTCAGCATCCTGACCCAGCGTTTGCAGCCAAAGCCTGCGGTGTACGAACTGACAGCGCGGCTGGCGGAGCCGGCATTTGTCAGGCCTGTCATGCTCGTGCCGCCTCCAGCAGTCAAGGCTATCAAGCGCCCGGGCAGGTTGGGGTTGTGCGCGGCGGCGCTCATGGTTGCCCTGGCCGTTGGGGTGGGTTGGCGGGCCTGGCGGAGCCCTGCCGATGGGCCTGCCGTGCCTGAGCCGGTGCGCCTGGACAGCCTCTCATTGTTCGACCCTGGCAGCGCGGCGCTCAACCCCGGGGCCACCGATGTGCTGGTCAATGCGCTGGTCAATATCAAAGCCCGGCCGGGCTGGTTGATCGTGATCGCCGGGCATACCGATGCGACGGGGCTCGACGCCGATAATCTTCAACTTTCCCACGCCCGCGCCTCGGCGGTGCGCGATTGGATGCAGCGTATGGGCAACATCGCTGCCGGCTGTTTCGCCGTGCAGGGGTTCGCCGCGAGCCAGCCGATTGCCGACAACGACACCGAGGCCGGACGGATGGCCAATCGGCGGGTGGATATTCGCCTGGTGCCGCAGCAGGGCGCGTGCGAGCACTGCGAGAGCACAGCTTGCTAGCGACGAGGCCAGCCACTTCAACATTTGCTGGCAGGACCACCGCTGTCGCGAGCAAGCTTTGCTCACGCCATCGGCGGCAATCGCCGTTTGACCGGTGTCTTCTTGACGATGGCGGTATTGGTTTCGGCATGGACATTGAGCTTGTCCAGCAAGGTGTCCAGCTGTTCCATCGAGCGCACGTGCAACCGGGCGATGAAGCAGTCGTCGCCGGTCACCTTGTCGCATTCGGTAAATTCAGCGATGGCCTGGATCTGTCGCTCCACTTCCTGCAACTGCCCCGGCAACGGGCGGATACGCACAATCGCCTGGAGTTGATAGCCGAAGCACTTCGGGTCCACTTCCACGGTATAGGCCCGAAGCACGCCGCGTTCTTCGAGGCGGCGAAGGCGCTCGGCAACGCTGGGCGAGGACAAGCCGCTGAGGTTCGCCAGGGCCTTGAGGGAGCGCCGGGAGTCTTCCATCAGGGCGCTGATAAGAACCTGGTCAATGTCGTCAGTCATGTCAGCTCCGTTAGGCGAATACGTGAAGTGGCCTTGATAAAAAAGGCCGAAAGGCAGTTTAGCCTTTTTCAAGCCATGGAGAAGGTGCCTGTTGGCTGCGCATACTGTGCGCACTTGCTGAGGGAGACTGAAGATGGACAAGACCTTACGTCGCGGTTCGCTGGAAATGACCGCCGCCATGCTGATTTCCGGAACCATAGGCTGGTTCGTGCTGGTCTCGGGCCTGCCGGTGCCGGACGTGGTGTTCTGGCGCTGTGTGTTTGGCGCTGTCACCTTGCTGCTGATTTGCGCTGGTTTCGGCTTCTTGCGTCCCGGCATCCTGACGCGCACCACCTTCCTGCTGGCGGTGGTCAGTGGCGTGGCGATCGTTGGCAACTGGGTGTTGTTGTTTGCCTCTTATTCGCGGGCATCGATTGCCATCGGTACGGCGGTGTACAACGTCCAACCGTTCATGCTGGTGGGGTTGGCGGCGCTGTTCCTGGGGGAAAAGATCACCGCACAGAAACTGTTCTGGCTGGCGGTGTCTTTTCTCGGAATGCTGGCCATCGTCAGTGCCCACGGTGAGCAAGGGCAGGGTGGTCAGGAATATCTGCTGGGCATTGCGCTGGCGTTGGGAGCAGCGCTGCTGTACGCCATCGCGGCGCTGATCATCAAGCGCCTGACCGGCACGCCACCGCACCTGATCGCGCTTATCCAGGTCAGCACCGGCGTGTTGCTGTTGGCGCCTTGGGCGAATTTCTCGGCGTTGCCCCAACAGGGCACGGCCTGGGCCAGCCTGGTGAGCATCGGCATACTGCACACGGGTGTGATGTACGTGTTGTTGTACAGCGCCATCCAGCGCTTGCCGACGGCAGTGACCGGTGCGCTGTCGTTCATCTATCCGATCGCGGCGATCTTCGTCGACTGGTTCGCCTTTGGCCATCGCCTGGAACCGCTGCAATGGCTGGGCGTGGCGGCGATCCTGCTGGCGGCGGCCGGCATGCAACAAGGCTGGGGCAGCCGATTGCGCCGCCCGGTCCTGTCGTGACGCACCGTTTTGAACGAATCAGAAGATGTAGTCGGTGGTCAGGAAGTTTGAATCGCGCTCGCGGATGATGTCGCTGATCAATGCCTTGTTGCTTTCCTGGAATTTGGTTGCGACCAGGGTGCGGATAGAGAAGGTGCGCAGCGCATCGTGGACCGACAACGTGCCTTCGGCCGAATTCTTCCGGCCATTGAACGGGAAGGTGTCCGGCCCGCGCTGGCACTGGGCGTTGATGTTGATCCGTCCGACCTGGTTGGCGAAGGTGTCCACCAGCTTGCCGACCTCCGCCGGGTTGGTGCCGAAAATGCTCAGTTGCTGGCCGAAGTCGGACTCCAGCACATAGTCCACCACGGTGTTGAGGTCGCGGTACGGCACGATGGGCACCACCGGGCCGAATTGTTCTTCGTGGTAGACCCGCATCGCCGTGTTCACCGGATAGAGCACCGCCGGATAGAAGAACGAACTGCGGGACTCGCCGCCATGGGGATTTTTCACCTCTGCGCCTTTGGCAATTGCGTCGGCTACCAGCGAATGCAGGTAGTCGACCTTGCCCGCTTCAGGCAACGGCGTCAGTGCCACCCCGTCGTCCCAGGGCATGCCGGGTTTCAGGGCCGCCAGCCTGGCGTTGAATTTCTCGATGAACGCCGGTGCCACGTCTTCATGGACAAAGAGGATCTTCAACGCGGTGCAGCGCTGGCCGTTGAAGGACAGCGAGCCGGTCAGCGCCTCGCTGACGGCGTTGTCCAGGTCGACGTCCGGCAACACCAGCCCGGGGTTCTTGGCATCCAGCCCGAGGGCGGCACGCAAGCGGTGTGGGCGCGGGTGGAGTTTCTTCAGGTCGCTGGCAGCCTTGTTGGTGCCGATGAACGCGAAGATATCGATCTTGCCGCTGGCCATCAGCGCGCTGACGGTTTCGCGGCCGCTGCCGTAGATCACATTGATCACGCCAGCCGGGAAGCTGTCGCGGAAGGCTTCGAGCAGCGGCCGCACCAGCAGCACGCCAAGCTTGGCCGGCTTGAACACCACGGTGTTGCCCATGATCAAGGCCGGAATCAGCGTGGTGAAGGTTTCGTTCAGCGGATAGTTGTACGGGCCCATGCACAAGGCCACGCCGAGGGGCACGCGACGGATCTGCCCGAGGGTGTCCTGTTCCAGTTCGAAGCGGCTGGAGCGTCGGTCCAGCTCCTTGAGGGCATTGATGGTGTCGACGATGTAGTCGCAGGTGCGGTCGAATTCCTTCTGGGAGTCCTTGAGGTTCTTGCCGATTTCCCACATCAGCAGCTTGACCACCGCTTCGCGTTGCTCACGCATGCGCGCCAGGAAGGTTTCCACATGGCGGATACGCTCCGCCACGCGCATCGTCGGCCATTGGCCCTGGCCCCGGTCATAGGCACGGACCGCGGCGTCGAGGGCGGTGAGGGCGGTCTCGGCATCCAGCAACGGTGTGCTGCCCAGGATCACTTGCTCATCGCCGTGCTCGCCGGCCAGGTACACCGGGCTGCGGACCACGGCCAGTGGTCCTTCCCAGGTTTTCAGGACGCCATCGACCAGGTATTCGCGTTGCTCGATCCGGCCCTCAAGCCGATAGGCCTCCGGGATCTCGGCGGCGCTGGGGAACAGGTGGGCGAGCAGGGTGGCGGTGGTCATGTCGTTACTCCATCAAGGAAATGAGCCAGAGGCTTACAGACGTAAAACGCTTTTAGGGTTATACGCCTTAATGGAGGTGTTTTTTAAGGGGCCTGGACGAAACCGTGCCAGAGATGGCCTACCAACTGATTCTCACGCCCAGGTTGCCCGCCACGCTGCGTTGCTGGTTGCTGTCGAGGTTGTTGCTGTAGTCAGCGGCGGCGTACACGCTGACCGCGGGCGCGAGGCTGACAATGACACCCACGCCCAGGTCGCCGGTGGATGCACGCTGTTGAGTCTCGACCCGGTCGCTGTTATCGAATGTCACCGCGTCGGTGCCGGAAAACGTGTGCCAGAGGTTGGCGCGCAGATACGGTTCCACCGGCAGGCCGCTGACCTGGTAGCGGCCCTTGAGGCGAGCCCCGACACGGCCGGTCCAGGCGCTGTCGGAGTCGAATTCGACCCGGGAGATCCCGTCGTCCTGGGTGTCCAGGGACACTTTTTGATGAATGATCTGGACTTGGGGTTCGAGCACCCAGTCGTTCGCCACGGCGAAGGGGTAGCCGGCTTCCGCCGAAAGCGTCAGCGCGTGCCCGCGATTATCGATTTTCAGGCCGCGCTCGGAACGGCTGTCGCCGTCCAGGCGCGTGCCCATCACGACGGCATCGACGTAGCCGCCGCTGGGATCGGTGAGCGTCCAGTACAGGCCATAGCTGTCACCATCGAGTTCGATCTTGCCGGCGCGTCGCCCTTGGAAACCGAGGTTGAAGCCATCGACATGGCCGTTCAATTCGGTATGGCCGACGAAAAAGCCGACGCGTTGTGTCTGCCCACCGGACATCGGCGCGCTGTACAGGTCGTTGCCCACCTGGAAGCCTTTGATCGACCCGTCCAAGCGCGGCGTGACCGTGCCGGCCCAGGTCTGGTCCAGGTCCTTGCCATAGACCCGGCCCCAACCCGCACCGAAGGCACCGTTCTCTGTGAGCAGGCGCTGGTCGCCTTGGCGGTCGTGGAAGGTGCCCAGGGCCATCAGCGTCAATTGCGCCGCCGCCGGCGGCAATACCGACCAGGTCGGCACTTCCGGGCGATACAACGGGATCGGCGCAGCGCCCTGGATGGGCACCGGCAAGGGCGGCAAGGGTGGCAGGGCGGGTGAGTTCGGCAGCGACGGAGCGGGGGGCGCCGCCAGCGGCCCGGCGACCACCGTCGAGCGCAGGTACCAGTTGTTCTCATTGCCAGTCACGCCACCCTTGAACAAGCGGTAATCGAACGCCCCCGCCGAGACCGATTGCGCCAGTGAAAACGCGTTGCTGTCACTGACCGCGCCGCCCTGGGCCTGGACCAGTTCGATGCCATCCTGGGTCGTCAAGCCGCCAGCACCGCCCAGGTTGGTAACTGCGATGGCGGTGCTGCCGGTAAGCGTCCCGCCATTGACCACCAGTTTGTCGCTGGGGGAACTGTCGGTGCCAAGCACCGTTTGCAGGCGCAGTTGACCGTTGCTACCGACGTAATTGCCTTGCACGGTGAGGCTGTCGTTGGTGCGCGTGTTATCGCGGGTGAGGTCAATGGTCCCGCTGTTGTTGAGCGTCACGAGCTGGCCGACGGTAAACGGGCTGATGCTGCCCTGGGTCGACGTCAAGACGCTGCTGCTGTCGATGTTCAGCACACCGGTGGCCGTGGCGGAGTCGCCCAATACCAGCGAGTCGCCGAGGTCCAGGCGCGATCCCTGGGCGAGGTTGACCGTTTCCCAGTTGACATAGCGGGCGCCAGTGCTGGAGGTCGTGGCCTCGAACGTCAGGCTGTCCTGGCCCAATCCACCGTTCAGGCTGGGGGTGGTGGCGAGCAGCGTTTCATCCAGGTTACGCAACAGCGCCGTATCCGTGCCATCGCCCATCAGGATGGCCGAGCGAATGATGCCGCCGCTCCATTGAAACTGGTCATCGCCGAAACTGGTGCGGACCTCGCCGACGATTTCGCCCCCGCTCACGGTCACGCTGTCGTTGCCGCCGCTGACACTGACGTTACCGCCGATGCGCCCGGCGGAGAGAATGATGGTGTCTTCGCCGAAGCCGGTCACCAGGTTGCCGAGAATCTGCCCGCCCGACATGTCGAAAACGTTGTCGTCGAGTTTCATGTCAACCCGACCAATCGTGCCGCCGGTCATGCGGGCCACGTCGCCGTCTTCGAACGCTCCGACGATGGTGCCCCCGGTCATCAGGAAGGTGTCCAGGCCATCACCCTGGGCCAGGGACTGGAGGCTGCCGCCGCGCATGACGAAATCATCGATGCCCGAACCTTGCTGGACCTCGCCGCCGATGGTGCCATTGGCGTTGATCTCGACGTAGTCGGTGCCCGCGCCGAAGGTGACGTCACCGGCTATGGCTCCGCTGCCATTGGCCGGCATCGTCAGGCGGTTGTTACCCGAAAGGTCTGTCAGCGCGGGGGCGCTGCCGCTGTCGCACACGTAGGCATCATCGCCGGCGGTGGGCGTCAGGGTGCAAGCCGCCAGGGCGGACGGGGCGTCGAGCAAGAAAAGGGTCGAAACCGATAAGGCGTTGAACAGCCGATTGAATCCGCGATCACGCAAGCTCATGTGCTTTCCCTCTGCATCAGCATCCGTTGAGTGCCGGTTTCAGCGTCGGTTGCACAACAGATGGCACACAGGGCCTGGCAACGCTCGCTGTATGGGAGGTGACCCTAACAACGAATAACGAGCGTCGCTACTGTCAGAACTTACAGGTGCCTGCGCAGCGCGGGGCGGGAAAACCCGGGTTACAGATGCACTTCCACCGACAGTGGCAGGTGATCGCTCAGGTGTGTCCATGGCTTGGTGCCGAGTATCTGCGGCGCGTGGCTGCTGGCGTTGCGCAGGTACACGCGGTCCAGGCGCAGCAACGGAAAGCGCGCCGGATACGTGCGGGCGGGGCGGCCGTGGTGGTGCTCGAAGGCTTCATGCAGGTAGCCACGGCGGGCAAGGGTGGTGTTGCCATGCAACTGCCAGTCGTTGAAGTCGCCGGCGATGATCACCGGGGCGTCTTCGGGCAGGGAATCGAGCAACTGGCAGAGCAGTTTCAACTGCAGTTGGCGATGGCTTTCCAGAAGGCTCAGGTGCACGCAGATCCCATGGACTTCGGCGTGGCCTGGTACGTCGAGCACGCAATGCAGCAAGCCGCGGCGTTCCGGGCCGGTGATGGACACGTCGAGGTTGCGGAACTGGCGGATCGGGTATTTGGACAGCAGTGCGTTGCCATGATGACCGTCGGGGTACACCGCATTGCGGCCGTAGGCGAAGTCGTTCCACATGCTGTCGGCGAGGAATTCGTACTGGGACGTTTGCGGCCAGTTGTCATAGCGCGTGGCGTGGCGGTCATGTTCGCCCAGCACTTCCTGCAGGAACACCAGGTCGGCGCCGGTGCTGCGCACCGCTTCGCGCAACTCGGGCAGAATGAAGCGACGGTTGAGGGCGGTAAAGCCCTTGTGCGTATTGACCGTCAGAATCCGCAGCCGGTGAACCGCCGCCGGCGTGTCCAACGGCAGGGTTTCGACGGCCCGCCAATCGGGATCTCGAGTCACGTTCACTCCTGAATCAGTCGTACCTGTTCATGCGACTGATGGGGAGCTTCGGCAGTTCCGGATTTTTCATGGGGCTTGTCATTGCCTGACCCACCGCTTTCGCGAGCAAGCCCGCTCCCACAGGGGATCTGTGGCGGGTCGAAGTTTTGGGTCATGCAGAAAACAGTGTGGGAGCGGGCTTGCTCGCGAAGGCGGCCTTACATCCAATAAAGATGCCGACTGACCCACCGCTGTCGCGAGCAGGCTTGTTCCCACCGGGGTACTTCAGATAAAGACAATCTCATACGGCATGCCCATGCGATCAAGGATAACCCGTGGGACCAGGGGTGCTATGCCGTTGGCGGGTTCGCCGTTGAGTTGACTGGCATAGGCGTACATGGCGTGGCGTTTGCGGGCGGTGGTCCAGACGTCGAGGCGCAGTTTGCGGGCCCGGTGCCAGGGGATTTTCTTCTGTTCGCGCACGGGCCAGTGCCAGGCCCAGATGGGCATTTCGTTGAATATGGCCCCGACGGCCTCCGCGGCCTGGGCCCCGGCGCGACCCACCGTGTCGTGGTCGCTGTCGCCGTCCTGGCGCCAGGTGCCGAACACCACGTCACCCGGTCGCAGATGTTGGCCAATGAAGACCGCCAGTTCGCCCTCATGTTCGGCCAGGACCGTTTCCGGAAAACCACCGCGCACCCATTGCAGGCCATGGGCGGGTATGCCCAGGCGGTGCAGGGCGTCGATGCTTTCCTGGGGGTGAGGGCGATGGGTGCGCAAGCGCTCATCGTTCCTCAGTGGCGAACCGGGGTGGCTGAGGGCGCCGTCGGTGACCGAAATCAACAACGTGGGCTGGTTCAGGTTGCTCAGCAGCTGGAGCAGGCCACCACAGGCTCCGACTTCATCGCCCGGATGCGGGGCAAGGATCACCGCGCGGGCGCCTGAAGGCACGAGCGTCTGGGTGCTGATAATGGGAATGTCGGCCAGTTGCGGTGCGCTGTTCCATATTTGCGGGTGCTGCCGGCTGTGCAGGCGAGAGGCGGGTTTCATGGGTGACGTCCTTGTTGTATTCAATCCTGCAGTCTTGCACCGGGCCTACTTACCCGATGGGCCCGTGCGGGCATGACTGCGATTCGCGGTGCTCCGAATCCTGGAATCTACCGCAAGCAAAGTATTGACCATGGCGGCCGATTCGTCGCGTGACATCTGCGTCTGAGCTGCATTTTTTTCTTTGGACTGGGCCGCATGAATAGGAGACCTGCGTCCATGCAGGCCTCTATCTTAAATGGTTTAGCGCCAGTTTTTAATCCTCTTCCTCACGGTGCAGCTCGAACAGCAGCAGCGAACGCCCGGTGACGGAATATTCGGCGTCGAAGTCGAAACGCTCCTGCCCGCGTACCGTCGGCTGGTTAGTGTCGACCATGCACGTCCAGAAACTGCCTTCCGGCACTTCCGGCAAGCGGAAATTGACGATGTCATGGTGGGCGTTGACCACCAACAACAACGTCGCATCGCCGCCTTTGCGTCGAATGCCGGTTTCCTGTGCGCGACCGTCCATCAACATGCCCAGGCAGCGGCCGTGACTGTCCTGCCACTGCTCGATGGTCATCTCGTTGCCGTCAGGGGCCAGCCAGGTCACGTCCTTGACGCCGATGTCCTCGTTGTAATTGCCCACAAGGAAGCGACCGCGCCGCAGGATCGGGTAGGTCAGGCGCAGCTTGATCAGGCGTTTGACGAACTTGAGCAGCGCCGCGCCGTCTTCGCTCAGGTCCCAGTTGACCCAACCGATCTCGCTGTCCTGGCAATAGGCATTATTGTTGCCGTGCTGGGTGCGGGCGAACTCGTCACCGGCGACGATCATCGGTGTGCCTTGGGCAAACAGCAGCGTCGCGAAGAAGTTGCGCATCTGCCGCTGGCGCAGCGCGTTGATCTCCGGGTCGTCGGTCGGGCCTTCGACGCCGTGGTTCCAGGACAGGTTGTTGCCGCTGCCGTCCTGGTTGTTTTCGTCGTTGGCTTCGTTGTGTTTGTCGTTGTATGACACCAGGTCATTGAGGGTAAAACCGTCATGCGCGGTCACGAAGTTCACCGAGGCGTAGGGGCGTCGGCCGCGCTGGTTGAACATCTCGCCGGAGGCGGTCATACGGCTCGCGAAGTCGGCCAACTGGCTGTCATCACCTTTCCAGAACGCACGCATGGTGTCGCGGAACTTGTCGTTCCATTCCATCCAGCCGGGTGGGAAGCCGCCCACTTGATAGCCACCGGGGCCGCAATCCCAAGGCTCTGCGATCATTTTCACCTGGCGCAGCACCGGGTCCTGCCGGCAGGCGACCAGGAAACTGTGGCGCTCGTCGAACCCGTCATGGTAACGGCCCAGGATGGTCGCCAGGTCGAAGCGGAACCCGTCGACATGCATTTCCGTGGCCCAGTAGCGCAGGGAGTCGGTGACCATCTGCAAGACGCACGGGTGGCTCAGGTCCAGGGTGTTGCCGGTGCCGGAGTCGTTGATGTAGTAGCGCTTGTCGTCGGGCATCAGCCGGTAGTACGAGGCGTTGTCGATGCCGCGCATGGACAGGGTCGGGCCTTGTTCGTTGCCTTCGGCGGTGTGGTTGTAGACCACGTCGAGGATGACTTCGAGGTTGGCTTCGTGCAGGTGCGCAACCATCTCCTTGAACTCGGCGATCTTGCCGCTGGCCAGGTAGCGCGGATCCGGGGCAAAGAAGGCAATGCTGTTGTAGCCCCAGTAGTTGGTCATGCCTTTTTGCAGCAGATGCTGGTCGTTGACAAAGGCGTGGATCGGCAACAGTTCCACCGATGACACACCCAGCTTGCGGATGTGCTCGAGCACGTCGTCGACCATCAACCCGGCGAAGGTGCCGCGCAGGTTCTCGGGCACCGAGGGGTGACGCATGCTGATGCCGCGCACATGGGTTTCATACAGGATGGTCTTGTCCCATGGCACGCTCACGCGGTGGTCGTGGCCCCAGGTATGCGCAGGGTCGATGACTTTGCACTTGGGCACGAACGGCGCGCTGTCGCGTTCATCGAAACTGAGGTCGCCGTCGGGGTGGCCGATGGTGTAGCCAAACAGGGCTTCGGACCATTTCAATTCACCGACCAGTTGCTTGGCATACGGGTCGATCAGCAGCTTGTTTGGATTGAAGCGATGGCCGTTCTCCGGGTCATAAGGGCCGTAGACCCGGTAGCCATAGATCATCCCCGGGTGGGCATCGGGCAGATAACCGTGGTAGATCTCGTCGGTGTACTCCGGCAACTCGATACGTTCGAGTTCGACCTCGCCGGTGTCATCGAAAATGCACAGTTCGACTTTGGTGGCGTTGGCTGAAAACAGCGCGAAATTGACCCCAAGGCCATCCCAGGTCGCACCGAGTGGAAAAGGCAGCCCTTCACGAATCCGCGAAGCCTCGATAACCGGCGGCGGCGTGGTTTTTTTTGGACGGGTCATAGTTGCTCCTGCAAAAGACAGATACGGTAAAGCGGGGGGATTAAAAGGTTGTGATTTACCTGACAGCGCGCCTGTAAGCGCCCGTGGCGAGGGGGGCTAGCGAAACGCCATACCACCCCGCTTGGCCGCGAAGCACCCGCGGATCCTGGGGCTGCTGCGCAGCCCAGCGGGAGCAAGCTCCCTCGCCACGGTGTACACCAGCAAGGAAGTTGCGTGGCCCAATGATCAAACCGCCGGTGGCTTGCGTACGGCCCGTGGTTTCTTGTCGGCGGGCTTTTCAACCGCCGAGTTCGCCGCTGCCGGCTTTGCCTTGGGGACGGCGCTTTTTGCGGCCGGCTTGGCCGCAGCGTTCTTCGGCGCGGCAGGCTTGGTGCCGTCAGCCTTGGCGGCGGCCTTGCTGGCCGTTGCCTTGGCCGGTTTGCTCGGTGCCAGGGCTTCGGCTTCAGCCAGTTTGCGCGCCATCTCCCAGTGGCGCTCCTCGTGCCCGGTAGGCTTACCCTCGGACTCCCAGATCTGATAGGCGAATTCTCGAATGCGTTTATCGTCGGTACTCATCGCAGTGCTCCTGACAACTCAAGATTGGATAAAGACATTGACCGGGAAATCCCCCAGCGCGGCGCTGACCAGCAGCTCCCTTTGAGGTGTGACTGCTGCGCTTGCAAAAAGTCCCTTCAGTTTTCCTTCCTGGCTGGTGAACGGTAGCGAGACGCGGGTATCGCCCCACGCCGAAGCGGCCACCATTGGCTGCGCACCGTTTTCCAGCAGGCGCGCCGCCCGGATCGGTACCACGATGACCGCCCGTTGCTGCTCATGTTCGCGCATGAACGCCAGCACCCGATGGGCCTGTTCACCGACCACCTCCAGGGGCTGATAGCAACCTTTCTGGAACAACTGTGGACACTGGGCGCGCATGGCCAGCGTCTTGGCGATCAATGCCTGCTTGATCCGACCACTGCGCCAATTCTCCAGCAACGCTGCCGGGGGGCTGTCGGCCTGCAACGCCTCGCGACGCGCGTCGAAGTCCACCGGGCGACGGTTGTCCGGATCCACCAGGCTGAAATCCCAGAACTCGTTGCCCTGGTACAGGTCCGGCACACCGGGCACGGTCATGCGCAGCAAAGTTTGCGCCAGGCTGTTCAAGGCGCCCGCCGGGGCGATGGCCTGGACCGCTTCGGCGATGGCGCTGCGCAATGGCAGTCCTTCCTCGCCCAGCAACAGGCGTTCGAGGAACATTTGGGTGGCTTGCTCATAGGCTTCGTTGACCGCCGCCCAGCTGCTTTGCAGCTTGGCTTCGCGCAGGGCTTTGCGCTGCCACTGCCACAGGCGCTCGTTGTACTCGGCCAAGGCCCTGTGGTCCTGAATGTCCAGGTCCAGCGGCCAACTCCCCAACAACGCCTTGTACAGGATCAGTTCATCACCAGGCGACGGCGCCGCGGGGTCGCTGTGCAGCGAGGGCGAGAGGATGCGCCACTGCTCGACGCAGCCGGTGTACCACTCAGCCCGCTCACTGAGCACCGCCAACCTGGCCCGGCTGTCTTCGCCACGTTTGTGGTCGTGGGTGGCGGTGGTCAGCAGGTTGTCCGGGAAATGCTCCAGTCGTTCAATGCAAGCCTGGTGGAACTCCTGCGGCGGGGCGCTGAAACGCTCGGTGTTGTAGCCCACGTCATTACGTGACAACAGCACCGCCGAGCGGTACAGCGCGGTGTCTTCCACGGCTTTGGCCGCGGCTGGCGAAGTCAGTTGCTGGAAGCGCACGCACGCATGGCGCAGGCGTTTGCGCTGGGGGCCAGGTGGACGTTGTCGCCAAGGCATGCCGCCGAGCCACTCGGCCAGGCTGTCGAGCACCGGCCAGTCGGCCTCACTGAGGGTCTGGCGCGCGCCTTCCAGCGCCTGGTTGAAAAACACCTGGTCTTCGGCGGAGCGGCCCAAGGGGTTGATGTAGGTGCGGTACACCGGAAAATGCACGATCAACTCCTGCAAGGCCCGACGGATCGCGCCCAGGGTCAGGTCGCGGGTCATCACGTCGTCCCTGGCCACTTGCAGCAGGGCCTGGGCGACGCTTTCGAAATCCCCGGCCAGGGAGCCGTTGAGGACCTGCTGGCGAGCGAGGCGGGCCTCTTCGATGAAGTGCGCGGGGCGCTCGCTCTGCTGACTCCAGAACTCGGCGAGCGGTTCGGCACCGGCCGGGTCATGTTGCAGCAGCGAGATCTGGTTCATGAACTCATAACCGGTGCTGCCGTCGATGTTCCAGTCCAGACGCAGGGTCTCGCCCTCGCCGAGGATCTTTTCGATGAAAATCGGCAGGTGACGCCCTGGCGAAAGCGCATCGAGGCGCCTGCGCAGCTTGCGACTGTATCCGCGCGGATCGGCGAGCCCGTCGATGTGGTCGATGCGCAGCCCGTCCACCAGTCCTTCCTCGACCAGCTCGAAGATCTTCGCGTGGGTGGCTTCGAACACGGCCGGGCGTTCGACTCGCAGGCCACCAAGTTCGTTGACATCGAAAAACCGCCGCCAGTTGATGTCGTCTGCAGCCGTGCGCCAGCTCGCAAGCCGGTAGCTCTGGCGTTCGAGCAACTGATGCAGGCGCGCGAAACCCTCGGCTTGCGTGGAGTCGTAACGGCGCACGTTGTCCTCGATGGCGGCGAGGAGGGCGGGTTGTGTGGCCAGTTCGCGCAGTTCGCCTTGTAGCGGACGGGCGAGTGCGTGGGCGTCGGTCTGGTAGTTCAAGGTGGTGAAGCGCTCAGCCAGGCCCTTGAGCGTTTCGGCAAGCTCCGCTGGGAGTTCTTCAGCGGGCTTGAGCAGCTCGCCATAGTGCATCGGGCAGATGGGGAAGTGATGCTCGTAGTGCTCGACGTAAAAGCTGCCTTGCGCGGCGTTGAAACGCAGTTGCAACGTGCCTTCCTGCAACGCCACGCCGTAGTCGCTGCCGAGGAACGGCAGCAGCAACTGGCCTTCCATCAACGGGTCGGGGGAGTGCCACTGGATGTCGAAGAACTCGCCGTAAGGGCTCAAGCGTCCCCATTCCAGCAAGTCGAGCCACCAGGGGTTGTCATGGCCGCCGACGGCCATGTGATTGGACACGATGTCGAGGATCAGTCCCATCCGATGCTCGCGCAGGGTCGCCACCAGGCGCCGCAGGGCGTCTTCGCCGCCCAGCTCCGGGTTGACCAGGGTCGGATCGACCACGTCATAGCCGTGCATGGAGCCGGCGCGGGCCTTGAGCAGCGGGGACGCATAGATGTGGCTGATGCCCAGCGCCGCGAAATAGGACACATGCGGTATGGCATCGTCCAGGGTGAAGCCTTTATGAAATTGCAGGCGAAGCGTCGCCCGCAAAGGTTGGATTGTCGGTTCGTTCATTGGTCACGCTCGTTCGCCTGGAGTCGTGCGCAGGCGAGTATTTCCAGACGCCGGGCGGCGTCCGGGTGTTCCAGCAACGCCTGGCTTTCGTGAGTCAGGCGGCGCCGCCAATTGGGGTGGGTGTCGATGGTGCCGGGCAGGTTGGCCTGCTCTTCGATGCCCAGGGCATCTTCGAGCGGCAGCAGTACCAGCGGCGCACGGGTGTGGCCGAGGAAGCGCACGCTGGCATCCAGTACCTGATCGGTTTCACGTTGTTCTTCAAGAAAGTTCTGCGGATCCTGGTTCAACACGCTGCGCAGGCCCTCGCGTTCGCGCTCGCGGTGTTTGCGCCAGTCCATTTCGGTGTGGGAATCGATCAGGTCGAGCCGGGCATTCCAGTCGATGTCGTGACCGTGCCACCAGCCATTGAGCGTCGGCAAGTCATGGGTGCTGGTGGTTGCCAGGGCATTGTCCGGCCAGTCGAGAATAGGCTTGAAGTGGGTGTTGTCCTGTTCGAACAACAGCACGCGCATACCGAGGATCGAGCGGGCGATGAGCTTTTCCCGCAGACCCTCCGGCACGGTGCCGAGGTCTTCGCCGAGCACGATGGCTTGATGACGATGAGACTCCAGCGCGAGCAATCGCAGCAGGTCGTCGACGGGGTAATACAGGTAGGCGCCGTCCGAAGGCGGCGCATCGTTGGGAATCACCCAGAGGCGTTGCAGGCCCATGACGTGGTCGATGCGCAGGCCACCGGCGTGGGCGAAGTTGGCCCGCAGCATCTCGATGAATGCGCGAAAGCCGTTACGCACCAAGCCTTCGGGAGAAAACGCCGAGATCCCCCAGCCTTGGCCGGAGCGATTGAGAATGTCCGGCGGTGCGCCCACCGTCAGCGACGCAAGCAGTTCATCCTGACGGCTCCAGGCCTGGCTGCCGGCACCATCGGCGCCCACCGCGAGGTCGGCGATCAGGCCGATGCCCATGCCGCTGGATTTGGCCGCACTCTGGGCGCGCTCCAGGCACCGCGCAATCAGCCACTGGCAAAAGGCGTAGAAGCCGATCTCGTCAGCGTTTTCTTCGGCAAAATACGCCAGGACCGCGCTGCGCGGGTTGCGCCATTCTTCCGGCCACTGTCGCCAGTCGAGGCTTTCGCCCCGGGCGGCACGTTCGGCCTGCAAGGCTTCGAAGCGGCAATGGTTTTCCAGGGCTTCGCCGCTGCTGTGACGGAAGCTGCTGAAGTCTTCATGCAAGGGGTGTTCGCCCTGGCTGAAACCCTCGTACAGGGCGCGCAGGACTTTCTGCTTGGCCTCGGCCGCTACCGGCCAGTCGACCAGCGGCTGTTCCTCCAGCATGCGCAGTTGATTGGTCAGGCCCGTGGCATCGATGGCGGTACGCAGGGCGCGCTCACCGAGGATAGTCCCGGGCGCTGCGTACAGGCTGTTGAGAAACAGCCGGCTGGACGGTGAATAAGGGCTGTAGCGGCCGGTATCGCTGCTGAACATCGCGTGCATCGGGCTGATGGCAATGGCCTCTGCACCGCGCTCGCCGGCCACCCGTGCCAGTTCTTCCAAGGCCTGGGTGTCGCCGAAACCGCCGTCGCCGGGGCGCCGCAGGGCATACAGCTGCGCGCTCAGGCCCCAGGCCCGTGGCGTCTTGTTATCCACCGCATCAGCGACGCTGTAGCAACGCGCCGGCGCGACCGCCAGCGTGAAGTGCTGCCCCTCGATGCTGACGTGCTGGTAACCCACCGCCAACAAACCTGGCAGCTTGGCATCGGCGTCGAGCTTCAGGTTGAGTATCGCGCCGTCCTCCTGGCGGATTTCGCAGGGGGTGCCGGCTTCGAAGTGGCGGCTCAAATCCACGCTGGCACCGACGTCGGCGGTGAGCAACGGTGGCAATTGATGATTCTGTTGTTCCTGCTGCAACTGCAGCAGGCTGGCGTCGATTTCCTGGGCCGTGCCGGCGGGGTGTCCGAGGCCGGTGAGGACCGAGCGCAAGACCGCCGGCGAGACCTTCTGGGCCCTGCCATTGGCATCGATCCAATCCACCGCCAGGCCCGCTCGGCCAGCGAGAATTTCCAGTTGCGCATCGCTCATGGGCGCTCTCCAGTGATAGGGGGCAAGGTTGTCGCTTGCGTCAGACTGACCAGCGCGCTATAGGGCGCGAGTACGCCCTGTTTCAACAGACCCATGGCTTGAGGCGGATGTTCGAAAAGAATGCGCGGTTCTTCGGCGACGGTATGCGTCACCGGTTCGGCGCTGAGGTTGAGGTCGATGCGCAGCACGCTGCCATCGCCCAGTTGCCAACGCGCGCAGACCGCGCCGAAGCCGAGCACTTCGGTGTCGAGGAAATGCGCGCCGGGCAAGCGCGGGACGATTTCCTCGCGGCGGATTTTCAACAGACGGCGGTACAGCGTCTCGTTGACCAGTTGCTCCGGTTGCCGGGCTTCCAGGTTCGGGCGTGATGTTTCGAACGTAGGGGCCGCGTTGGGATCGGGAATCCGTTCGCGTTTTTCCGGGTCGTTAAAAGCGCTGAAGGCCTTGAATTCGTTACGCCGACCTTCACGTACCAGCTCCGCCAGCTCGCCGTGGTGGCTGGTGAAAAACAGGAACGGCTGTTCTGCAATGACCTCGTCGCCCATGAACAGCAGCGGAATCATTGGCGAGAGCAACAGCAGGGCGGTTGCGGCTTGCAGCGCCTGGGGCGGGGCCAGTTGATGCAGACGTTCACCCAGCGCACGGTTGCCGATCTGGTCATGGTTTTGCAGGAACAGCACGAACGCGCTGGGCGGCAGGTGGCCACTGGGTTCGCCGCGGGATTCGCCGTGGCGGTTGGTGTGGCCCTGGAACACGAAGCCCTGGCTCAGGCAGCGGGCCAGTTGTTCGGTCGGTTGCTCGGCGTAGTCGGCGTAATAGGCGTCGGTCTCGCCGGTGAGCAGGACGTGCAGCGCATTGTGGCCGTCGTCATTCCATTGGGCATCGTAGCCTTGCTCCAGCAGGCTGGCCTGGTTGTGTTCGTTTTCCACGTTCAGCCAGACATGCCGAGTCGGGTCGACCTGTTCGCGCACCCTGGCTGCCAGTTCCTGGAGAAAGTCCGGGTCTTCGATGGCGTGCACGGCATCCAGCCGCAAGCCGTCGAAGCGGTATTCCAGCAACCACATCAGCGCGTTGTCGATGAAGAAATCCCGCACCTCGCGGCGGCGAAAATCGATGGCCGCACCCCAGGGGGTGTGCTTGTCCTCGCGGAAAAAGCCCTTGGCGTAGCGGTGCAGGTAGTTGCCGTCTGGGCCGAAGTGGTTGTAGACCACATCCAGGATCACTGCCAAACCATGGCCGTGGGCGCTATCGATCAGGTGCTTGAGTTGCTCCGGCGTGCCGTAGGAGGCCTGCGGTGCGTAGGGCAGGACGCCGTCATAGCCCCAGTTGCGGTCACCGGGAAACTGCGCCAGCGGCATCAGTTCAATGGCGGTGACCCCCAGTCCGGCCAGGTGAGCGAGGTGCTGTTCGACGCCTTCGAAGCCGCCGAGGGCGCCCACGTGCAGTTCGTAGATGACGGCTTCGTACCAGGGCCGACCGGACCAATGGGTGTGCCGCCATTGATAGGCGTGGGGATCGACCACCACGCTGTGGCGGTCGATGTCGCCGGCTTGGGCGCGGGAGGCCGGGTCCGGCACCTCCAGTTCACCGTCGATGTTGTAGCGGTAGCCGGTGCCGGCGGGACAGCGGGTCTGGATCATGAACCAGCCATCAGGCTGGGGCAGGAGCGGTATTGACTCTCCGGTGTCGAGCTCGACACTGACAAAAAATGCATCAGGGGCCCAGAGGGCGAAGCGGGTGTGCTCGGCATCGAGCATGACCGCACCATGGGTCCATGTATCAGGCGTCCTTGACGACATCGTTACCTCATTGTCTGGCCGATTTACCCAGTGATTTAGCCACCAGTTGTTCGTAGAGCTCGGCGTAGGGTTCTACCGCCTGGCTCCAGTTGAAAGGCGCCGACATCGCCCGGCACCGCATGGCGTTGAGCAGTTCAGGGAATTCGAAGACCTTGAAGGCCCGGGCGAGGGCTTGTTTGTAGCTGTCGACGGTGGACTCATCGAACAGGAACCCGGTGACGCCATCTTCGATGGTGTCTGCAAGCCCGCCGGTATTGCGAGCCACCGGCAGCGAGCCGAAGCGTTGGGCGTACATCTGGCTCAAGCCGCAGGGCTCGTAGCGCGAGGGCATCAGCAGGAAGTCGCTGCCGGCGAACATGCGCCGTGCATCGGTTTCATTGAAGCCAATGCGCACGCCGACCCGCCCCGGGAAGCGCAGGGCCAGTTCGCGCATGGCTTGTTCTTCCTCCGGTTCGCCACGGCCGATGATGGCAATCTGGCCGCCCGACTCGACGATGAATTCGGTGACCGCTTCGGTCAGGTCCAGACCTTTCTGGTAGACCAGGCGTGAGACCACGGCGAACAGCGGTCCGCTGGAGTCGTCCAGGCCGAACAGGTTGCGCACATGGTTGGCATTGACCGCCTTGCCGTTCCAGTCACCGATGGCAAATTTGCAGAACAGGTGCGAATCGGTCGCTGCATCCCAGCTTTCATCGATGCCATTGGGAATACCGCTGAGCAGGCCTTGCTGGGTCTTGGCTGCCAGGAAGCCATCGAGCCCGCAACCAAACGTGGGCGTGGTGATCTCCTGGGCATAGGTGGCGCTGACGGTGGTGATGTGGCTGGAGTAGGCCATGCCGGCCTTGAGGAACGACAGTTTGCCGTAGAATTCCATGCCTTCCTGTTGCAAGGCGTGTTCGGGGATGCCCAGTTCCGGGCAGCACGCCAGGCTCACTACACCCTGGTACGCCAGGTTGTGAATGGTGAACAGGGTCGGCGTGCGTTGGCCGCGCCAATGCATATAGGCCGGCGCCAGCCCGGCCGGCCAGTCATGGGCGTGGACCAGGTCGGGGCACCAGTGGATCTGGGCGAGGTTGGCGGCGATGTCAGCGGCGGCCAGGCCCAGGCGGGCGAAGCGAATATGGTTGTCCGGCCAGTCGCGACCGTTGTTGGCGCCATAGGGCGAGCCTTCGCGGGCATACAGCTCGGGGCAGATCAGGACGTAGATGACCAGGCCGTCGGCCATGTCCATGCGACCGATCTTGCACGGCGGTAGCGCGGCGTGGCCGCCGAGTTCGCCAATGATGTGGATTGGATTGCCGCTGTTCATCACCTGCGGATAGCCAGGAATCAATACCCGGACATCATGCAGCCCGGCCATGGCCCGTGGCAGTGCCGAGGACACGTCTCCCAGGCCGCCGGTCTTGACCAGGTCGGCGATTTCCGACGTGACGAACAGGACCTTCTTGCGATTGGGATTCTGTCGAACGACGGGAAGCAGTGCCTTGCCGCCGGTGGCCAGCACCGGAGCCGTCGGCGACTCGGCCGCCGGCGGTAATTGAGAACGGACCTGTTGTGGTTCCAAGGCAGCACTGATCATAACTCTCTCCTGTGTTTCTCGATCTGTTTCCGGCAAGCGCCAGAGCTGTTGTTTCATTGGCCGAATCCTGCGGCCAGGCGCACAAGCGCTACGCAAGGAAAGCAAAGCGCTGCCCAATGCGGCGAAGCGAATCAGGTGGGAGGGCCGTTGCAAGGACTGCACCAGCCACTGTTGCCCTTCCTTTAACCTGACCCGTCGCCGTTGCGAAAAGTTTCGACTTTTTTTCGTCTGGATGACCGGTCGGTAAAACCCCCGGTTCGCGAGTCTAGGTCAGAAGCTAGAGCGCTGCGGTGCGCTTCGTCGAATTGTCGGACAATCACGTTTTTTGACGGCAATGTCTTACAAAACAGCGGGGAACACCCGCCGACGAAATGCACTTCACTGAAATGAAAAGTGTGTAAGGGGAGCAGGTGTTTTATCCAGGCGCGCGATTGGATGGCGCGGCGCACCTTTTTAGGGCGTGCTGGCTAGAGGCGTTTTGATGGCCCTGGCCGGTACCGCATCACGTGTGGGAGCGGGCTTGCTCGCGAAAGCAGCGTGTCTGCGGGCATTAATATTGGCTGTGCTGACGCCTTCGCGGGCAAGCCCGGCTCCCACAGGGGTTGCGGTGATTTTGATGGCGGTTACATGCCCGGGATCATTGTGTGGTCAGGTCAGGCCGTCGGGGTCAGCAGGCGGATCGGTTTGCCGGCGGCCCAGGCTTGCAGGTCTTCAATCATCTGGGAATAGAACCGCTGGTAGTTCTGCCGGGTGACGTAGCCGATGTGAGGCGTGGCGAGGACGTTTTCCAGGGTGCGCAAGGGATGGTCGCAGGGCAGGGGTTCCTGGGCGAATACGTCGAGGGCCGCGCCGCCCAGGCGTTTGTGCCGGAGGGCGTCGATCAGCGCGGTTTCGTCGACGATCGGCCCCCGAGCGGTGTTGACCAGTAGCGCTTCGGGCTTCATCCAGCCCAGCGCCTGGGCATCCACCAGGCCGCGGTTGCGCTCGCTGAGCACCACATGGATAGACAGGATGTCGGCCTGCTCGAACAGCGCCTGCTTGTTCACATAGGTCACGCCCGCCTCGGCGGCGCGTTCGGCCGTGAGGTTCTCGCTCCAGGCGATCACCCGCATACCGAACGCCTGGCCGAACTGCGCCACCCGCGTGCCGATGCTGCCCAGACCGAGAATCCCCAGCGTCTTGCCGTGCAGGTCGCCACCCAACCCTTGTTGCCACATTCCGGCGCGCAAGGCGTTGGCCTCCTGCACCAGGTTGCGGGTCAGGGCCATGATCAGCGCCCAGGTCAGCTCGGGCGCCGCGTGCTTGTAGCTCTCGGTGCCACAGACCTGGATGCCCAGTTCGGTGGCAGCTTGAAGATCAAGGGCGGCGTTGCGCATGCCACCGGTGAGCAACAGCTTGAGATTGGGCAGGCGCCGCAGCAGGCCCTCGTCGAATACCGTGCGCTCACGCATCACGCAGATGACGTCGAAGTGCTGCAAACGCTCGCCGAGGGTGTCGCGGTCGGCGGGGTAGTCATGAACAAAGGTTACCGGACCGACGCTGTCCAGCACCGACCAGTCGACCACGTCCCGCGCCACGTCTTGCCAATCGTCGATGACTGCTATTTGCACCGCCATGGAACACCTCGTCAGGGAATGGGCCTGTCCAGCCAGCCGAGCAAGGCCTGGTGAAACTGCTCCGGCTCTTCCATCTGCGGCGCGTGCCCCAGATTGGGGAACTCCACCAGCGTTGAGCGCGGGATCAGCTGCGCGACCTGTTTGCCAAGTACTTCGTAATGGCCCAGCCTGGCTTTCACGGCGGGCGGCGCGATGTCGCTGCCAATGGCCGTGGTGTCGGCGGTCCCGATCAGCAGCAGGGTCGGCACGCTCAGGTCCTTGAACTCGTAATAGACCGGCTGGGTGAAGATCATGTCGTAGATCAGCGCCGAGTTCCACGCCACTTGCGTATGCCCCGGGCCTTTGTTCAGGCCCGCCAGCATGTCCACCCAACGTTCGAACTCAGGCTTCCAGCGGCCACCGTAATAAGTCTTGCGCTCGTAGTCGCGAATCCCGTCGGCGCTGAGTTTCAGTTCACGCTCGTACCACTGGTCCACCGTGCGATAGGGCACGCCGAGGGCTTTCCAGTCTTCCAGGCCAATAGGATTGACCAGCCCCAGGCGCTCGACCTGATCAGGGAATTGCAGCGCATAACGGGTGGCGAGCATGCCGCCGGTGGAGTGGCCGAGCACGATGGCTTTCTGTACACCGAGGGCCTTGAGCAGGGCCTGGGTGTTGCTCGCCAGCTGCTGGAAACTGTATTGGTAGTGGTCGGGTTTGCTCGAGGTGCAGAAACCGATCTGGTCCGGCGCGATTACCCGGTAACCGTGCTCGCTGAGGGTCTTGATCGAGTCGCCCCAGGTGGCGGCGCAGAAATTCTTGCCGTGCATCAGCAGCACCGTGCGCCCATTGGCCTTGCCTTGGGCCGGCACGTCCATGTAGCCCATCTGCAAGGATTTACCCTGGGACTGGAAGGCGAAGTGCTTGAGGGTGTAGGGGTATTCGAACCCCTCCAGTTGCGCACCATAGGCCGGGCCATCGATTGAATTGGCGGCCTGGGCGAACCAGGGCAGGGCGGCGATCAGGAACAGGCTGGGCAGCCAACGGGCGGTGGAATGGGACATGGTCAATCTCCTTGGGACCGCCGCCGATCCTGGCGGGCTCCGATTATGGCGACATTAACCACAGGCAACCGAACCGCCCGAACGTTCAAACCACCTTAGTGGGCGGGGTAATCCGCGACGACGGTTTGCGTCCCGTCTTTTTTCAGGCCAATCACTTGATAAGCGTCGCTCATGCCGTCCATTTCCATGCCCGGCGAACCCATGGGCATGCCCGGCGCGGCGACCCCAAGCAGGTCATCGCGCTTGCTCAGCGCCAGCACCTGATCGGCCGGGACATGGCCTTCGACGAACTTGCCGTTGATCTCGGCGGTGTGGCAGGAGCGCAGGTTGGGCGCCACGCCCAGGCGTTGCTTGACTGAGCTCATGTCGGCCTCGATGTGGTCATTGACCTTGAAACCGTTCTCTTGCAGGTGCGAGATCCATTTTTTGCAGCAACCGCAATTGGCATCGCGGTGCACGTCGATGGTGGCTGGCTCGACGGCCTGGGCCAGGGTGGTCAGGAACAGCGCGCTCAGGGCGAGCAGGTGCAGGGGCTTGGCCATGGAAGGGCTCTCTGTCGAACGATTGGGCGGGAGGATAGCAGAGTAGCGAGGGGCAACTGACAGGAGGCTGAGGCGGGGATTACAGAATTGTCAGGTGGCAAATGAGCACACGAGCGACGCTGGTGCCGCTGGCCCCTTGTGGGAGCGAGCAGGCTCGCTCCCACAGGGATTGTGCGGCGGATATGGGATTTCATATTCGCCCACAACATTTTATGGCGGTGGCGTATGGCAGTAGTGCTTAGCGCACCTTGAACCGGCTCATGATTGCGTTCACCCGGCTGTTGGCGTCCAACAGCTGGCGGGTGTTGTTTTCGCTGGCGAGGCCGCTTTCCACCAGTTCCTCCACCATGTGGCGAATCTGCACCATGCTGCGATTGATTTCTTCGGTTACGGCGCTCTGCTGCTCGGCAGCGGTGGCGATCTGGGTGCTCAGGCTGTTGATCTGGCTGACGGAGCCGGCCATTTCGTCCAGGCCCGAGTTGACGCGCGAGGTCGCATCGGCGGCCGACTGGCAACTGGCCTGGGTGTTTTCCATGGCGGCCACCGACGAACTCACGCCTTGGGTCAGGCGGGTCAGCATTTCGTTGATTTCCGAGGTGCTGGCCTGGGTGCGGGCGGCGAGGGCGCGAACCTCGTCGGCGACCACGGCGAAACCGCGGCCCTGCTCACCGGCACGGGCGGCCTCGATGGCTGCGTTGAGGGCCAGCAGGTTGGTCTGTCCGGCGATGGCGCCGATCACGCCAAGAATCTCGGTGATGCGCTGGGCGTCCTGCTGCATGCTTTCGACCTTGCGGGTGGCACTGGACACCTCATCGATCAGCGCCACAACGCTGTTGGACGCCTCGCCAACCACCACGCGAGAGCGATCGGCATGCTCGTTGGCGCGCTGGGTGAATGCCGCGGTCTCGGCGGCATTCTGCGCCACGCTTTCGGCCGTAGAGCTCATCTCGGTGATGGCCGTCACGGTCTGGTCGGTTTCCGAGGCATGGCGCATCAGGATCTCGCTGGTGTGCGCCGAGGTCCGTTGCAGGTTCTCCAGGCTCGAGGCCATGGCGCCCGTGGCCTGGGTGACTTCGCCGATCATGTTCTGCAAGTAGGCGATGAAGCTGTTGACCGAATGACCGATGGCGCCCAGTTCATCTTCGGCGCGGATGGTGATGCGCCGGGTCAGGTCGGCATCGCCGGCGGACAAGGCGTCGATGTTGCCCTTGAGAATCCTCATGCGGTTGGTCAACTGACGGATCGCGTACAGCTGCATCAACACCAGCAGAATCACCATCGGAATTTGCAGCAGGCTCAGCGTGTTCAGCACGTCGTCGCGCTGGGCTGTGATCAGGCGGGTAGGCAATGCTGTCGCCAGGAACCACGGAGAACCTTCGATGGGCCGCATGAAAAACGTGCTGGCCTCACCTTTATTGTCGAACTCGACCCGTTGCAGCGGTTGGTCACGGTGGGCCAGGCCAGCCTGGACCTGAGCGGCGAAGGGCGACGAGGCCGCCAGTTCGCTGATGTTCTTCAGCACGATCGGCCCGCTGATGCGGGTACTGTTGCTGATGATCTTGCCGTCGCCTTCGACGATCAGCATCTCTGCGCTCAGGTCGGCTTCTTTGCGCGCGATCAGGTCGTTGAAGAAACCCAGGGTCACGTCAATGGTCGATACGCCGTACGGCACGCCATTTTTCTGGATGGCCATGGCGCAGTTGGTGCGCGGCTCGGCACTGGCATCGTCTTTATACGCGGCAGCCCAGGCGCATTTGCCGGGCGGGGTGGCCATGCCGCCCTTGTGCCAGGGTTGTTCGTAATAGTTCGGTGCGGCGTCGCTGTTCCAGAACGTGTTGACCGCCAGTTTGCCGGAAGCATCGCGGTGCCAGAACGTGCTGAACTTGCTGCGGCCCTCGGCGCGCTGGTTAGGCAGCGGCCAGATGCCGCCGCCGAAGACTTTCAGCTCGCCATACTGATCGACCAGTCCGGGCAGCACTTTGTCGATGGCATCGCTGTCGAGCAGCGGGATGGTCTGGGTGATGCTGCGTTGCTGTGCCTGCACTTTGTTCAGCTCGCCCTGGATCTGCACCGCCACCTCGGCGATACGGTTGAGTACCACTTGTTCCTCGGTATGGCGCAGTTTGGGCGCGACCAGGTAACTGATGCCCACGACCGTCAGGATGGACAGCACCAGGATAAATAGAACCAGGAACAGCGTGTAGCGAGCCTGAATCGTTCGGAATGCGGGCATGTGGGTGGTTCCTTGCAGGAAGGCGTCTTTCGGGAGTCGTTGGAATAAGCGTACCAATTACTATCGGCAAGTCCCTGCGGAGCTTGAATGCCGTATATCGACGGCGGTGCCGTCAAGTGCAGGAGATGATCGTGGACAGGTCGCTGCGATGGTCGAACCGGCACCCTGGCTGTAACATGGCGGCGCCCGTGCGCTGCGCGTCATGGCCCGACCCGGTGTCAAGACGGTTGCCTCCGGATACAGAACGGCAACATTCAGGAAATTGACAATGACTCATTCACAACGCTTGAAATACTCCGTCCTGATCGTCCTCGTTGTCCTGGCGATCATGCTGGGACTGTCCTGGATGCAGGGCAAGGGGATGATCAGCGAGCAGCTTTTTCAATACATCGCGATTGCCGTGGCAGTCATCGTCGTGGTGCTCAACGGGGTGATGCGGCGCAAGGTCAAGCCCTGACGCCGGGCGTCATTCGCCCGCTTCAATGACCGCCATTGCCGTGGGGTGCAAGCGATAACGCTTGTCGGCATCGAGCACGACGACCCCCTCGCTGCACAGGCGCTTCAAGACTTCGCGTACGCTGAGGAAGGACGACGGAATGTCCAGTCCCAGCAACTGGCTGTGGACGTCCCGCACACCCAGGCACTGATTCTCGCCAGCGGCCTTGAGCAAGGCATCGATGACTTTGAGGCGGATCAGGCTGGTCCTGAGCCCGAAGCTCTTGAGCAGGCGCCGGATGTGTTCATTGCCGCCTCGCTCGGTGGGCCTGCCGAACGCGATGTGGGAGCCGCCCAGGGAGACGCCGGTCGACCGCGGCTTGCCCTCCACGAACCGTTGCGCGTTACGCATGCAAAAACTCCTTATCAGCCTGATCAGCAAAGGTCACGGATACTCTCCTGTAGCGGGACGAGCGAGGGTGGGCATCATGAAGGTGCCGATGTGAAAAATTTGCCCTGACTTTGTCAAACCTCCGTGGTCGAGCGGCCGCCCGAACAAGCTCAACGCCAGCCGCCAAGCCCACTGCGATCGATCACGCGGGGTCGAGCTGCCTCCCCAGCTCACAAATGAGCAAGGTCATGGAATCTGCATTGCGCAGTATGACGTCGATGCGTTTATCAGGCAGATGCGGATCCAGGAATGCGTCGCGCGCTTCTTCCATGCTCGCCGCACCGGTCATTTCCAGAATGGCCTTGACCGTTTCCTTATGGTGGGGGAGGCGCTCCAGGCTTTTGAGTGCGTTGGCGGCGCTGTCCCATTCCCTGAACAGCTTGGCCCGTGGCGTATTCAGGGAAAGCCCATTGTGCTGAAGTTCTTCCTGCTCGTTATAAGCCGTGCGACCCAAATGAGTTGCGGTGGAAATCAGGTCCAGGAAGGGCAGTGCGGCATCCAGGTAGACGATATCGAATGTGTTGAACAGTTGATGGGAGATTTCATGGATGAGGGTTGATGCCTGGGCATGGGCATCGACATTGAACGTGTCCGGAACAAGCGCTTTGTAGGTTTCCAGCCCCGCATCAAAGAACAGTTGGGTGAGGTAGATCCGGCCTTTTGCTTGAGGCTCGAGCACAAAGGCCGTGGCTCTGTCGGCATTGTCCCTGAGGTCGCCGATCACGATGCGCGTGCCGTTCTGCAAGGCCCAGGCGGGATTCGCCAATGCCTGGCATAAAGGCGAGACGGCCGTGTGCACTTTGCGGATCAGCGCCGCGTCAACACTGTAGACCCCAAAAAAACGCTTCAGATAAGTATCCAGGCGAGCACCCGAAGGCACCCCTTGTTTGACTTGATCGAGGTTGCTGAGGGCATTGGCGCAGTAATAGCGGGCCGTTTCCAGGGCCTGCACAATGACGTTGGCATGCTGTGGGTATTTTCGGCGTATCTCATTCATGCCCCGGGCTTCAATGTTCAGCGCCTCGCCCGCTTTGTGGTCGCTGTAGGCATTGGCCAGGGTCGATAGCACTTTTCCGTAGCGGATGGTGTGTCGCTGTGGATCGATCAGCCACGTTCTTCGGTCGTGGGAGCGCTTGAGCAGCGGGCCCTCGCCGTTTTCATGGACCACGCGCCAAGCCTGGTTGGCCTTTGCCACCTCGAATACCTTGCCGGCCAGGCAAGTATAGAACCTGCCCGACTCCGCGGCCTTGTAGATCCCGTCGATGGCGGTGGTCTTGAGGTTCGCGAGGCTGACACCCAGGGCTTCGAAGACTTGCAGATGGGTGCGTGTTGCAGCGGTGGAGGCGATGTCCTGCCATCGGGGCGGGGTCAGCGCACGGGCGTCCTGCGCAGCAGGCGCCACAGGATCAAGCAGGCCGAAGGTATCGTCGCGATTCATCATTCCTAGCGACACCATCTCGGCCGCGCCGGCGATGAAGTTGTGCAGGCCGGCTTTCCAATCATGCTCTTGCAAGGCTTCGGAGGAGGCCTTGAAGTCCTGGTAGCTTTCCCAAAGCGTCTCGATGAAGGTCAGCTTGCCCTGCAATTGCCTGCCAATGAACTTGACCCCGGCGCTGAACAGATGGAGGACGGTTTCCCAATCAACCTGCTGGTTCTTATCGGCTTGTGCGGTCAGCATCTGCGTTACCAGCTGGCGATTGTCGCTGAACAAGGTGTCGAGCAGGTTGGTCTGGATCGGATTAGACGCCAGGCTGATTTCCGACAGACGCCCGACCGTGCTGGCGAACAGGTTCTTGAAGGTGGCCTGCTGGTGCTCCGGAAGTCGCCGGATCAGCAAGTCCTGAAGCGCTCCCGGGGTGTTGAATGCGCTGATGACGCTGGCTTCGTCCTTGAACTCGATGAAGCTGTGGGTGGCATGATAGGGCGCGTACACAATGTGCGGCCCTGCGGCGCTGGCGTCCGGCCCGATCAGATACAGGCCCAACGCCTTGACCGCCGTGGCGCCTGCGGTCTTGATCAGCTCCAGCGGGCGCATCAGGGCGTTGGCACCTTCCACCGCTTGGCGCGCCAGGCCGTCGGGGATGTCCAACACCTGTCGAAGCAGGTCGAATGCCTTGGGCGAAAGGTGCTGTTGCAAATGCCGTGCGTGAGCATGCTGCAACAGTTGCCAGGGCAATTGCCGACGGAACCTCCGCTGGCGTTCCTCGACGTCCGCGCCAGTGTCAGAAAGCTTGTTCAGCACGGTGTTTTTATAGGTGGTGGAAATATCCAACGACAACAGGATTTGCCGGATCGCTGTTTCGTTCAAACTGTCCGGAAGCGTTTGCCCATTGGTGGAGGACACCTTGAAGCCCGGGATGGCCGTGATGTTGACGTGATTCAGGGCAAAGTCGGTCAACAGGCTGGCGGGTCCCGTCAGGGCAAGTTTCGGCGTGATCTGAAGCGTGGCCGGGTCAAGGTTCTTATCGGGGAATCGCGCGGCCAATAACACCTTGAGCCTGGTGCTCACGTAGGCATGCAAGGGTTCGATGCCGTCCAGATAGTCCTTGCCGTCACTTACGCTGTTCTTGTATTGCTCCAGTAGATCAACGTGCAGGCGTTGATCCTCAAGGGAGGCGGTGCCGAGCCAGGCGGGCAGTTTCTGCTGCCACCGGTCGGCCTTGGCGATGTGCGCAGCACGCACCAGATTGGTAGGGGCGCCTTGCCTTGTCAGGGCTTGAAGACTGTCAACCAGTGCCGGGCCGGCCAGACGCCAGTCACCGGCCTTCAGGTTCCTCAGGTAGCCATGTTCGGCTTCAAAATAACCGATGAACGAGGTCATCCGGTTCCTCAGCGGGTTGTCCTCGATCAGTTCGAATGCCTCGAGTCGATAGCGCCCGTGGGGCTTGCGCTGTGCGGCAGGCAGGTTGGCGAGCAGGATGAAGCGCTTCCGAGCGTCCAGCAGGTAGCGGTTCAACTGCTGCGTGGCCAACTCGACCGAGGTGAAAGCCTGCAAGCCGCCGGCAGGTGTCCAGACAATCCCCAAGCCTGAATAGGGTGTATCCAGCCCACCGCGCTCGGTCAATAGAAAGCAGTTGGCGAGGGGCAGGGACGCCGTGACGCCCTCTGCGGTGCAGGCCAGTCGCAACGAATAGACATCCGGTCGAAAGCCCCTGACGCTCAAGCGCCGGGTGCGGCCAGGGTATTGGGAATCAAAGGCAAAGACTGTGCGGATAAGGTCATGCGCGGCGGGCGGCAGTGATCCGTTGCGCTCCCTGAGCTCGGCCTCTGCGCGCAACCCCTGGGAAAACACGTGGGTCAGTTCGGGCAGCAGGTCCCGTAGTTCATTGTCCAGAGCAATGTCGGTGGATTTCGGTAACTGGCTGAACAGGCCATTGAAGGCGTGTTCGACGCTGTTATAGCTGTTGACCTGCCGTTCCAGTTTATCGGCCAGGAAGTTGGACGGTCGCAGTTCCCCATAGAACGACGGCTGGGTGTTCCAGTGTCCATGGGTCGGCTGACTCAAGAGCTTTTCATTGATCAGGCTGCGGATGTCCAGGGCCTTGTCGAGCAATGCGTGAACATCCATATCGCCTTGGCGGGACATCTCCATGGCGTACTGAAGGTTGTTCATTTGCTTGTTGATGATTGCCTCGGCCAGGGACTCGAACACCGGATAGGTGAGCGACTTTCCCGACAACTGCGGCTCGTCGAGGCGCAGGAAGCGGTTGCGCTCCTCCAGGCTCAGCAGGCTATAGAGCGCTTCCTTTCGGGCGAGCGTGGTTGGCGCACCGAGCAGCGCTTGCTTGAAGCCCAAGTGGTTGTCGATGCCCAGCAGGCCGTGACTGGGCGTGTAGAGGTAGTGCTGCTTGCCACTGATCATCAACGCGCCTGCCAGCTCCACGTAAAGCGGAGCGTATTCCCAGAGCCGGACCGACTCCACGAACAGCAGCGGCTCGTCCGGCCGCGACGAGCGGTACAGGCGCAGCAGTTCCTGGCATTGGGTTTCGGTCAGCTGGCGTTTTTCCCGCTTGATGAGGATGGCGGCGCGAAACCCATCGCTGATGACCTGGGCAAGGAAGTCCCGGCGCGAGGTATGGAAAGGAGTGATCGCGTCCCAGTAATCATCAAGGCGCTCGGTGAGCTTGGGGATCAGGTTTGCGGCGGCGTCCTTCAGTATGGCTTGCCACTGCTGCGCGTTGTGAGGCGACGGTGTGACGTCTGGGTGGATGAAAGCGATATCGTGCCCGGCGGGCCGACCCTGATGGTGAAAGAACGCCAGAACCGCGTCGCTCAGGGACAGGTTCCGGGTGACCGGGCGCGCTCCAGTCGTTCCCGGCTCGCCATCCACGGTCAGGGCGACACGGGTTTGTCTGTGATCAAGATTCGACAACCCGTCGTTCAATACCCGATCAAGCATCGTGGCAAGCGAGGGCAGTCTGACCAGCTCATCCACCATGGCCTGGGCATTGAGGCCTTGGGCATGCTCGATGGATTCAACCAGGGTGCTGAAAACATCATCGCTGATGACTTGCCTGGACGTGGTAATGACGGACGCACCCTTCAGCTCGGTGCGCTGGGGAATCGACAGAAATCGAAACAGCTCGTCACGTTCCGCGGCGTTCTTCAGCAGATCCTCGATCGCGTTATCCAGCGTTTCGGGACTGGCGAACTTCTTGATTCCACCATACGGCGTATAGAGGAACGCGGGGTTGCTGCCTGACGCGCTTTTATCGGGCAAGACCTTGAGGGTGAAACAACCGGCCAGCGGGATCGGGGCCTTGCCCTCGGCGTGCAGGCGAATCATCTCGGCCGACATCGCGGGTGTCTGCGCCGCGCGCAAGCTGTGGGTGGACAGCGCCGCGTGGTGCAGCCAGTCGAGGTCGGCCTGGGTCAATTCGTGGGGGCCCTCCAGTTGGTCCAGGCGATGGGCGTCCAATACGTGGGAAAAGAGCAGGGGCGTGGTTGCGGTCGTCATCGTTGCTTCTCGATCAAGGCGCCGCCGGGCGGCGCATCCATGGATGAAGCGGCCAGCGTGGGCAAAGACGACGGCGTGAGGGTGGTACATAGTTATCGCGTAGTTGACAGTGCGCTCGGGAAGCGGTGTTTAATCATGGGCTGGTCCGACTTACGCTGTTGCTACCTCCAACAATCACTCTGGAGCTTCAGATGTCTGCGCTATCCGAACACGCTGGTTCTTGCACCCTGTCCCTTGAGGCCTTGGTGAGTCTGCTGGAGAAGATTTTCCTGCGCCATGGCACCTCGGTCGAGGTCGCCCGGACCCTGGCTGAAAACTGCGCCCGCGCCGAGCGCGATGGTGCCCATAGCCACGGTGTGTTTCGCATTCCCGGTTATGTCTCGACACTCAAGAGTGGCTGGGTGAACGGTCAGGCCGTGCCGGTGGTTGAAGATGTCGCGTCAGGATTTGTGCGGGTCGACGCCGCCAACGGTTTTGCCCAGCCCGCCCTGGCGGCGGCGCGTCCGTTATTGGTGGAGAAGGCCCGCAGTGCCGGGATTGCGGTGTTGGCTATTCGTAACTCCCACCACTTCGCCGCCCTCTGGCCGGATGTCGAGCCGTTTGCCTACGAAGGCCTGGTGGCGTTGAGCGTGGTCAACAGCATGACCTGCGTCGTGCCCCACGGCGCGGACCGTCCGCTGTTTGGCACCAACCCGATTGCCTTCGCTGCGCCACGGGCGGATGGCGAGCCGATCGTCTTCGACCTGGCCACCAGCGCGATTGCCCATGGTGATGTGCAGATCGCTGCGCGCAAGGGTGAGTTGTTGCCGCCGGGCATGGGCGTGGACAGCCTCGGCCAGCCGACGCGCGACCCCAAGGCGATTCTCGAGGGTGGAGCGCTCCTGCCGTTTGGCGGGCACAAGGGTTCGGCGTTGTCGATGATGGTCGAGTTGCTGGCGGCAGCCCTGACCGGCGGCAACTTTTCGTTCGAGTTCGACTGGAGCAATCATCCAGGCGCCAAGACGCCATGGACCGGCCAGTTGCTGATTGTGATCGACCCCAGCAAGGCCGCTGGCCAGGGCTTTGCCGAGCGCAGCCAGGAGCTGGTCAGGCAGATGCACGGTGTCGGTTTGCGGCGGCTGCCGGGAGACCGTCGGCATCGCGAGCGCAGCAAATCCAACGAACACGGGATCACCTTGGACGAGCAGACATTGGCGCAACTGCAGGCGCTGGCGTAGGGCTGTCGCTCAGGGGGCTTGAGAGGCCACTGCGCGGCCGGCTTGTTACGGTGACACACTGCTGCAAGCCTTCTACTATGAGCGCTGTTTTTTATCGGGAATTGCCTGGATGAGTAAGCCCGGCCAAACGGTGCTGGTTGCGCTGCGCAAGATGATCGCCTCGGGGCAGTTGGCCGCCGGGGAACGACTGATGGAAATCCCCACCGCCGAGTTGTTCGGCGTCTCGCGCATGCCGGTGCGCATGGCGTTTCGGACGTTGGAGCAGGAAGGGCTGTTGGTGCGCTTCGGCGGTCGTGGCTTCCAGGTGCGCTCGGTCAGTGCCGATGAGATCGCCGGCGCCGTGGAGGTGCGCGGCGTGCTGGAGGGCCTGGCCGCACGGCAGACGGCAGAGCACGGTTTGTCCGACGAGGCCCGTGCGACGCTGGAAGGTTGCCTGGTGCAGGGCGATGCGTTGTTCGCCAAGGGTTATGTGACCGAGGATGACCTGGAGGTCTATCACGACCTCAACATGCGCTTTCACCAGGTGATCGTCGAAGGCAGCCACACCCCGGCGATTGCGGTCGCCCTGGCTCGGAACGATCATTTGCCATTCGCTTCCGTCACCGCCCTGGCGGTGGATCGCCAGAACATGGCCGGTGAGTTTCGCCGCTTCAACTATGCCCATATGCAGCACCATTCGGTGTTCGACGCGCTGATCAATCGCCAGAGCGGCCGCGCCGAGGCGATCATGCGCGAACATGCCAATGCCACCCTGCGCTACGCCGAAGTGTTCGGCTCGGCGTTGGCCGATGAACGGATGACCGTGATCCTCCGTTCCGAGTGACGCCTGGCACCTGTGGGAGCGAGCCTGCTCGCGATAGCGGTGTGTCGGGCAACATCGATGTCGACGGTGTTGACACTATCGCGAGCAAGCTCGCTCTTAGAGGGTTTTTGCTTCGGCAGGGGTTAAAGGTCGAGCACCAGTAGCGGGGTTTTCGACCTGGAGCAGCAGGGCGTGAACTGGTCGTTGCAGGCTTGTTCGGCTTCGGTCAGGAACATGTCCCGGTGTTCCGGCACGCCTTCCAGTACGCGGGTCAGGCAGGTGCCGCAGACGCCTTGTTCGCAGGAGATCGGAATCTCGATGCCATGGCTTTCCAGCACCTGCACCACACTGTGGTCCGCCGGCACGTCGAACACCTGGCCGCTGCTGGCCAGTTTTACCCGGAAACTGCCGTCGGCGCGGGTGTCGACGGGAGCGGCGGCGAAATATTCGCGGTGCAGCCGGGGTTCCTGCCAGCCTTGGACCTTGGCGGTGTCCAGTATGTGTTGCATGAACCCGCCGGGGCCGCACACGTAGAGGTGCAAGTCCTCAGCGGGCGTAGCCAGCAGGCGGGTAGCGTCCAGCCGTGTTTCCGGTTCTTCATCGAAATGCAGGAACACCCGATCCGCATAGGGCGACCGACGCAGACGCTCGACAAACGCTGCCCGCTCCCGGGAACGGCAGCAGTAATGCAGCTCGAACAACGCGCCGCTCTGGGCCAGATGCTCGGCCATGCACAGGAGCGGGGTAATGCCGATGCCGCCGGCAAACAACAGATTGCGCCGGGCATCAACGGCAGGGGGGAACAAGTTGCGCGGCTCGCTGACAAGCAACCGCGCGCCGGGCTGGATCTGCTCATGCAGGCTGCGCGAGCCACCGCGCGACGCTGGATCCTTGAGCACGCCGATGACGTAGCGATGCCGTTCCTCGGGGTGGTTGCACAGTGAATACTGGCGGACCAACCCGCCCGGCAAGTGCACATCAATGTGGGCGCCGGCCGTGAACGCCGGCAACGGTTGCCCATCGACACGGGTCAGCTCATAACTGCAGATGTCCAAGGCTTCGTTGTGCCGCGCCATGACCTGGACTTCAATCATGGCCGTTGCTCCGCGTGGTGTGGCGGCTGGGTTCCGGCGATCACCTGCACCTGCGGCTCGCGCTCTCGGGCGATCCAGCGTTCCAGCACCCGTCGGGACTGCACGCCACCGGCATCGATGTTGAGTTTCAGCAGGTTGCGCTGCGGGTGGTCGAGCAAGTTGCGCTGCTGGCGCTCGAGCATTTCCAGGTCCTCGCTGAAGATCTTGCCCTGGCCTTCGCGAATGCTCGCAGTGAGGGCCTCGTCCTGTGGCTGGAAGTGCCGGGCCATGCCCCAGAAGTACCAGATCGAGGTCTCGGTTTCCGGGGTGATGAAGTCCACCACGATGCTCGACGCCTTGAACTGCGGCGCAGCGTGATAACCGCCATGGCCGGCGTGGGCCACGCCAACCTCGATCAGTACATGGCTGGGCGGGGTGAAACGGCAGATCTGCCAGCGGTCCACCGGCACGTCGTCGGCCAGGTTGTTGCCGCGCAGAGCCATGCGCCAGAACGGCGGCGCCATGATGTTTTCCATGTGCCGGGCGGTGACCACTTCGTCGCCTTCGACCGTGGTCACGGGCGGCGCCTCGTCGATTTCCTTCTGGCCAATGCTGGACGCGTGGACGTAGGTTTCGTGGGTCAGGTCCATCAGGTTGTCGATCATCAGGCGGTAGTCGCACTGGATATGGAACAGGCCGCCACCGTAAGCCCACTCGTCATTTTCGGCCCACTCCAGATGATGGATGAGTGCCGGGTCGGCCAGCGCCTGGTCACCGGGCCACACCCAGATGAAGCCATGGCGCTCCTCGACCGCGAAGGTCTTGTTGCAAGGAAACCCGCGCACCCGTTGCCCCGGCATCTCGACGGTCTTGCCGTCGCCCCCCATCACCAAGCCGTGGTAGCCGCACACCAGGTTGCCATTTTCAACGTAGCCCAGGGAAAGCGGGGCGCCACGGTGGGGACAGAAGTCTTCCGCGGCCGCGACCTTGCCTGCATGACCTCGATAGAAAACCATCTTTTCGCCGCAAATCCGGCGCCCCAGGGGCTTGTCAGCGATTTCATCAGGTGTGCAGGCAACGTACCAGGCGTTTTTCGGGTACATGACGGATCTCCAGGCGGATGTTGTTCTTGTCTATGGATCCATTAACCCTCTTAACTATTTTAGATGTCAATGTTCTCAAGGTTTTTATGGGCGATTAGCGCACCAATGGATCCACTGAAAACGTTTAAGCACGCCCGCTCCCAAGAAAGCAATTGCACAAATCTTCCAGACAATTCGCGCCATGAGCGGTTAATCTGCCCAGGCAGAGAACTCAAACGGGGCAAGGCATGACGGCGCACAACTGGATCGATCTCAAGCAGGACGCCACGTCCGGCATCGAGACCGTGCGCGCGCATTTCGAGGGGCACGCCTACGATCCCCATTGGCATGACGCGTATCTGGTCGGCGTGACGGAGCAGGGCGTGCAGCAGTTTCATTGCCGCCGCCAGCAGCACAACAGCACGCCGGGCAAGGTCTTCCTGCTGGAGCCCGGCGAACTCCACGACGGGCATGCGCCCCGGGTCGGCGGCTTTACCTACCGCACCTTGTACCTCGAACCCCACTGGCTGGAGCGCGAGCTGCGTTCGTTGTTCGAGGTTGCGCCCGACCACGGGCAGCTGGGGTTTGCCGCCACCCTGGCCGACGACGCCCGGTTGGCGAGCGCGACGGCCCTGGCGTTCCAGAGCCTGCATGACCAGGAAATCCGCATCGTGCGCCAGACGGCGCTGGACACCCTGCTGGCCAATCTGACCCAGCACCTGCACTGGCGCGCACGGATCAATCCCGACCCACGCCTGCCATTGGTTGCGCAGCAGGCCCGTGATTACCTGCACAGTCACTTGAGTGAAGACGTCGGGCTGGATGATCTGGCGCGGGTCACCGGCGTTGATCGTTTCCGCCTGAGTCGCGCGTTCAAGGCCGCCTTCGGCCTGGCTCCCCATGCCTATCTGATCCAGCTGCGACTGGCTCGGGCGCGCCGTTTGCTGGCCAGCGGCGAGAGTGCCGTGGCCGTGGCAGCTCTGCTCGGGTTCGCCGATCAAAGCCACTTGGGCCGCTGGTTCCAGCGCGCCTATCGACTGAGTCCGGCGGACTACCGCAAGCGCTGCTCAATTGTTCCAGACTGAGCACGGCTTCACAGGGGAGGATCAGGCTACGATCCTTCACCGAGACGTTGCTCCATGGACCAATTACTGCCGTTTGCCTTGTTCGCGTTTGTCGCTTCCATCACCCCGGGCCCGACCAATATCCTGGTGTTGAGCCACAGCTCACGCTTTGGCCTGGCGACTACGCTGCCGATCATCCTCGGTGCCTGCGCGGCGGCGGCGTTGCTGGTGCTGCTGGTGGGGACAGGGTTGGCGGATGTGCTTGCCCGCCATGCCACGATCCAGACCCTGCTTTCCTGGGCCGGCATCGCCTGGTTGAGCTGGATGGCCTGGCAGATTTTCCGGGCACCGGCCGAGGCCATTGACCCGGATCGACCTGTCGAGGGCCCGCGATTGGGGTTGGCGGGCGCGGCCGGCTTGCAACTGGTCAATCCCAAGACCTGGATGATGGCGCTGGCGGTGGTCAGCGTCTTTGCCGGCGCCGAGGCCGACCGCACTGTGCGGGTCCTTTGGCTGTCCCTGGCGTTTTTTGCGATATCGATTCCCTGCATGACTGCCTGGGCCTGCCTGGGCCGTGGCGCCGCCAGGTTCTGCCGCTCGGCTGTGGCGATGGGACGGTTCAACCGGGCCATGGCGGTATTATTGCTGGTGTCGGCGTGGGCCACGCTGGTGGTGTGACGGTCGCTTCGAGCCGCAACCCTTTGCAACGGTTGGACAGTTTCAAAAAGCGGCCACTTCTTGGAGCATCGAACGCGCGCCGTTGAGCGTACGTTACAGATCGAATGACCAAGCCCCCAAGGATGGAGGTCCAGCATGTCTACCCTCGACGCTCACGTCGATTTCATCCAGTCCAGGCTACCTGCCTGGCTGAAACGGGCCACGCGGCCCCAGCAGGAACGCTTCAGGGTGCTTACCCGGCAACTGCAGCGCGACAGCGACGCATTGAATGCGTTGCTTGTCGATTTGCCGTCGCCTTACGTCTTTACCCTGGACCGGCTCAAGGTCCAGCCGCAGGTGCAGGGCTGGAGCCAGGTGAATGGCCGCGGCCATGTCGCGGACGCCGTACGCCGGGCACGGGTGCGACGTGGCCCCTTCGTTATCGACCCGTCGCTGTCGGTGATCGAAGCGGCCATGGCCAACTATCCTCCCGCCGATGCCGTTGTCGGCGGAGATTTCGATAAGAAGGGCGAACTGTTCATCCAAGGTAAGCCGGGCGAGTTCCACCTTGGGGATACCCCGTCGAACAGCGCGCCATTGCCCATGACTCCGGCCAGTTTCGCCAACCTCTGCCGGCACATGGATGTCGGCGGAGCTTATCGACAGATGCTCGAACGCAGGCTGCCGCGCATCACCCGTGAGACTCCCGGCGTGGCTAGCGCCTACATGGCCTATGCACGCAGCTTGTTGGCTCATGATGCCTATGAAGCGAAGCTGGCCGGACGCCTGGATACTACCGGCGAGCGGTTGCTGGCCCATGCCGGCGTTCATCTCGAGGAGCGGCCCGTGGCGCCCTTGGCCTGCGAGATCAAGGCGCTGGAGTTGCTGTCCGCACCGTTATTCGGCGCCCGTGTGTACTGGGGAGTGGCGGGTGATACCGAAGGGGTTCGCCCGGTTATCCTGTACATGCCTCACGATTCGGTGGCACCGCTCAAACAGTTCGCAAGCCTGCAGGCGCTGTCGGCAGAGCTGACCGGGCGGGTGCGCAGACGCCGTTATCGCCAGAGCCTGATGCAATACCTCCCGCTGCGTTTGCAGGCCAGCCTGGGTACAGCCCTGCACGATCAGGTGGAGTGGACGGTGACGGACAACCCCAACCTGTTCCAGGAAATCTACGCACGCATCACCGGTTGGCGCGACGGCGAGCGGGGAGAGGATGGCAACCACCGACGTATTCGGATCCCGGTGCCCAAGGTGGCCTGGGCCCTGAATGACCTGCGCGAAAATCATTGGCACGCCGCCTACCATGAATGGCGCGGGCACACGTTGGCCAATGCCGCAGCGCTGATGGTGCCGACCCGGGATCAGGACTGGCGAGCATTGCTGGCCCGGCTCGAATACTGGGAGAGCCTGGTCGAGCGTTCGCTGATGCTTGCCGCGACGTTCTTTCCATTCTGCGCGCCCATTGGCATGGGTGCCGCGGTGGTCGGAGGGGTGCGCCTGGTGTATGAAATCTTCGAAGGCATTCAGGCGTTCAACGAAGGCCACGCGCAAGAAGGGATCGAGCACATTTTCAATGTGCTGTTCGGCGTTGCCCAAGGCGCCTACCTGGGCTTCGTGGGAGCCGTCATCGAGCCCATGCCCGTGGCGGATGGCAGCACCCGGCTGTGGAATGGCGACATGCGTCCCTTCGAAGCGCGGCGCTTGCCACCCGTGGAGGCCGAGCAGGACGCCTGGGGCGTCTGGCGCACCCCGGGCGAGGCATGGGTGCGGATCGAGGACCGTTACTTCGAAGTACAAGGCGCACAGGACAACCTGATGTTGCGCCTGCCCGCCGGGCACCGAGGCGTCACGCCACCGCTGCAATGGAGCCGCGCCCGTGGCTGGCAATGGGCGCATCGCAACCCGTTACAGCGAGACAACCTGGCGTTGCTGCGAACGTTTGCCGAAACGCCTGCCGAACTGGACGACCCTGCGCTCCTTGCCGTGCAACGGCAGGTCGGTATCAGCGAGGCGCATTTGCGCTATCTGCAAGTCGAGGCGCGGCCGATGCCGGCGATATTGGCCGATGCCCTGGATGAAGCGCGGAACTGGCAATGGGTGCGGCACACGATCGAGCGCCTGCGCCGTGGCGAAGCACCCCAGGGCGCGCATTTTCGCATCGTCCAGACCCTTGCGGACCTACCGGGCTGGCCGCAGGACGTGACCTTGCGTTACCACGATGGCGTACGGTTTTATCCCGTGGGCGACCGGGCTGACACGCGCTTTATTCTGTTGCGCAAAGCGGACCTGGCGCACGACGCCTGGGCCGCTCGTATCCTGGAAGGCCTGAGTGTGGATGAACAGACTGCGCTGCTGGGACAGAACAGCCTGGGCTTGCGCCCGCTGGAACGCAGTCGACTGTTGGCCGGGCGCTGGGCCCAGCGCCTGGAACGCGATGCCAGGCGGGTCACCCTGGCGATGGCCCGGTCAACCGGGCTCGATCCCTTGGCTGTTCCCTTGACCCGGGCGTTCCCGGGCCTGCCGGAGTCCGTTGCCAACGAGCTGGTTCGCGACGTTGCCGGTCATGACCGGCAGCATTTGATTGAAGGCCGGGTGGCGGAAAATCTCGGCAAACAGAGTGCCGAAGCCCTGCGTGAGCTACGCCTGAGCCGTGCCCTGCGCGCCCTGGAACGTGGCGAAAGCAGCGTCGATCGAGACCGCATCGTCATGGGGCTGCTGGCCCAGACGCCCGAACTGCGCGGCCAGGTATACCTGCGCCTGTGGTTGCGCGAACTGCCGGAACCCATCGAGCTGGGGGATGCCGGGCCTTTGAAAGTCATCCGTCAGGAAGGTGAACGATATCGTCCCTTTGACGAAACCGGCGAAGAACTGGCGAGTGCCTTGAGCCTGGAGGAAGCGCTGCTGAGGGCCATGCCGGACGATGCCCGTCGGGCGCTGGGCTTGAACATCTGGGAGGCGGACAGGCTTCGCGGCCAGTTGCTGGAGCAAGCGCTGAATGATCGTCAATCACTGCGCCCCTACCTGTCGATGCGCAGCCTGGGCAGCATCGGGTCGCGCCCGCAATGGTTGAACGGGCATCTGGTTTATCCCCTCAGCGGCCGTGGCCGGCTCTCGTTGGAGAACTGGCTCTTCAGCGTGGATGAACGCCTTGAGCAGCTATTCCCCGCTCACGCAGGGGAAGGCCTGGCGCGGCTGCAACTGCGCCTGGCCAGGCAGGGGGAAAGCCAGGGAATCGGCTTGAGCGAGCTGATCGATCGCCTGGAGAGCGAATGGGCCACGTTGGACGAAGGGTTGCGTCAGTGGGTGGACCATGAAGGCTTTCACCACCCTGTGGAGCAGGCGCTGGACCGTGAGGCATTGATTGCCCAGCGCGGCGGCGTCGCCCGGGAAATCCGTCGTGCCTGGCAGCGCGCACCGGACCCGGGCAGGGAAGGCAGTGAACTGGTACTGCGGCTGGACAGCATCAACGTCGGTCGGCTGCCACCCGTTACCGTCCGTTTCGAGCACATTGAATCGTTGATTCTGACGCACCTGGGCCTCGTCGAGGACCCTTCTGAATTCCTGCGGATGTTTCCCAATATCGATGCACTGAGTCTGCAGGGCAACCACCTCACCGCCATACCCGTCGCAGTGGCCGAGCTGCGGTCGTTGGTGGACCTGTCCCTGGGCCGCAATCCGTTGCACCTGGACCCGAACGTATTCACGCCCCTGCTGGGCGACGGCACGCCGATCCCGTTATGGACCTTGAACCTGTCCGGGATCAGCAGTGGCGCGGAGGCGGGAACCAGCGCCGAGGTGCTCGCGGCCATCAACAGCCTGGCTGCGCTGCCCTCCCTGCATGAAGTCAACTGGACCGACAATGTGAACTTCACACCCGAGCAGTTGCAGGCCCTGACCACCGCGGTGCCAGGCTTGCGATCACTGAACCTGGAACGCTGCGGGTTGCGCCTGGACGAAGAGGGCAGTGGCTTCTTGCGCACGGCCACGGCGTTGCAGGCACTGCGTTTGAGGGGGAACAACTGCAGGGAACTGCCGGAGCTGCCGGAACTGGCGAACCTGATGGAACTGGAACTCGCCAGGACCGGCCTTGACCGGGTGCCGCCGCTGGCATTGGCCGTGCTGTCCAGACACTCCGAAGCGCTCTTGGTCGATATGTTTACCATCGATTTGCGGGGCAATCGCATCACCAATATCCAGGATGACTTGATTCCTGCACTCAGCCACGTTTCAGACCAGGACACGCTGGGAATCTGGCTCGACGACAATCCGTTACCCAGCGCACAGATCAATGCTGCTCGCGCATTGATGCCCGAGGTATTTCAGTACAGCGTCGACGAGTGGCTGTACATTTCACCCAGGCTCCAGAGGGCTCTGGAAGTCGCCCGCGATGACCCCGGGATGCGAAGTTTCATTGACTGGTTCTCTGCCGGTATTCGCGATGCTGATGCTCTTGTCCCTACCGGTCTGGCTTTAGCGGAGCGACAGAGGGCTGCCGCCGTGTTGCAGCACTATATCGGCTATCAAGGTGAATACAGCAGCCTGCCGACCCTGCTGGGGGATTTCGACCAGCAACTGAGGCAGCTGCGCGCGCGCTTGAATGCACGCAGTCTGGACCGGCAGCCGCCGGACCTCGCCGAGCTGGAGGTGCATTTCGCGATGTTCGAGTCGGTCATGCGTGGACGCCTCAACCGGCAAGGCGTGCCGTTTGCGCAGTTCATGGCTGATCAGCGCATCTATTGGAATCATTTGCTGAGGGCGCGCTATCCCGACCCCGTGGAGCGTCAGGCGCAAATGACCCGGGAGGCCTTCATCAACTGGCTCAGCGACGCTCAGGATACCTTCAACAGTAACGATCAAATTCCTCGTGTCGGCGAAATGACCTGGCGACCCTACCTGGGGTTGATGTCCCCTGACTGGCCTGAAGGACTGGCGCTCTGGGAAACGGTGGATGACGACCTGGTAGACGCCTTCAGCGGACCCGTGGACCCATCCCGATGGCCCCGGGTTCTGCTGGATAACCTCGTGCAACCGGATGCCGAGCTGCCCAGTGCCTGGGAGTCGGTTACGGAAGGCGAACGGGTGCTCTGGCGTCGCGTCGGGCTCGAAGCCGTGGCGGATGTGGATTGGACCGCAGGTCAGCCGGTGATACTCACCGAAGATCAGTTGCGCCGGACCATGGCCATTTACCGTTCGGTCAAGAGCAGAGAGGTCGAGGCGTTGGTGCGGCGGGTGACCACGGGCCTGGTCACTCCTTGGTGGCTGGAGTCAGCGCTTTGAATATCAGCGCCTTCAGGCCGCACTGGCTGTCGATGTCGGGGAACTCCGGGGGATTGGCCAGGCGCGCCTGGAACGTCAATCCCGGCGCTTCCCGGGTAACGCCCTCGATGAGAAATTCCGGGCCGGTGGCTGGGTCATTGCTGCAGGCCAGGACCGTGCCGTCGGCGGTCACCAGTTCCGGCAGTCGGCGCAGTACCCGTTGGTAGTCCTTGGTCAGCAGGAAACTGCCTTTCTGGAAGGTCGGCGGGTCGATGATCACCAGGTCATACGGCCCACTGTTGATCACCTTGCCCCAGGACTTGAACAGGTCGTGGCCGAGGAAACTCACCTGGTTCAGGTCGTGGCCGTTCAGGCGATGGTTGTCGCGGCCCCGGCTCAGGGCCGCGCGGGACATGTCCAGGTTGACCACATGCTGCGCGCCACCGGCGATGGCCGCCACCGAAAAGCCGCAGGTGTAGGCGAACAGGTTCAGCACGCGTTTGCCGGCGGCATGGGCTCGCACCCAGTCGCGGCCGTAGCGCATGTCGAGGAACAGTCCGTTGTTCTGCTTCTTGCCCAGGTCGATCCGGTAATGCAGGCCGCCTTCGGTCAGGGTCCATTCGTCGATGGGCTCGCCCAACAGCCACTGGGTCAGGCTTTGCGGCAGATATCGATGTTGCACGGCCAGGGTATGGGCCTTGCTGTGTTGCCAGGCGGGCGAGGCGCTGAGGGCGAGCAGAGTCGACCGCAAGTCGTCCAGTTGCTCAGGTTCAGGTTCCTTGAACAACGACACCAGCACCACCCCCTGGAGCCAGTCGACGGTGATCTGCTCCAACCCCGGCCAGCAGCGCCCGCGGCCATGGAACAGGCGCCGGGTTTCTTCAGGCACCGATTCCAGTGCGTTCAGTAAATGCGTATGCAGGGTTTGAAGGGCTTCAGGGTTCATCGGGGTAACGCCGGCGATTCGAAAGGCCGGCATTTTAACCGCAGAGTGCTCTGGTGCAATCTGCAGTGGAACAGATTTGTGGGAGCAAAGCTTGCTCGCGAAACAGGCGCCTCGGTTCCTGAAGATCGCGTCGACCTCATCGCGGGCAAGCCTTGGCCCCACAAACCTCAGCCAGGTTCCTTGCCGCTGTCTTCAACCACCACCGGTCGCCAGGATGCTCGCCACCTGCTGCGGCCGACAGTTCAGATAAGCCGAGCGCTTGAGCCAGCTTGGGTCCGGGTACCAGGAAAACATGAATTGCCCGCCCTTGAGCTTGTCGATCACTTGACGGGCGACTTGCGGACGCACCGCCGGGCAGCCCTGGCTGCGGCCGATACGGCCCTGGCGCACGCTCCACAACGGGTTCACATAATCGGCGGCGTGGATCACGATGGCCCGGTCGCGGGCCTGGTCATTGAAGCCCGGCTCCAGGCCGTCCATGCGCAGCGAATAACCGTGGGTGCCCTGGTAGCTTTCCTGGGTGCGGAACAGGCCCAGGCTGGACTGGTAACTGCCCATGCGATTGGAAAACTGCGTCGCGAAATTTTCCCCGGATTTCTGTCCGTGGGCCACCAGGTCACGCAGCACCAGCTTTTTCTGACGCAGGTCGAAAATCCACAGGCGCCGGGCCGTGGAGGGCTGCGAGTAGTCGATCACCGCAAGGTGGCGTGCCTGGGTGGCGCCGTTGGCGACTGCGCATTGCATGGCGCTCAAGGCACTTTTCAGCGCCTGGGGATTGAGTTCCGGCGCCGCGTGGGCGAGGCTGTTGTAAAGGGGCTGGGAATTGGTCTGACCGGCCAGCGCCGGGCTGCAGATAAAGCCCAATGCTGTAATAGCCAGACCCAGTCGGCGGACAAAGCCCGACACGATTGAAAAATTCCCACGGTGGTGTGTGTTTGCGGCATCCCGTCCGGTCTGGTTCGTTTGCATAATGGCGGGTCGTACCTGTCGCAAAGTTTGACCGTCAACGAGACGGCCATGGATTGGAGTAAAGCAGTTGTTCAAAAAGTCCGCATGTTACCTGAGCCTTTTATTGCTCACGGCGCCATTGGTCGCAACAGCCGAAGACAGCGATCCGACACTTGTGCAAACCACCCTGGGGCAATTGTCGGTCGCATGCCCGGCAGTGGCCGCAGGCGTCGACTTTCCGACGATGATCAAGTTGCAGGCGTTCTATCAGCAAAACGCAGGCCAGGAGGTCTGGTCGGCCGACGAACGACTGGAGGCGTTGCAGGGGCAATTGCAGCAACTGGCCGATGACGGACTGGATCCGCTGCGTTACACCTTGCCCGCCGACGGTGCGCTTCTGGGCGCCCATTGCGTCGACATCGCTATCAGCCAACGCTATCTGCAAGCCTTGTATGAACTGCGTTTCGGCTATCTGCCCCAGGACCGCCTGGAACCGGTGTGGAAAGCCAATCTGCAACCCCTGGACCGCCAGGCCGTGATACTGGCCATCGCCGTGCCGGGCGTGCAGGACCTGGCCGGTGCTTTCGAGCGGGCGCGGCCGAACCTGGACCTTTATCGCAACCTGCGCAACCTCTACGCCCGACTGCGGCAGCAACCGTTGTCAGAGTGGCAGCCCGTGCCGGGCGGTCCGCTGCTGCAGCCGGACAAGCAGGATGCCCGCATCCCGGCCCTGGCCCAGCGGCTGTTCAACGAAGGTTACCTGAGCGCGCCGCCGGTCGTTGCCGACGAACATTACGGCCCGGCGCTGGTGGAAGCGATGAAAGGTTTCCAGCTCCAGCATTCGCTCCAGGCCGATGGCGTCGTGGGGCCGTGGACCGTCACCGAACTGAACATCAGCCCGGCGATGCGCCGCGAACAACTGCGCATCAACCTGGAGCGCATGCGCTGGCTGGCCCAGGACCTGGAGCCCGACAGCGTACTGGTCAACGTGGCGGCAGCCCAGTTGACGGTGTACCAGGGCGGCGTGCCGGTCTGGCAGACCCGCACCCAGGTGGGTCGTGCCCAACGGCAGACGCCACTGCTCAAATCCCGGGTCACCCGCCTGACGCTCAACCCGACCTGGACCATTCCGCCAACCATCATGCGCGAAGACAAACTGCCCGAGATCCGCCGCGACCCGGAGTTTCTCACCCGGCAGAACCTGAAGATCCTGGACGGCGATGGCTTGCCGCTGGCGGCCGCGGACGTCGACTGGGACCATCCGGGCAACCTCATGCTGCGACAGGACCCCGGCCCGAAGAACCCGCTGGGCAAATTGGTGGTCCGCTTTCCCAACCCGTTCTCGGTGTACTTGCATGACACCCCCAGCCAGGCGCTGTTCAGCAAAGGGCCGCGGGCGTTCAGTTCCGGCTGCGTGCGCATCGAGCAGGTGATGCAGCTGCGCGATCTGCTGGTGAGCCCGGCTGAACGTGCGCGCACCGACACCTTGCTGGCGACGGAGCTGACCCATGAATTCAGGTTGGCCAAGCCCGTGCCGATCCTGCTGGGGTACTGGACCGTGCAAGCGGACAGCCAGGGCCAGGCGGTGTACATCCCCGATGTCTATGCACGCGACGCGACCCTGTCGGCCGCCCACGGGCGTGCGCTCTGAAGGCATACCCGGTGCTGCCTTTCGAGTCGTCATTTCTGGCCTATCGACGACTCCCTGTGGGGAGCCGAGCCTGCTCGCGAT
>NZ_JAGGOF010000043.1 GCF_018614775.1 Pseudomonas fluorescens
CAAGACAGTTGCTCCCACAGTAGATTTGCGGTGATTCTTCAAAAACCGCTTTCCCTCACCAGGATCGACAGTGCGTCGGTGAACAATTCGGCAACCGGGCTGACGCGGGTGCCCTCGATCGAGACTTTCCCCAGGCGCATCATCATTTGGCTGGGCGGGGTGTCGAGGTTGATTCGGACCCGGTAAAGCGCGTCTCGCACCTGCAGGCTGCTGTCCGGTTTGCCCGAGACGGCGATCGGGCCGCCGTAGGCGGTGCTCAGCATGAGATGAGGGACATTCTGGGTGCGTGAATCGTCAATGCTGACGACCTGGCCTTCAAGCGCTTTGCCGCCGCCACCTTCGGCCTGGAACCGCGCGCGGGCGCCGACGCTCAGACGGGCAAGATCCTGCTGGCGAACGAAGGCTTCGACCGTCCAGCTGTCAGGATTGACCAGGACCCCCAGCGGCTGGTTGGGCTTGACCCAGACGCCAGGCTGCACGGCAGGGTCGATGTCCGTGAGTATGCCGGCCATCGGCGCGCGCAGGGTCAGGCGCTCCAGTTCAGCGGACTGCGCCGCCGATTCGGCTTGTTGGCGGCTGAGCTGGCTGGCTATCGAGGCATATTTCTGTCCGCCATCGACCGCCCCGGTCAACCCGTTCAACTGGGCTCGCAGCGCCAGTGCCGCCTTGCGCGACCGTTCGGCCTTGTCCCGTATCTGCGGCGAGTCGAGCACCGCCAGCACCGCGCCGGCTTCAACACTTTGCCCCGCAGCGGGCATCTCCATCAGCCTCGAAGGCAAGGGACTGTAGAGGGTGTATTGCACCTCCGCATGCAGCCATGCCGGTGCTTGCACCTGGGTATTCAACGGCAGCGCAGCGAGAAGCCCCAGCGCGCCGAGGCCGAGCAACAGCAAGCGGCCACGGCGCACGGGCGTTTCCGCTCGGCGGTGCCACCAGACCTTCAATTCACGCTGGATAGGCATTATCACAAACCAGGAAATCTCAACCAGAAACAGAAAGATGCCGAGTGCCTTGAAGAACAGGTAATACACGGCGACGGCAATCCCGAGAAACACCACCAGGCGATAGATCCGGGTGATCACGGCGAAGGCAATCAGAAAATGACGCAGCCGCGGCGCCAGCACTTCCGGGTCCGGCTCGTCCCAGGACAACAGGCGTCGGCGCATCCAGGCTTGCGCCAATGCCCCTGAACGTTCATGCAGGTTGGGCAGGTCAAGCCAGTCGGACAGCAAGAAGTAGCCGTCAAAGCGCATGAACGGACTGGCATTGAGGGCCAGCGAAATCATCCAGCTGGTGGTGGCGAGAAAGAACAGCGCGCTTTTGAGCATCGGGTTCTCGCAAAGGCCCCAGCCCAGCGTGGCCAGCCCCGCGATAGTCAGCTCCACGAGAATGCCGGCACCGGCGATATGGAACCGCTGGCGCCGATCGGCCAGTTTCCAGGACTCGCTGGTGTCCGTGTAGAGCACTGGCCACAACACCAGGAACGCTACCCCCATGTGCGCAACGCGCACGCCATAACGGGTCGCCGTGTAAGCATGTCCCAGTTCGTGGAGACATTTGGTCACCGCCAGGGCGATCAGGTAGCCAATCAAGCCTTCCGGCGAAAGGCTCTGCTTGAAGCTGGCGACAAAACCGTCCCATTGCTGCTCGACAAAAAACAGGCCGAACAGGATGGCGATCGCAACGCCGATGAGAAAGGTCCGGCTGAACAGCGGCGCGACCCAGGGCAGGGTTTTTTGCAGCAGGCGCTGCGGACGCCAGAGCGGCACCCGCATGAACAGATAGTTGTGAAGCAGCCATTGCCAGCCGGTGTGCTTTTGTTGCCGAGCCATTGCCTCCAGGCGTTGGCTGCCGTTGACTTCGGTGACCTGCAGCAATTGATGGTGCCTTAGGAACACCAACAACGACGCCAGTTCCGCCCGGCTGACCTGCAAGGGCGTTTGCGCCGCCAGCGCGTCGAGCAACCGGGTCGGGTTGCCCAGGGACCAGCGCGAAAGCATCTCGAATTCGAGCCAGCCGACCGTGAAGAAACGGTTGCCGACCGGGTCCTGGATCATCCAGGCCGGCGAGCCGTCGCGTTGCGTGGCCGCCGGTATCAGGCGCAGATCCTCGCGTATCGCCGGTAGCTTTTCCGGAAGCTCGACGTCCGGGTCGTCCGCCGTCAAGGCCGTGGATGGCGCCGGTAACAGGGCCGTGAGATCCCGCTCACTCACAGGCCGCTCCATTCACGCAGCGCGGCCAAGGGGCGCCGCAACACATAATAGATCAACGGTACCGGTTCACCGTACAGCTTGGCGGTGCCTTTGAGCCCAATGCGGGCCAACTGGCTGACATCCCCCTGCAACTGCCCGCGAATCCGGTAGGAGGGGACGTTGTCTGGCGACAGGGTGGCCTGGTAGCTGGTCTGGATCAGGCTGGCGCGCAGGGGCGAGAGTGGCGCCACGTGCAGGAACAGGCGGATCTCGGAGCCGGTATCCAGGTTGATGGCATTGGCCACCGGCAGCCAGACCAGCACCCCGGCGTCTTGCGGGTCGGCAAGCTGGATGATGCGTTCGCCCGTCACCACCGGCTTGCCGATCCAGTCATTGCTGTCGCCGAAAATCGCGATGCCGTCGCGTGGCGCGCGGACCACGTTGCGTTCGAGCATTTCATTGAGCCAGGCGACCTCGGCCTGCTTTTCCTGCACCTGCCCATTCAACGCGGCCAGCTCACCTTTGCTTTGGGCGCTGTCGAAGGCTTTCTGCGCCGCGAGCAGCGCTTCGGAACGCGCCACTTCCAGCGCCTGTTGCGCCACGGCCCGGCGATTGCGCAGGGTCGTGTCATCAAGGCTGAACAGCGGCTGATCTTTTTGCACCATCTGGTTGGGCTGGACCAGGAACTCATGCACCACGCCGTCCTGGGGGGCGGCTATCGCCATGGCGTTGTGGGCTTCGATTTCGGCCGGCGCCAAGGCACTGAGGCGCACCGGGAACAGAAATGCCAAGGCCACGACGCACCCCAGTCCCAGCAGACGCAGCGGGCGCCGCCGCCAGACTTGCCAGCGGGCGCCCAGTGTCGGGCGCTTGTCGGTCAGCGCCGCGAGGCAGTACGCGTAGGTCTGGCTCAACCGGGCCAGCAGCGCCAGTGCCGGTTCGTCCGGCTCGGTGTCGCAGGCGAGCAACAACATGCCTCGACGCGAATGGTCGCGACCGGGCAGTTGTATGCACAGCAGCTGCGCGGGCAGCCACTCGGCCCAGCCTTCGGCGAAGCTGTCGGGAAGCGCGCAGGCCTGCCACAGGTGCACGGCAGGGCTGGAAGCAGGGTCACCGGACGCCGCCGGCGTGTCCCAGAGATGACGGGCCAGGCGTTTGAGCCAGACGCTGAACGGCGACTCCTCTGGAAGCGTTGCCAGGCTCGAGACATTGCTCAGCACAGGTTTGCCCAGCACATCGCTGACGAAGAAGTACGCCTGGCGATAACGCACCAGTTGCCAGGTTTCGTTGACCATCACGAAACCCAGTTCTTCGGTCCTGCGTGCTTCCTGCGCGCGCTGTTCCAGATGCAACAGCACCGCGACAGGGTTCACCGGATGGGTCTGGGCATTCATTGCGGTGCTTCGAACAGCGCGGTGCCACTCATTCCCGCCAGCAGGTCGGCAGGCTGGCCCTGAATGATGCCCTCCAGTTCGATGGTCTGGCTGACCGCGTCGACCTGAGCGTTGATCGCCTTGACCTTGGCCGGATAGCGTTTGCCGGTTTCGCCCAGGTCCACCTGGAAGGTCTGGTCGGGCTTGAGCCAGGCCAGCCAGCGGGAGGGCACGTTGACCCGCATCTTCAGCGGACCGTTGCTGATCAGGTCAAGCAACGGCTGACCCAGGTTGACGCCCTGGAAGGCCTTGACCTGTACCTTGACCACGCGTCCATCAAACGGCGCGAGCACCGTGCACTGCTGTTGCTGGGCGCGGTACTGGGCCACCTGGGCGGAAGCTTTCTCCGCCGCGCTGGCCGCCAGCGAGACCTCCACCTCGCCGGCCGACTGCAGCCCTTGCAGGCGCAGTTTGGCATCGTGGGATTCACGGGCGGCACTCAGGTCGGCCTGGGCCATTTTCAGGCGGGCGGCTTGTTCGTCGCAGTCGAAGCTGACGAGCACGTCGCCCTTGCGGAACGAGGAACCGAGCGATGCATTGACTGCTCGCACCCGGCCCACCAGCTGGCTGGCCAGGGTGGTTTCCTGATCGGCCACCAACAGCACGCGGACGCCAGCGTCGGTTTCGTTCTGGGCCCAGGCTGCTGGACCCGCCACCGCCAGGCCAAGCAACGAGCCCGTCAGCATGCAAAATGGAAGGACGCGAAGACGGAGGCTCATTGGGCGGCGACCTGCTGGGGAGCTGCCTTCAACCACTCGCGCAGGTTCGGCAGTTCGGCCACCGTGGCGCCTTCGCAGAAGGCGTTCAACGAAGCCTTGTCCGGCTGGGCGCGCAGGGTGCTCTGGTAATCACTGGAACCGGCCACGCTGCCGTCGGCACGGCGCAGCGCGATGCGCCACTGACCACGACGGATGCCGTCTTGGACGTTGCCGATCTGCAACTGCATGACCAGGGTCGGGCCCGGTTGGTCAGTGTCGGCCAGCACGAAAAGATTGCGCTTGAGCGCCTGGCGAGCGACGTCGAGCATGCCGTTGGTGAGCTGAGCGTCGCCTGCGTATTCAAGACGCACTGCCAGGGGTTGCTGGGAAGGCAGCTCACCGACCGTCGTGGTGAACGCCTGTCGCTCGGACTGGCTCAGGCTCTTTTGCAGTTGCTGCGAAAGCTGCTGCAGGCTGCTGGCGTCGTTGACGTCTTCGGGCAGCACGTCCAGGCCCAGGGAGTTATAGATACGTCCGAACGCAGTCTGTGCGGTGGCATAGGCCGAGTAGCGCTGGAATTGCGCGAGCAGGGCTCGGGTTTCGGTGCGGATCACTTCGAGTTCGGAATCGGTGCGCGAGGTCAGCGAGGCGCGGGCGAACTTGGCCATGCGCTGATCGACCTGGCTCGATTGATCGGCCAGGTCGTAATCGACCAGGGCCAGCTTGTAGCGCTCGACCGAAATGCGCACTTGCGTCAATACCGCCATCGACAGGGCCAGGCGGCGAGCGTTGTCGGTCTTTTCCTGGGAGTCACTGGCTTTCTGCGTGGCCGGGATGGCCGCCAGCTTGAACAGATTGGCGCTGAGCTGCACGCCGCTGTCGACCCAGCTGTTGTTGTAGAGGTATTTGTTGGAGTCGTACTGGCTGTTGATGTTGATCCCCAGGCTTGGCAGCAAGGCCAGCAACTGGCGCCGTGCTTCGTCGGCGGAAATGCGTTTGCGGTAATCTTCTTCGCGCAGTTCAGGGCGCGCCTGCAAGGCGATTTCTTCCAGCTTGGCAATGTCGGCGGGAACCCCTGGCAACGACGGTTCACTTTCTTCAGCCAAGGTGAATTGAGTGCCCGGCGGAATGCTCATCAGTGCGGCCAGTTCGCGCTTGGCGAATTCCAGGTCCTGGCGGCGCGCATTGAGCAAGGTGGTCGCGTCCAGCAAGGCGCTCTGGTAGGCCAGCGCCTGGGCGGGTGGCAGCAAGCCCTGGATTTCGGCTTCGCGGGATTTGCCCAAGGCCACGCGTACGCGGTTCAACAGATCGTCGGCCTGGCTTTCCAGGCGCTGGGCGCCCAGGGCGCGCCAGTAGGAGGTGCGCAAGTCCTGCAGGACGGTTTGCATGACCCGCCGGCGACGCTCCTCGGCAATCAGGTACTGGTCGGCACTTTGCTTGGCCCGGTAATAGCTGACGCCAAAGTCCAGCAGGTTCCAGGAAAATTCGGCGCTGGCCAGCGTGCGATCGCGCTCGACCGAGGAAGAGGGGATCAGCGAAACGGTGTGGGTCTCGATGCCGACACTCGTACCGCCCGACTCATTGTTGCGCGAGGCATAACCGGCCGAGACCAGCATTTTGGGCAGCATGTCGTAGCGCGACACGTCATGCAGGCCGGCGGCGAGGGCGGACTCCATCAACTTCAGGCGGTAATCGAGGTTGTACTTGAGCGAGCGCGCCAACGCATCGACGAAGGTCAGCGGTCCCTTGATCGGTTCCTGGTCAGCATAGAGCTGGAGCTGGTCACCGGCCACACGCTGGTGGACCTCATCGTCTTTCAATGGCTGAGGAGCAACGGAGCAACCGGCCAGGCCGACGAGCACTGCGGTTGCGACCAGACCCGGAAGCAGCGCAGAAACAGTTTTTTTCATCAGGGGCATTTTATTACCGTTCTTATAAGGTGCGAAAAAATGTTGTCAGCCTTTGCGCTGTGGCGCGGGCGATCGATTGCCGTCACTGTACAAATGAGGCTGACGCCCAGCGGCGGCCTTGTTCACCTGGTCACTGAAGGAAGCCGCTGCCTTGGGCACACGGGACGGCTGGTGTTGCTCTACGTCAGCTACGGGTGCCTCATTGGCAGGCGGCACCAGGGCGCTGAAGTCATCGAACAGACTGTCGCCTCCGGTGAAGTACTCGCTGTCCTTGAACTTGAGTGATCGTTCCTGGTAATCGACGGTTTTCTGCGACTCCTGTACGGCCTGGGTGACATGCAGGTCCGGAACGAAGCCCAGACCGATGCCGATCGACTCCGATTGGATCTGGCCGCTGACCGCGCGGTTATAGCCAGACGAGAGCGGGTCGAGCCGCTCGGCGGCCTGGGCCTGGGAGTCCATCACCGGAAGTGTGACGAACAACCCCGGAACCATCGAGCGCTGAACGCTCAACAGATCCAGATGCCAGTCCGGATAGACGTGACGCTCGACGTCACCGCTCGGCACGTGCAGATCGGATGCGGCCTGGGAGGCCGGCGGCAGCGGGAGCACCGAGGAGTCGATGCGCAGGGCCAGTTGCGCGGTGGCGAAGCCACCGTGATCGTCGGTTATCCGGTAATTGATCGTCGGTACCGTGCCAACGTAGGTGTCGACTGGCACGAACTGATAGCTGCCGTCGCGGGCAAGCGTCAATGTGCCGACCCCGGCGATCACCACGCTGCTGCCTGCCGCATGGGTACCGGCAACGCCCGCGATGGTGAAGTCGACCACGTGAATGGCGTCGTTTTCCGGGTCACTGTCGTTGCCCAGCACCGAGCCATTGAGCGGATCGCCCTGGAGCCCGCTGTGGACGCCGTCATTCACCGCCACGGGGGGCTCGTTGATATGGATGCGGACCTGGGCGGTGTCGCTGCCGCCGTGACCATCGCTGATCTGGTAGGTGATCACCACATCGCCCGTGACCCCTGGGGCCGGGGTGAAGTCCAGGGTGCCGTCAGGGTTGATCGTGACGCTGCCGTTCGGGCTTTGCGCCTGGGTCACGGTCAGCGTGTAGCCGTCCGGATGGCTGTCGTTACCGAGCACGGTGATCGATTGAATCGGTGTATCGCGATCGGTCAGCAGCACCCCGTCGTCGGTTGCGGTCGGCCTGGCGTTGACGCGAAGGGTCAGGTCGGCGCTGTCGCTGCCGCCTGTGCCATCGCTGATGGTGTAGGTCACCACCGGTACATCGCCGTGGTAGGCCGAGGTCGGTGTGAACAGGTAGCTGCCATCGGCATTGATCTGCAAGGTGCCAACCCCGCTGATGATAGCGGTGTCGCCAGGCGTGAAGCTGCCGCTGACGCCGGCCACGGTGAACCCGCTGACACTGAGGGTGTTGCCGTCCGGGTCGGTGTCGTTGGGCAGCACATTGCCGCTGGCTGGATTGCCTTGTTGAACAGTTTGCAGGCCGTCGTCCACCGCAACAGGTGGGGCGTTGACGCGAAGGGTCAGGTCGGCGCTGTCCGTGCCACCTGTGCCATCGCTGATGGTGTAGGTCACCACCGGTACATTGCCGTGGTAAGTCGGGGCCGGCGTGAACAGGTAGCTGCCGTCGGCGTTGAGGGTCAAGGTGCCGACGCCGCTGATCGTCGCGGTGTCGCCAGGGTTGAAGCTGCCGCTGACACCGGCGACGGTGAACCCGCTGACGCTGAGGGTGTTGCCGTCCGGGTCGGTGTCGTTGGGCAGCACATTGCCGCTGGCTGGATTGCCTTGTTGGACAGTTTGCAGGCCGTCGTCCACCGCAACAGGTGGGGCGTTGACGCGAAGGGTCAGGTCGGCACTGTCGCTGCCACCGACGCCGTCTCTGATGCTGTAGGTTATTACCGGTACATCGCCGTGGTAAGTCGGGGCCGGCGTGAACAGGTAGCTGCCATCGGCATTGATCCGCAAGGTGCCGACGCCGCTGATCGTTGCGGTGTCGCCCGGGTTGAAGCTGCCGCTGACACCGGCGACGGTGAACCCGCTGACGCTGAGGGCATTGCCATCCGGGTCGCTGTCGTTGGGCAGCACGTTGCCGCTGGCCGGATCGCCTTGCTGGACGGTTTGCAAACCATCGTCCACCGCAACGGGCGGGGCATTGACGCGAATCGTCAGGTCGGCACTGTCGCTGCCACCGACGCCATCGCTGATGCCGTAGGTCACCACCGGCACATCGCCGTGGTAGGCCGAAGTCGGCGTGAACACATAGCTGCCGTCGGCGTTGAGGGTCAAGGTGCCCACGCCACTGATGGTCGCGGTGTCGCCAGGATTGAAGCTACCGCTGACACCGGCCACGGTGAACCCGCTGACGTTGAGGGTGTTGCCGTCCGGGTCGGTGTCGTTGGGCAGTACATTGCCGCTGGCCGGATTGCCTTGCTGGACGGTTTGCAGGCCGTCATCCACCGCTACGGGCGGGGCATTGACGCGAAGGGTCAGGTCGGCGTTGTCGCTGCCACCGACGCCGTCGCTGAGGGTGTAGGTCACCACCGGTACATCGCCGTGGTAGGTCGAGGTCGGCGTGAACACATAGCTGCCGTCGGCGTTGAGGATCAGGGTGCCGACGCCGCTGATCGTCGCGGTGTCGCCCGGGTTGAAGCTGCCGGCAACGCCGACAACGGTAAACCCACTGACGCTGAGGGCATTGCCTTCCGGGTCGCTGTCGTTGGGCAGCACGTTACCGCTGGCCGTATTGCCTTGTTGGACAGTTTGCAGGCCATCGTCCACCGCAACAGGCCGGGCGTTGACGCGAAGGGTCAGATCCGCACTGTCGCTGCCACCTGTGCCATCGCTGATGCTGTAGGTCACCACCGGTACATCGCCGTGGTAGCCCGAGGTCGGCGTGAACAGGTAGCTGCCGTCGGCGTTGATCCGCAAGGTGCCGACGCCGCTGATCGTCGCGGTGTCGCCAGGGTTGAAGCTGCCGCTGACACCGGCGACGGTGAACCCGCTGACGCTGAGGGTGTTGCCGTCCGGGTCGGTGTCGTTGGGCAGCACATTGCCGCTGGCTGGATTGCCTTGTTGGACAGTTTGCAGGCCGTCGTCCACCGCAACAGGAGGGGCGTTGACGCGAAGGGTCAGGTCGGCACTGTCGCTGCCACCGACGCCGTCGCTGATGCCGTAGGTCACCACCGGCACATCGCCGTGGTAGGTCGAGGTCGGTGTGAACAGGTAGCTGCCGTCGGCGTTGAGGGTCAGGGTGCCGACGCCAGTGATGGTCGCGGTGTCACCCGGGTTGAAGCTGCCAGAGACACCCGCGACGGTGAACCCGCTGACGCTGAGGGCATTGCCATCCGGGTCGCTGTCGTTGGGCAGCACGTTGCCGCTGGCCGGATCGCCTTGCTGGACGGTTTGCAAACCATCGTCCACCGCAACGGGCGGGGCATTGACGCGAATCGTCAGGTCGGCACTGTCGCTGCCACCGACGCCATCGCTGATGCTGTAGGTCACCACCGGCACATCGCCGTGGTAGGTCGAAGTCGGCGTGAACACATAGCTGCCGTCGGCGTTGAGGGTCAAGGTGCCCACGCCGCTGAGGGTCGCGGTGTCGCCGGGATTGAAGCTGCCGCTGACGCCGGCGACGGTAAACCCGCTGACGCTGAGGGTGTTGCCGTCCGGGTCGCTGTCGTTGGGCAATACATTACCGTTGGCCGGATCGCCTTGCTGGACGGTTTGCAGGCCATCGTCCACGGCAACCGGTACGGTATTGAGGTGGATGGTGGTCGAGCGGGTTACCGCCTTCTGCCCCTCGGCACCCTGGTCCTGGCCGCTGCCGGCGGTGCCGCTGTCCGTAGTATTCGGGTTCTGATCATCAAGCACGAAATCGACATGCACGTCGGCACTGGCGGACGCCGAAGGGTCGGTGTTGCGGTAGGTCACCGCGCCCATGACCTTGCCGACCACCGAGCTGTCGGCATCGGCGTTGAAGGTGACCTGCAGGGTGCCCGAGGCATTGCTGAGCGTGCCGACGGTCACGCCATCGACAATCAGGTCACTGCCGTTGATCTGCACGCCGACCGCATCATCGTTGACGTTACTGTCGAACAGGCCAAAGACGTCGTTGGCGTTGCTGCCACCCTGGCGGCCGATGGTGAGGGTCGCGCCCATCCACTTGTCCGGGCTCACGTCCAGTTCCGGATCAGCGACCGTCACGTTGCCGTCGCTGTCGAGGCGAACCGGGTTGCCACCCTTGGTCACGGTCTGGGCCGCGCTCAGGCCTGAGGCGCCCGGCGCGTCGTTGACCGGGGTCACGGTCACGTTGATGGTCCGGGTGGTGATCAATTCGGCACTGGTGCCGTCAGCGTAGCCGTAGTCGCCGGGGTTCTGGCTGGCATCGTTGGTGTCGCCGCTCAGGACGCCGGGGCGCTGACCGATACTGCCACCGTCGTTGACGGTGACTGTGACGGTGAAGTTGCCGGTGTAATCCGCGCCTGCCGGAGCGCCTGCACCGGTTGGGTAAGTAATGGTCAGGGCTTGCAAGCGCGCATTGACCTGGGCTTCGGTGGCCCCGGTGAGGGTGATCGTATCGCTGCCCAGGCCACCGAGGGTGCCGCCGCTGCCGCCCACGGCCGAGATCACGCCCTGGCTGACGTGAACGGTGGCGGAAAAGGTACTGGCGCCGTTGGCGTCCGGATCGCTCGCCGAGAAACCGCCGACGCTGCCGGTCAGGTTCAAGGTCGCCGAGCCTTCCCTGACCGTGACATCGCTGGCGGTGATTACGGTCGGATCGTTGATGCTGGAGACGAAGAGGGTGCGCGTGTTGCTCGCCATGTTGAGCGGCAGCGAGCCGGGCAGCGCGGCGTAGGGATCGATAACGGTGGTGGGTGCGCTGACCACCGTGGCGCCCGACGGGTTCAAACCACCGTTGGCCAGGCCCGCGGGGTCCAGTGTGCCGGTCGTCACGTCACGCATGCGGTCGTCGGCGATCACCTGGACTTTGTAGCTGGTGTCCGTGTTGGCCAGACTGCCGCTGAGCGTGACCTGCAAGCCGGCGAGGTAGGCGTTCACATTGGCCCGGGTGCCGCGGATGACCAGGGCACTGCCAGTGCCGGTGTGTGTGTCGTCGACCTCGAACGTGGTGTGGTCTTCGGTTGGCGAACTGGTCGAGCCGAGCAGGATATCGGCATAGGCCGCCTGGTTCAGCGGGACGCCGCCAGCGTTGGTCAGGCGCACGGTGACCTGGATGAAATCCTGTTCGGGGGAGGTTGCCTCACCCGCGGGCGCCGTAATGCCGCCGCCGTCGCTGTAGTCCGGATCCGAGACAGAGAAGCCCGGGACGGCCACCGCTACGCCCCCCTGGCCGACGGCCAGGTTGCCGCTGCCAGCCGCTACGGTCGGCGCGTCATTGGTGGCTTGCAGCGTAATCGCCAGTACGGCGGTTTGAGACACGGGCGCAACGCTGCCGCTGCCGGTATCGCCGCCGATGGCGGCGGCACCTTCGTTGATTTGCACACTGAGGGTGACATCGCCAGCCGCCCCGCCGTTATAGTCATGGTTGGCATTGGTCGCGCCGGTGTACTTCAGGCCGTTGCTGGCATCGTTGAGCAGCGACTGGATATCGTCGGCACGCCCGACCAGCGTCACGCTGTTGCTGTTATCGCCGCTGATGGTCACCGTACGACCGGAGACGGTGATGGACGTTTGTGCCCCGGCCCCGGCAATGCCCAATACCCCTTGGCCCGATGGAACGCTGACGGTCACGGAGACCGGGACATCAAGCGCGGTGGATTCAGTGTCGACCACCGTGATGCCCGTAATTGCGGTCTGACGGTCTTCGTTGATCAGTTGCGATGCCGGGATCGTTACGCCGGGGGCGTCGTTGACGGTGGAGACGCGAATCAACACGCTGCCTTGGGCGAGGTTGAGGTCGGTGTTGGCGACGCTGTCGGCGTAGCCGTTGAACTCTACTGCGGAAATCGGTTGACCGGCGCCACCCGGAGCCGCCGCCTGGTTTAGCGAGCCGCCATTGGCGCCGGACGTCAGGCTGCCGCCGGCGTCTCGCAACCGGTCATCGACCACGACCTGGATGCGGTACTGATGATCCTCATTGCTGGGATCATTGACGCTGGCGGTGAGGGTGGCCAGGGCGGCGTTGACTTGGGCTCGGGTGCCGCGCAGCACCAGGTAGTCGCCGTTACCGTCTTTGTCGCCATCGCGAGTCGCGCCGCCAGCAAGGCCGACCGAGAGCGTGACGCCTGCATACTCACCGGCGGTGAAGGCCGTGCCGTCAGCCTGGGTCAAGCGCACGATGACTTGCACCGCGTCCGGGGTATCGGAGCTGCCGCCCAGAACGTCCGGGTCACCCACCACGAAGCCACCGACCTGATTATTGCTGGCCGTGGTGCTGTCGATGTTGACGGGACTGCTGGGGCTGGTCACCGTCGGTTTGTCGTTGGTCGGCAGGATTTCGATGTTGTAGGTCGAGGCCGTGGCGGCGTTGCCCTGGGCGAACGATCCGCTGTCGTTCGCGCTGAAATCGCCATCGCTGACGATATAGGAGAAGGCGTCGGTGCTGGTTTCGCTGCCGTCATGCTGGTAAGTGACGCGACCGGCGTCCAGGTCGGCCTGGGTGAATACCGAGCCAAGTCCGAGCACGCCGCCATCGAGCAGCAACTTACCGTTCTGGGGGATTGCCGTGAGTCGGTACTGGCGCTGGACGCTGGAGTTGTCATCGTCGCGGTAGACCAGATGCGCACCCGCCACCGGGCCGTTCACAGACCCCGAGCCATCGGCATTGGCATAGCCGCTGGCACCGCCGATGACGGCGGATTGTCCTTCACGGATGGCACCGGCCTCGCCATCGATCAATTGGGATTTTGAACTCAGTTCAGGCGCGTCGTTGACCGGTGAAATGGTCACCGGCACGACCAGCGCTACGCCTGTACTCGATTGATTGGTGCCAGCCCCGACGGCGACGCCCTGGTCATCGACCGGCACGACGGTGAAGCTGTCGGTGAAGTGCTCGCTGCCATCATGGACATACTTGAGATCGCCCGCGGCCAACTGCGCGGCGGAGATGGTCTGGTTCAACGTGACGGACACGCCATTGAGGGTCAAGGTGCCGAACTGCGGCAGCGCAGTGATTTGCAGCACCACGTCGTTGGTCGTGGCGTATTGGGTGCCGCCGCTGGCATCGCCTTGCCTGTCGGAATCGGCGACCACGATGTTGCTGCCGGTGATGGTCACGGTGCCGCCTTCGGCGGTAAATACCCGGCCACCGGTGACGGCGGTGGGTGTGTCATTTTTCGGCACGATGCTGAGGCTGAAGCTCTCGGTCGCGGTGGTCAGCGTGCCGTCGGACACCGAGAACTGGAAGCTGTCGACGAAGCGCTCATTGCCGCTGTGCTGGAACGTCACCCGACCATTGTCGACATCGTCCTGGGTGAACGTGCCAAAGGCACCGATCGCGACGCCATTGACCCGCAACGTCCCGCTGCCCGGGGTGACCAGCACCCGGTAGGTGAGACCGTCGGCGGCGGTGAAGTCATCGCTGGCACTCAGGTCGGCAGCGGTGAGGGTGTACGTACCGGCTTCATCCAGCGTGGCGGTCTTGTCGCCGCCAACGATGGGCATGGTGTTGGCCGGCGGGTCCGCGGGGATCGCGCCAGGCAGGGTCGCCGTCTCGGGCGGGACGTTGACGCTGAACGTATTGACCGTCAGCGCACTGCTGGCGTCTTCGGTGTCATAGATGCCGCCGTCGCGCGAGCTCGGATAGAGGCGAACGCCGCCGTCCTTGACCGTGAAACTGATGCTGTCGGTTCGCGCCGTGCCCGTATAGGCACGCACGTGATACACCACGTTCCCGGCGTTGACATCGGCCTGGGTAAATTTCGACCCGGCCACCAGCAAGCCGCCGTTGAGCGTGAAGTAGCCGATATTCCTGTCGGGCACAGCGGTGAGCGTGTAGCTCAGGCTGGATGAGAACGAGTCGCTGTCGGTGACCTGCAACATCCCACTGGTGACGACTCGGGTCATCTCGCCGGGGGCCAGGTTCTGGGTAATGCTGTGGTCCAGCACCGGATCGTCGTTGTTGGGCAGGATGGTCAGGTTGACAGCCAGCGTTGATGTTTTCGGTGTGCCGGTACCGCCGCCGTCGTCGGTAACCTTGAGATTGAAACTGTCCGTGGTGCCCGTTGCGCTGGGCTCGGTGCCGTTGTGGCTGTAGGTCAGCTTGCTCAAGTCAGTGATGACGAACGCGGTGCTGGTGATTTCCACGCCGTTGTAGAACAGCGTGCCGCGGGTCGGCAGGGTGTCCAGCGAGTAACTGTAGTCGACCCCCGGAGCCTGGTCCGGATCGCTGATCTGAACAGACCCGCGGGGTGTGCCGATGGGCGTGATCAGGTTGCCATTGTCGGTCAGGCTGACATTTTGTTCGCCTTCGATAACGGTGATGGTCCCGCTCGATGTGGGCGCCTGATCGACCGGGTTGATGTGGACCTGCACAACCTGGTCGTGCAGGACGCCACCGGCGCCGTCATCGATGGTGATGGTGAAGTTGTCCATGAGCCCGGCAGGGTTGGTCACCTGGTCGCCGTTATGGCGATAACTCAGGTTGGCGAGTTGGTCGACGGAAAAACTCGAGCCGATGCCCAGTTCCTTGCCGTTGAGCAGCAACGTGCCGTCGCCGGCTAATGAAGTGAGTTTGACGATGACCTGCTGCTGCACGTTGTCGACGTCGCTCAGGCCCAGGTTGCTCTGGTTGAAGCCTTTACCGTCCGCGGAGTTGGTGGCCGCGGAGAAGCTTGCCGAGCCGCCTTCGTCCACTTGCAGGGCCGGGCCGCTGCCGCTGATCACCGGCGTGTCGTTGACCGGGGTGACGTTGATGGCGATGGTCTTGCTGGTAATGCTGGTGCCGTCGTCGCTGTTGAGCGTAAACGAGGCGGCGCCATTGAAGTTCTGGTCGCCGGTGAATGACATGCCATTCAGGGCGGCATTGATGTCTGCCAGAGAGCCGCTGAAACTGATATTCGCACCACCGTTGCCGGTCAACCCCGTCAGGCCGCTGGTACTGGCCAGCGTCAATGTGCCGTGGCTGGCGTTCAAGGTGATGTGCTGCGTGGCGGTGTCGTCGCTGACACTGATTCCACTGATCGCAACGTGGGCATCTTCGGCGCCACTGCGCGGCACGATCGCGGTATCGGCGATGACCGCTGCCGCGCCGTCAAACAGCATCCGTTGCTCGAGGGCCAACAACCTGTTGCGCGACACGGGGGACACATCGGTACGGGATTGATTGCGTTTCAACGGTTCGGCCCTGAAGTTGTTGTAATGGATGTTATGCGGCAACGGGTGACGAGATGTTTGCTGCTGTATCGGGCGCTCAGGAAAGCCCTTGAGCTGTGTTTCTCTTTTGTGTTGATTCGGTGTGTTGGATGGCGACTTCTGAGCGGTCCATGTATATGGTCTGATGTCAGAGTGCCGGCACTGTACGGCTGCTAGGTTATACCGTGATTGCGTAGCGCCATCAATGCCCGGTTGAAGACAGCGTCGCCTGTTTCATTCAGCTAAAACGCGAGAGCGAAAGTTCGCCCATAGTCCAAGGTTCAAACGTTTTCCGCCGGTCACCGCGTGCCCGCGTTTCGTCAGGATCGCCGGGGGCGCCATTCCCGACCGAGACCCGAAGGCGCCCAAGGCCACCTTAGCGGCAGGTCCGAAAAAACGCCCTGATGTCTTCAGCCAGCAGCTGTGGTTGTTCCAGCGCGGCGAAGTGACCGCCTCGGGGCATCATGGTCCAGCGCTCTACGTTATAGCAGCGCTGCACCCAGCTTCTTGGCGGCATGGGCAGCTCCCTGGGAAACACGGCGACCCCGACTGGGGGCTTGACCCGTTCCCCGTTGAGGAATTGCAGCGGGCGTTTGCTGCCCGCCACATATTGAAGGAACGATGAGCCGATACAGTTCGTCAGCCAGTAGAGCGTCGCGTTGGTCAGCAGCCAGTCATGATCAATGGCGGGACTGCCGTCGACGCCAATATCGCACCACGACAGGGTGTTTTCGCCCATCCACGCCAACAGCCCGGCCGGCGAGTCATTCAGTCCCACGGCCAGGCTTTGCGGTTTGGTGCGCTGGACGTGCGCATAAGCACCTTCGGCATCGCCGAACTGGGCGGCCCGCTGCAGGAAAAGCCGTTCCTCTTCGGTTTGCGGCCCCGCGGTTTCGTCCAGGGGAGGGCGGTAGGAACCGGGAATGTAATTGAGGTGAATCCCAGTCACATGCTCTGGAAACCGCACACCCAGCCAGGTCGATACCCCGGCGCCCAGGTCCCCGCCTTGCGCACCAAAGCGTTCATAGCCCAACCCGCTCATCAACGCGCGCCACACTCCGGCAACTTCATAAGGGCCCATGCCCGATTGCGTGAACGGCGCGGAAAAGGTGTAGCCGGGCAACGACGGCACCACCACATGAAACGCGTCCGTCGGATCGCCGCCATGACTGGCCGGGTCGGTCAGCAGCGGGATGATGCGCTGCATCTCGATGAACGAGCCCGGCCACCCGTGGGTGAGGATCAGCGGCATCGGATTCGGCCCGACCCCCCGTTGATGAAGGAAATGCACCCTTTGCCCGGCGATGTCGGCAGTGAATTGCGGCAGGCGATTGAGTTCGGCCTCCCGGGCACGCCAGTCGAATGCGCCGGACCAATAGGCTATAAGGTCGCGGAGCACCTCCATGTTCATGCCTTCGCTCCACCCTTGCCCCGTCAGCGGGGCTGTCAGCCGGGTGCTAAGCAGGCGATGACGCAAGTCTTGCAGCGCGCTGTCGGGGATGTCGATGCAGAACGGTTCGATGAGCATGTCCAGGCCGTGGATGGTTGTCTGATAAAGGGCTGCCCGCAGGCTCGGTCCTAGTCGGGGTTATACCGAAAACGGTTCAGTTCGGACGAAGCGTTTCATAAGGCGGCCATAAGCGTCTAATATTAATCAGATGACATCCCTGCGTACGGCCTTGTAGCCCCCTTCAGCACCCCGCGCATTGCTCAGGAACCACTCGTCCGGAGTTAAGACAAAACGGAGCAAAGTGCCATCCAATGAACCTGGATGAGAAGCCTGCTACGGTAACAGGCCAGGTCTGTGCAGGGTTGTTTATTCATTGGCCGCCGGGCCTTGAGGGTTCGGTTGACGGCGACAAGAAGAGAATACCCAGATGAACTCGAATTCGGAACACCCCACTTCATTGCCACAGCGCAGGGGAAAAACGCCCAGCCACCTGGCATTTCCCGTCGTGGGCATAGGCGCATCGGCCGGCGGCCTTGGCGCGCTGAAAACGTTTTTCGAGCAAATGTCAGGCGACTGTGGCATGGCGTTTGTCATCATTCTCCATCTGTCGCCCGACCACGAAAGCGTGGCCGACAAGATCATTCAGGACTGCACCCCAATGCCCGTTCAGCAAGTGACGGACACGTGCAGGATCGAGCGTAATCACGTTTACGTCATCTCACCGGCCAGCCAGCTGTCGATGAATGATGGCTATTTGAAGATCATCCCGGCAAACCGTCCGCTGGGCAGTCACGTTGCCATCGATCTGTTCTTCCGTGATCTGGCCGATGTGCACAAAGAGCATGCATTCTGCGTGGTGCTATCGGGTACGGGCAGCGACGGCGCCGTGGGTTTGTCGCGGATCAAGGAGCAGGGCGGCGTAACGCTGGTGCAGAGCCCGACCGATGCGGAATACGAAGGCATGCCCCAGGCTGCCATCGCGACCGGCATGGTGGATGTTGTCCTGCCTGTCATCGAGATGCCCCACAAGTTACTTGAGTTATGGCGCAACTCACGCTCGATCAAATTGCCGCCGCCCCATGACATGCAAGTCGCGACCGTCACCCCCGAACGGGAGCGCGAGGACGCCGAACGGGTCTTGCAGGACATCCTGCTCCTGCTGCGCAATCGAACCGGCCACGATTTCAAGCATTACAAAAGGGCAACGGTGCTCAGGCGGATAGAGCGTCGCCTCCAGGTCACCGCCCAACCGGATCTGCCGGCGTACCTCGACTACCTGGAGAGCACGCCAGACGAAGCCAAGCTGCTGCTGGGCGACATGCTCATCGGCGTCACCAACTTCTTCCGCGATCGTGAAGCATTCGAGGCGCTGGAGCGTCACGTACTGACGTCGTTGATGAACAGCGACAGTGAGAGCAGCAAACGTGAAGAGGTGCGCATCTGGTCGGCCGGCTGCTCCACGGGGGAGGAAGCCTACAGCCTGACTATCCTGTGCACCGAGCACCAAAAACTCGAAACCAACCCGGTGAAGGTCCAGGTCTTTGCCACCGACATCGATGAGCGGGCCATCGCGGTGGGCCGGGCCGGTTCGTATTCGGAAGCCATCATCACCGATGTGCCGCCGACCCGCCTGCGCCAGTATTTCATCAAGGAGGGCGAACAGTACCGGGTGCGCAAGGAGATCCGCGAGAAAGTCCTGTTCGCCAAGCACAGCCTGCTCTGCGACCCGCCGTTTTCGCAGATCGACCTGATCGTCTGCCGCAATCTGCTGATCTACCTGGACCGAAACATCCAGCGTGAAATGTTGCAGATGTTCCATTTCGCGTTGCGCCCAGGCGGTTATCTGTTCATGGGGTCCTCGGAAACGGCCGATGCCTACCCGGACCTGTTTACCCCGGTGGACAAGCGCAACCGCATCTTCCGCGCCAAGGCGGGCGCCTCCATTACTCGCCGGGCACCGACCATGCCCCGCGGCGGCTTCACGCTGACCAATCTGGCGGCGCCGCCCCCGATGATGCAGACCCCGCGCAAGTTTTCCTACGCCGATATCCACAATCGTGCAATGGCGCAGCAGATGCCGCCGAGCATGATCGTCGATACCAACAGCGACATCCTGCACATGAACGAAAGCGTCGGCCGGTTCCTGCGCTACGTGACGGGTGAGGTCACCCGTAACGTGCTGGTGCTGATCATGCCCCAACTGCGGCTTGAGCTGCGCACCACCTTGTTCCAGCAGAGCGGCAACACGACGCTGTCGCGCAAGATCCGTGTCGAGGATCCCGAAGGCGATTACCTGCTGGATATCATGGTGCGGCCTTACCGGGATGAGGTGACCGACCAGGAAGTGCGCACCATCGTCTTCAACGTTTCGAAGATCGAACCCGGCTCGGAACTGCAGGACCTGGACCTGCAAACCGAGAACATGGTGTTGTCGAGCCTGGAGAACGAGTTGCAGCGAACCAAGCTGCACTTGCAGGAGACCATCGAACAATCGGAAGTCTCAAGCGAGGAGCTCAAGGCCTCCAACGAAGAAATGCAGGCCATCAACGAGGAGTTGCGTTCGGCGTCCGAAGAGCTGGAAACCAGCAAGGAAGAGCTGCAGTCGATCAACGAGGAGCTGCTCACGGTCAATTACGAGCTCAAGACCAAGGTCGAGGAAACCGACAAGATCAATGACTACCTGGCGAACCTGATCGCGTCGACGGACATCGCCACGGTGTTCGTCGATCGCAACATGCACATACGCTGGTTCACGCCGCGCTCCAAGGACATCTTCAGCATGCTGCCGGTGGACACCGGGCGCTCGCTGCTGGACATCACCCATCGGCTCAACTACCCGCAACTGGCGGAGGACGCCTGCTCGGTCTTTGAAAAACTGACCATGCTCGAACGCGAGGTCAGCAGCACGGATAACCGCTGGTACATCGCTCGCCTGTTGCCGTACCGCTCCAGTGAGAACCACATCGACGGCACCGTGCTCACCTTCATCGACATCACCAAGCGTCGGGAAGCTGAAGAAGACCTGCGCCTGGGCCAGGAACGCATGCGCCTGGTGGCTGAGAGCACCCATGACTACGCGATCATCATTGTCGATGAGCAGGGCCTGATTACCGATTGGAACACCGGCGCCGAAATGATCTTCGGCTACAAGACCGCGGAAATCATGGGCAGCAACTATGACGTGATTTTTTCCGCTGAAGATCGCAAGGCCGGTATCCCTGAGCATGAGCTTCGTCAGGCCCGGGAGCACGGGCGCGCCGAGGATGAGCGCTGGCATGTACGCAAGGACGGCAGCCGCTTTTATTGCAGCGGCGAAGTGTCGCTGCTCAGGGCCGAAGGGGTCAGGGGCTATGTCAAGATCGCGCGCGACTTGACCGGGCACAAGCGCTTGCATGAGGAGCAGAGCAAGAGGCTCGCTGAAACCCAGAGCAGCAGCCTCATGAAGGACGAGTTCTTCGCGATCATGTCCCACGAGCTCAAGCATCCGTTGAACCTGATTCAACTCAATACCGAGATCCTTCGACGGTTACCGGCGGTCAAGAACACTGCCAACGCAGCCAAAGCGGTTTCCACCATCAGTGATGCCGTGTCCAGCCAGGCGCGGATCATTGATGACTTGCTCGATGTCGCCCGTATTCGCACCGGCAAGCTGAAACTCAAGCCACAGCCATTGGAACTGGGCTCCGTGCTGCGCGACATCCATGCAGTCGTGACCGAAGAATACCCAAGTGCCCAAGTCACGCTGGAGCTGCCGGAGCCGGCGTCAGCGCCCATCGTCGTCGACGCGGACCCCACCCGCCTGGAGCAGATCGTCTGGAACCTGGTGCAGAATGCGCTGAAGTTCAGCCCCGAGGACGCGCGTATTCGCATTGTGCTCAGCCAGGCCGGCGGCAGTGCGCAGCTCGACGTCATAGACAACGGGGTAGGGTTGTCTGCCAGCGACCTTGAGCATGTGTTTGAACTGTTCAAGCAAGCCACGAGCAAGCAGACCAATTTCCAGCGCGACGGCCTGGGGATAGGTTTGTCGCTGGTTCGCCAGCTGGCACAGGCCCACGGTGGCTCTGTCATCGCCCGATCAGCCGGCGTAGGCCATGGCTGCACGTTCTCGGTGTTGTTGCCGCTGTCCAATCAACCTCTGGATGAAGCAGGCGAGGGCCACCTGCAGCTTGCGCCCGCCGGGCGCCTGAAGGGCCTGAAGGTATTGCTCGTCGACGATTCAGAGGAGGTTCTGGACGTCATGCGCATGTTGCTGGAAATGGAAGATGCGCTGGTCAAGAGCTACAGCAACCCCGTGCTCGCCCTGGAAAAATCCATCGAAGAACGCTTCGACGTGATCTTGACCGATATCGGCATGCCGGAAATGGATGGGCATGCGCTGATCAGCTCACTGCGCCATGGCAAGGTGCATAAATACACCCCGGCGATTGCCTTGAGCGGCTATGGCGTGGGCCAGGATGCCCATGAGGTCAAGGACTCTCTGTTTGATCGGCGCCTTACCAAGCCCGTTCAGTACGATGAGTTGGTGGATACGATCGAGGCGTTGTGCCAGGACGCGTTGTCTTGAGGCGGTAAGGATCGCAACCCTATTGGCTGATGCACCGCTGTCGCGAGCAAGCTTTGCTCCCACAGGTTTTTGGCAATCATTCCCGGCGCGTAACCTGATCCATGACGGATAACCCGTACACACAGTACAAACGCTTCCAGACCCCCGATCCGGGGGTCGGTCCACGTGAGCAGGCGCCGATGCTCGCCGAGGAACAGGCGTGGGCGCGTGTGCATGCGCCTGGGCACCACTTCAGCTGGATCCAGGTGCTGATGGCGCCGCTGTGCCTGGGGCCAGTGGTGGCGGGCTCGGCGTTGTTGCTCGGCCTCTGGCTCTATCAGTCGCTACTGGCTCCTGAGCTGGACATCGACCGGGCCATTGGCGACGGGTATGGCTGGCTCGCGCTCGCCGGCGGGTTGTTCGTGGCTGCCTGGGTACTGCACAACGTCTGGCGCGACAGCCGCGATCCCACCCGGCGCTACTGGCAATCCATGCCGGACCAGGGGGTGGTCGAGCTTGAGCACCACACCCTGGTCTGCGGCATCAATCTGTGGTCCAACGACTACGATCCGGATTGCAATACGCTGATGAAATGGACCCACGGCAAGCTCGAATGCGTGCAGAACAGCGGTGTCGTGCAGTGGGTCGTAGCCCGGACCGAAGCCGGTCACTGGCTGGTGCTCAAGGAGCAGTGTTCGGGCAACTTCAGCTATGGACGGGGCGGCGCAAAACCGGCGCCTGACCGGCAGATGCACCCCTGCCAGCAGGTGACGATCGCCTTTGCCCCTGGCACCCAGTTGTCCCTCGGTCGACGTTTCAGTGGCGCACCGATCCCGTTGCTGGACACGGATTACTGGCTGTCTGCCGACGAGCTCAAGCGCCTGGCTGAGGCCGCCCACCACTGGCGCTTTTTTCCACCGAGCCGCTACGGCGTGGTCGACGCCGAGGACGCCGGGTGGATGCAGCGCCTGGTGAAAAAGGCGCAAGACAGTATCCGCGCCACGCAGGCTTCGACCCACAGCCAAACCTGATGGCCGGCTGCGTGCGCTACAGCCAGGTGTTCACCACGCGCCGATCCAGTTCCTCCCAATCGGCCATGCCCAGCACCCGCGTGGTGTTCAATCCGCGTAGATAACCACGCAGCTGATGGGCGGTGGCGCGTACGAGTTCCGGGTCGGTCGGATGTTTGTCCAGCAGTATCGTCTCGTACTGGATCAGGTAGTCGCTCACCCGGTCCCGAAAGTCCGGCAGCACAGCGTCGCGGATCAGGTCAAAGGTTCTCATGGACGGCCCTCGTCGATTTTTTCCAGGGTTATTCGGTGCTTATGGGGCGGCGCAATGCGCAACTATTGTTACAAGTAATAGTGACCATCACGAAACGCAAGTTCTGCTTTGACGGCAATCGTTGGAAAATCAGCGCCATCGAACACGCCGTCCTCCTTTTATGTTCAGGATCACACCGATGCGCCGTTTATTTTTACTGCCCATGGCGTTTGCCGCATTGTTGCTCGCCGGGTGCGCCACCGCACCGAACGACCCGACCCTGACCTTGCAGACCAGCAAGACGCCTGCTCAATACGCCGAATGCGTCGTGCCGAAGTTGCAAGGCAGTGCATTGAACCCGACGGTTTCGCAGACCCAGCGCAGCTACCGGATCGTGGTGCCAAGCAAAGTGTCAGCGGACAACGTGCTGGAAGCCTACAAGGCCGGGAACGGCGGCAAGGTCTTCATCTACGAGCGCCACTTGCTGGCCTCGAACCTGCTGCCTTCAAGTTTCGAACGCGCCGCCCAGGATTGCATCTGACCCGCAGAATTCGCTTCACCGTGCTCCTTTGGTTGGCCGCAACCAACCAATTCCTTGCCCCGCACCGTATCGGTTGCGGGGCTTTTTTTTGTGTGAAAACGATGAGCCTGAGGGGCTACCTCCCTGTGCCGGCGGCGGCACCTCCTGTAGCTGCGCAAAGCTGACCCACTGCAATCGCGAGCAGGCTCGCTGCCACAAAGTCGTTGTGCTCATCCGGGCAGTGCCTCTGGCAGCGCCAGAAAATGAAGCTTTCATGACAAAAGTTCGGTAGCACATCGCCATTCCCGTCATGCCTGTGTGACGTGTTCGAGGGGACCTCCGAGGTCGTTTGGAGCCGGGGCGCGAAGCCGGGAGTGAGGCGATGGGGACTATGGAACGCTATTCGAAAGTGGGCATGCAAGAGCTTGACCAGCGGTTGTCGAAGATCGTCGAGGCGGCGCGCAAGCAGCCGGTCTCGGTGTATCGCTACGGCGCGCCGTGGGTCTGGATCGTTTCCCAAGATGACTGGCAGGGCGCACTCAAGGAAGTGTCCAGCTACATCCCGCAGGGCCATTCACTGGTCTTGTTGCGTCCGCAGATCGACGACCTGCTCGACGACCATCGCGACGTATTGCAGGGCCTCAACGCCGATGCCGAGATGCTCATCGCGCCGCAGACCGTCATGCACATCCTCTTGCTGCAACTGCTCTATTCGGTGCCCAGCGAGCAGCAACTCTATGAACAACTCAACTACAACCTGCTGTTTCGCTGGTTCGTCGGCCTGGACCTGAACCAGAAGGTCTGGAGCTTCAATGTCTTGAGCAAAGACCTCGCCACGCTGCTGGGCGATGCGCGAGCCGTCAGGCTCATCCAGAAAATCATCGGTGAAGTGTTCTGTGGCGCCTTGCTGCAAATGCCGGAGTTCTCCTTGAATTTCGCGCTGCTGCACACCTGGCTGGCCCGGCACGCCACGACATCGACTGCAAGCAATTGAGCCGTACTTTGAACTCAGGGGGTGGTGTGGAGCTTTTTTTCAAATCGCGGCCGGCGCGGTGGGGCTGGCTGTTGCTGGCGGTCGGGGGACCGTCGGCATTCGCGGCCCAGGCTGGCCAGGAAGCTGAGCCAGCGGCGCGCCAGGTGGACGTGAACGAGTACTTCGTGCGGGGCAACACCGTGCTCGATGCCCGGGCCATCGAGGAAGCGGTGTACCCGTTCCTCGGCCCGCAAAAGACCCTGGACGATATTGAAGGGGCGCGCGAAGCCCTGCAGAAGGTTTATCAGGCACGCGGTTATCAATCGGTGTTCGTCGAGCTGCCGGAGCAGAAAGTCGAAGACGGCATCGTCTATCTGCAAGTCAGTGAGACCAAGGTCGGCCGGGTGCGGGTCGTCGGTGCCAAGCACTACTCGCCGGTGGAAATCCGTGACGACGTGCCGGCGCTCAAGGAAGGCGAGGTGCCGGATTTTGCTCAGGTCCAGACGGAGCTGGCGCGGCTGAACAAAACCCCCGGGCGCCAAGTGATGCCGCTGGTGCGGGAAGGCCAGCGGCCCGGCACCATGGACGTGGATTTGCAGGTCGAAGACCAGGACCCCTGGCAAGCCAGCCTCGGGCTGAACAACGACTACAGCGCCGACACCGAAAAGCTGCGCACCGTCGCCAGCCTGGGCTACAACAATCTCTGGCAGCTGGGCCACAGCGTTTCGCTGACCTTCTTTACCGCGCCCCAGGACACCGACAACGCCAAGGTCTGGTCCGGTTCCTATACCGCGCCGTTGAACGAGCGCTGGAGCGTGCAGTTCTCCGGCTACCAGTCTGACAGCAACGTGGCGACCGTCGGCGGCAGCAACGTGTTGGGCAAGGGGCATTCCTACGGGGTTTCGGCGATCTACAGCCTGCCGTCCAGTGCGGCCTGGGCCAACACCTTCTCCGTCGGGGTGGACTTCAAGGACTTCGAGGAAGAGCTGAACCTGGGCGGCGCCAGCGACAAGGCGCCGCTCAAGTACGCGCCGTTCACCTTTGCCTATAACGGCTTGCGCTACACCCAAAGCAGCCAGTTGGGCCTCGGCCTGAGCCTGGTGGCGGGCACACGCAGCCTGCTGGGCTACGGCAGTTCCGACGAAGAGTTCGACTACAAGCGCTATCGCGCCAGCCCCAGCTTCGCGGTGCTCAAGGGCGACGGCAACTACACCTTCACGTTTGGCAACGACTGGCAGACCGCCTCGAAAGCCGCCTTCCAACTGGCCTCCGGACCGCTGGTCTCCAACGAGCAATTCTCTGCCGGTGGAGCCACGTCGGTGCGCGGTTACCTGGCGGCCGAGCGCACCGGGGATGACGGCTACCTGCTGTCCCAGGAACTGCGCACACCGTCCCTCGCCAGGTTCCTCGGCAGCCACGTCCAGGAATGGCGGTTCTATGCCTTCGCCGAAGGCGCCCAGTTGTACCTGCGTGACGAGCTGCCCGACCAGGAAGCCGATTACAGCCTGGCCAGCGTTGGTCTCGGCACCCGCGCCAGCCTGAGCAAATGGCTGTCCGGCAGCCTCGATTGGGGCTACCCGCTGCTCGACGGGCCGAACACCTCGAAACAGGAATCGCGCCTGCACTTCAACCTGCAAGCGACGTTTTGAACCCAGGAGTCATGTCCATGCAACGCTTATTGTTATCCGTGTTTATCTGCCTGGGGCTGGTGCTTCCGGCGACCGCCAACGCCTGGTGGCAGGACGATTGGCACTACCGCAAACAGATCTCCGTGGACACCACGCCCCAAGGCGCCGCCATCGCCCAGGCGTTGGGGCGCACGGCGCTGCTGGTGCGCTTGCACACCGGCAACTTCACCTTCGACGGGGTCAAGGACGATGGCTCGGACCTGCGTTTCGTCAGTGCCGACGACAAGACCGTGCTCAATCACCAGATCGAAAGCTTCGACCCGCTGATGGGCATGGCGCTGATCTGGGTCGATGTGCCGAGCGTAGAGGGCGGCCAGCGCCAGGACCTGTGGATGTACTACGGCAACCAGAAAGCGCCGGCCACCGGCAGCGGCCAGTTGACCTTTGACCCGGACTACACCGCGCTGTACCACTTCGACGGCGCCACCGGTGTGCCGCCCAAGGACACCACGGCCTACGGCAATAACGCCCAGGGCGCTGTCGGTACCAGTATCGATGGGGTGATCGGGCGCGCTCTGCAGTTCAGCGGCCAGCCGTTGTTGCTGCCTGCCAGCCCTTCGTTGCAGCACAACCCCGGCGCGGCGTTCACATTCAGCACGTGGCTGCGCCAGGACCAGGCCAGCGGCGAACAGATCATTCTGGCCCGTCACGAAGCCGCCAGCAGTCTGCTGGTGGGGGTCAACCAGGGCGTGCCGTTCGTGGCGATCGACGGCCAGCGTGCCGTCTCGACCCAACCATTGAACCCCGGCCAATGGCAGCACCTGGCGTTGACCGCCTCGGGCGATCGGGTGGTGCTGTACGTCAATGGCCGTGAAACCGCGAACCTGGCCGTGGCAATGCCGGCATTCAATTCGCCCATCGCCCTGGGGGCGGACGTTGCCGGCGGTGCCTTCGCGCCGTTCAGCGGGGCCATGGACGAAGCACGGCTGTCCAAGGTCGCGCGCCCGGCGCCGTTGCTGTTGGCCGACGCGAATGCCCAGGGCGCCGAATCGAAACTGGTGACCTACGGCGTCGATGAAGAGCAGTCCGGTTTCGGTTTCGGCAGCCTGGGTTTTCTGTTGAACGCCGTGCCACTGGACGCCTGGGTGATCATCAGCGTGCTGGTGCTGATGATGTTCCAGTCGTGGATCATCATGATCCGCAAGAACCGCATGGTCAGCCGCCTCAGCGCTGCCAACGAGGCCTTCCGCGAACAGTTCGCCAACATCGGCACGCGCCTGGAAATGTTCGCCGACGACCAGGGCCTCGCCCAGCGTCTGCAGCATTCGTCGCTGTGGCGCCTGTACCTGGTGGCCGTCAAGGAGATCCGCACCCGTCGTGAGCAGGGCGCCGATACCTCATCGGTTTCGGCCGCCACCATCGAAGCGATCCGCTGTTCCATGGACGGCGTGCGCACCCGGGAGAACCAGCAGCTCAGTTCGAAGCTCTCGACCCTGTCCAACGCCATTGCCGGCGGGCCATACATCGGTCTGCTGGGCACCGTGCTCGGGATCATGGTGGTGTTCCTCGGCACCGCGATGGCCGGCGACGTGAACATCAACGCCATTGCCCCGGGCATGGCCGCCGCCTTGCTCGCCACCGCCATGGGCCTGTTCGTCGCGATCCCGGCGCTGTTTGGCTACAACCGCCTGGTCACCCGCAACAGGGAAGTCAGCGCCGACATGCGGGTGTTCGTCGACGAGTTCATCACCCGCCTGGCGGAGATGCACGGCGAAAGCCAGTCCGGCGAAGCGGCTCATCGTCGCGATCATCACGCCCAATCGTTCGTACCGGCCTGAGGGGATCGCGATGGCTAGCGTAAATACTTCTCACGATGACGACGATGATGCGGCAGTGGACAGCATCAACATCACGCCGCTGGTGGACGTGCTCATGGTGGTGCTGGTGATGTTCATCCTCACGGCCACGGCGCAGGTGTCGGGGATCCAGATCAACCTGCCGAAGGCCAGCGCCTCGGTGTCGTTGTCCGAAGCCAAGACCAAGGCGATTTCGGTGAACGACGGCGGGCAGGTGTTCCTCGACGCCTACCCGGTGACCCTGGCCGAGCTGGAAGAGCGTCTGCGTATCGAAAAGGCGCAGAGCCCGGACTTCCCGATCATCGTGCGCGGTGATGCCACGGTGCAGTACCAGAAGGTCATCGAAGTGCTCGATCTGTTGCGGCGCCTGGAACTGTCCCAGGTCGGCCTCGTTACCGGCAAACCGAGCCAGGGCTGATCATGACCGCGAAACTTCCGATCAACCCGCCGCCGGTCAAGACCGCGCCGCTGCGCCTGCTCAAGTGGGCTGCGGGCCTGGTGCTGGGCGTCGTGGCGGCCTGGCTGCTGTGGCAGTGGGCCAACGACATGAGTGGCGTGCGCCGCGAGGCGCCGAAGGTGCCGACCATCATCCCGCTGCCGCCACCGCCGCCACCGCCGCCGGAAAAACCCAAGGAGCCGGAACCCAAGGTCGAGGAGAAGGTGGTCGAGCCCGAGCCGACCCCGGAGCCCGAAGAGGTCAAGCCCGAGGAAGAAGCGCCGCCCTCGCCGGTGGATGACCTGGCGAAACCGATGCAAATGGACGGCGACGCCCAGTCCGGCACCGACGCTTTCAACATCGGCGCGGGCAAGGGCGGCGGCATGGCCGGGGCAGGGGGCGGGCGCCTGGGTAACGGCACCTACAGCCAGTTCCTGGCCTTCACCTTCCAGCGCCTGCTGCGCGAGAACCCCGAGCTGCGCAGCCTGGCGTTCTCGCTGCAAGCCGACGTCTGGCTGAGTGCCGTGGGCGAGATCACCCGGGTCGAGCTGGTCAAGTCCAGCGGCAACCCGCAAGTGGATGAGCAAGTGATATCCGCCTTGCGCACCGCGCCCCATTTGAGTGAGCGGCCACCGGCCTCGCTGACTTTGCCTGTGCGCCTGTCCTTGCAGGGCCGGCGACCGGGTTAACCGACTATTTGAAAGTTTGCCAACAGGAGTTGTGTGCAGATGATTTCCAATGTGAATCGATTGTCGTGGGCGGTCGGCCTGGTGGTCTTGAGCCTGGCCGGGCACGCGACGGCGGCCCCGGCACCGTCGGAGAACGCCACGATCAATCTGATCCGCCTGCTGGTGCAGCAGGGCGTGTTGAAGCAGGACCAGGCCGATGGCCTGATCGCCCAGGCGGAACGGGAAGCGGTGCAGGCCCGTCAGGCGACTAGCGCGGTGGCTGCGGCGCCAGCGGGTGCGCCTGGGGACGTGCGCGTGCAATACGTGCCGAACATCGTGCGCGAGCAGATCCGCGACCAGGTCAAGGCGGAAGTCATGGCCACCGCCAAGCAGGAAAACTGGGCCCAGCCCAATACGTTCCCGGACTGGGTTTCGCGGATCAGCTTCGATGGTGACATTCGCCTGCGGGATGAGTCGCGCTACTACTCGGGCACCAACAGCAACCAGATCGTCGACTTCGCCCGGCTCAATGACAAAGGGCCGTACGACGTCAACCCCAACAGCAGTACCGGTCTACCGCCATTGCTCAACACCCGCGAAGACCGGGAAAACCTGTTCCGCCTGCGCGCACGCCTGGGTATGAAGGCAGTGATTGCCCCAGAGTGGACCGCCGGCATCCGCATTGGCACCGGCTCGGACAACAACCCGGTGTCGACTACCCAGACCCTGGGTGGCGGTTTCGGCAAGAAAGACATCTGGCTCGACCAGGGTTACCTGAACTGGAAGCCATCGGATGAACTGACTGTGACTGGCGGGCGCTTTGCCAACCCGTTTTTCTCCACCGACCTGCTGTATTCCGGTGACCTGAACTTCGATGGCGTGGCGGCGATTTTCAACCATAAGCTCAATCAGGATTGGGGTGTGTTCGGCACCGTCGGTGCGTTCCCGGTGGAATACACCAACGACACCAGCACCAGCAACGGCTCCGATAAGGAAGAGAGCGATAACAAGTGGCTGTACGGTGCGCAACTCGGGGCCAACTGGGCGATCAACGACAGCAATCGGATCAAGGCCGCGATGGCCTACTACCGCTTCGACGACATCGAAGGCCAGCGCTCTTCGCCCTGCCAACCCTGGGCCGGTGATCCGGGCTGCGACAGCGACGGTTCGCGCGTGGCGTTCATGCAAAAGGGCAACACGGTGTTCCAGCTGCGAGACATCACGCCCAACCCGCTCAACCCCTCCACCACGCCACAGCCGCAATTCGTCGGGCTGGCCTCGGAATTCAACCTGCTGGACCTGAATGTCGCCTGGGACGCCGACCTGCCAGAAGACCTGAAGTTGCGCAGCCAGGCCCACTACGTTCACAACCTGGGCTACGACGAAGGCGAGATGCGCAAGCGCTCCGCCGGCCAGTTTGCCAACAACCTGGACAGCAACGGCGAAGTGGAAAGCGGCGCCAACGCCTGGATGCTCCAGTTCACCCTGGGCAATTCGCTCGAGCTCAAGCGCCAGGGCGACTGGAACCTGTTCGCCGGCTACAAGTACATCCAGCCGGACGCCTTGCCGGACGGCTTCAACGATTCGTCATTCCACCTGGGTGGCACCAACGCCAAGGGCTATTTCCTGGGCGGCAACTATGGCTTGGCGAGCAATGTCTTTGCCACCGGTCGCTGGTTGAGTTCCGAAGCGGTGTACGGCGCGCCGTACGACATCGATGTCTTGCAGCTTGAAATCAACACGCGCTTCTAAGCGCAGGGAGGCCCCATGAAAAGGCGAGCCATGAACCATACGCCGGTCGCGTTGCTGCTGGTGGGCCTGCTGCTGAACGGCAGCGCCCATGGCGAAGGCCTGGAAGAGCGTTTGCGCGCGCAACTGCGCAGCACCACCGCGCAGTTGCAAGCCCTGCAAAGCGAACAGGCCCAGGCCAGCGCCGCGCGCCAGGCCGCCGATAACCAGGCCCGGGACGCGGAGGCCCAGATCAAGCAGTTGACCGCGCAGTTGAACAAGGCCCAAGCCGTGAACGAGCAATTGGCCGGGCACCAACAGAGCCTGCAAAGCCAGGCCCAGGCCCAGGTGGCGGCCAGCAATGAGCAGATCGGCAAGTTCAAGAAAGCCTACGACGAGTTGCTGGCCCTGGCCCGTGGCAAGGAAGCCGAGCGCGCCCGCCTGCAAGCGCAACTGACCGAGCGTGACACACAAGTGCAGCAATGTTCGGTCAAGAATCAACAGATGTACGAGGTCGCCAAGACGCTGCTCCACGCTTACGAAACCATTGATGTGGCTGACGTGATGAAGATCCGTCAACCATTCGCCGCCAAGACCCGGGTGCGCTTCGAGGAGCTGGCCCAGGGCTTTGGCGACGACCTCTACAAGAACCGTTTCGACGCGCCCCAGGCCTCGATCACCCACTGATTTGTGCAAGGAAGAACCGACCATGACCGCAATGATTGAACACGTCTCTGTGACATCCCTGACCGAGCTGTTGCAGGCTGCGGGTTACCGGGTCAACGAAAGCGAGCAGAACGGCATCGTGCAACTGCTCAGCGCCAGCCAGGGCATTGGCTATGCGGTGCGCTTGGGCAATCCAACCGCGACACCGGGCGAGTACCTGGACTTTACCTTCAGCTGCGCCTTGCGCGTGCAGGGCGAGTTGCCGGCCGGGCTGGCGGAGCTGTGGAACGCCTCGCGGCGCTTTGCCCGGTTGTCGGTGCAAGGTGAGTTCCTGGTGATGGAAATGGACGTGGTGGTCGCGGCGGGTGTCAGCGCCGATCACCTGCGCAGCCATCTGGAACTGTGGGATCGCCTGTTGCAGGAATTCATCGTCTACCTGCGCGAATACAGCCAGAACGCGGCGCGGCTGCAAACCCGGCCCGAACCGGCCGAGGCCCCACTGGAAGAGGCCGTGGCATCGTGAAGAAACCGAGCTTCGTCATCAGCGCCGCGGCGCTGGGGCTGGTGGCTGTGGCGGTGGTGCTTGGCCTGCGCCCGGGCAGCGATCCGATCGCAGCGGTGCAGACCGTCAACAGGGCGCCGGCCGAGTCGCCGAGCCTGGCCCGGTTGGGCAACCAGCAAGTCAGCCCGGATGAACTGAAAACCCTGCTGGCTGCCCTGGCTCCCGAGGTTCGTCAACAGATGCGCGGCAATCGGACCGCCCTGGAAGGCTGGATCCGTGCACGGCTGGCAGAAAAAGCCGTGTTGGAGCAGGCCGATGCGCAAGGCTGGCGACAGCGCCCGGAGGTGGAGCGCCAGACCCGGGCGGCGACTGAGCAGATTGTGTTTCGCGACTATTTGCAGTCGGTCAGCCAGGTGCCGGCGGGCTATCCCAGCGACGAAGAGTTGAAGCAGGCTTACGACGCCGGCAAAGCCAACTGGACCGCGCCGGCGTTGTATCGGATCAGCCAGATCTTCCTGGCGGCCACCGAGCCGCAAACGGTGGAGGCGGTGCGGCGGCAAGCCTTGGAGTTGAGCAAGAAAGCCCAGGCGGCGCCGGCCGAGTTTGCTGCGCTGGCAACCCGCTATTCCCAGGACCGCGCCAGTGCCGAGCGGGGCGGCGACAGTGGGTTCCAGCCATTGCAGCAGTTGGTGCCGCAGGTGCGTGAGGCGGTGGCGCGGTTGAAGATTGGCGGCGTTTCCGATCCGGTGCAGAGCGCGGCGGGGTTCCATGTGATCAAGCTCACTGAGCAGCAACCGGCCCGGGCAGCGACCCTGGACGAAGTCCGCGAACGCCTGACCCAGGCTTTGCGCGCCCAGCGCCAGGAGCAGATCGCCAAGGCCTACCTGGACGGCATGCTCGACACCGCGACCCTGAGCATTGATGGGGCGCAGTTGAGCAAGGTGTTGGAGGAAGCTCAATAGGGCTGCGCCTGGCCTTTGAGCTTGCCAGCGCTGTGGAAGCAAAGCCTGCTCGCGATGCAAGCGCCTCGGTCACTTGGAAGACCGCGTCATCTTCATCGCGGGCAAGCCTTGCTCCCACAGATAATCCCCTCGCCACAAGGAGCGATGTTGTATCTGAGAACCATCGCGCTGCAGCGTTTATTCATACAACCGACAGGGAGTCATCCATGACCTTCATCGAGCCAGCAGGACGCCAGGCTATCACCACACCCTACCGCACGCCGTTGCGTGCCCCTGACCCCTGGCTCGCACTGGCCGGCGGCATCGAACCCCAGGTGGCCCAGTGTTTCCTGATCAGTGCCCGTTGCGGCTGCTTCATGCAAGCGGCCCGCAGCCTTAACGTCAAGGCGACCTGGTTGCGCAAGCAGTTGGCGCATCTGGAGGCGCGTCTGCAACGCTCCTTGTTCAGCTACCAAGGCAGCGTCTTGACCCTCAGCCGGGAAGGTCGCCAGTTGCAGGCGCGACTGATTGCCCTGGCCCATGAAGAGATGCCACCGTCCAATGAACAACCCTTGATTCGCCTGGCAGTGGCCGAATCGATCTTGCATGACATTCTCGGCCGCGATTTGATCTCGCTGCTGCGACGCAACGCCAGCGTGCGTTTGCAGATCATTACCCTGGACAGCGAACTGGCCTTGCACGCTACCAGCGCCGATGTGGTGCTGTGGTTGAGCGACGCCCCGGCGACGGTATCAGGGCCAGGTTTCGCCACCTTGCCAGCGGAGCGATTGGCGCGGCTGGATTACGTGCCCCATATCGCCAAGCGCTATTCACGGCCGGCCACGCGCCCGGAGCGCCTGGAAGACTTGAACGATTACATGTTGGTGCAATGGCAGGCGGACCGGCAGGTGGACAGCTTCACGCCCTGGAACACCTTGATCGAGCAACGCCGGGCCGGCGTGGTACAGGTGCAATCCTACGAGCTGATGCTGGAAATGATCCGATGCAGCGCCTGCATCGGCCTGCTGCCGCAGTACATGAGCCGCTTCGACCGTGGCCTGGTGGCCTTGCCAGGCGTAATCGGCCTGCCGATGCAGCGCGACGTGTGGATGGCAATCAATGCCCAGGCCGAAGGCTCGACAGAAGTGCGGATGCTCGTCGAACTGATCCGGCATACGTTGGATGAACGCAGGGATTGGTTCAGCCTGTCTGTGTCAGACACACCGCTATCGCGAGCAAGCTCGCTCCCACAGGGGGATGTTTGTGTTCGTCAGAACGCGAAGCAGGAACAGCCAAACGCGCCCCAGAAGCCTTGGAAATCGCTGACCGGCACATTCGACAACCGCGCCCGCTCATGGCTGTGGAAGTGCACCGTGCACGGACCGCTGCACTGGTGGACTTGCGCCTGCAACGGCGAGGTTGGGCGCCAGTGACCCGGG
>NZ_JAGGOF010000044.1:0-128294 GCF_018614775.1 Pseudomonas fluorescens
TGTTGCCTCCACCCAATCAGGTTTATTGCCTGCGTTAAGCTGGCCGCCTTCGCGTACACGCTGCCAATCACCAGGACCCGTTATGCCCGAAACCCCCTCGCAGCCCGTCAAGCCCGCGCTTGGTCGGCCGCCAGTGCGCAGCCGCCAGGAGCAGATGAGCCTGCTGTTGGACGCCGCAGCGCAGATACTCGGCAATGGCAACTTCGCCAATGTCACCATGGACGCTATTGCCCGCGCCGCCGGTATCTCGAAGAAGACTTTGTACCTGCTGGTGGCGAGCAAGGAAGCCCTGCTTTCGCAGTTGGTCGCCCGTGACCTGTCCACCCTGGAGCTGCTGCTGGAAAGCGGCATCGACAACGCCGAGGACCTGCTCAGCGAACTGCGCATGTACCTGACGTTGTGGGCGCGGCTGACCTTGTCGCCGTTGGCGTTAGGGCTCTATTTGATGGCTGCCCAGGGACGCGAGACTGCGCCGGGCATCGCGAAAATCTGGTACCAGGAAGGCGCCGAACGCTGCCTGGGCCTGTTGCGTGGCTGGCTGGGCAAGGCGGCTGGCAAGGGATTGCTTGCCGGTGAAGATGTCGAACCGGCGATTGAGTTGATTGACGCACTGCTGATCTCGCAACCGCTCAAGCTGTTCACCTTGGGGGTGCAGCAGAGCTGGTCTGATGAGCAGATCGCACAGCGGGTCGAGGTGGCTCTGGACATGTGTGGTCGGTGTTTTATCCGGCGTTGAAACGTAGACCTGAGGGAGATCTATAGAAGCAACCTGTGGGAGCTGCCTGCAAATACCCATGCCTGCTCCCACATGTGTCCCCGCCAGGGCTCTACTCGCCCGCCGAACGCCGCGACAAGCGATACGACAATTGCGCCCGGGTCAGGCCGAGGCGGCGGGCCGCTTCGGAGACGTTGCCTTTCACCTCGTTCATGCAGTGATCGATCATCGTATCCTCGACTTCCTGCAGTGACAGTCGGCTCAGGTCCCTGCCGCCGAACAATTCCTGAATGGCTTCATTATTATTGCCGGTACTGGCAGGCGCAGGCGTGGCTGCTGCCTGATCGTTCGGTGCCGCCGCCAGTTGGCCGCGGGTACCGATGGAAAACATCGGCAGGGCCAGGCGCTCGCCACTGGTGAACAGGTGCGACAGATCGATCGCACCGCCGTCCGGGGCGCTGATCACACCGCGCTCCACCAGGTTCTGCAGCTCGCGGATGTTGCCCGGAAAGTCATAGGCCAGCAGGGTATCCGCCGTGCGCGGGGTGAAGCCGCTGATCTGGCGGCCATGGCGCTGGGTGAAGCGGTGCAGGAAGTGGGTCATCAGCAGCGGAATATCTTCCTTGCGTTCGCGCAGCGGCGGCAGGTGGATCGGGAAAACGTTCAGGCGAAAGAACAAGTCCTCACGGAACTCGCCACGCTGTGCGGCGGCGCGCAGGTCGACGTTGGTGGCCGCGACCACCCGCACATCGACCTTCAAGGTGCGACTGCCGCCCACCCGTTCGACTTCGCCTTCCTGCAAGGCGCGCAGCAGCTTGCCCTGGGCGACCAGGCTGAGGGTGGCGATCTCGTCGAGGAAGAGGGTGCCGCCGTCGGCGCGTTCAAAGCGCCCGGCACGCGACTGGGTGGCCCCGGTGTAGGCGCCGCGCTCGACGCCGAACAACTCCGCCTCCATCAGGTTTTCCGGGATGGCCGCGCAGTTGATGGCCACGAAGAGCTCGTCGTGGCGCGGGCTGATGCGGTGCAGCATCCGCGCGAACATCTCCTTGCCAACGCCGGACTCGCCGGTGAACAGCACCGTGGCCTGGGTCGGTGCCACCCGGCGCAACATATGGCAGGCAGCGTTGAAGGCTGAGGAGATGCCGACCATGTCAGTGTCTTGCGCCGGTGTCGGGTCCGCTTGCAGGTGAGCGGGCAGGGCGCCTTTGTCGAAACTGCCGTGTGCGGTTGCGCTGCGTCCGCCGGTGCTGACGAAAGGCTCGGCATTCAGGTCGGCCAGGTCCTCTTCGGCGTCGTCCCATTCTTCCGCCGGTTTACCCACCAGGCGGCAGATGCTCGAACCGGTGGAGCGGCATTCTACTTCGCGGTAGAGAATCAGTCGACCGACCATCGCCGAGGTGTAGCCAATCGCGTAGCCAGTCTGCATCCAGCAGGCCGGTTCGGTGCCGATGCCGTACTGGGCGATGTGCTCGTCGTCCTCGCTGGAGTGGTGCCAGAGGAACTCGCCGTAGTAGGTGCCCAGGTTCATGTCGAATTCGAAATGCACCGGCTCGACCTTCACCGCGCCTTCAAGCGCATGAATGATCGGGCCCGCCGCGAACAGCGCCAGGATGTCGGCCTCGGGGAAGCGTTCCTTGATCAGTGCCGCATCCCGGGAACCGCAATGGTAGCCGGTGCGCAGCATGATGCCGCGGGCGCGGGCCAGGCCCATGCTTTCGATCAGCTCGCGGCGCAGGGCGCCGATGCCGCTGTTGTGCATCAGCAGCATCCGTGCGCCGTTCAACCAGATGCGCCCGTCGCCAGGGCTGAACATCAGGCACTCGGTCAGGTCCTGCAAGGTCGGGGCAGCGCCAGGTGGCAACTGCTCGCTGGCACCACGCACCGGTTTCTTTTGCCCGCCGCGAGAAAGTTCGGCCAGGGAGATCAGCTTATCGACCATCGCAGTTCCCTAATTCGATTAATCATATTGCGCATAGTGCAGCACGAAATTGCTGAAATCATCACTTTTTTGAAGGGCTCACGTTCGCCCGTCTGAAGCCCGTTCCTGCTGAAATGCCTGGATGCCGCGTGCTTGAGCGTTTCGTTGCCAATTGCAGCGAGGTGGCATATGGCTTGCTACAACTAGTTACCGAGATTAACTAATTCGGCACAATAACAACTGGCCTGGCTGCCCACCGTCCTATGGGCAGCACAGGCATGAATCGGGAACCTGCTATGAAGCTGACCAACAAGACGATTGTGGTGACCGGCGTTTCCTCGGGCATCGGCGCCGAAACGGCCCGAACCCTGCGTGCCCACGGCGCCACCGTCATCGGCATGGATCGTAACGAGCCCAACCTGAGCCTGGATCAGTTCGTCCAGGCCGATCTCAGCCAACCCGATGCCATCGATTCGGCCGTGCAGCAGTTACCGGCGACGATCGACGGCCTGTGCAATATCGCCGGGGTCCCAGGCACTGCCGACCCGCAGTTGGTGGCCCGGGTCAATTATCTGGGGGTGCGGCACCTCTGCGCGGTGGCCCTGCCGCGCATCCGTGCCGGTGGCAGCATCGTTAACGTTGCGTCGATTCTCGGCGCGCAATGGCCGCAGCGGATTGAACTGCACAAGACCCTGGCCGGTATCGGCAGCTTCGCGAGGGCTCAGGCCTGGCTGGCCGAACACCCGGTGCCCCAGGAGAGTTGCTACCAGTATTTCAAAGAGGCGCTGATCGTCTGGAGCTATCAGCAGGCCCAGCCCTGGTTTTTGCAGAACTCGGTGCGCATGAACTGCGTGGCGCCGGGCCCGGTGTTCACCCCGATCCTCGGTGACTTCGTCAGCATGCTCGGTCAAGAGCGTGTGGAGGCCGACGCCCACCGTATGAAGCGACCGGCCTACGCCGATGAGGTGGCCGCCGCCATAGCCTTCCTCTGCGCCGACGAATCTCGCTGGATCAACGGCGTCAACCTGCCGGTCGATGGTGGCCTGGCGTCCACCTACATCTGAACGAGGCACTGCGCCCAACCCATTTCGTGCAAGCCGCTACCGGTCGTTCAAGCGAGCGGTCTGCGCCTGAAAACAGGCTTCCCACAACAAGAACAATGAGGAACACCATGCACAACTCTCGATGCTATCCAGGCTTCACGCGTAACACCCTGGCACTGTCGGTGTGTCTGGCCGGCTGGGTCACCCAGTCCCACGCCGCGCAAATCGACTTGGGTGACAGCGAATGGCGTCTGCGTTGGGACAATACCCTCAAGTACAGCCAGGCCTGGCGCCTGCAAGGTGCCGACGACCACCTGACCAACGCGCCGACGGCCGGGGGGCTGTACCCCTCGATCCAGAGCCAGGGCGACAAGAACTTCAGCCGTGGCCTGGTCTCCAACCGCCTCGACTTGTTCAGTGAAATGGACCTGAGCCGGGAGAACTATGGTCTGCGCGTCAGCGGGGCGGCCTGGTATGACGATGTCTATAACAAAGACACCGACGACAGCGCGAATCGGCATTTCCTCGACGATACCCGCGAATTGCACGGGCGCGATGCCGAGTTGCTCGATGCCTTCGTCTTTCTGCGCGGCGACGTCGGCGATGCGAGCCAGGGCACCTTGCGCCTGGGCCGGCATAGCCTGATCTATGGCGAAAGCCTGTTCTACGGCAGCAACGGCATCGCTGCAGCCCAGGGGCCTACCGACGTGGTCAAGCTGCTCAGCGTACCGGGGACCCAATTCAAGGAAATCCTGCGCCCGGTCAACCAGGTGTCGGGGCAGTTGCAGATCAACCCGCAGCTGTCCGTCGGTGCCTACTACCAGTTCGAATGGGAGCGCTCCAACGTGCCGGGGGCGGGCAGCTACCTGAGCGAGAACGACGGCATTGGCAAAGGCGCGGGCGATTGGACCGAGGTGTTCGGCAACACCACCGTGCATGCGTCCGATATCGAAGCCAGGAACTCGGGGCAGGGCGGCATGCAGTTGCGCTTCAAGCCGGAAGGCACCGAAGTGGAACTGGGCTTCTATGCCGCCAAGTACCACGACAAGACGCCGAGCGCGCTATATGCCTACCTGGACGGTGCCGCCGCGGCCGCCACCGGATTGCCAATCCTGAGTGCTTACCGCCAGGTCTACGCCGAAGACATCAAGACCGTCGGCGCCAGTTTCTCCACGGCCTATGGCCCGTTCAACTTCGCCGGGGAGACCTCGGTGCGTTGGGATGCACCGCTGGTCAGCAACCTGCAAGTGGTGACGCCGGGCACTGCGGCGGACAACAGCGGTGACGCGCTCTACGCCAAGGGCAAGACCGCGCACGTCAACCTCTCGACGATCTACCTGCTGTCGCCCGGTTCGCTTTGGGACGGCGGCTCGGTACTCGCCGAACTGGCCTGGAACCGCACCCTCAGCGTGACCGACAACCCTGGGGCACTGGACCCCAACACCACCCGCGATGCCACCGCACTGCGAGTGCTGGCTGAACCGGCGTACTTCCAGGTGGCGGACGGTCTGGACCTGAGTGTACCGGTGGGGTTTGGCGTCGGCCTCGACGGCCGCTCCTCGGCGGTCAGCAAAGGCGGTTTCGGCAACTCCCACGCCGGCGACTGGAGCGTAGGACTCAAGGCCACGTACTTGCAGCGTTGGGACTTCGGCATCAACTACGTGAACTTCTTCGGCAAGGCCGCGGCGGGGCTGCGCGAGGACGGCAACTTCAGCTATGCGCAATCGCTGGCCGACCGTGACTTCGTCTCCATGTACGTGAAAACCACATTCTAATAAGAGGTTTCATCCGCTATGCAAAGCAAATTTTCCTTGCGTATTCCGGCCCTGGCCATTGCCTTGTTGAGTGCGGGCGTGGTGCAAGCGGCGGTGTCCCCCGATCAGGCCGCACGGCTCAACACCGACCTTACGCCCATGGGCGCCGAGCGCGCGGGCAACAAGGACGGCAGCATTCCGGCGTGGACGGGCGGCTATACCACCGTGCCGGCGGGCTACAAGAACGGTGACAAACGCGCCGACCCATTCGCCGCCGACAAGCCATTGTTCTCAGTCACCGCAGCCAACATGGCCCAGTACGCCGACCAACTGGCCGATGGCACCAAGGCCCTGCTGCAGAAGTATCCGGGCTACCGCCTCGACGTCTACCCGACGCACCGCAGTGCCGCCGCGCCGCAGTGGGTGTATGACAACACCTTGAAGAACGCGACCCGTGCCAGTCTCGAAGTGGACTCCGAAAAAGTCAGCGGTGCCTATGGCGGGATTCCGTTCCCATTGCCGCAGAACGGTGCCGAGGTGCTGTGGAACTATCGGTTGTCCTGGCAGGGTGCCGACACTTTTTATTCGCCATTTGACACCTGGCTGATGACAGCGGGCGGCAAGAAGCTCCAGGCTACCCGCGCGCGGTTCTGGTACCAGTCCCCTTACTATTTCAAGGACGGCAGCCTCGAGACGTTCGGCGGCAAGTTCCTGATCGGCAAGCTGGCGACGGAGCTGCCATCGTCCAAGGCCGGCGAAGGCCTGATGACCCATTGGGACATGGACCCTGGCAAGCGCGCCGCCTGGCAGTACCTGGTCGGCCAGCGTCGGGTGCGGCGCGCACCGAACATCGCCTACGACACCCCCGACTTCGTGACCTCGGGTGTGGGTTTCTTCGATGAGGCGTTCATGATTTTCGGCCCGACCGACCGTCACGACCTCAAGCTGGTGGGCAAGAAAGAGTTGCTGGTGCCTTACAACAACAACCGAGCGGCCGCAGCGAAGAGCGACGACCTGGTCAAGCCGAACTTCCTCAACCCGGACCTGGTGCGCTGGGAGAAACACCGGGTCTGGGTGGTGAACGCCACGCTCAAGGACGGCAAGCGCCACGTGGTGCCCAAACGGACCTACTACGTGGATGAAGACTCCTGGCAAGTGCTGCTGGTGGACGGCTACGACGCGCAGGGCAAGCTGGGGCGCACCAACTACTCGCTGACGCTGCTGGCGCCGGAAATGCCGGCGCTGACGGCGCAGATGTCCTGGGGCAGCTACAACCTGGAAACGGGCGCCTACTTCCTGAACTCCTCGGCCAACGACCTGGATGTGCAGTACCAGAGCTACCCCCGTCCGCCGTCTTCGTTCTTCACTCCGGATGCCATGGCTAACGACAGCATGCGCTGAAGGTGTGCGCAGGGCGCCGAGCCCAGGTTTCGGTGCTCTGCGCGATGGCGGTTGACAACTTTTTTGGGCGGTTGGAGCGGACCATGATCGGTAAATTTTCACTCACGCGAACGCTGCCGGTGGCCCTGTTGCTGGCTGCGTTGCTGGTCCCGGGCCTGACGACGGCCAGTCCGCGGATTGCGTTGCTCGACCAGCCGGCGTTACAAAGCGCCAGGGCGGCGCGTGCCGTGTTGCTGGCGGTGACTCGGGCCGGCGAGCGCTTGGTGGCCGTCGGCGAACGCGGCATCGTCCTGCTTTCCGATGACTCCGGGATGAGCTGGCGCCAGGCCCGTGTGCCGGTCAGCGTCAGCCTGACCGCGGTGCAGTTCGTGGACGCCGAGCAGGGCTGGGCGGTGGGGCATATGGGCGTGATTCTGCACAGTACGGACGGTGGCGAAACCTGGGTCAAGCAACTCGATGGTATGGCGGCCGCGAAGCTGGCGCTGGTCCAGGCGCAACAGGGGGACGACCCCAAGCAATTGAAGGATGCCGAGCGGCTGGTGGCCGACGGTCCGGACAAGCCGTTTCTCGACCTGTATTTCCGTGATCGTCGCGACGGCTACGCGGTCGGGGCCTATGGGCTGATCCTGCGTACCGTCGACGGCGGCAACAGCTGGCAGCCGTGGATGGGGCAGGTGGAAAACCCCGATGACCTCAACCTGTACGGCATTCGTGCTGCCGGTAACGCGTTGTTCATCGTTGGCGAGCGGGGATTGCTGCTGCGCTCCAACGACAACGGCCGCAGTTTCCAGGCGCTCGAATCGCCCTATGACGGCAGCTTCTTTGGCCTGCTGGGCAGCTCGACGGGGGAGCTGGTGGCCTTCGGTTTGCGCGGCAACGCGTACTGGTCCGCAGACGAGGGGGCCAGTTGGCGACCCATCGAAACCGGCCTGGAGGTGGCCTTGTCGTCGGCGACCAAGTTGACGGACGGCACCTGGGTGCTCGCCAGCCAGGCCGGCGACGTGTTGCTCAGCCTCGACAAGGGCGGCCACTTCCGACACTCGCCCGGCCCGGCCGCGCCTTCAATCGCCGGCGTAGTGGCTGCGCCCGACGGCAACCTGATCGGCGTCGGCCTCAGCGGCCCGAGCCGCCTCGACCATGACCTTGGGGCGCTACGTTGAACCATTCGCCAGAGCGCTATATGTCACAACCCTATGCGGCCGAATTCGGAGTCCGACGTGAACGAGCATAATTCTGCCCTCGAACAGCAAGTGGTGATCGCCCGCCTGGAGGATTTCGATCCGCGTTCCGGCAACCTCGGCGAGCGGGCGATCTTCAATCACCGACCCTGGGTGATTCTGCTCTGCCTGCTGGTGACCCTGATGCTGGGCTACCAGGCCAGCAAGATCGGCCTTAATGCCAGTTTCGAAAAAACCATTCCGACCTCCCATCCCTATGTCGCCAACTTCCTCGAGCAGCGCAGCGAATTGAGCGGCCTTGGCAACTCGGTCCGTATCGCCGTGGCGGTCAAGGACGGCAACATCTTCGACAAGGACTACCTCGACACCCTGGCCAAGCTCAACGACGAGATCTATCTGCTGCCCGGCGTCGACAAACCCTACATGAAGTCGCTGTGGACGCCGACCACGCGCTGGACCTCGGTCACCGAGGAGGGGCTGGATGGCGGCACGGTGATCCCGGATACCTACAACGGTTCACCGGCCAGCCTCGAGCAGGTGCGCACCAACGTCGCCCGCTCCGGCGAGATCGGCCAACTGGTGGCGGGTAACTTCCAGTCCAGCGTGATCTTCGTGCCGCTGCTGGAAATCAACCCTGAAACCGGCAAGGCGCTGGATGCGGGAGCGTTCTCGCGACAGTTGGAGGCCTTGCGCGACAAGTACCAGAACGAGCGCATCCAGATCCACATCACCGGCTTCACCAAGATCATCGGGGACCTGATCGCCGGGCTGACGCAAGTCCTGCTGTTCTTCGCGGCAGCCGTGCTGGTGACCGTGGCGGTGCTCTACTGGTACACCCGTTGTGCCCGCAGCACCGCATTGGTGGTGCTGTGTTCGCTGGTGGCGGTGCTCTGGCAGATCGGTTTGCTCGCGACCCTTGGGTACGACCTGGATCCGTACTCGGCGCTGGTACCGTTCCTGGTGTTCGCGATCGGCATGAGCCATGGCGCGCAGAAGATGAACGGCATCATGCAGGACATCGGCCGTGGCACGCACCGGGTGGTCGCCGCGCGCTACACCTTCCGCCGTTTGTTCGCCGCGGGCATGACCGCGTTGCTCTGCGATGCGGTGGGCTTCGCCGTGCTGATCGTGATCAAGATCCAGGTGATCCAGGACCTGGCGATCACCGCCAGCATCGGCGTGGCGGTGCTGATCTTCACCAACCTGATCCTGCTGCCGATCCTGCTCAGCTACATCGGCGTCGGGGCCAAGGCCGCTGCCCGCAGCCTGCGGGCGGAGACTGCCGAGTTGACCGCGAACGTCAAGCACCCGCTGTGGAGTTTTCTCGATCTCTTTACCCGACGTTCCTGGGCCTTTGGCGCCTGCCTGGTCGGCTTGGCCCTGGCGGCCGGTGGCTTTGCCGTCAGCCTGCACCTGAAGATCGGCGACCTTGATCCCGGTGCCCCGGAGTTGCGCCCGGACTCGCGCTACAACCGCGACGCGGCATTCATGACCCAGAACTACGCGGCCAGCTCGGACATCTTCGTGGTCATGGTGAAAACCAAGGAAGACCAGTGCACGCACTATTCGACCCTGGCCGCCGTGGATGCCCTGGCCTGGCAACTGGAACAACTGCCCGGGGTGGAGTCAACCAACTCCATGGCCGCCCTGAGCAAGATCGCCGCCGCCGGTTATAACGAGGGCAACTTCAAGTGGTACGAGCTGATCCCCAACGACGGCGCCCTCGGTGCGGTGCAGACCCGGGCACCGCGCGAGCTGTTCAACCAGGGCTGTTCGCTGCTCTCGCTCTACGTCTACCTGGCCGACCATAAGGCCGACACGCTGGAGCGGGTGGTACAGACCAGCGAAGCCTTTATTGCCCAGCAGCAACTGCCGGAGGTGAAATTCATGCTCGCCGCGGGCAGTGCCGGGATCGAAGCAGCCACCAACATCGTGGTGAAAAAAGCCATGCGCGAGATGCTGTTCTGGGTCTATGGCGCGGTGATCCTGCTTTGCTGGGTGACCTTTCGCTCCTGGCGCGCCGTGCTTGCCGCCGTGCTGCCACTGATGCTCACGTCGATTCTTTGCGAGGCACTGATGGTCGGCCTGGGCATGGGGGTAAAGGTGGCGACTCTGCCGGTGATCGCCCTGGGGGTGGGCATTGGTGTCGACTACGCGCTTTATGTGCTGAGCGTGATCCTGACCCACATGCGCGCCGGCGCTTCGCTGTCCGAGGCTTATTACCGGGCGCTGCTGTTCACCGGCAAAGTGGTGCTGCTGACCGGCATCACCCTGGCCATCGCTGTAGCAACCTGGGCCTGGTCGCCAATCAAGTTCCAGGCCGACATGGGCATCCTGCTGGCGTTCATGTTCCTGGTGAACATGCTCGGTGCGCTGATCCTGCTACCGGCACTTGCGTACTTCCTGCTGCCGCAGAGGTCGTTCGCAAAAAAGCCTGAAGCGTTTGGTGCAGTGCGAGCGGTTGCAGAAGGGTAATACGTGCGCCATACGTGGTGTGGCCGCGCTGGGTGAGCGCCTGATTCCGGCCAATGCTTACCTTGGCGCGGACGACATCTTCAAGGCCCGGCAGGCCGATGCCGAGCCGTTGGAGCGGTCTTCAGGGCTGTCTCTTGGAATCGGTCGAGACCACGCGATCCAGGCCATCCGCGCCTGGCGCCGTGCTCGGCCCCCACGACCGCTCGCTGCGGCATTTGAACTTCACGCCTTTACGTGGCGCGATGTCCCTGGCCGTTTCCAGGCATAGTTCCTTGGTGACATAGGTCGGCTCGGGTTTTCGTACTTCCACGCACCCTTCGATGCCACTGCAGATGGTCATAACCATAACGTAGACGGTCATCATCCTGATGTTGCTCCCATCGAAGCGATGCGATTGATGCCCTTGCATTAGCCCGGAAAGGCTCAAGCGAGTAGCAATGACAGGCGGATGATGAGCCTTATTTCAAATCGCCAGCAATGGCACGGCTATGCCTTCCGTCGGAAAAACGTCACTATTTCAAATAATGCATATCAGGCCGAAATCGGCGCCATTATGTTGGCGTTTTCCCGAGAGTGAGCCGGTGAATGCTATGGAGAAACGCAGCTTGGACCGTGCCGATAATCCAGCAAACGGGGTGGGGTAGAACGACTGAAGAAACAGCCTCAGGGTGCCTCAAAGTTCTCGTAAGCCAAGGTGATCGAATCGCTCTCTGGATAGCTGACGTACACCATTTCTCCATAATTGCTGGCAACCAACACGTAGGGCCACTTGCCGTTTGCCTTTCGCAGTTGCTCATACAGGGGCAGGAAGAAGTCTTTGGTCTGACCCAGAGGGTCGTAGGGGACTTCACCCTGGAAGATTGGATAGCGCCCGCCGTTGCATAGCTGCACCCGCTCCAGCTTGATACCGTTTTTTTCCAGCACGGTGCGGGCAGGGTGCTGCCAGGTGGCGAGGTCGACATCCTGGCAGTCGGTGGTTTTCTGAGTATAGAGCTCGGTGTCCTGGAGGGCTGGATATGCCATGGCCTGGCCGGTCAAGAGCAACAAAGCCAGGGGGTAAAGACGCTGCATGATAGTGGTCCAGATAAGGGGAGCTGGATTGTAAGTATTTTTCGTCGATATCCAAGCGTTGCGAGACCGTTTCAGGCTGGCGTCACATCACTGCCTTCCACCAGCAACTCGATCCACTTATGGGATGTACGCAGCGCGGGGGCGGGCGGGAGAAACAGGGGGCGAGGGGAGCGGGGCGGCGGCGTAGATTATCAGCATGGTGGCCTTTTGATTTCAATCGAATCCCGCTAGAATTTGCGGCCCCTCTCTGTGAGCGGCCTGTAGAAACTACGCAAGGAAGTCGATATGCAATTTGGAAAAGCCCTGGGCCTCGCCCTGGCCCTGAGCCTCAGTGGATGCGCCAGTTTCACCAAAGATGAAGTGGCGCCCGTGAACCTGCCTTCAATGGCCACTTATTCGAACAAGCCGAACGTCTATGTCGACTTCGACTTCTATCAAGGCGAACCCGACAATGCCAAGGCCAGCGAAGTCCCGCAAGCTCGGGACATGCTCAAGCCAGAGCTTAAGCGCGCCTTCGATGAGTCGGGGCTCTTTGGTCGCGTGGTCTTCGACGAGTTCCAGAAGCAACCAGGCGACTACAACCTTCGCTTGAAGGTTTACAACCACCCACCAGGTGGCGGGCAAATGGTCATGGCATTCATCAGCGGCTTCACGTTCACGATCATTCCTGCGTTGGCAACCGACCAGTACACCATGAGCCTGGAGACGGTGGATGAACGCGGTCAGTCAGTCGGCAAGAGCACTAATCATGACGCGGTCAATACCTGGATCGGCATCTGGTTCCTGCCTCTGGCGGGAAACACGCCCAAGGCTGCGGTCAACGATACCTTCAATCGGCAGGTCAATGCGCTGTTGAAGAATTGGGTCGACAGCAATCGCATGAAGTATTCGGCTATCGATACCCGCACCCCACGGGGCTGACATCGATAAGAAAGAGCCGCAGTCGCGGCTCTTTTTTTGATCACTTCAATGCTTGGGCGAACTGCGGATCGCTGTACAAGCTCTTGAGCAGATCCTGCACCATCGGGTTGTAGTTGTTCGCCGCAGCCGGTATGGCAATCGCGCCCAGGAAACTGCTATTCCAGTCACGCTTCACGTCTTTGGTGGTCTCGTACAGCACGTGATCACCATTGCGCAGGGTAAAGCGTGCAGCCAGCTCGCCATGGCCGTTAGCCATGCCTGCGTCAAGCTGGCTCTTGACCAGTTGGACCTGCAGCTGACGATCAGCACGAGGATCGAGCAGGCCAGCCTGACGAAGCTCATCGTTTATCGCGGCTTGAATGTGCAGTGGGACGCTGCCGGCGGGCGAAGAAATCGGATTCATGCGCACCATCAGCGATCCCTGGCCAGGATCAGCGTTCACCTGCGCTTCGCGTACGGGTTGCAGAGGGGCGTTTTGCTTGAGCTGTTTAACATTCTGGAAGCTGGGTTCGTAACGGGTCATCGTCACACCGCAGCCTTGTATCAGCAGCGCGCAAAACGGTAGAGCGAGGTAAAGCTTCTTCACAGCAAATCCTTAGTGCTTGGTGGGGGCGCAATTATCGACAGATAGCCTTAAGCCATCAAGCGTAAAGATTGAGGGGGACGCCAACCACGCAGGCATGGGTAATCCTGAAACATCCGCGCCGGAACCCGGCAACGCCAGCCCAATATCAAGCCATGAAAATCTTGGAAATCCAGAGAGGATTTAACTGTTAAGCGTCTGCTGAAGCATGTTCGTCACGTGCGGCCTTCCACACCGATTTGGCAGCGTCTGCGTTCATGATTGCGATACCGATGCCAACGATAAGATCCGGCCAACCAGATACCCATTGAAGCGTTACCACCCCCGCGGTCATGATCGCAATATTCGCATAGGCGTCATTACGTGCAGACAGGAAAGCGGCTTTGCTTAAGCTACCGCTGTGATGGCGGAATTTGACCAGCAAGAAGGCGCAACTTACGTTGACGATTAGCGCGCCAAACCCTGTAGTACTCAGGAGCCAAGGGTCCGGAGGTGTAAGTGCATGGAATTTGCGCCATGCAGTCCAAAACAGAGCAAGCGCCGGAATCAACAGGATACCCGCCAACACCATCCCCATCCGCGCCCGATTTCTCGCTGACCACGCCAGTGCGCCGAAGATTAAGAAATTGACTGCTGCGTCTTCCAGGAAATCAACGCTGTCGGCGAACAATGAGACCGATCCTATTCGTTGCGCTACTGCGAACTCGATAAAAAAATAGGCCAGGTTTGCGAGCCCAACAATGGCTACAGCACGGCGCAAACCCGAGTTGGTACCAGGCAACGATGATGCATTCATTTTTCTGTCCCGATTTAGTAAAGAGGGTGTCTGTTACGCCATGAACAGATCTCCCTAATATTGGCTCGCAGGGTTCAGGCGTGAAGAGTGTGGCTGTCACGATGTGAAAACGGTGCAGTCATCTAATCACTCACTTCGGTTTTCACATACACAAAGCTGTCAAGGCGACGACTAACATCACTTTCATACGCAGTCTCATCGCTCGGGAAAACGACTTGATCTTCGCTCCCGCTTCATTCCATTCCTCCTCGGCCTCGGAGTCTGCGACGACTCCCGCCGCAGACTGCAATACATAGCGTCCGGCATTGTCGATTTTACGTGCTTGTCAGTTACGGGAGTGCGGCATTCCCGGTCGTAGCAAACAGCGGCAGCACAGCGAAAAAGCCTGCCCAGGGCGTCAACTGAGATAATCCTTTGGTTCGCATAATGTATATTATGTTAAACAAGATGTTTGGTCGTTTCGTTTATTGCTCAAAAGAAACCAAGCACCCACTTTTGAACCGCTGGCGCGTCATTGATGTCGCCATCGAAAACGTACTGCGGATCATAACTTTGATTATTCCCCCGCACTCGTCCTCTCCAGACCTTCAAGGGCAACCAGAACTGAGCCCCACTGGGTAAGACCTGATTGCCAATGTCGATATACAACGTGTCACCGCTCGTAGGTAAACCAAAATGCATCGCTCCAGGAACGGCTAGAACCGCATCGGCAAAATCCAGGCAGGCACTTGCACAGAATGAATCCGTCACCAGCACAAGCTGCCCGTTAAAAGTTTTTGGATTCGAATCTTTAGAGCGCTCCTGATTGATCGAAGCCGTATCTGGCTGTCGTAACCAGTCATTCCTCTCCACCAGCGCAGCGCTCATCGATTCACGCAAACCTGAAACAAACGTGTAGGCGTCGCTGCTTTTTCCGTAATCGCTTTCCATGGCGGCTACAGCGCTATCCAGTGTTGCAAGCGCTAGTGGCGAGACCCTCCACATTGCGTACGAACGCAAGGATTGATCCAGGCTTTCAACAAGCTTTCCACCCAATAAAGCGGACAGAATCCTGGCCCCAACCAAGCTGTTGCCACCCGATTGCCACGTGTATCAACCCACTCGGTAAAGCGTTTATTTTCTTGATCTATCGTGCCTGGATGAGAGGAAACGATCAGTTGGTGAATGGCAGAAAGGTCTCGCACAGTTATGTCGACTAATTCGTCCTTGGAAGACTCATCAGCTAACACAGAACAAACAACACCGACGCCGGCCAGGACAACAGTCAGAAATTTTTTAACAGCGTTAACGCCAAAACCACCAATCATTTAAAGCAGGGTTCTGCTAGACATCCAAGCGGACGTGCCCCGGCCATGCTCCGCGGATTTCCTACGATCTGATCCACGCTTCATCTCCCAGGCCGCTTCGAAGGCTTGGTGTGCCCGGCGAATGGCTTATCGTCTGCCCCTGAGGAAGCATCACTACCCTCCTCCAAGCCTGACGCTGCTATCTCTGCCTGCCGAAGCTGCTCATTCTCTTTCTGAAGCGACGCTACCAGCGCCATGGTCTCTTGCTCACGCAGATCGGCTACAGCGGCGGCCTTGTGGAGCGCCTTCACCTCTTCACGCAGGACCGAGATCTGCTCCACGAGATGCTCGGCTACTCCAGCGGACTTGGCCTCACCCTGGCGGAGCGCCTCTATTCGAGTGTGGAGAGACTGAACCAGGGCCTCCTGACTGTGCAGGGCTCTGGTTTGCTGCCTGGCTTCACCGAGCAGGCGTTCGTTATCGCGATTCAGCCGCGTCAAATCGTCCTGTTTCATGGCGATGGTCTCTCGCAGCTTGCGCTGTTCAACTTGCATCTCGTGCAGTTGGGATTCGTGCTTGCGTTGATCCTGATTGCGCTGCTCCTTCGCCGCTTCTCGATAGTGCTCGAGCGCCCCGCGAGCCTGAACGTGCTTTTCCTCCAGCGATTGGATGTGCTTGTCCTTCTCAGCAACCAGGGATTCCAGGTCGGTGCAGCGCTGGCTGATGCGAGCGTTGCGCGTCAACTCAGCCTGAAGCGAGGACAAGGTGGATGCAAGTTCAGCGCTTTGGGTCTCTATCGCGGCCTGCTGGGTGGCCAGATGACGTTGAGCGCTAGCCAGCTCCGATCTGAGCTCGACGAGCTGGTGTTCCAGCGCGCCACGCTGCTGCTCAAAAGCTGCAGTCGCCTGGGAGATGACTTCCTGGCCCTCCTCCATCAGCTGATCCAGCAGCGTTTGCACCATGCCATTGAGCGTTTCGCCCATGCGTTCACGTGAGGTCACAGGCTCTAGGTTGGAGGGCTCAAGCTCTTTCAAGTAACGAGAAATCGTTGTCTTGGAGCCCGTATTCCCGAGTTCTACACGCACGGCGTCGATGCTGGGGTTGGCTCCCCTGGCCAGGAGCGCCTGACGTGCTTTCTGCACTACAGCTTTGTTGATTCCGCCACGGGCCATGGGATCTCCTACGATTTCGTACTATGTTACATGTCATGTAGATACATAACGCGTTACAAAGATTCTACATGGTTTGATCTGGATGTTATAGGAACACATAATAGTAGTTTATGGCTTCTTGACCCCATAGCGGAGCCGGAAAACCTCCCAGCGGCGTATGCAGGCAGTAATGCTCCGATTTCGAAGGCGGCAAACGATGGAAAAGGCAGATCGGTACCTCAGCGCCGGCACCCGGGACAACACTCGAAAAAGCTACCGGGCGGCGATCGAGCACTTCGAGGTCACTTGGGGCGGATACCTGCCCACGACTGGCGCGGGCGTCGTTCGCTACCTGGCGGAGTACGCCGACAAGCTCTCCGTCAACACCCTGAAGCAGCGCCTGGCCGCCCTTGCGCAATGGCACATCACCCAGGGCTTCCCTGATCCGACCAAGACGCCTGACGTTCGCCAGATGATCAAAGGCATCAGGGTCGTGCACCCTGCACAAGTCAAACAGGCCGCCCCGCTGCTGCTGAAGCATCTGGAGCAGGCGGTTACATGGCTTGAAGGGGAAGCTGCAACTGCGCTTGAACGTGGCGATTACAAATCCCTGGTTCGACACCGTCGCGCGGTAGCGATGCTCTTGATTGGATTCTGGCGTGGCTTTCGAGGGGATGAGTTGGCCAGGCTGACGGTGGAAAACACCCAAGCCTCAAGCGGTGAAGGCATTACTTTCTTCCTGCCTTATACCAAGGGTGACCGCCAGCATGAAGGATCGACCTTCCAGACGCCGGCGCTCGCCATGCTCTGCCCCGTTGAGGCCTACATCAATTGGATAACCGTTGCCGGGATTGCGAAAGGCCCGGTGTTCCAGCGGATTGATCGCTGGGGAAATCTGTCAGGCGAAGCCATGCAGCCGCATAGCCTGATCCCGGTGCTGCGGCGCATTTTTAAAGAGGCAGGGTTGCCAGCGGACCTGTATAGCACCCACTCGATGCGGCGTGGCTTTGCGACCTGGGCGTCAGCGAACGGTTGGGATATCAAGGGACTGATGGGGTACGTGGGTTGGAAAGACATGAAGTCCGCGTTGCGCTATGTGGATGCCAGCGTGTCGTTTGGCGGAATGGCTTTGCGCCCGGCTCTCAGCCTTCGGGGCAGATAGCCATAGGCCAACCGATGCGCGCTGCACGGATGAGGCTGGCTTTGACCACCAAGCGGTGAAATGGGGCAATAACGAAGATATAGGCTCGGCCTAGACGGTTGTGGCACTGGACCACGGTTGAAAAAACGAGTTGACGACCGCCTTCTGATTCGTCCTCTTCAGAAAATAGGATCGATATCCGGAAATCGAGGTGTTTGTCGTCCTCCCCCAACACGATTTCAGTCTGGCTCTTGCTGTAGACCTTGAAGATTTGAATCCGATCAGCAAGTGATGCCAAATGCCTGGCTGTCTTGAGACCGAAACAGGCAACGACAGTGTCCCGGACTTGCATGAGCCATCCGACCCAGGATGGCTGGTGGGCAAGGATAAATCGAGCTAGCAATTCTGGATTGCTGGAGCTGCCCGCCGGGAGTCGGATCGCAAAAGCGTCGGCCAGGTTCATCGACTTATAAAGGTGGGTGATGCCGGACCGCAAGGGGACTGGTACGGATGTAATGAGCTCAAATTCTCGGGGCATCGGGGGATCTCTCCTGAGTTCTACCAATTAGAGGACATGCTATGTCGTGCTTCCAGGTGCGTTGGATTGTCGTATAACGCCCCTTGTCGGATACTGAGCCCGATCAAGGCATCAAATAGCTCTTGCTGCCCGGCTGGCAGAACAGGGAGCAACGTCGCACGGCGCTTGTCGACATCGAACCAGGATTCAACCAACCATCCGACCAGATAGAGCGCCGAAAGGCACCCCCCAGCGGTTGCAACGTTCCCCTGGCATACGAGAGGCTGGTCCACGGACTCAAGCCCCAGAGCTTGCAAGCTCGATCGTGCATCCGGATGCGTGGTTGCTTGGCCGCTGAGCAGCCCAAGCCGTTCGAGAATGAACGCTCCGGCGCATATGGAGCCGATTCGCTGGCGTCTGGAGTCAAGCTCAAACGACGGCAGGAAATCTGGGGCGGCAAGTGCAGCGGGTATCCCTTCCTTGCCACTGACGAACAATACCGCGTCGGCACTGTTGGCCTCGCAAAGTGGGCCGTGCACTGAAACAGGCAGGCCGTGCGCCGATCGGACGATAGAGCTGGCACCCACTATCCTGACGTGCCAGTCGTCAGTGTTGCGGCCTAAAATGTCCCACATCAGGAATAGGTCGATATCAGTGAATCGGTCGAAAGCAACCAGAACGATTTTCTTCAAGGCGAGCTCCATGAAAAGTGCTAGCGTGTAGAACGCAACGGCCAGCTTTGGCTGGTTTTCGCAGCGTATCAATCGGTTGCACGCCATACACAGTCTGTATGGCGCAAAATATGGAGCGAAATAACGGGTGGGAAAACTAACTCGCAACCATTGGATCGCGGCTGGTTTTGAGGCCCTCGACCAGGTAGGACATATTGGCGTTTCGGCCGAGAGTCTAGCGCGCCGATTGAATGTAACTCGCGGATCGTTCTATCACCATTTCCGTAATCGCGAAGACTTTGTCCGCACCTTGCTGGCCGCTTGGGAACAAGACTACACGGACCGTATGCTCACCTATGCGGCGCAAGGTCGCAGCGCGGGTGAAATCTTGAAACGTTACTTGAGTATTGCCACTGAGAAACAACCTGAGCGGGAAGTTTCCATCCGAGCCTGGTCGCTGCACGACCCGTTGGTAGCCGAATTTCAACAGCGTGTCGACACGAGGCGACTGGATTTCGCCATACGAACGTGCCGCCGCCTGGTCCATATGCCAGGCGAAGCAGAAGTGATTGGTCGGGTGGCCCATCTGTGCCTGATTGGTGGCCAACAGACTGGGCTGCGGCGTGATACCGCTCGCTTCAACAGTTTCCTGCATCGAGCCTTTTCACTTTTCGAAGGGGCTCTTCCACCGTGGCGGGCATAAATCATTAGCTAATTGCGAGCCGCTGCCCTCCGTTCATTCGTTCTCCGCTGGAAAGATACATCCGCCCTCGCGCAGAAGCGCTTTCACCTCTTTGCCCACTTGTGCGGGACTTGGCTCAACCGGTCAAAGAGCTTCGGGCCTGGACGCACGTAAGATTGTGAATCGTGCTTCTCACTCCGCGGCGGCTCCCTCCAAGCACCGTCTACTGCCCGACTGCCCCAACAATGCTCGGAGCAAGTTGTTCAGCCATATGCAATTTCCGCATGCGCGGATTTTCACAGGGGCGGCCCAAGGTTCGGATGCTCGCATGCCAGTTCAGGCCTTGGTTTGGTATGTCGTCCTACGCATTTACATCCTCGCGTCTTGTTGCAGCACTCAGCGCAATCAACACCGGGATCAAGCCGCTACTCGAACTGCTGGCGATTTTCCGGAGTGATGAGTTTGAAGGGAACCCAAAGCAGTTGCGAGTCCGGTTTCTCGCCACGGGCCAGGCGCAGCGCGACGTCTACTGAGCCGTTGGCCTGGCCGATGGCGTCCTGGAACACACTGACGGCCATCTTGCCGTCGGCCATCAGTTTCAAGCCGTCCGGCGTGCCGTCGATGCCGCCGACCCAGTAATCCTTCGGGTTTTTGCCAGCTTTCTCCAGGCCCATGATTGCGCCAATTGCCATTTCGTCGTTATTGGCGGCGACAATCGAAAAGTCCACGCCCTGCTTGACCCAGTCCACGAGGATGGTCGCCGCCTGGCTGCGTTCCCAGTTGGCGACCTCTTTCTTGACGATCTTCATGTTGGGGTATTTGGCGACGACCTTTTCCACGTCTTGGGTGCGCAACGCCGACGCTGCGTTGTTCGGGTCGCCGACCAGCACCGCCACGTTGCCTTTGTAGTTGGCTCGACGGGCCAGCTCTTCCATCTGCAAGGTGCCGGACTCCAGCTCGTCGGAGCCCACGTAGGCGCTCAGCGAAGGCCATTGGCCGGCTGGCGGATTTCGATTGACGAACACCAGCGGGATTTTCGCGGCATCCGCCAGTCGCATCATTTCCGGGGCACCTTTGTCACTGACCATTGCGACTATGATCGCGTCCACCTTGGAACTGATTAAGTTTCGCACCTGACGCATCTGCAACTCGGCATTGTCCTGGCCGTTCTCCATGAAGATGTCGGCTTCCAGTGCAGTGGCGTGCTTCTGTACGCCATTGCGCAGGATGGTCTGGAAGTTGTCGTCGTATTTGGCCATGGCGACGCCCAGTAGAAGCGGGTCGGCATGGATCAGGGTACTGACACAAAAACTGGCACTCAGGGCAAGCTTTAACCACTGTTTCATGTTCGGTCTCCTGAGCGTCATACGCTGAAATGATGAAGCAGCTCACGCTGTTCTTTGGCCATGACTGAGAGCCCCTGGCTGCTGCTGGCCGTCTGATCGGCACCGTCTGCGGCCTGCTGGGCCGAGTCGTTGAATCTGGGTGACCATGCGGCTGGTCTCCTGCACCGTCGAGCTCTGTTCCTCGGTGGCCGCCGCGATCTGGATGTTCATGTCGCGAATCGCGCCTACCGATTCGCCCATCGCCACCAATAACTCGTCGGCGCCCGACGCAAGCGTGACGCAGTGGTTGGATTGCACCTGGCTTTCGTTCATCACCTGCACCACCGAGTGAATCTTGCCCTGCATCTGGCCGATCATCTCCTGAATCTCGCTGGTCGACGACTGAGTGCGACTCGCCAGGGAGCGCACCTCGTCGGCTACCACCGCAAAGCCCCTGCCCTGTTCACCGGCACGGGCTGCCTCAATGGCGGCATTGAGGGCCAGCAGGTTGGTTTGCTCGGCAATCGTGCGGATTGCATCGACAATACCGTCGATCTTTTGCCCGTACTTTTGCAGTTCGTCGGTAACCGCTGCGGCTTTGTTAACCTGGTCTGCCTGCTGGCGGATGTTGCTGATCGTTTCGGCTACCCGTTGCTGCACTTTCTGGTTCAGGTCGCTGGTTTGATCCACTGCGCTGCGCGTGTCGTTCGCGCGGCGGGCGACTTCTTCCACGGTGCTCTCCATCTCGGTCATGGCCGAGGCCGCAGAATGCAGACGGTCCTTTTGTTCATCCACGGCCCTTGTGGTCTGTTCACTGACCAAGGCGTTATCGCTGGCGGACTGCGCCAAGGTGTCGGCTGAGCCGATCAGCTGGCGGAAGGTGGCCTGCAACGACTGAGTCAACTCGTTGAGGTAGCCGCCCAGCTCGCCGAACTCATCCTTGCGGCTGACATTGAAACGTACTCGCATGTCGCCACCGGTAAGCTGCTTGAGGACTTCGCGGAAGGCTGCCAACGGGCGACGCAGGCTGAAGGCGACCCAGGTGCCGATGATCACGGCGGCCAATACGGCCAGCACGCAGGCGATCAGTAGCAAACTGAGGCTGGTACTGATGGTGGCATCGGCATCGCTTTTGGCCGCGCTGGCCACTTCAAGAGACTGGCTGCCAAACTGACCGATCATGTCCAGGGTCGCCTGCAACCGGCTTTCTGCTGCCTGGCGTTGCTGGGCCACTTGTGCGGCGAGCGTTGCCTCCTGTTGGTAGGCGCGGTAAGTGCCGTCATCACCGGTCATGTCGTTGAGCAAACGATTGACCATCACGCCGACGATGCGGCCCACCCGGGGATCAACAGCCAAAAACGCCTGCATGCGCGTTTTGATGACTTCGTCCTGCAGGTTAAGCAGGCGCTGCAGGATGGCGATATCCGGCGTGGCGGCATGGGCGGCCAGTCCGTCGTAAGATTTATTGACTTCCAGAAGCAGCTTCTCCGCTGCGGCAGCATTTTCATCGACGCCGGCGCTGCGTTGGCGTGCGATGTAATCGCGAAGGTAGCCCGTCAATTGCGCCGCCTGGCTACTGCTGTACCGTTGCAATATCCTGGTTCGAGCCAGTTGTGCCACATGCTGGCGATGGGTGGCCATCAATGCCTGAGCCTGCTCGGCATAGGCCCCGCTAAGTTGGCGTTGCTGGGTCAGGTTGTCACGCAGAGCCGCACGATCACCTATATAAGCTGGCACGCTTTCGATCAATTGGTTGAAACGCGTCAGGCTGTCGGTGAAAGGCTGCTTGCCTTCATCTATCTGCTTGGGGTCATTGCTGATCAGAACCGCCAGCAGTGCCTGGTTGGCCCGCAGGATATGCACGTAGAGCTCGCTGGCGGCGCGGCTCAACGGCGCGGACTGGCCGGTGATGATCGTCAGCCGGTCGCTGATCGAATGAGTGCTCTGATAGCTGATCCCCGCCATGCCGAGCAGTAGCACCACCAACACAGCAAACCCGCCAATCACCCGCTGGAGAATGGTCATGGCTACCCTCTTTATTTTTTTTGTGGAGTCGATCGAAGGTCGCGTGCAAACCGCACAACCGGGAAATTTTTGTCTGTCTCAGAAACTATCGGCGTCTGCGGGGACAACTTTAGGCCAACCGGCGCCAGCAAGATACTGGACGAAACCGATCCTGTCGCTTTGCGTAGCCCTTGGGAAGCTTAGGTTTGAGGCGGCTGTATCTGTTCAGCAAACCACTGCATGGCTAGACTGGCGCTAGCCCAGTCGTCACGCCGATCAGCCAATGCCTCTCCTTCCACCCGATACCACCGAACAGACAACGCTGACCCTCGAAGTGGTGCTGCGTTACCACATGGCGTGGAAACACCGCGACTTGGAGGCGATTCTTGCGATTTATCACCCGCACGTGCAGTACAACGATTTTTTCCAGAACCGCAGCATGGGCCTGACCGAGTTGCGCGCTTACATCACTGGCACGTTGCCGCGTCATCCCGATGAGTATCTTGAACACAACGACCGTATCCGTGCGGATGGCTGTACCGCCTTCATCCAGTATCAGACGGCTCTGAAGGGCAGCGGCGAGCGAGTGGTGTTTCGCACCAGTGAAGCAATCACGGTATGTGATGGTCTGATCCTTCGCATAAACGAATACGCCTCACTGGTGCGCGACAACGAGCCCCGGACCGGGCGCCACGCTCCCGCCATCAGTAAACTGGGTCTCTCGGCTCGTCAATTGACGTTCATGGCGCGAGACCTGGACGACTATTTTACCCGCCAGCAGCCATTCCTCGACCCAGACCTGGACCTTGCACGGATTGCCAGCGACACCGGGTACAGTCGCAATCAGCTGTCCTACCTGCTGAACCAGGTGCTGGGACAAAGCTTCTATCGCTACGTGACCCAGGCGCGGTTGGCCTACCTGCTGGAACGTCTGGTCAATCACGATGAAAACGCGCCCATCGATGCCCTGGCCGTGAGCGCGGGATTCAATTCCACCTCGGCGTTCTACAAGGCGTTCCGTAGTCATACCGGCTGCACCCCCAAGGCGTGGTTGAAAGCCAATTGCGCGCGTGCCCGCAGATAACACAGCCCCCCTCGCAGCGCATTAATCTCCGTCGGCAATCAACCGATGGGGCATGTGATGGCTGGCTGGGGTGGAGTGAGTTTGTGGATGGAGCAACTGGGTGGGGCGCTAATGCCGCGCCCGGCGTTGCATCAGGATCTGCAAGCAGATGTTGTGATTATCGGCGCCGGTTACAGCGGCCTTTGGACGGCCTATTACCTTAAACAGCAAGCACCGCACCTGAACATCGTCATCGTTGAAGCGCACATTGCCGGCTTCGGCGCCTCGGGCCGCAATGGCGGCTGGTTGATGGGGAACCTGCTCGGCGAAGACCGGCTCCTGGGCCCCTTACCTGACGCTCAGCGCCACGGCGGCTACCAACTACTGCACGGGATCCCCGACGAGGTGGCGCGGGTATGCCAGCTCGAAGGCATCGATTGCGAACTGCGTAAAGGCGGCGTGCTGTACTGCGCGGCGCGTTATCCCGAGCAAGAACGGCGCCTGCGCGAACAACTCGATGCCGCCCGTGCGCAAGGCCTGGATGAAGACGACTACCGCTGGTTGAGCCCTCAGGCCTTGCGCGAACAATTAAATGTCGCCCAGGCATACGGCGCCCTGTATTCACCTCACTGCGCGACCATCCAACCTGCACGGTTGGTGCGCGGGCTGGCAGAAGCCGTCGAACGGATGGGTGTACGCATTTTCGAGCAAAGCGCGGTGCTCGACTGGAAGCCAGGCCAGGTTCGAACCGAGCACGGTCGGGTGAGCGCCGATTGGGTGGTGCCGGCGGTAGAGGGGTATGCCAGCACCCTGCCCCCGTTGAACAACCATCAACTGGCCGCGCAAAGCCTGATCGTCGCGACTGAGCCGCTCCCGGCCGATGTATGGGCCGAAATCGGCCTGACCCGTGGCCAGGCTTTCAGCGAGAACAGCCGACAAGTCACCTACGGTCAGCGCAGCCGAGATGATCGCCTGGTGTTTGGCGCCCGCGGTGGTTATCGCTTTGGCGGTCGCCTGCGCAGTGACTTCACCCTCACCCAGGCCGAACGAGAACTGCGGCAACACTTGTTTAGCGAACTGTTTCCGATCTTGCGCAATGTGCGCCTGACTCATGCCTGGGGCGGCAATCTGGGAATTGCTCGGCGCTTTCACCCCCATATGCTCGCCGACCGTCACCAGCGGATCGCATTGGCGGGTGGCTACGGAGGTGAAGGCGTAGGCGCCAGTAATCTGGGCGGTCGAACCCTGGCGGCGTTGATTCTTGGCCATGACAACGAGCTGATTCGCCAGCCCTGGGTATTGGATGATCGTCCCCTGGCCTCGTTGCCACGATGGGAGCCTGAGCCACTGCGCTGGCTGGGTTACAACGCCATTATCCAGAGCTTCGTCCACGAGGATCAGGTATTGGCCAACCTCCATGCGCCGCGCTGGCGCCGCCAGATGGCGGCAGGCCTGGCCGGTTGCATGGAACGTCTGATGAAGCACAAGGAACCGTTTGCATGAAGATCGATCATTTTCGCGATACCGCCCGTTTGCCGCTCGGTGAGCCGGGCGCTGTGGGTGTACCGCTGGACGAGTCGCTTTCACACGTTGCCACTGCTTGCGTCGAACGTGACGACGGTGTGGAGGCCGGCGTGTGGGAATGCACTCCCGGGCGCTGGCGACGCCAGATCCTGCAACAGGAGTTCTGCCATTTCATTCAGGGGCGTTGCACCTTCACCCCTGATGGTGGTGAGGCCCTTCATATCCAGGCCGGCGACGCGTTGATGTTCCCCGCGAACACGACGGGAATCTGGGATGTACAAGAAACCGTTCGCAAAAGCTACGTACTGATTTTCTGAACTGCCTTCATCCATAACGCCTGGAACAAAGGTTGAGGTCTCGCATGCTGAAGTCGATCTTTCCGTTACTGTTGATCGCGTCTACCGCTCAGGCGGCAGACACCGTCAGGATCTACAACTGGAGCAGTTACATCGCTCCGGATACCCTGCAAAACTTTACCACCCATACCGGTCACCCGACCCAATATGACCTGTACGACAGCAACGAAGTGCTCGACGCCAAACTGATGGCCGGCCGTTCAGGGTATGACGTGGTGTTCCCGTCCAACCATTTCATGGCCCGACAGATCACGGCTGGCGCACTCAAACCGCTGGACCGCAACAAACTCCCGAACTGGCACAACCTCAACCCGACCCTGATGAAAGTTCTTGAGGCCAATGACCCCGGCAACCGCTACGGTTTCCCCTACCTGTGGGGCAGCACCGGCATCGGCTACAACGTGGCCAAGGTCAAGGCGGTCCTGGGTGATGTACCGATAGACTCGTGGGACATCGTGTTCAAGCCGGAAAACATGAAGAAACTCGCCCGGTGCGGTGTGGCTATGCTCGACAACGGTCCCGAGATCCTTCCCATCGCCTTGAACTACCTTGGTCTGCCCCACCACAGCAAGGACAAGGCCGACTATGCGAAGGCGCAGGCCCTGCTGCTCAACGTGCGGCCTTATGTGAGTTACTTCCACAACTCCAAGTACACCAGCGACCTTGCAACGGGGGACGTGTGTCTGGTCGTGGGATTTTCCGGCGATGTGATGCAGGCCGCGGCGCGCGCTAATGAGGCCGGGAACGGCCAGCAGATTGCTTACGCCATCCCCAAGGAAGGCTCACCGATGTGGTTCGACATGGTCGCCATGCCCGCCGATGCACCGAATGAAGAGGCCGGGTACGAATTTCTCAACTACCTGCTGGACCCCAAGGTGATGGCTGGCATCAGCAATCACGTGCACTATGCCAACGGCAACAGCGCCGCCGAAGGGCTGGTCGACAAGGCCATTCTCAACGACCCGATGGTGTATCCGCCTGACAATGTGATGAAGAAACTCTTCGTTCTGGAGGCGGTGCCGTTAGAGAACGACCGGCTGCGCACGCGGGTCTGGAGCCGGGTTAAAAGCGGGCAATGAGGCCTGTCGCCGACCGGCGCTGGACGCAATACTGGCGCACAAGCTCGCACCAGCAGCTGCGACACCTACGAAACGCAATATGGCACCCTCACCTCCCTGACCTGCGTCCTGAAGTCAGCTGGCTTTACGATTTCGCCTGGAAAGTGGTGTAGAGGATTGATTCACCGGCTCGGCAGCAGATTCACTGCTGCCCGCCTTAGCGTCCGGATTCATTTCGCGGAAAAATGTACGCCGATACTCGGAAGGCGAGGTGCCGAGGTGAATGCCGAACTGTTGACGCAACGATAAGGGTGTTCCAAATCCTGCTTCGCCGGCAACACATTCGATCGGCAGGTCAGTCGTTTCCAACAGCGCTTGCGCCCTGACGACGCGCTGAGCATTCAGCCATTTCGAGACGGTACTGCCGGTCGCTTCTCTGAAGCGCCGAGTAAATGTGCGCCGGCTCATTTTCGCCCTGTCCGCCAGCACGTCGAGCGACAGATCACTGGCCAGGCTCTCCCGAGCCCACGCCAGTACATCGGACAGATGAGTCTCGCTGGAGAGTTGCGGCACGGGATGCTCGACGTATTGAGCTTGGCCGCCTTGTCTGTGTGGAGGCGTCACCAGCATCTTCGCGGTGCGGTTCGCCACGTCGGCGCCGAGCTTCTGGCGCACCAGGTGAAGGCAGCAGTCGATTGCCGCCACGGTTCCGGCCGAGGTCATGATATTGCTATCACTCACATAGAGCACTTCGGGCCTGAAGCGAACGGCGGGGAAACGTCGCGCAAACGCTTCTCGTGCTGCCCAGTGAGTGGTCGCTTCCTTGCCATTCAATAACCCGGCATCGCCGAGCACAAAGGCGCCCAGGCACAGCCCTACGATGAGCTTTCCCTGGCCACTGGCGACCTGTAGCGCTTTGATCAGCGGCAAAGATGCCGCGGTCATTTGATCGCCCCACGCCGGGATAACAATCACATCCGATGCCTCGAACAGCTCGAGGCCATGGGCGACCGCCAGGTCGAGACCTTGGTCGCTCGTCACCATGCCCGGCGTTTCTGCGCAGTAGCTGACCGTGTAGTGTGGTTCGCCGGGTGTGGACTGCGCCGCCCCCAGCACCATTCCCGGCACGGAAAGATGGAACAGGCTCACGCCGTCAAAAGCCAGAACTGCTACACGTATGGATTGCATCGGTCAGCCCTACATTCACGAATACCAAAGGTTGGGTGGCCCGATTATATCGAAATATGTCATTTCGCCCGAAGAAGTGATCTCTGGTGTCGACGCCGTCATCGTGACTCATACGCACCTCGACCACTGGGACGATGCCGCACAAAAAGCGCTGCCCAAAGACATCCCGCTGTACACGCAGCATGAGGATGATGCGAAGTTGATTCGTTCCCAGGGCTTCAAGAATGTACGCGTACTGACGGACACAGCTGAGTTCGGCGGCGTCAAAATCACCAAGACCGGTGGCCAGCACGGTACCGATGAGATGTATGCGGTACCGGCGCTCGCGAAGCCTCTGGGCGAAGCCATGGGCGTGGTTTTTCAAGCGCCTGGCTACAAGACGCTTTACCTGGCGGGTGACACGATCTGGCGTAAAGAGGTCGACCAGACCATCGAGAAGTATCATCCCGAAGTCATCGTGCTCAATGCGGGTAAAGCAAAAATGGCCGGGTTTGAAGGGTCGATCATCATGGGCGAGGAGGATGTGCTGCGGGCTTCTCAGACCGCTGCAAACGCCAGAATCGTCGCCGTGCACATGGATGCAATCAACCATATGTCCCTGAGCCGCAAGGAATTGCGCAGTTACGTCAAAGAGCACGGTATCGAGAGTCGCGTAGACATACCGGAAGACGGTGCTTCGCTGGAGTTCTGACTTAAACTTTTTGAGGTCGCAATGAAGGTAGGCGCTCTACCGCTCGACCTCGGCCTGTAACACCCCGTCCCATGCTCGGATAATCCGACCGGAGATCGCCCATGAAACGTGGCCTTGTAGTCATTGATCTGCAAAGCGAATACCTGCCCACCGGCCAATTACCGTCAATCGGCATCGAAGCGGCTGTCGCGAATGCTGTCCGGGTGATCAGCCACTCGCGACAGATCTCCAGCAGCAGTTGGAAGCCGCTGATATCCAGGAGCTCGTGGTAATAGGTGCCATAAACGAAAGCCGAAGGTGGTCAACGGGCTCAATCTGGTGGCAGGATTGACCTTCGTTGCTTCCGGACTTTCGATAGTAACCCTGAGCCAAAAATAATAGTGTGATGCTCCAGCTTGCCTATTCATTGAAGCTTGAGGGTCTTATTTCACTTTTATTAAATCCTTTGGAACCCCTTCTGTCGGCACGGCCACTCAAGTGCAAGGATGTCGCCGCTCATAGCATCCAGGTCGAGATGTGTCGGAGCGGGAAGTGACTGCTGGATAGGCCACGCAGGCCTCCAGGGTCATTGGCATTCTTCCATCTGCCAATCACTCAGAGGGTAGTGCCATGGATACGATCAATGTCAGTACAAGCCACGCCACTCATGTACCTGATGGGATGCAGCAGGAAGCCGCGCAACAGGTCTCTCATGCACCTAACCTCGGCTCTACCGGGTTAGCGATCAGCGTGCGGCTGCATAACCATTTCGAGCCTCACCTGGAAACAGACCCGGACTCCGGTCAACCCGCTGCGCCTACTTCAAGCGCCCGTAACGCGGAGCTGAACGCCATTCGCAATGACCGTGCCCAACGGCTGGAGGCGCAGGGCAATACCGTCCATGACATGGAAAAGGCGGAGAAAAACGCCTCCAGAGCCGACAGGCTGTTTGCGTCAATAAAGTCAGGGATGGGGGGGACGCCCTTTGCGGCGCTTACCGAGGCCGGCAATTTCCAGCCTTCCATCCTCCAGGTAGCGGGCGTGCATGCCAATACGGTCCGCGAAGCGGCGATAGAAAACGCCATGGCCTGCTTGTATGCCGGTATGGCGGATGCTGCGGGCAACAAGGCGATCGCTGGCTTCAAGCCTGGTTACTACCTTAAACCTGACAGCAACACACTGCACCCGGCGCTTCAAGCCTCTGTGGCGGAAAAGCTGCTGGCATTGGATAAGGGCCCATTGCGCAATGCCTTCGACGAAGCCAATAAGTGGCTGACCGGGTTTGCCGTACGCAATACCGCCATGTACGCCTCGACGCTTGCCATGACGGCTGCTGGCAAAGAGAACCTGGATGCGATCCTGCAACCGGCACTGCGACCGGTCACGGCGATCATCGTGGGCATGGCAATCGAGCATTACAACGTCAGTCGCGACCGCACCAATCACTTGGCTGACCCGGCAATGCTTTACGGTCGTCGAGATGCTGTAGCGGAGGGGCAGGCTCATAAGCCTATCGATCAAGACACTGAATGGCTGGATGACTTCAATACGTTGAAAGACCTCGATGCCACGGCGTTGGTCAAGATGGTTTCCGCGCGGCTGGGTGAAGGCGCGGCGACGGCGCTGAATGCGGTCATCAGCGGCGATGCCTTGAAAGAGATAGCTGACCCGGTCAGCGTTGTAGGGAATGGTCTGTTGATTGGCGGCTTTTCTGCAATGGGCGCGGGCACCACCGCCACGGCCAACCTGGCCCAGTCCAAGGCGCTGGGCAAAATGGCGACTACCGCAGTCAGGGAGGCTGTAAAAAACGTCTTGGGCACCCTTGCTTTCGGGTTGTGGGCAGCAGGGGCCTCGCTCGGTGGATCGTTGCCGAAAAAAGCCACCGCTGCTGTCGATGCGCATGTGCCCAAGGTCGTAGAAGGCAGCGCGGATGCAGTTGGCAGGGTCGCGGTCAAAGGCGGTGAAATTGCACTCAAGACATCGCTCACCAGCGCCAGATTTGCCAAGGAGACAGCTGTTTCAGGCGCCAACCACACCAAACATGCAGTTCAAGCCGCTGGGGGCGGGGTTGTCAGCGTCGCCAGTGCCATCGGCGACGCCTCCCAATCGGCCTGGACCAAAGGCGTTGGCGCCCTGAGGCAACGCGGCGGACGCACCGCTCAAGGCTCGGCTGTTCAAGGCCAGAACATGCCCCTGCAACCGCTCGCCGCTACGCAGACCCAAGCATCGTCTTCGGCGCCCGCGCGTCCCCTTGCTCAAGATGACGGCGATGTCGTATAGCGGTATGCATCCGGCCTTGGGTCATTAAAGCTGGCGCATCGGTGGACATGGGTTGAGCGATCCGGGGTCGGCTGCCCTTCGCTGACCATCATTGGTCTATTAAACCTCTGACCCAGAGGCTGTTTGCAACGTCGAGGCGATGAGTTCGCGTAGCCACATATGAGCGGGATCCCGGTGCAGCCGTTCGGGCCATAACAGGAGCATTTCAAAACCTGGAATGGCGAGTGGAGGCACTTGGACGTGAAGTGCCGGGTCATTTCGCACCAGCCGCTCCGGCACCACCGCAACCAGGTCGCTGTGGGCCAATGCCGAGACGAGCGAGTTGAAGTTAGGCACTGATAATACGACGCGTCGTTCCAGACCTTTGGCTGCCAGTGCCTGGTCGGTACTCCCAACGAACCCGGCGCCATTGGGTGACATAATGGCATGTTCAAGGCCGCAGAACGCTTTGAGCGAGAGCTTGCTTGCCAAGGCGGGATGGCCGCGCCGCCCTGCCAGCACGTAGCGTTCGTGAACCAAAGAGCGCTGGCGCAGTTTTGCCGACGCTTCATCGCGAGTGTGCAGCGCCAGATCGAGCTGGCCGTTTTCCAGATCATGGGCAAGGTTAACCGGATTTTTGCTCAACAGCGCCAGGCGCGTATTGGGGGCCCGGTGCCTGAGCACGGCGAGCGATGGCCAGACTAAAGCGGTTGTCGCGTAATCACTGGCAGCAACTCTCCAGGTCAAATCAGACAGTGCAGGCTCAAAGGTGACACTGGGCGTCAGTGCGCCTTCCAAAGCGACCAGCGCTTCCCGCAACGGCCCGCGCAGCTCACGAGCACGCTCGGTAGGCGACATGCCCCGGGGCCCGGGGAGCAATAATGGATCGTCCAGGATTTCTCTCAGCCGACCCAATTGCAGGCTGACGGTCGGTTGAGCGAGGTTCAGCAACCGCGCCGCCCGTGTCACGTTTTGCTCGGACAACAATGCATCCAGCGTGACCAGCAGATTGAGATCCAGACGGCGCAAGGTATTGTGCATGTAAATACCATATGTTTCGGAAATTCATTTCTATCATATCGGATCCGTCGTTACGGTGAGGCCTACATCCACTTGGAGCCCCTTATGAAACTGCTGCTGATCTACGCCCACCCCGAGCCCCGTTCGCTCAATGGTTCGCTCAAGGATTTTGCGATCGCTCACCTGACAACCGCAGGTCACGAGGTCAAGGTCTCGGACCTCTACGATATGCGTTGGAAGGCGCCTCTCGATCCAGACGACGCCCCAGGCTATGACGACGAAATCCCTTTCAATCCAGCCATGGAATCGCAGCGTGTATTGGCCGCTGGCAGCCAACCGGCAGACATCGAGCAGGAGCAGGCCAAGCTGATATGGGCAGACGCCGTGATCTTTCAATTTCCACTGTGGTGGTTCTCGATGCCAGCGATCCTCAAGGGTTGGGTCGAACGCGTTTACGCCTATGGATTTGCCTACGGTGTCGGCGAGCACAGCGAAAGCCACTGGGGCGACCGCTACGGCGAAGGTCGCATGGAGGGAAAGCGGGCAATGTTGGTGGTCACCATGGGGGGCTGGGAGTCCCATTACAGTGGTCGAGGGGTAAACGGTGCGCTCGATGACCTGCTATTCCCTATCCAGCATGGGGTACTGTTCTATCCTGGGTTCACGGTCATGCCACCCTTCCCTGTCTATAAAACCAGCAAAATGGACGCCGCTCGATTCGAACAGTTATGCGCCGCCTATGCTGCTCGGCTGGATAACCTGTTCGATGATCAGCCCTTGCCATTTCGTCGCCAGAATGCCGGTGACTATGAAATTCCGGCGTTGACGCTCAAAGCGCATCTTGTGCCCGGCCGCCACGACCTGGGCATCCATAGCCTTGAGAGTAAGACGCCTGAAGGCTAGAAATGTGCTGGCAAAGGGTGGGCATTTTCTGAAGGTTGAAGCGGGGGATCGCCGGACGAAGAGCAACCTGGATCGAGTGCGCTTGAAATTAGGCGCTCACCAAATCCTGGGGCTGCCGTCATTCTCAAAAAAACCACACACAGCTCACGGAATTTTCATCTGCTTTGGCCAATCCTGTGATGGCTGGCGAAGGGCCAGCCCCGGAAGGCGTCACGTCGCGCGCCGTCCTGACGCCACCGGAGCCAACCATGAACCTGAGATCTCTCAATATCGCGCGCAGAGCTGCACTTTGCTTTGGTGCAATCACGTTGCTTCTAATCGGGCTGGGAGGGTTCGCCTACGTTCAAATCGACCATTTGCGTACCGCAGAACAAGACATAGAATTAAATTCACTGCCTAGCATTCAAGTAATCGATGACATTCAGATTGCACTTCTGCATGCACGCCTCGAGAGCATCAGAATGCTCGCCAGCACCGACCCCTCCGTTAAAAGCGCATCGCAAGCCAAAGTACGACAAGCAATGGATACGCTGCAGTCTCGCAGCGACTTCTATCGGCATAACCTGATGGCAGGCGATCAGGACCGCGCGCTGCTCGATAATTCTCAAATCGCGATGAACACCTACCTCGATGGACTGAAGCAGGTTATTGCTATGGACACTTCTGACCATGACAAAGCCGTTGCCTTCGCCAACTCGGAGCAGGCTAACCGCGCCAGCGCTTATCAAGAAAAACTCACTGCCCTGCGCGAGCTGAATGCGAAAGATACGCAGCAGTCAGGCGCCACTGCCACGGCAGTCTATAACCACAGTGTCAACGTTCTGATGACTGTTGTACTCGTCGCGCTGACGCTTACCGTCTTCCTCGCTATCATCTTGACGCGCAGCATTGTCGAGCCAATCAATGCATCGTTGAAGCTGGCTGAAGACATTGCCGAAGGCGATCTGACGCGCCAGCTTGAGGTCACCGGCAGAGACGAAGCAGCCCGTTTGATGCAGGCGCTCAACATCATGTCCGAGAAGCTGCGGCGCACGGTTCTGGAAATCGCCGGTGCGTCTACACAATTGAGCACTGCCGCCGTCGAAATGACCTCCATCACTGAAGGCGCTGACCGAACATTGCAGCAACAGAACAGCGAAATCGAGCAAGCCGCTACAGCAGTCAACGAGATGAGCGCAGCCGTCGAAGAAGTTGCTCGCAATGCCACGTCAACCTCTCAGGCGGCCCAACAATCGAGCCTGTCGGCCGACCTGGGCAATAAACGTGTCACCGAGACCCTGGCAGCCATGCGTACGCTGACGAGCCTGGTGGAAGGCTCATCCGCACAAGTCCTGGCGCTGGCTGGCCAGGCCCAAGACATCAGCAAAGTACTGAGCGTCATCAGAGGCATTGCCGAACAGACCAACCTGCTGGCATTGAATGCCGCAATCGAAGCGGCGCGGGCAGGCGAACAAGGCCGAGGTTTTGCAGTGGTTGCAGACGAAGTGCGCGCCCTGGCGCATCGTACGCAAACGTCTACTCAGGAAATCGAACAGATGATCTCGGCGATACAGGCAGGCTCTTCTGCCACAGTAGAGTCGATGCACAAGAGCACCCAGGAAGTGCACAGCACTCGAAAAACGGCGGAGGACGCCGGGCAGTCCTTGCAACAAATCACCCAGGCCGTCCTGGAAATAAACGACCGTAACCTGCAGATCGCAACGGCGTCCGAGCAACAGGCCCATGTAGCCCGTGATGTTGATCGGAGTCTGGTCAGCATTCGCGACCTGGCAGTGCAAAGCAGCGAGGGAACGCGTCAAACGCTCATTGCCAGCAACGAGCTGTCGCAACTCGCGGTGAACTTGAACAATATGGTGCTGCGTTTCAAGACCTGACAGCCCAGCCATGACTCTGGAAGGTCCGCGCAGGACCTTCCAGAGGCTTTAGCCATGCTTGTTCCATAAATAATGGCGAGCGGCTAGTTTCCCACCGTCCTGTATTCGATCGTGAGATGAGTCACCTCATCTACCGCGGTCAACGCGGCACGCACATCATCGGCAGAAAGCGCCTGCGGCCCGTGCACACTGACGATGGCAGCACGGGCTTCTGGCCCCACACGCCACACATGCAGATCGGTTAGCCGGAACTGGCCGGCCTGATCAAGCAGCGCCCGGATCTCTTCGGCAACGTGCTCGTCCGTTTTATCAAGCAATACCGACGCGGTATCTTTCATCAGGGACCACGCCCAGCGGGCAATGACGACTGCCCCCACGATGCCCATGAGCGGATCGAGCCATACCCACCCCAGAAACCTGCCGGCCAACAATGCCACGATGGCCATGACCGAGGTGACTGCATCGGCAAGCACGTGGACATAAGCGGAGCGCAGGTTGTTGTCCTGGCCATGGGAATGACCGTGATGGTCATGGGCATGACCATGCCCACCTGCGCCCAGAAGCAAGGCACTGACGATGTTCACGATCAGTCCGATGACCGCGATCAGGGTCGCCATTGTGAATTGCACCTGGGACGGTTCGAGAAGCCGAAGGACCGATTCGACCCCGATGCCTAACGAGATCAGGCCGAGGATCAACGCTGAGGCGAACCCTCCCAGGTCACCCACCTTGCCGGTGCCGAAACTGTAGGCGGAACTTTCCGAATGCTTGCGTGCGTAAGCATACGCTGCCGCCGCGATTCCCAGTGCGCCGGCATGGGTTGCCATGTGGAAGCCATCAGCCAGCAGCGCCATCGAGCCGGTGATGTAGCCGGCGGATATTTCGCCCACCATCATCACCACCGTGAGCGCCACGACCCACAATGTGCGCTTGGCATTGGCGTCGTGGCCGGCGCCCAGGAAGTTGTGGCTATGAACGGAGTGAGTGCTCGACGTATCCCTCATTTTGAATACCGGCGGATGGCTTCGAGCAGTTCCTCCACGCCCTGCGCCCGCTCCTGATCGGTCAGGCCAGGCTTTGCGACATGCTCCCGGGCATGGTCCTCGATGATTTCGTCGAGCAGGCCGTTTATTGCCCCACGGGTCGCCGCCACCAGATGCAAGGTCTTCCCACAGTCGGCTTCGCCCTCCAGTGCGCGTTCGATTGCCTGTACCTGCCCGGCAATGCGCTTGACGCGCTTGAGCAGTTCTTCTTTTCCCGAGTGTGTATGCGCCATAGCCTACCCCCCTATCCTATATTGGTGGCAAGGATAACATGTGGGCGGGACTTCCAAATGACACGGGGTCTCTTAACGGCCTTTTTACTCAAACCGGATTGCTCCGCTGTCCTTGCTGACATGCAGCCTGGACGACCGCGAGAAGATCCAGGTTACGCATCAGAAATTTTGTCCACCTCATCCGATCGCAACGTCAGCACCGAGACACCCGGCGAAGTCACCGCAACGGTGTGCTCGAATTGCGCGCAGAGCGTCCCGTTCCGGGTAACGACCGTCCAGCCATCTGCCTCGGTCCGCACGTGGCAGGTGCCTTGGTTGAGCATGGGCTCGATGGTGAACACCATTCACCGAGCAGTTGAGTCCGAATCCATAGCCATGTTCATTGCGTCCTCTGCGGCGTCACAAAAGGCGTATCAAGGACGAAGGTTGCGCCCTGCCCTGTCCCATCGCTGTGTACGGTCAAGCGGCCGCCCATTTCCTGGGCGGCTAGCGCGCAGCTGTGCAGGCCGAATCCGTGACCGTCTTTGCGCGTGGTGAAGCCATGGGAAAAGATACGCTTCAGGTTCTCTGGCGCAATGCCCTTGCCGTTGTCCGTCACCGTAATACGGAGTATTGGCCCGTCAGCGAGGGCGGCACCTAGCGTGATGCTCGGGCTGCGATCATTCACCCCGTCCAACGCCTGCCTGGCATTACGAATCAGGTTCACCAGGATCAGCAGCACCCGGTGCCGGTCGAGCAGCAGCAGGGGCAAGTCGGTCATTTCCTTGACCACTGTCACCTCCTGGCGCCCCGGTGAACCTGCACTCATGCGCAAGGCATCCTCGACTAACTCGGGAAACGGTACTGCCTCGACGACACTGCCAGCAACGGCATAGGACTGCTGGGCCGCGACGACGGCTTTGATGTGGTCAATGCCCTTGGTCAGGCGCCCGAGTTCGTCGATGATGCGCTGCTGCTCTGCCGTCACCGCCTCCGCCAGCTTGAGCAGGTAGCCGGGGAGCAGCTTCCCCTTCTGGTCCGTGGTGAGAAAATCGCCCAAGTCATGGACGTGCTCGTTAAGCATCTGCGCCACTTTGCCCAGCCCTTGGGCTTTAGAGGCGCGCATCTGACTGTTCACCGTTTCTGCCGATACGTTGACACTGTTGAGTACGTTGCCGACATTGTGCAACACAGCTGCGGCGATTTCGGCCATGCCCGCCTGGCGGGATTTCGCGTGCAGTTCGGCTTGCACCTGGCTCATGCGCAGCGCCGCGCGAACGCGCGCCATGAGTTCCAATGGCGAGAAGGGTTTGGCGATATAGTCATCGGCGCCGCTCTCCAGCCCGGAGACGCAAGCCTCGCTGCCGCCACGGGCGGTCAACAGGATGACGGGTAAATGGGCGAAACCGGCGCTGGCCTTGATTCTGGCGGTCAGGCCAAAACCGTCGAGTTCCGGCATCATCACGTCCGAGACGACGACATCGATGGGCCGACGCTGCAGGAGTGCCCAGGCCTGCTCCCCATCAGTAGCGGTGACGACGATGTAGTCGTTTTGCAGAAGCTCGCTGAGGTAGCCAAGCATTTCCGGGCTGTCATCGACCACCAGCACCCTGGATGGCGAGGCGTGCCGCGGGTGTGGCTCGTCATCTGCGCCTGCCGCTGACGCTCGGTCGTTGCCAGCGCCATGGCGGCCGTCGTCGAACCGCAGGTGACGCTGTTCGGTTGTGCTCGGCGATGATCGCTCGCGCATATGAGGGGCTTCGGTCGGCAGGGTGTTTTGCCCGGCCCCCAGCGGGAGTCGGACAAAGAAGCAGGAGCCCTGCCCGGGTTCGCTGTTGACGCCCACCTCGCCCCCCATCAATTCGGCCAGGTTCTTGACCAGGGCCAGGCCGATGCCTGTGCCGCTGTAATGGCGCGTGGCGGAGTTGTCGATCTGGGAAAAACGCTGGAACAGCAGCGGCAGCTTGTCAGGCGCAATACCAATGCCCGAGTCCTGCACAGCGAACTCAAATCGCTCGCCATCCAGCGCAGTGACTGCGACGTGCACGGTGCCGCCAGCGGGCGTGAACTTGATGGCATTGCTCACCAGATTGAGAAGAATTTTCTCGAAGTGCCGGGGGTCGAGGAACACCGTGGCGAGCGCTGGATCGATGCTGCAAGTCAACGTGCAGCCTTTGCCCTTGGCCACCAGCGCAGCATCCTCGGCAAGCACCCCCACCGCCTCGTTCAAATCAACGGGCGCCGGACACAACTCGAACTTGCCCGCCTCGGCCTTGGAGAAATCGAGAATGTCGTTCACCCGGTTCATCAAGCGCAGCGCGTTGCGTTTGGCGCGGTCGATTTGTACATGCCAGTCCGTCGGCGCAGTGGCTGCCGCCGAGAGCTGCTCCAGAGGGGCAAGAATGAGGGTCAGGGGGGTGCGCAGTTCGTGGCTGACCGTGGCCACGAAATCGCTCTTTGCCCGATTAGCCGTCTCGGCCTGGTTGCGTGCCTGAATGAGTTCGACGGCCTGCGCCTCCAGCCTCTCGGTCTGCTGGTGCAGCGCCTCGGTCCGTTCGGCGACCATTCTTTCCAGAGAGTCCTGGACTTGCCGTCGTTCGGCCTCGGCCTCGGCCTCCAGTACCTGTATACGCAGGGCATTGTCCTGGAACACCCGTACGGCGCGGGTCATGATCCCGATCTCGTCGCCGCGTCCGGCGCTGGCGATCGCGGCGTTCAGGTCACCGGCCGCAAGCCGGCGCATGACGGAGGCCAGGGCCACGATGGGCTGTGCGACGAACCGCGACGTGCTCCAGGCGATGGCGCCGGCGAGCAAGATGGCAACGGTACCCGCAACCAGCGTCGCAAGCATACCGCGATCATTGTGGACCAGGGCGTCGGAACGCGCTTGGCCAGCGAAGTGCGCGACCAGTTGGCCGGCGCTGCGTGCCTCGTTGCGAACCTGGTCGCGCGCGCCGCTCAAGGCGTTGCTCGCTTGATGGAACCGGGCAAATGCCGCCCGATAACCGGCAATCTGATCGCTGACCGTCAGGGGTGCTGCCTGGGTTTGCAGCCCTACGGACGAAGGAAGAACGCGCGCCAGACGCGCGAGCTCGTCCAGGATGGCGCCGACAGAGCGGGCGACTTCGTCAGACGGGGCCAGGCGAAACGACAGGGTCTGTGCTTCCAGGGTGGCCACACGCTCGGCGAAACGCTTGGACAGCCCGGCTGCATTGTGCAGCAACCCGGTTGCCGCCTGAATGTCATTGGCGTCGTGGGTCACGTGCTCTCCTACTCCACCCAGCATGACCTCAAGGCGCTCGATCAGTTCCTCGGCGGCGGCGAGATGCCGCAAGGCCTCGCTCCCCCGGAGCTTGGGCGCCTCGCCGAGGTGCTGGACCGCCAGGCAGGCAGAAGCGATCGCCGGCACCAACGAATCCAGTGCATCTACCCCCTGGGGCGCCCCCATCATTTCGCGCAATTGCTCGACGACGGCCGGGAGCGCCGTGCACGCGTTGCGCGCCGCCGTGGCCGCTGTCTCATCATCGCTCACCAGCATTCTGGCCACATTGGCGATGATGACCCGTTCGCCATTGCGCAGGATGTCGAGGATGCGATGGGCACTTTCGACGTTGCTCACCCGCGTCTGGTGGTCATCGGCGCGGGCATCAAGTTCTTTCAGCCCATCGGTGATGCCCTGTTCGACGAGGATCGTCGCCTCTCGCATCCGGCCGTAGTGGGCTGTCATGTCCTCCGTTTCGCCATCCATGGTCAGGGTCGCCGCCCGCAAGGCTGCGATCGCCGCGGCGAGTCTCTCCAGGCTGCCCTTGAGCGATTGCGCCTCTGCCGCTGGAATGGCGGTGAGGCCGGCAATCGCCTTCGGCTTGACGCAGGCTTTCCTGATCACGGGTGGCGATGAAGTTTTCTACCCGCCCGGTGGCCCCGTTGACCGAGGCCAGGATCTGCGCAGAATGGCTGGCCGAATCCACCGCACGCACCATGCCCCGCAAGCATAGAGGTTCACGAGCGACACCGTCAGCATCAGGAACACCAAAGCGGCAACCGCCAGGCCAATCCTGACGGCAATGGGTGTGTCCCTCACTGATTTGAATATCGACATGGCGCCTCCCCGTTCGCCGCTACTGCTTCGTAACCTCCGGCAAAGGCGTCGGCGGTGCCGTAGGTTGGGTGGCCCCGTCGATCATCGCCGCCACGGTTGCCTGGCTGTAGAACGGATTGGCCGCGCCGCCCACCGGCATGGTGGCGAGCCAGGCGTCCAGGTCTTTCGCATCGATGCGTACCAGTGGCACCTCGACGAACTTCGGCACCTGCTTGCCCGCCAGAATCTGCTGGGCCACCCAGAACCCCACCTGGGAGACGCTCGGGGAAGCAGACACCGAGACGGTCTCATAGCCATTGGCATCGCGTTCCTGTTTCCACAGGGCGAGCTCGTCCTGGCGATTGCCCATCACGATGATCGGCAAAGGGCGTCCCGCCGCCTTGAACGCCATGGCCGCGCCATAGCCGTCGCCCCCTTGCGTGGCGACGGCATCGATGCCGGGCAGCGACGGTAGCGCCAGCGCCACCTCCTTGCGTGCGACGGACGCCGTCCAGTTTCCGTACACCGTCTTGGCGAACTTCAGGCCCGGATAGTCACCGGCCGCCTTGTGAATGCCGTCGCTGATGTTCTGGTCGGTGGCATCGCCGGCAATCCCGCGGATTTCCAGCAGCGTTCCGTTGCCCTTGAGTCGCCCGGCGATATAGTCCATCTGCACGCGGCCCATGGCCGACCAGTTGTAATCCACGGCATAGACGCAGCGCTCAGTGACCAGGCTGGCCATGACCACCACCACGATGCCAGCATTGCAAGCATCGCGGATCACCCCATTGAGGGCTGTGTCGGACGCCGCCAGAATGACGATAGCGTTGACGCCCTGGACGATCATGTCCTGGATATCGGCCGCTTGTTCCGACGCGGAGTTATTGGCACTGACCACCGGCGCCTCCCGGATCAAGCCATCCTTTTGCGCCTGGAGCGCGATCTCTTGCCAATTGCGCACCATCACCTTGCGGAAATCGCTGCCTGCATAGGAATTGCTGAAGGCAATGCTTTGGTCTGCGGTCGGGCCGCGGGCGATGTCACCGTCGGCCGCTTGGGCTGGACTGGCAACAACCATCACCAGCCCGCTCAGGCAGCCGGCGAAGCGCCACAGCATTTTTCGGATAGGTTTGGTGTTCATGCGGCTCTCCATCGCGCTTGGGTTTACCGGCAGCACTCCAGCTACCCGCCGACAGCGTAGACCGACTTCTCGCCCTGGTCGAAAATGTCGGTCGGCGGCTCGCGGATGTCCGTGAGTGTCATGGCGTAGGGCCGGCGGTGCCTGCAATAGCGATGAGCATAGTCTTAATTCAGGCTTCATCGTGTTAAAGCCCTTGCACACGCCCTGAAACTTGCCGGTACTGCTGGCGCTGTGGCGAACGTAAACAACAAAAGGACTGAAAGCGCCAGACTTCGACAAACCGGTTGATCGCCGTTGGGGCCTGATGTTTCAGAGCCTGAACTGAGAGACCTGCTTATCAAGCATTAAAGCCAGTTGCTCAATGGCGGTCGCGTTACGGGCAGCTTCCGAGATGCCATGACTGCTGCTCTGGGCCATCTGGGCGATACGCTCGACGCTGCGAGCAACGTCCTGACTGGCTGCACTTTGCTCATTCAGCGCGATTGATATTTGATCAACGACGCTGACAATCTGGCTCGCGCCTCCACGAATCTGGTTTATTGCTGTATTGGCCGAGTTCGCCAGCTCCAAGCCACTGTTGACCTGCTCAACGCCGACTTCCATCTGCTTGACTGCATCCTGAGCACTGATTTGAATTTTCTGAATCATTTCGCCGATTTCAGCCGTCGACTTGCCAGTGCGCTGTGCCAGTAGTCGTACTTCATCTGCCACGACTGCAAAACCACGCCCCTGATCGCCCGCACGCGCGGCTTCGATGGCGGCGTTCAGTGCCAGAAGGTTGGTCTGCTCGGCGATTGCACTGATGACGTTCACGATGGAGGTGATTTGATGAATATCTCGGCCCAAATCAGCGATCTGTTGAGCTGAGGCCTGCACCGTACCGGCAATGAGGTTCATGCTCTGCAGGGTGTTTTGAATAACCGCGCCGCCTTCAATCGAGTGCTTGCCGGACTCCGAGGAGATGCCATGGGCTTCGCTGGCGCTCGCCGCTACATGACTGATGCTGACGGTGAGTTCTTCAACGGTGGCAGCCATTGAAGAAGCTGACTGAGACTGATCGGATGCCGCAGACGACAAGTGACCAGAAGCATGTGATATCTCGGTGGCGGAGGCGAGCAACTTTTCAGCGCCGCCCTTTATCGCTGTAATCATGGTGCGCAGTCGAGTTTGCATTTCATTGAAAGCTTCGAGCAGTTTGCCGATTTCGTCCTGGCCGACGTTTTCAATTTTTCTGTCAAGACGTCCAGCAGCAATATTATTAGCCGCGTCTATGGCCAGATTCAGGCGCTTACGAATCGATGAGGACAAGCTTATAGCCACAGCCAGCGCCGCCAGGACTGCAAGCAGACCGCCGATGACCATGCTCAGGTTGGCAAATCGAGCCGCGTCCTCCAGCGCTTTGGTACGCCCATCGAGAAGTTTGCGTTCATCCGCTCGCAAGTCAGCAATCAGCTTGCGCATGTCATCCATCTTGGCCTTGTCCTGACGACCTTTGATGCGCTGGACGACGTCATCGATAGCTGCTTTTCCCGCGACCACCGACCTGCGTAGCGCTATCGAGCCTTCGATATCTTCGCCCAACCACTTCTGCTGTATCGTTTTGATCTGGGTCAACCGCTGCTGCTGGGTAGGGTTATCCGCTGTCAGTTTTACAAGTTCCACAAACGACTGGTCAAAGTCACTCCTGCCCGCTGTCAACGGTGCGAGAAAATCATCTTCACCCGTGAGCGCGAAGCCGCGCATCCCCGTTTCAATATTGGTAAGGCTGATGGCAAGCTTGTTACTGACGTCCAAAACTGTGTAGGTATGAATATTCCATCGAGTGGACTCCTCGATTTTACTGAAGGCATCGCGAACCAATGCAACCAGAATAAAAATAATTAGAATAATCAAGCCAAAACCCAAGCTTAATTTCTGAACAATCGTGAGTCTCGAAAACATGGTTTGGCCTGCATCATTAAATAAATGTCTATTGAGTTTATCGCCGAATTCATCGAAAGCTTGAGCCGCTTTTTTATTGATATTACGCATTCCACCCCTTCCAGCCGGCACTGGTACCCCTGCGCCGCAGTCATCAGGGCTGAGAATCAACGTACCGCTTTGCATCGCAGGGTAGCCCTGGCGGCCTGTTCCCCGCAGCCATCGTCTGGCTGCGTATATATTCCCCGGCCAGCTCGGTTTACCAAGCGCGACCATTGGCTTCGCGCAATGGTTTTTAGAACCAATGACATGGTCGCGCCACCCTTCATCGCCACCTGAAGATTCCCTGAATCGAAACAGTGTGAACACTTTGTCCGATAAGCCATTATTTCGAGTCGTCCATCAAATAAATAACGCTGGCAACTTTATTCAATAAAACAGGGCTCTTCACTGTTAGGGTTGTTTGATTTACGCGGGAATGGCCGAGAGGTAAGGCATAAAAGGAAGGGGTTTGCGCCGTATAGGCGCAAGGTAAGTCTGGAGGGACACATCCGCAGCCACACAAACCTGCGCCCTGACGAAACTGGCCTGCACCTTTTCCTGAAAGAAAAAGTCAACCCGCCGCCAGAACCCCCTCCAAAAACTCGATAAACACATTAATCCGCCTCGATCCGCGATGATTGGGCAAATACAACGCATTGATACAGGTGCTGGCATTGCCCGGGGTGGCGTCGTATTGCTCCAGCAGGCGCGTCAAGCGGCCCTGGGCGACATCGTCGCGCACCAGCCAGTCGGCCAGTAGCGTTATCCCTCCACCGGCGATGGCAGCTTCACGCAGGATGTCGGCGTTGTTGCTCTGCAGGCGTCCCTGCACGCTTAACTGGATGCTTTCATCGCCGGCCCGGAAGGTCCATTGCTGGTGGGTGGCGCCGTAGTCGAAACGCAGGCACTGGTGCTCCAGCAGGTCGTGGGGGTGACGCGGGGCGGGGTGTCGGCGCAGGTAGTCGGGGCTTGCGAGCACCCAGCGTTGGAAGTCCCCTACCCGCTTGCTGACAATGTCCTCGCTGACGACCGTGGAGCCCAGGCGCACCGACACGTCGATCTGCTCGCTCAATAAGTCGCTGACCTGATCGCTCAATGACAGGCTGATTTCCAGGCCAGGATGGCCTTCAAGCAAGCGGTTCAGGTGCGGAGCGATGATGCGCCGACCGAACTCCACCGGCACGCTGACTCGCAGTTTCCCCTGAGCCTCGTCCCCTCGGTCGGCGACGAAGGCGTCAGCTTCGTCGATGGCCTCGATGATTGCGACGGCTTTTTCAAAGTAGGCCTGCCCGGCAACGGTGACGCTGGTGTTGCGGGTCGTGCGGTTGAGCAGACTGGCGCCCAGTTCCTGCTCAAGCCCCGCAACCTGGCGAGTAACCGAAGAAGTGGAAATGCCGAGTTTGCGCGCCGCCGAGGAATAACCCCCGCAGCGCACGGTTTCGACAAACATCTTCAGGGCCAGCAACTTGTCCATAAGGGGTTTCCGATCAAGAACGAACGGTGCCGATTGTGCATCACCGTTCGCCTGCCGTCTTGCATGACGGCGTTCCATCGGACTATTCACTGTCTGCCGGAGCAACTGCAAGGACCTTGCGCACGAGAAACAACACCAGCGCCAAGGCCGGGATCACGGCCACGAACAGCGCCGACCGGCTCCAGCCGAAGTGCTCGTAGAGCGGGCTGGCGACCAGCGAGCCCAAGGCCCCGCCGACGAAGATGCTGGTCATGTACACCGCGTTGAGGCGTGCCCGGCTGTGTGGATCGAGGGCATAGACCTCGCGTTGACCGAGCACCATGCTCAGTTGCACGGCGAAATCCAACAGCACCGCACACACCACCAGCCAGACATAACCGCTGCCGGGCAACGCCGCGATCAACAAGGAAACCGGCGCCAGCACCAGCGCGACCAAGGTGCCGATGCGGCCGTGGCCGGCATCGGCCAGGCGTCCGGCAATCGGGGCGGCAATCGCACCGACTGCGCCGACCAGGGCAAAAATCGCGACTTGGGTCTGGCTGAAGCCGTGATTGCGCATCAGCTCAATGGGAGCGATGGTCCAGAACAGGCTGAAGCTGGCGAACAACAGCCCTTGGTAGAGCGAGCGTTCACGCAGCAGAGAATGGCGCCGCGCCAGCGCCCATACCGAGCCGATCAGCGCCGCATAACTGGCCCGATGAGCAGGCACTCGGCGTGGCAGGGCAACGGCGGTGATCAACGCAATCACTGCCATCAATGCCGCTGCGCTGAAAAATACCCCGCGCCAGCCGAATACCTCCACCAACAGGCTCGACAGCGGTCGCGACAACAGAATGCCCAGCAGCAGGCCGCTCATGATATTGCCCACCACACGACCACGTGTCGCCTCGGGCGCCAGATGCGCCGCCAACGGCACCAGGATCTGCACCGCCACAGAAGTCAGGCCGATCAACAACGAAAACACCAGGAACATTGACGGCGTCTGAGCCATCCCCGCGCACAGCAGGCTGACGCCGGCGGCGAGCGTGAACCCCACCACCAGGCGTCGATTTTCCAACAGGTCCGCCAGCGGCACCAGGAACAGCAACCCCAGGGCGTAGCCGAACTGCGTGAGCGAAACGATCAGGCTGGCATTGGCACTGGACAGGCCAATCTGCGGCGCGATCAGTTCGACGATGGGCTGCGCGTAGTAAAGGTTCGCGACGACCGCGCCGCAACAGAACGCCAGGAACGCGACCATCAGGCCGGAGAGTGAAGTGAGCGGTTTTACGTCGGCCGTGGCCGTTGGGTTGCCCGTGAGCATGATGACACCTCGTCAACTTGGGGAAAGTGTCAGCAAGGCTAAGGGCACCGCTGCCCTGGGAGAATCCGTGCTTCGGACAACTGAGTGATGCGCCGTGCGCAACGAACCCACTGTTGCTCGGGGCGCAACGGGCCATTGCGCGACCTGGTCATACTCTCCCGCCGACGCCTTCTCTACGCTGGGTCATCTGCATCACCCGACTGTTCAAGGAGCGTCCCATGAGTGCCCATCCACCCGCGTACCACGGCGTGACGTCAATGCCGCCCACCCTTGGCGAATCGGCATGAACGGCCGCTGGCTGAAATCCCGGCGGTTCTGGAGCGCGATGGCCGGCCTCGCCCTCCTCGGTTTGTTCGGCGCGGCGCTGTTGATGTGGCGTCCGGCACTGGCGCCCATCGAGCGCCCGCCCACATTCGACAATGCCCAACGGCAACGAGGCGCCCGGGTGGTCGAGGCTGGCGATTGTGCGGTATGCCACACCCGTCCCGGTGGCCAATACCTGGCCGGTGGGCTGCCGTTGGTGACCCCGTTCGGCACCCTCTACAGCACCAACATCACCCCCGACCCGCAAACGGGTATCGGCCAATGGTCGCTGCCGGCGTTCGAACGGGCGATGCGCGAGGGGATCGCCCGCGACGGTCACTTTCTCTATCCCGCCTTCCCTTACGTGCATTACCGGAGGATGGGCGACGACGACATTGCCGACGCCTACGCCTGGTTGATGAGTGGCCCCGCGGTGCATGCACCCGCCCGGGAAAACCGCATGAACTTCCCGATGAACATCCGGCCGCTGGTGTCGTTCTGGAACCTGCTGTTCTTGCACGGCGAGCCCTTGGCGCCGGTGGCGCAGCAGTCCGCGGCCTGGAACCGGGGACGTTACCTGGTCGAGGGGGCCGGTCACTGCGCGGGCTGCCATTCGCCGCTGAACCTGATCGGTGCCGAGAAGTCCGGCGAAAGCCTGGCCGGTGGTCTGGTGGACGGTTGGGAAGCGCCCTCCCTATTGGGTTTGGCCGGCCAAGCGGATGGCTGGAGCAGCGAGCAACTGGTGCGTTACCTGCGGGCGGAAGTGGTGGATGGCCATGGCACCGCCGCCGGCCCCATGCGCCCGGTCAGTCTCAGCCTGGCACGCTTGCCGGCCGGCGATGTGGAGGCGATTGCCGAGTATCTGCTGAGCCTGCAGAGCGAAACGTTGCCAAAGGCAATCGGCGCCGTGGCGCACACGACGGAGCCTGCCGGCGCGCTGCTCTTTGCCAGTGCCTGCGCCGGCTGCCACGGGGCCGCCGCACCGATGCGCACCGTCGACGGCCGTCCGACGCTGAATCACACCTCGGCGCTACGTGCCGCCAGCCCTCGCAACTTCCTGAAGACCGTACTTGAAGGCGTCCCGGCCGATCCCGGAGTGCCCGGTCCGGTGATGCCGCCCTTCGCTGCCAGTTTCGATAATGCCCAGCTCGTGGCATTGGCCGCTTATCTACGCCAGCAAGCCAGACCAGGCCAACCTTGGACCGATATTTCTTCCACGCTCGACGCCATACGCAAGGAGACGAAATGACCCACGTCACGCTCAACGTCAACGGATCAGCCCATGGCCTGGAGCTGGAGCCGGACATGCCGCTGCTCTACGCACTGCGCAACCACCTCGGCCTGAACGGCGCCAAGTACGGCTGTGGCTTGGGGCAATGCGGCGCCTGTACTGTCATCGTCGAGGACCAGCCGGTGTTCGCCTGCCTGACACCCTGCACCGGGTTGGAGGGTAAACAGATTCGTACGGTTGAGGGCCTTGGAACCGCCGAGCAGCCGGGCGCCTTGCAAAAAGCCTTTATCGACAAACAGGCTGCGCAGTGCGGTTACTGCATCGCCGGGATGTTGATGCGCGCCCAGGCACTGCTGGAGCGCAACCCCACCCCGGACGAGTCGACGATTCGTCAATACATGGCAGGTAACCTGTGCCGTTGCGGGACTCACCTGCGCATCATCGAAGCGATCAGCGTGGTCTCGAAGCAAAACGGGAGGGCCGCATGAACGCACGTGCAGAGGTGGATCATAGTCGTCGAGCGTTTCTGCGCGGGGGCGCCTTGCTGGTGGCTTTTACGCTGGTGCCTGCGGCACGCAAGGCCTGGGCGGATACCGAGGTCGACACGCTGGGCACCGTGGTGCTGGCGCCTGACCTTCCCGGCAGCCTGCGCACCAATCCTTACCTGGATGCCTGGATACGCGTCAGTGCCGAGGGCATCACCGTCTACACCGGCAAAGTCGAATTGGGCACCGGCGTAAGAACCGCGCTGCTGCAGATTGCCGCCGAACGCCTGGACGTCTCGCCATCGGCCATCAACCTGCTGACCGCCGACACCGCGCTGTCACCGAATGAAGGCTACACCGCTGGCAGCCACAGCATCTTCGACAGCGGTACCGCGCTGTTCAACGCGGCGGCGCAGGTGCGCCAGTTGCTGCTGGAATCGGCTGCCCGTAGCTGGAACACCACGCCCGCACTGCTGACCACCCGCGACGGGATGATCGAAGGGCCCGGCGATCGACACATGTCTTACGCCGACGCGGTGAAGAATGTCGACCTGCACCTTTATGCGAAGGCGGAGTCGCCGGTGCTTCCGCCTGCACAGTTCAAGCTGATCGGACAGTCGGTGCCACGCCTGGATATCCCGGCCAAGGTCAGTGGCGGCGCCGCTTTCGTCCAGGACATTCGTTTGCCCGGCATGCTCCATGCCCGTGTCATTCGCCCGCCACGCCCGGGTTGTCGCCTTGAGGCCTTTGATGAAGCAAAGGTGCAGTCGCTGCCGGGTGTGGTGCAGGTGATTCGTGACGGTCATTACCTGGCTGTCGTGGCACGCGATGAATGGCAAGCGATCAAGGCCATGCGCAGCGGCTACGAATCCGCGCAATGGAGTGCCGGCCAGGCAATCCCGGCCTCGAAAGACATGCACGCTCTGCTGAAAAAACTGCCGGCGCGGCGCTACCCGATCAGCGCCCAAGGCACGCCGGGCATCGCCACGGGCAAGCGCTACCAGGCGCGCGTGACCAAGCAATACCTGATGCACGGCTCCATTGGTCCGTCCTGTGCGGTGGCCTGGTTCAAGGACGGGACGCTCACCGTATGGACCCACACCCAAGGGGTCTATCCCCTGCGCGCCGGTATCGCCGAGATGCTGCACCTGCCCCTGGAACGGGTGCGCTGCATCCACGTGGAAGGCTCCGGCTGCTACGGTCACAACGGCGCGGACGACGCAGCGGCAGACGCGGCGCTGATCGCACTGCGCATGCCCGGCACGCCGATACGCGTGCAGTGGATGCGCGAGCAGGAAAATCTCTGGGAGCCCTACAGCTCGGCGATGGTGACTGAAGTCCAGGCCAACCTGGATGGGCAAAACCGTCTGCAGGACTGGGCTTATGAGCTGTGGACCACGCCGCATAACGAACGCATCGTCAACGCCGGCAGGTTGCTGCCCGCCCGCCTGCTGGCCCGGCCCTTTGTCAGCGCGCCGTCGGTGCCGATTGCGCAACCCGAAGGCGACGGTGATCGTAATGCCGTGCCGCTGTACGCGCTGGCCTCCACCCGCATCAACATGAACTTCGTCACCGAGATGCCGTTCCGCACCTCGGCGATGCGTTCGCTGGGTGCGCACATCAACATCTTCGCCATCGAGGCGTGTATCGACGAACTGGCTTCCCAGGCCGGGACCGATCCGGTTGCCATGCGTCTGGCGCACCTGACTGACCCGCGGGCCAGGGCGGTGGTGGAACGCGTCCGCGACGCCATCGGCTGGCCCCGCAAAAGCAGCGAGCCAGGCTCTGGCATTGGCTTCGCGTTTGCCCGTTATAAAAACATCATGGGCTATTGCGCCCTCGCCGTCCGCCTGCAGGTGCATCCGCAAACCGGCGAAGTGCAGATCGAACAGGTGGTCACGGCGGTGGATGTCGGGCAGATCGTCAACCCCGATGGCCTGCGCAACCAGGTCGAGGGCGGCATCCTGCAATCGACCAGTTGGACGCTGTACGAACAGGTCGCCTATGACGCCGGTGGCATCCGCAGCTATGACTGGAGCGGTTATCCGATTCTGCGCTTCTCGCAGGTGCCGAAGCAGGTCGACGTTCACCTGCTCGATCAGCCGGGCCAGCCGTTCCTCGGTGCTGCGGAAATTGTCCAGGGGCCCATGGTTGCGGCGATTGGCAATGCCGTGGCGAACGCCACCGGTCGACGCTGGTTGAACCTGCCGTTGATGCGTTCGCAACAGCCTTCCTGAAGGATCAGGTACTGACAGGCCGCTTTCGCGGGCAGGCTCGCTCTTCTCTTTGATTTGTGTCGGTTCACGAGAATTCTGTCCGCCATGTACACCTGTGGCAGCGAGCCTGCTCGCGATAGCAGAGTGTCAGTCGATGAATAAGCTGACTGATACCCCGCCTTCGCGAGCAAGCTTTGCTCCCACAGATCGAGTGGCCGTTACCGCGGCAAGGGATATGTACCCAATCAGCAAATCCCCTTCGTCTGTTGCGTCTGGCGCAACGCAGCGATGTGCCTTCTTCGGATTATCACCAAGCCCCAGGCCGATTAACTTAACGGTCAACCAAGGCAGCAACACCTGCGCGCCTACCCTGTCCGAAATTGGAGAACCCCCATGACCCAGCACTTGTTCCAGCCCATCGCCGTCGGCCCCTACATACTCCCCCACCGCGTGGCGATGGCGCCGCTGACGCGCTCTCGCGCCGGGCAACCGGGTGACGTGCCCACCGCCATGAACGCCGAGTATTACCACCAGCGCGCGAGTGCCGCGTTGTTGATCACCGAAGCGACGCAGATTTCTCGCCAAGGCCAAGGCTACGCCTGGACGCCGGGCATCTACAGCGCTGAGCAAGTGCAGGCATGGCGCCAGGTCAGCGAGCGTGTGCAAGCCGAAGGCGGCGTGATCTTCATGCAGCTGTGGCATGTGGGCCGCGTCTCGCACCCCAGCTTTCAGCCAGGCAATGCCCTGCCCGTGGCACCGAGCGCATTGCCGGTGCCTGGCAAGACGTTCATTGTCGATGAACAAGGCCAGGGTATCTGGGGTGACGTGCCAGTGCCCCGTGCACTGGAAACAGCGGAAATCACCGAGATCATCAACGACTACCGACGCGCCGCGCGCAATGCCATTCGCGCGGGGATGGACGGTGTGGAGATCCATGCGGGCAACGGCTATCTGCTCGACCAGTTCATCAACAGCAACAGCAACCACCGCGAGGACGGTTACGGTGGCAGCATGAAGAACCGTGCCCGGCTGTTACTGGAAGTGGTGGCCGCGGTCGCGGACGAGATAGGAGCCGACCGCGTGGGGGTGCGCCTGACGCCGATGGGCCGTTTCATGGGCATGGGTGACGAGAGCCCGGAAGCGACGTTTGGGCATATCGTTCGCTCGCTCAACCGCTGGAATCTGGCTTACCTGCACCTGGTGGAACCGGCGATGGTCGGCACGGTGAGGGACGAAAATTACGATCCGCGCTGGGACGCGATCATTGCTCAACTGCGCCAGCAATGGAGCGGTGTGCTCATCCTGGCCGGAGGCTACGACGCCGATACCGCCGAGCAGGCGCTGATTCAGGGCCGTGCGGACATCATCGCATTCGGCAGGCCCTTCCTGGCCAACCCTGACTTGCCGCGACGGATCCGTGAAGGGCTGCCGCTCAATACGCCAGACCCGCAAACCTTCTTTGGCGGGAACGAACGCGGGTATGTGGATTATCCCGTCCATCCGTAAGGGGTTTCAGAACACAAAGCCGTGCCCCAGTTCGCTCTCCATCCACTCCAGGAAACGCCTGACCCTCGCAAAGCCCGAGTGCGCCTTGGGAAACACCAGGTGATGCGCCGCTACAGGGGCGCTCAAGGTTTCCGGCGCCACCTCGATCAGCGCTCCAGAGGCCAGATATTTCTGCGCCAACAGTGTGCTTTCGAGGGCGAACCCCAGACCATGGCTCGCGGCTTCCAGCGTCATGTACGAGCGGTCGAAACTCAAGGCGTAAGGGTTTTGCGGGCGTGCCAGGCCGTGCTGCGCAAACCACTCCGGCCACTTGAGCAGCGTCGCCTCGGAGAGGATCAGGTCCCGTTCCAGCAAATCCGCCGCACTCGTGACGCGGTGTCGTGCGAGCAGGGCCGGGGAAGCCAGGACCGCGAAGGCCTCGTTGCGCACGGTTCGCACCTCATAGCTTGGCCAGTTCGGCAGCCCATGGCGGATGTCGACGTCGATCTTGTCCCGGCTGAAATGCAGCGACTCATACGAACATGACAGATTGATCTGGATGTCCGGATGACTCAGGCGAAAAGCTTCCAGGCGCGGCATCAACCAGAGCAAGCCGAAGCTGGGTGATGAGTGAAGTCGCAGGCAGTCGAGGCTGATGTCACTGGACGCGCGCTCTGTCGCGACTTCCAAGCTGTGCAACAGCCCCGAAATGTCTTTCAGGTACTGCTCGCCCACCGGCGTCAGCGTCACGCCACGTGCCGCGCGAACGAACAGTTGGCGGCCGATCATCGCTTCCAGTTTTGCCAATTGATGACTGATGGCCGAAGGCGTCAGGTCGAGGACTTCTGCTGCCCTGGCCAGATTGCCAAAACGAGCGGTTTGCTCGAAGGCTTGAATAGCTTTCAGCGGTGGCAGGTTCGCAGGCGTGTTTCCGTCATGGCGCATGGTAACTCCGTAGAGGTTTCTCAGGGCTTCCCGGGTTGTTGGATTCAATCACCTGCACCAGGGTTTGGCGAGTGGTGAATTTTTTTCACCTACCAGTGAAGTTTGCATTATTGCTCACGCCCTCTGCTCGGAACACTCTGAGTCATCGATCACGCATCGACCCATAAAAACAATCAGAGGAACCGCTCATGCTGCTTCAAGGCAAAATCGCAATCATCACCGGCGCTGCATCGGAACGCGGCATCGGCCGGGCCACTGCCGTGACCTTCGCCCAGAACGGTGCGCGCGTCGTGATCCTGGACCTGGATGAATCCGCTGCGCGCGATGCGGCCGCCGCCCTCGGCGAAGGCCATCTGGGCCTGGCTGCCAATGTCGCCGACGAAACCCAGGTCAAGCAGGCCGTCGCCCGGGTCATCGAACATTTCGGCCGTATTGACGTGCTGGTCAATAACGCCGGTGTCACCCAACCCATCAAGACACTGGACATCCGCCCTGGCGATTACGACAAGGTGCTCGACGTCAGCTTGCGTGGCACGCTGTTGATGTCCCAAGCCGTGATTCCCAGCATGCGCGCGCAATCGTCAGGCAGCATTGTTTGCATGTCGTCGGTGTCGGCCCAGCGCGGGGGTGGCATCTTCGGCGGCCCGCATTACAGCGCCGCCAAGGCCGGTGTGCTCGGCCTGGGCAAAGCCATGGCGCGAGAGTTTGGTCCGGACAAGATCCGGGTGAACTCCATCGCCCCGGGCCTGATCCACACCGACATCACCGGCGGCCTGATGCAGGATGAGCGACGCCACGCGATCATCGAGAGCATTCCCCTGGGTCGTCTGGGCGCCGCCCAGGATGTGGCCAACGCCGCGCTGTTCCTCGCCAGCGACCTCTCTTCCTACCTCACAGGCATTACGCTGGATGTAAACGGCGGCATGCTGATTCACTGATGACACGTGAGCGGGCCGGCGACGGCCTGTGCTGTTCTGGATCGATGATACGCCGGGCGACTGGGCCTGGCGGTCTATAAAAACAAGAGATCAGACCATCATGACCACCCTGACGCTCGACGCGGTTTCGACCGTGCGCTCCAATGCCTACCGCAAGACAGCCTGGCGGCTGATGCCCTTTCTGATGTTGTGCTATCTGTGTGCCTATCTGGACCGGGTCAATGTGGGGTTCGCCAAACTCCAGATGATGAACGATCTTGCCCTGAGTGAAACCGTCTATGGGCTGGGGGCCGGCATGTTCTTCCTCGGGTATTTCCTCTGCGAAGTGCCCAGCAACCTGATTCTCCACAAGGTCGGCGCTCGCCGCTGGATCGCCAGGATCATGATCTCCTGGGGAATCATCTCCGCCCTCTTCGCCTTCGTCGAAACCGCCTGGCAGTTCTACGCCTTGCGCTTTCTGCTGGGGATTGCCGAAGCCGGCCTGGCCCCAGGCCTGCTGCTGTACCTGACTTATTGGTTCCCGTCCTATCGGCGGGCCAGGATGACGGTCTTGTGGTTCATTGCTATCCCACTGTCCGGCATGATCGGCGGCCCACTGTCCGGCTGGATCATGAACCAGTTCGCAGGCTTTCATGGCTGGAGCGGCTGGCAGTGGATGTTCCTCATCGAAGCCGTTCCGACGGTGGTCGTAGGCCTGTTGGTACTGACCTACCTCAAGGACGGCGTGCATCAAGCCACCTGGCTGACCGATGACGAAAAGGCGCTGATCAACCAGGAGCTCGCTGAGGACAACAGTTGCAAGGTCACCCATGCCTCGCCACGGGAATTCATCCGTGATCGTCGCCTGTGGCTGCTGGCGTGCATCTACTTCTGCGTGGTCATGGGCCAGTACGCAATCACCTTCTGGCTGCCAACGCTGATTCGTAACGCGGGGGTTTCCGACCCCCTGCACATCGGTCTGCTCACCAGCCTGCCGTACATTTGTGCAATCGCCGCAATGCTCCTGATGGGCCGTAGCGGCGACAAGCACCGAGAACGCCGCTGGCACCTGGTTGCACCGATGATCGCCGGGGCGACCGGGCTGACGCTGGCGGCCCTTCTGGGCGGCAACCTGCTCTTCTCGGTGCTGAGCCTTTGCCTGGCAGCCGCCGGTGTGCTGTCCGCCTCTTCACTGTTCTGGATGTTGCCGACAACGCTGCTCGGCGGCGTGTCTGCTGCGGCGGGTATCGCCGGCATCAACAGCTTTGCCAACCTGGCCGGTTTCTGCTCGCCGTACCTGATCGGCTGGATCACTACCACAACGGGCTCAAGCGCTATCGGCATGTACCTGATCACCGGCGTGCTGTGCATCGGTGCTTGCCTGGTACTGCGGATTCCCGCTGCCTCGGTCAATCGTTAAGTCTCGGAGTCGTCATCATGACTGTTACCGCATCCACCACGCCGCCATCGGCTTTGGCAGATCGTGCCCACAACATTCGCCACCACGCATTGCGCATGGGTCAGGTCCAGGGCCAGGGCTATGTCGGCCAGGCCTTGGGCGCCGCCGATCTGCTTGCCGTATCCTATTTCCACGCACTGCGCTACCAGGCGCACGACCCGCAATGGGAGGAACGCGACCGTTTCTACCTGTCGATCGGGCACTACGCGATTGCACTGTACGCGGCACTGATCGAGGCTGGAATCATCCCCCTCGAAGAGCTGGAAACCTATGGCGCGGATGACAGCCGCCTGCCGATGTCGGGCATGGCGGCCTACACGCCGGGCATGGAAATCACCGGTGGGTCCCTCGGCCATGGCCTGGGCATCGCCGTGGGCGCCTGTCTTGGGCTCAAACGCAAAAAATCTGCCTCATTCGTCTACAACCTGCTGTCCGATGGCGAGCTGAACGAAGGCTCGACCTGGGAAGCCGCGATGTCGGCCTCGCACTGGAAGCTGGACAACTTGATCGCAGTCATCGACGTCAACAATCAGCAGGCTGACGGTCACTCTAGCGAGGTGCTGGCGTTCGAACCTATTGTCGACCGCTGGCAGGCCTTCGGCTGGTTCACCCAACGGGTGGATGGCAACGACATCGCCGCCCTGGTCGAGGCGTTCGACGCTGCGCGCAGTCATTCGGACGCACAACCTCGCGTGATCATTTGTGACACGAAGATGGGTAAAGGCGTGGACTTCCTTGAAGCACGTGAAAAGACCCACTTCATCCGCGTCGACGAAAACGAATGGGATCTGGCATTGAACAACCTGAAGGTCGGGAGAACCGTATGAGCAGTGTGAACACCCCCGCGAGCGGCAAGAAACGCCTGACAACGTCGGCCATGATCGCCTCGATTGCCGCTGAAGGCCAGGCGACCCGCTCCGCACCGTTCGGTCATGCGTTGGCCGCCCTCGCCGAGCAGCGTTCGGACATCGTCGGGCTGTCGGCCGACCTGTCCAAATACACCGACCTGCACATCTTCGCCAAGGCACACCCGGACCGCTTCTACCAGATGGGCATGGCCGAACAGCTGCTGATGAGCGCCGCCGCCGGTATGGCCCGCGAAGGTTGCGTGCCGTTTGCCACGACCTATGCGGTGTTCGCCTCACGCCGGGCCTATGACTTTATCTGCATGGCCATTGCCGAAGAAAACCTCAACGTCAAGATTGTATGCGGCTTGCCCGGGCTGACCACCGGTTACGGGCCGAGCCACCAGGCCACCGACGACCTGGCGATCTTCCGCGCCATGCCGAACCTGATGATCGTCGACCCCTGCGACGCCCTGGAAATCGAACAAGCCGTGCCGGCCATCGCGGCGCACAACGGGCCGGTCTACATGCGTCTGCTGCGCGGCAACGTGCCGTTGGTGCTCGACGAGTACGGCTATCAGTTCGAGATCGGCAAGGCCAAGACCCTGCGCACCGGCAGGGACGTGCTGATCATCGCCACCGGCCTGATGACCATGCGCTCGCTGGAAGCGGCGCAGAAACTCCAGGCCGATGGCATCGATGTCGCCGTTCTGCACGTCCCGACCATCAAACCCCTGGACGAGCAAACCATTCTCGCCGAGGCCCGCAAGTCCGGACGCCTGGTGGTTACGGCCGAAAACCACTCGATCATTGGCGGCCTGGGCGAAGCGGTCGCGACGGTACTGCTGCGCAACGGTGTCACGCCCACTTTCAGGCAGATCGCTTTGCCCGATGCCTTCCTGGATGCGGGTGCACTTCCGACGTTGCACGACCGCTACGGTATTTCGACCGAGGCTGTCTGCGCGCAAATCAAAAACTGGCTGTAAGCGCTGAAATCGCGGGGGCTGTCGGCCCCCGCTTCGCAAGGAGTGATCAATGGACGCTGAACAGCTGCTGGATCCGTCGTATCGGTTCTTTCTTGACGAACCCCCCAGTCGGTGGACGCTTACCACGCTTGCTGAAATCAGGCATCGAGTCAGCAGCGGCTATAAGCCAGCATCGTCCGCACGCTGTGAAGTCCTATGGACATCAGGCTCGCCGGCCATTTCGGGCGTTCGCGTGTGCCTGTACCGGCCCGAGGCGCCACCTGACGATCAGGCGCTGGCGACCGTTTTTTACATTCACGGAGGCGGTTTTGTCCTTGGTTGCCCGGAGATGGCTGACGATTACCTGGCCGATCTCGCCAATCAGTTGAAGGTGGCGGTTGTGGCGGTGGATTATCGGCTTGCTCCAGAGCATCCGTTCCCGACGCCTCTGGAGGACTGTTACACCGCGCTGGGCTGGATGGAGCGCAACAGCACAACTCTGGGACTGGACATGAGCCGAGTGGTCATCATGGGCCACAGCGCAGGTGGCGGCCTTGCGGCTGCGCTGGCGATCGCCGCGCGGGACAGAGGGTGGCATCCGATTGCCGGGCTCTTGCTCATTTACCCCATGCTCGATCATCGAACCGGCTCATCAACCGCCCCTGCCACTAATCCCACGACCGGGCGATTGGGTTGGGGGCCAGAGGCCAACCAGTTCTGCTGGCAGTGCATGCGAGGTTCATATGAACTCGACGACGAGCGATTGGCTCTGTTCTCTCCCGCCCTTGCACCCGACCTGAAGGGCCTGCCAACGACGTTCGTCTGCGTTGGAGCGCTGGACCTGTTCCTGGAAGAAGACGTGGACTTTGCGCTGAAGCTTTCGCGCTCCGGCGTGGCGGTGGAGCTTCATGTGTATCCCGGCGTGCCGCATATGTTCGATCAGTATCCAGGGGCGCTGACAGCGCGTTGCCGTGATGACGTTGCGGCGGCGATCAAGCGGCTCTGTTGACCGAAGGGCGACAGGACCAGCCTGAGGAACGTAACGATTAATCCGGCAGTCGGAGCAATCAGGCCCCTTCGCAAAGATATTCACGCCATGCCCCTACGATTCGCCGCCTTCATCGCACTCCTCACCCTGGCAATCCATCCAGCCAGCGCACAGGAACCGCTGCGCCTGGAAAGCCTAAAGCGTTGTGGCGACCTCCTGGAAAGCCGGCGCCAGGACTGGTGCCTGACCGTGCGTGGGCTGGGTGACGCCGTGCCAACGCTGCACCTGGGGGTAAAGACGCTACCAGCGGACGCTATCCAGCGCGAGGGGGGAAACCTGCGCTTGCGCCTGGACAGCGCCGATTACCAAAGCGGTGCGCTTTGGCTGGAGGACGGCCCGCGCGTCAGCAACGGGGCCTGGTTGACCCTGCGCAACAGTCACGTAGTGGCCGCCGGACCGGGGGAAGTGGCGACCAACATGGACGGCCTGACCACCTACGTCGATCTGGTCAGCCTGCTGATCGAAGAAGATCACGATGGTCGCCAGGAAGCCGAGCGTCTTGCCCGCAAGTATGGCGCGCAGGTGGTCGGTAGCATCGCCCCGCTGAACCTGTACCAGCTTCGCCTGCCCGCCCGGGATCTGGTCCAGCGTGACGCGTTGGTGCTACGCCTGGGCAGTGAAACCAGCGTGGACGCCGTGGTGGTCGAGGAATCTGGCGCCGAAGAAAACGAGCAGGCACCCGCCCGTCCTGAAGAACCGCAAAAACCGCCGCCGGACTCCGACGAATGGGCCGCCAACCGTTTTCTTGATGCGGTGAACTACTACCAGCGACGCATCCCCGGACGGCAGGCACCCATCCGCCCGCAACCCGTGCGCATCGGCCTGATCGAGCGCGATGTCGATTTCGACACGGCGGATTTTGCCGATTACCTGGGCGCCTGCTCGCCGCCCCGAACCTGCGTCTACGCGCGCGATGCGGGCAAGCCGGACAACCACGGCACCACCGTCGCCGGTATCCTGGCGGCGCGCTGGAACGATGGCGGCAACAGCGGTTTTCTTCGCGGCCTGGACAAAGCCAGCGGGGGTTTCGAGGTCATCGTCGAGCGGAACTCCGATGCCGGGATTACCGCCAACATCGCCGCCTCGGTCAACCTCGTGGAAGACGGCGTGCGTGTGCTCAACTGGAGCTGGGGCATCCACCGCGTTGGCGCCAAGGACGTCAAAGGCAATGACGTGGATTCGCTGTTGCGCTCGGGCATCGCCATGGGCGGCTACGAGGAACTGCTGGAGGAGTTCTTCCTCTGGTTGCGCAAGGAGCATCCGGACGTGGTGGTGGTGAACTCCGCCGGCAATGGCTCGTCGTTCTCGGGCAGCGATGAGTACCGCCTGCCCTCCTCCTTCATCACCGAGCAATTACTGGTGGTCGGCGGGCACCAGCGCAGCGAGCGCGATGGGCTTGCCGTCGACGACCCCGCCTATGCGGTCAAGCGCAGTTCCTCGAACATCGACATGCGCGTCGACATCACCGCTGCCGCTTGTGCCCACGCCTCTACAACCCAGACCGGCGAGGACGGTGCCGTGCATTGCGGCACGTCCTACGCCACGCCCATGGTTGCGGGCCTGGTGGCGGCGATGCTGTCCATCAACCCGCAACTCCAACCCGAGCAACTGCGCATGCTGCTGCGCCGCAGCGCCATGACCATTGGCGACAATCACGACTTCGAGCGCATGGACGCCGAGGACCTTACCGCGCCCATCCTGCCGTCGGAGCGCGGCTACCAGCTCAACAACCAGGACGTGGGCCGTTCGGCGCGGCTGGACATGCAAAAGGCGTTGGATCTGTCGGTGCAGAGTCGTGAGCGGGTGCGCTAATGGTGGCGCACCGGCTAATCACCAGACCGCAATATGCGAATCCGCCCGCGGCTCGGTTCCGCCACACAACACCCCACTGACCGGATCGCGCAGAATGATCTGTCCGCGACCGTAGTTCGTCAGGTCGCTGCTGACCTGCACCTGATGGCCGCGCCGCGCCAGGGCATTGACCAGGTCCGGTGAAGCGCCGTGCTCGATGCCGACCTTCATCCCGCCAAGCCATTGCCAGCGCGGCGCGTCCAGGGCCGCTTGCGGGTTGAGGCCGAAGTCCACCAGGTTCATCACCATCTGCACGTGCCCCTGGGGCTGCATGTAGCCGCCCATGACGCCGAAGGGGCCGAGGGCCTGGCCGTTCCGGGTGAGGAAACCGGGAATGATGGTGTGGAAGGTCTTCTTGCCCGGGGCCAGGCAGTTGGCGTGGGCAGGCTCCAGGCTGAATTCCTGCCCGCGATTCTGCAGGGCGATACCGCTGTCGGGCAGCACCACGCCGGAGCCGAACCCGTGGTAGTTGCTCTGGATGAACGACACCATGTTGCCTTGCGCATCGGCGGTTGCCAGGTACACGGTGCCGCTGGCGTGCGGGTCGCCAGGCGCGGGCGGCAGGGCCTGTTCGCTGATCTGCGCGCGACGACGGCTGCTGTAGGCGTCGCTGAGCAGGTCGGCCACGGCCACGCGCATGTGCAGCGGGTCGGTGATGTAGTGCAGGCCGTCGCTGTAGGCCAGCTTCATCGCTTCCAGTTGTCGATGCCAGGTCTGCTGGCTGTCACGGTGATCAAAATCGAAGCCTTCGAGCAGCTTCAACGCCATCAAGGCCACCAGGCCTTGCCCGCTCGGCGGGATTTCCCAGACATCGACACCTCGATAATTGACGTGGATCGGCTCGACCCACCGGGCGCGATAGTCCTTTAGGTCGGCGCTGCGCAAGTAACCGCCGCTGGCGCGGGAATGGGCATCCAGGCGTTCAGCCAATGCCCCGCGGTACAGACTTTCGCAGCGGGTAGCTGCGAGTTCTTCGAGGGTGCGGGCCTGGGCCGGGTTGCAGAACACCTCACCGGCTCGCGGCGCTCGGCCGTCGATCAGGAAGGTCTCGAACCATGCGTCCAACACCTGATCCCGATGGGGCGTGAATTCGTCCAGGGCGATCTGCCATTGATGGGCAATCACCGGCGACAGCGCAAACCCCTCCCGCGCAAGGCTGATCGCGGGCTGGAGCAATTCGGCAAAGGGTAATTTGCCGAAGCGCTGCGACAGCTCGGCCCAGGCCGAGGGGCAGCCCGGCACCGTCACCGGCGTCCAGCCATAGAGCGGCATCTGTTCATGGCCGGTGGCCCTGACTGCGTCGATGTTCAGTGTGGCTGGCGCCTGGCCGTTGCCATTGAGGCCGTGCAGCTGCCCCTTGCACCAGACCAAGGCAAAGGCGTCACCGCCAATGCCGCAACCCGTGGGTTCGACCACCGTCAGCGCCGCCGCCGTGGCGATGGCAGCATCGATGGCATTGCCCCCCTTGTGCAGGATCTCGATGCCTGCCTGGGCGGCCAGCGGCTGGGATGCGGCAACCATGCCCCGACGGGCAAAAACACTTTGGCGTTGCGAAGGATACGGATACTCGTGAGCGGAAAATTTCAACATGACGAGGTCTCTTCACAGACGAAATGAGTCAGAGCACGCGACTCAGGAAAGCCCGGGTACGCGGGTGATTGGGGTGGCTGAAGATCTGCTCCGGTGGGCCTTGCTCGATGAGTTCGCCCTGATCGAGGACCACTACGCGGTCAGCCACTTCACGGGCAAAGCCCATTTCGTGGGTGACCACCACCATGGTCATGCCCTCCTCCGCCAATTCCTTCATCACCTGCAACACCTCACCCACGGTTTCCGGGTCGAGGGCGCTGGTGGGTTCATCGAACAGCATCGCCTGGGGTTTCATCGCCAATGCCCGGGCAATTGCCACGCGCTGCTGCTGGCCGCCGGAAAGCATCGACGGATAATGGTCGGCCTTGTCCGCCAGCCCAACCCGCTCCAGCAAGCTGCGGGCCTGCTCCAGCGCAGCACTGCGAGACACGCCGAGCACCTGGATCGGCGCTTCGATGATGTTCTCCAGGGCCGTCATGTGCGGGAACAGGTTGAAGCGCTGGAACACCATGCCGATGTCCCGACGCTGGCGGGCAATGTTGCGTTCCGAATCCCGCACCAGGCTGCCATCGCCCCGCTCGCGGTAACCCATGGCCTGGCCGTTGACGCGGATGCGCCCGCCCTGGATGTCTTCCAGCAGGTTGATGCAACGGATGAAAGTGGTCTTGCCCGAGCCCGACGCGCCAATCAGCACCACCACCTCGCCACGGCGCACTTGCAGGGAGATGCCCTTGAGAATCTGCAGGTCGCCAAAGGACTTGTGCACGTCCAGCGCCTCGATGATCAGTTCTTCGCTTTTGTGCGCCATGGTTAACGCTCCCTCAGCATTTTCAGGGTGCTGCGACCGAACATCCGCGTAGCCGCCGGCGGCGGTGCCGAGGGCCGGTCCGACTGACCGAAACGGGTTTCCAGCCAACGTTGGAAAAAGCCCCACAGTGTCGTCAGCAACAGGAAATAGATCGCCACCACCAGGTACAGTTCGAACACCCGAAATGTCGCTGACGTTACCATTTGCGTGCTGAGCAACAACTCCTGCACACCGATCACGCTGACCAGCGTGGTGTTCTTGAGCATCACGTTGAACTCGTTGCCCAGCGGCGGAACGATGACCCGGAACGCCTGCGGCAGGATGATCCGGCGCATCAGCCTGGCGAAGGTCATGCCCAGGGAACGCCCGGCCTCGTACTGGCCCTTGTCGACCGCGCCGATGCCGGCGCGGATGATCTCGGCCATGTAGGCGCCTTCGTTGAGGCCCAGGGCAATGATCGCCGCCTGGATGTTGCCGGGGATCACCAGGCCGAACAGGTCGATGTCTTCGAAGCGGAAAATCCCGCCTGCGGCCAGTGCGGTGTAGAGAAAGACAATCTGCACCAGCAACGGTGTGCCGCGCATCAGCCACACGTAGAAGCGCACCGGCAAGTGCAGCAACGGGTTCTTCGACAGCCGCAACAACGCTGCCGCCAGCCCGAGCACGCAGCCCAGCAGCATCGCCAGCACGCTGATCACACAGGTCAGCCAGAGCCCGGTGAGGTAGACCCCGCTGGGCTGCAACAGGTATTGCCAGAACACATCCCAATTGAAATTCATCGACGCCTTACCTCAATCGAGGGTGTCACTGGCGACGTGCCAGTGATCAAGCAACTGGCGGTAGCTGCCGTCGCTGCGCATGTCACTGACCACCTGCTGCACGGCGGCGCTCAGTTGCGGGTCGTCCTTGCGAATGCCTATCCCCGTGAGAATCCGGCTGAAGGCCGGGACGCCTTCCTCGAACAGATCGGGCGCCATGGCGGCGTAGTAGCCGGCGGTTTCCACGGTGGTGCCGTAGGCATCGACCTGGCTGATGCGCAGCGCCTGGAAGGCATCGGTGTCGGTGTTGTAGACCACCAGCTTCATCGGCGGCTTGCCGAAGGTGGCGAGCTTTTCATTCTCGGCGTCGAGCAAGGTCTTGATGGTGGAACCGTTGAGCACCGCGACCTTGCGCGCGGACAGGTCGGCCAGGGTCTTGATTGCCTTCGGATTGCCCTTGGGCACCACCACCGCCTGGCTGGAGTACATGTAGTTGACGATGTCGATGACTTCGCGGCGCTCGGGTTTGTCGAACAGCTGGTCGACGATCATGTCGCACTGCTTGGCCAACAGCGCCGGGAGCAATCCGGAAAACGGAATGACCCGCCATTCCACCTTTTTGCCTCCCAGGCGCTTGGCGATCTCCAGGCCCAGGTCGACGGTCAGCCCCTTGGGCTTCTGCGCTTCATCAAAGGACACCAGCGGCGGGGAATCCATGCCCGAGCAGTAGACGAGTTTGTCGGCCTTGAGCAAGCGCTCCGGCACCACCGGGGCGGCGTGCGCCCACTGGGTACAGAATCCCAAGGTTAGTGCAGCGATCAACAGGCGAGGCTTATGCATGACCAGACACTCCAGTTCGGTGGGTAACGGGCAGTACTCAGCGTCAAAACACGGGCAGGTTCAGGCCTGCTCTGGTTATTGTTTCGATTGCAGGAAATGGATCAGTTGCGGGACGGTGCCTTCGATGTGCGTACGCACGACCGCTTCGGCCTTTTCGGCGTCGCCGGCCCGCAGCGCCTCGAGGATGACCACGTGTTCCTGACGTGCGCTCAGGGGTTTGTCGACGTGCTGCAGCCACAGGCGCATGGGCGCCTCCACCAGCGCGTAGAGCGCGCTGATCTGCTTCAACAGTCGGGGGCGGCCGCTGAGGCTGCACAGGTATTCGTGAAAGGCCCGATGTCGGCTGACCCACTCGGCGCTCTCGTCGCGGTAGTCGTCCATTTCGTCCAGCAGGCGCTCCAGGGCGGCCAATTGTCGGGCGCCGATCCGGCCTGTCGCGACACGCACCGCCAGGCCTTCGAGGGCGCTGCGCATCTCGAAGACTTCCTGCAGTTCCTCGATGTCCAGGCCACTGACGACCGCCCCGCGATTGGGTCGAAGCGTCACCAGGCCCTGGGCGTCCAGGCGGCGAAAGGCCTCGCGTACCGGCATCCGGCTCATTCCGATCTCGCTGGCGATGTCTTCGGCGATCAGCCGGTCGCCCTTGCGAAACCGTCCGCCGCAAATGGCGTCCAGCAGGAAGTTATAGGCCTCTTCCTCGGCTGTCATGGGTGGGCGTTCAGTGTAGGTCGGCGCGAATTGCATGGCAGCACCCTCTGTAGTTTTGTATCCAATTATCCATGAATTCAAAAATGCAGAAGGCGTGCCAGTTTCACCGGATAACGTGCAAGTGATTGATCTGTAGGAAAAGGTCATCGATTGTCGAAACAGTGCGTCCAGCGTTTGCCTTTCAGCGTGCTACCAAATGGCTCACCGGCCCGTCCATGTCTGTGCAGCGTGGTAGCCAGGTAACACCGCCACGGGCATCACTTGCGCGGGGTGAATGTGACCAAAGGTGCACCCATGATTCGTCCACTACACTGGGATGAATTTGCGTTGCTCACCGCTATAGGGGCGCTCCAGATGCCGTCTTTGCCAGGTTCCAACTCCACGTGGTCCCGCAGCATGCTCGATGTGTTGATTCGTGCCGGCCTGCTGGCCGTCATGCTGTTTTTCTGCTATCGGATCTTCAGTCCCTTTCTTGATCTGATGCTGTGGGCGGTGATTCTGGCGATCACCCTCTACCCGTTGCAGATCAGCCTGAAAAACAAACTGGGCTTGAGGGATGGCTACACTGCGGCGCTGCTGGTGCTCATCACCCTCGGCATCCTGACGATTCCGACCCTGCTGCTGGGCAATTCCCTGGTGACCTCGATCCAGGGCGTCATGGGCGACATCAAGGCCGACAACCTGCAAATTCCGTTGCCGCCCGATACGGTCGGTACCTGGCCATTGGTGGGCAAGCCGCTGCAACAGCTATGGATGCGTGCCGCCACCGACCTGCCCGCGCTGGTGCAGAGCTATATCCCCCAGATCAAACATTTCAGCCTGTCGATGCTGAGCAAGATCGCCGGCTTTGGCCTGGGCTTTCTCATTTTCGTCTGCTCGCTGATCGTCGCGGGCTTCTTCATGGCGTATGGCGAACGCGGGCATCTCAGTGCCATCCAGATCGTCTCGCGTATCTGCGGGGCGACCAAGGGCCCCAGGATCACCCAGTTGTGCACTTCGACCATCCGCGCCGTGGCGCTGGGCGTCATTGGTATCGCCTTCATCCAGATGTTGCTGGTGGGCCTGGGTTTCGTGTTCATGGGCGTGCCCGGCGCCGGCCTGCTGGCCCTTGCCGTACTGCTGATCGGCATCATGCAACTGCCAGCCACGCTGATTACCATCCCTGTGATCATTTTTGTATTTTCAACCGAGGGCGCGAACACCGCGACCATCGTCTTTGCCGTGTACGTGTTTGTCGCCGGCCTGGTGGATAACGTGCTCAAGCCGTTGCTGCTCGGTCGCGGGGTGAACGTGCCCATGCCGGTGATATTGATTGGCGCCCTGGGCGGCATGGTCACCGGCGGCGTCATCGGCCTGTTCGTCGGCCCGGTGGTGCTGGCCGTCGCCTATCAATTGTTCTGGCAATGGGTCGCCGCCCAGCCCCCGGACATCACCGTCGAGGATGAGCTGCCGCCCGGCGCGCAGTGACTGCGCTCATGCCGGCCTTGTTGCGTGGTGCTGTGCTGCTGGTGGGCATTCTGGTGCAGGGTGCTTGTACCCGCCTCGGACCGGATTTCCAGCCGCCCGGTCAACCCTGGGCAAAGACCTGGAACAGCCCGGCCATCGAACGCGTCAGCCAGCGCCAACTCCACCCGGACCTGCGCCAATGGTGGCAGGTGTTCAACGACCCGACGCTGGACCGCTTGATGGCCGAGTCGGACGCGCACAATGCCAGCCTGAAGATCGCCGGCTTGCGGGTGATGGAGGCCCGCGCCCAACTGGGTATCGCGCAAAGCCAACGCTATCCGCAACTGCAGCAGGCCAGCGCCGGCACGCTGTACGCCAAGCGTTATCAGTCCGGGGGCAGCAATCCCCAGGACAGCGGCTTCTGGCAATACAGTGCCGGCTACGATATCGGCTGGGAGCTGGATTTCTGGGGCCGTTTCGCCCGGGCCATCGAATCCGCGGACGCCGGTTATTTTGCAGCCCAGGCCAACTATGAGGACGCGCTGGTGCTGTTGCGCGCCCAGGTCGCCAACACCTACTTCACCTTGCGCACCACTGAGGCCCGGCTGCGGGTGGCTCGGGAAAACGCGACACAACAGCAACGCAACGTCGAGATCACCGAGAAGCTCTTCGCCAGCGGTCAGACTGCCGAACTCGACGTGCAACAGGCCAAGACCCAGTACCTGGGCACCCTGAGCAGCATCCCGAGCCTGGAAGACCAGGCCGCACGCACGCGCAACGCCTTGGCGGTGCTGATCGGCCAACCGCCCGGCGCCCTGCCCCTGCGGGTTGACAGCACCGGGTTGATTCCGCTGGTGAACCAGGCGGTGTTGCAGGACGTGCCTGCCGATCTTTTGCTGCGCCGCCCGGACGTGCGCGCCGCCGAGCTCAACGTCGCGGCGCAGTCGGCTCTGATTGGCGTGGCCGAGTCCGATCTCTACCCGTCGCTGACGCTGCTGGGCAGTATCGTCTGGTCAGCCAACTCCCTGAGCGGCACCGCCAGCAACCTGGACCTGGTCGGTGGGCCCAGCTTGCGCTGGAACCTGTTCGACCATGGGCAGATTCGCAATAACGTGCGGGTCCAGGACGCCCGCCTGCAACAGTTGATCGAAGCCTACCGCGACCAGGTCCGCCAGGCGGCGCGGGAAGCCGACGACGCCGCCACCGGCCTGACCAAGGCCCTTGAACGCGAGCGCATCCTGCGCGAGGCGTCGTTGGCGGCCGAGCGTTCGCTGGTGCTGGCCAACACTTGGTATCGAGAGGGTTACTCGGACTTCCAACGGGTACTCGATGCCCAGAGCGCCCTGTTGCAGCAGCAAGACAACTACCTGATCAGCCGCAGCGATGCGGTGAACAACCTGATCGCGTTGTACAAGGCCTTGGGCGGTGGCTGGCAGACCACCCAGCCGTTAGTGGACGGACCCACCCGCCAGCAAATGGAGCAGCGCACCGACTGGGGCGACCTGCTCCGCCACCCGGCAGCGTCGCTGCCGTTTCCTGCCGCCCCGATCAAGGTATCAAACCATGACTGACGCGCCACCCGTCAAGGCAACAGAGCCCGAGGTCGACCCGGTGAACAAGGCCATCAAATGGGTGCTGCTGGTGATCGTGCTGAGCCTGGCCTGGTACCTGTTGTCGGACCGTTTCACGCCCTATACGCAACAGGCGCGCGTTGGCGCCTTTGTCATTCCGGTGGCACCTGAAGTGGCCGGCCGAGTCATCCGGGTTCATGTGCGCAACAACCAGGACGTTCAGGCCGGCGACCTGTTGTTTGAGGTGGACCCGCTGCCCTATCGGATCGCTGTCGACCGGGCGCGCTCCGATCTGGAAACCACCCGCAGGCAGATCGGTGCCAGTACCGCCGGCATCGCCTCGGCCCAGGCGTCGTTGCGGGCGGCGCAGGCCAATGAGCTCAAGGCCCGGCAGGACAATCAACGCCTGGAAGGCCTGTACCGCGCCGACCCGGGGACCATTTCCGTGCGCGTACTGGAAATCTCCCGCGCGACCCGCGAACAGGCCATCAGTCAGGTCGCCGCCGCTCGCGCCGAAGTGCAACGGGCCCAGGAGCAGGAAGGTGGCGCCGACGAAAACAATGCCTTGCTGCGCAGCGCCGCCAGTACCTTGGAGAAGGCCCAATTGGATCTGGCCAACACTCAGGTTCGCGCACGTTCCGCCGGGCTGATCACCGACCTGCGCACCGACGTGGGGCTGTATGCGACGGCCGGGGCGGCGGTCATGACCCTGATCGCCATTCACGATGTCTGGGTGAGCGCGGACATGACCGAGAACAACCTCGCGCTGGTGACCGTCGACACACCGGTCGCCATCGTGCTCGATGCCTTGCCCGGCGAGGTGTTGCAAGGCCGCGTGCGCAGCCTCGGGTATGGTGTCGACATCGGCCAGGGCACCGCGCCCGGCACCCTGCCCACGGTGCGCAACAGCCGTGATTGGCTGCGCCCGGCCCAGCGATTCCCGGTGATCATCGAGTTCTCTGCCGAGGCCCGGGAACGGCTGCGCAACCTGGGGGTGGTGCGCGCCGGTGGGCAGGCCGAGGTGATGGCATTTCCCCGCGAAGGCAACCTGCTGAACCCGCTGGGGCGAGCCTTCCTCTGGTTCATGAGCTGGTTGTCCTATGCCTATTAGGCGTTCCGTCCAGGCCCAGCGCACGTTGCGCCTGGCGTTCGGCACTGCGCTGTGCCTGGGAATCAGTTTCGGCCTGGACTTGCCCATTCCCTTTTTGGCGCCGGTGCTCGCATTGATCCTGGCGATGACTCACCGCCCTTTGTCCGCCAAGGACTGTCTGAAGTTGGTGCTGGTGGCGATCCTGACCACGGGTGGTGGGTTGTTGTTGATTCCGGTGCTGCGTTATTACCCGGTGTGCGGCGTGCTGCTGGTCGGCCTGGGTTTGTTCGTGGCCTTCCGCTATGGCCTGCAAGGCGGGAACCCTCTCGTCATGACGTTCCTGGTGATGGGCCTGACCATGATCTCTTCCGCCGGCACGGCCGATTTCGGCGTCGCGGTGATGGTCATTGCTGCCCTGGTACAAGGACTGCTGCTGGCGGCCCTGGTGCTGTCCTTCAGTCATTGGCTCTTTCCGGAGCCGGCCGGGTTCTCGCCCCCCGCGCCGCCTCCCCGTCGCTCAGCGGTGGAGATCGGCCAGGCGGCGCTGCGGGCGACGATGATCGTGCTGCCGACCTTCCTGCTGGCCCTGATCGACCCCGCCCAATACCTGCCGATCATCCTCAAGGCCGTCAGCCTCGGCCAGCAGAGTTCCACCCCGGCCACCCGCCTGGCTGCTCGTGAATTGCTGGGCTCGACGTTATTGGGCGGCCTGCTGGCGGTGCTGTTCTGGTGCGCCTTGAGCCTGTTCGTCCACCTCTGGATGTTCTTTCTCTGGATGCTGCTGTTCGGCCTGCTCCTCGGGCGCAGGCTCTATGCAATGGCCCCCTCGCGACAGGGCCCCGGATTCTGGCTGAACACCGTGATCACGATGATCATCCTGCTCGGCCAATCGGTCCAGGACAGCGCGGCCGGCAAGGATGTCTACACTGCTTTTGCCGTGCGCATGAGCTTGTTCATCCTTGTGACGCTGTATGCCTGCCTGATTATTGTCTGGCTTGATCGGCGCCGGTTTTCGGTTGTGAATGTTCATTTGGATCGTTGACCGGCCATCGCGAGCAAGCTTGGCTCCCACAGGCGCCTGGCGTCTCAAGAAGGCGCTATTGACAGGGGAATACCCAATGCCTCATGACGGAAATCTACTCAAAGCCACGGTGATGTTCCTGCTGGCAGTGGTCCTGCTGGTACCGTTGGCCCAACGGCTCAAGCTCGGCGCGGTGCCCGGCTATCTCCTGGCTGGGGTGCTCATTGGCCCTTCCGTGCTGGGCCTGGTGAACAATGCCGAGAATGTCAGCCGGCTCTCGGAGATCGGCGTGGTGATGCTGTTGTTCATCATCGGCCTGGAGCTGTCGCCGCGGCGGCTTTGGATGATGCGCCGGGCGCTGTTCGGCGTCGGGTTGCTGCAGGTATTGCTCAGCAGCGTGGCAATCGGCGGCGCGGCCCTGCTCCTTGGTCAGGGCCGCCAGGTGTCGATGGTGATCGGGTTGGGCCTGGCACTGTCCTCTACCGCCTTTGGCTTGCAGATGCTGGCCGAACGCAAGGAACTGGGGCGCCCTCACGGTCGCTTGGCGGTCGCCATCCTGCTGTTCCAGGACATCGCCGCCATCCCACTGATCGCCTTGGTCCCCCTGCTGGGCGCCGTGGACAGCGGCGCGCCCACCGAGACAGGACTCAAGCCGGTGCTGGCGGTGGCCGCCGGCATTGGCGTGATCATCATCGGCGGCCGCTTCCTGTTGCGACCGGCCTTTGCCTGGGCGGTCGGATCGGGCCTGCGAGAAGTGTCCACCGCCACTGCCCTACTGCTGGTACTGGGCACTGCCTGGATCATGGAGCATGTCGGGGTGTCGATGGCGCTGGGGGCCTTCCTGGCGGGCATGCTGATGGCCGAGTCGCAGTACCGGCATGAAATGGAGGCCCAGATCGAGCCTTTCAAAGGCTTGTTGCTCGGCTTGTTTTTCGTCGGCGTGGGCATGTCCATGGACTTGCGTTTGTTGATGGCCGAGTCCTTGGTGGTGCTCGGGCTGACGCTGTTACTGGTGGGCCTGAAGTTGCCGATCCTGGTAGGCCTGGGCCGCTGGACCGGAGGCCTTGACCGGGCGGGCGCCCTCTGCCTGGCGGTAGTCCTGGCCTCGGGTGGCGAGTTTGCCTTCGTGGTGTTCAAGCTGGCCCTGGCGCAGCGCCTGCTCGATCAGCGCCTGCACGACCTGCTGGTGTTGGCCATTGCCTTGTCGATGGCGTTGGTGCCATTGCTGATGCTGTACCTGACACGCCGGCTGCCGACACGCACAGCGGATGATTCGTCATCGCCTGACCAGAGCGCGCCGGGGTGATGTGTGTCAAGCCGCAGATACCGTCCACGCTAGCGTAAAACCAACGTGCACCTCTGCATCAGGCTGTTGACCAATCTGCGCGAGCGAAACTGGTGCGCAACGACATCGAGAAGGTGACCCTGGAGCAAGCTGCCGGACGCATCGCCGCCACCGCCATCGTGCCCTACCCACCAGGGATTCCCCTACTGATGCCGGGCGAAATGCGGGCCCTGCGCAGGGGCCGCTACTGACCTATCTCAGGGCGCTGCAAGCCTTCGACAGATCCTTTCCGGGCTTCACCCATGACACCCACAGGTTTGGCTCCACAGTCTTGCCCGCTACGAGTTTTGCTTCTATCAAGGCAATCGAGGGAATCGCGGAAATCTTGCTGAATTCGTGAACGCCTGGGCGGTCCGAACAATAATCCTGTGCCATGATGTCCATAGGATTTTCCCCGATGACCAACCCTGGTGAGCGCATCTGTGTCAGTGATTCCCCTAGTGGTGTGTGATGACTCCAACATGGCCCGCAAGCAGGTGCTACGGGCACTGCCGGCGGATTGGCCGGTTTCGATCACCGAGGCCGTCAATGGCCGGCAGGCCATGGACGCGATTCGCCAAGGCCTGGGACAGGTGGTGCTGCTCGATCTGACCATGCCGGAAATGGACGGTTATCAGGTGCTCAGCGCCTTGCGCGCTGAAGGCTTGCAGGCGCAAGTCATCGTGATCTCCGGCGACGTCCAGGAAGAGGCTGTACGCCGCGTGCACGAGCTGGGCGCGCTGGCCTTCCTGAAAAAACCCTTCGATGAAAACGAGCTGCGCCAGACCCTCGGCAAGTTGGGCCTGCTGGGTAAACCCGGCGAGGCGTCGCCGTCGCAGCAGCAGCGCTCGATCGCCAACACGACGATCAGCTTCAACGACGCATTTCGCGAGACGGTCAACGTCGCCATCGGTCGCGCCGCCGCCTTGATTGCCAAGGTGCTCGGGGTATTTGTGCAACTGCCGGTACCCAACGTGAACATTCTCGAAGTCGGCGAATTGCACATGGCCTTGGCCGATGCCAGCAGCTCCCAGCGACTCACGGCTATCTGCCAGGGCTTTATCGGCAGCGGCATTGCCGGCGAAGCCCTGCTGATGTTCCACGACTCGGAAGTCACCGACATCGCCCAACTGATGCAGCGCGAAAGCGCCGATTATTCCGACCTGGAGATGTTGCTGGACCTCTCCAGCGTGCTCATCGGTGCCTGCCTGAGCAGCATCGCCGAACAGATCGACGTGGTGTTTTCCCAAGGCCACCCGCAAATCCTCGGCCAGCATGCAGCCATCGACGAACTGATCCAGATCAACCGCAAGCGCTGGAAAAAGACCCTGGCCGTGGAAATCAGCTACAGCCTGGAGGGCAAGGACATTCGTTTCGACTTGTTGTTGCTGTTCACCGAGGACTCGATCCCGCGCCTGACCCACAAACTCGCCTACTTGATGAATTGAGCCATGAACGATTCTATCGATCTGAACGAATTCCACTGGTTGCTGGCCATTGTTCAGAGCATCGACGTCGGGGTGGTGGTGCTCGACCGCGAGTATCGCGTGCAGGTCTGGAACACCTTCATGGAAAACCGCTCCGGCATACAGCCCAGGGACGCCCAGAACCAGCATATTTTCAGTCTGTTTCCGGAGATCGACCGGCAATGGTTCAGTCGCAAGGTGGAAAGCGTCGCCACCTTGGGTACGCCGGCGTTTACCATCTGGGAGCAGCGTCCATACCTGGTGCGGTTCATGAACTATCAGCCGATCACCGGCGAAGAAGAGTTCATGTACCAGAACACCACGCTGCTGCCACTGCATTCTCCCGACAGCAAGATCAGCCATATCTGCCTGGTCATCTACGACGTCACCGACGTCGCTACCAACCGTCATCAGTTGCAGGCGGCCAATGCGCAGCTGCAACAACTCTCCAGCATCGACCGGCTGACCGGCCTGTACAACCGCGGTCATTGGGAAGAAAGCCTGAAGACCGCCTACGCCCGCCACCTGCGCTACGGCAATGAGCTGAGCCTGGTGATGTTCGACATCGATCACTTCAAGCGTGTCAACGACACCTATGGCCACCAGGCCGGCGACAAGGTCATCGAGCAAGTCGCCCGGGTGCTGCGCGAACATGCGCGCGACTCCGATGTAGCCGGGCGGTACGGCGGCGAAGAGTTCGGCGTGGTGCTGTCCGACACCGACAAGGCGGGCGCCGAGGTGTTTGCCGAGCGCCTGCGCAAGGCCATCGAAGCGCTGGAAGTGCTGCACGGCGACCAGAGCATCCGCTTCACCATCAGCCTCGGCGTTGCCGACCTGAACCAACCGTCCAACAGCCATGCGGACCTGATCGCCTGGTCGGACCAGGCGCTGTACCGATCCAAGGAAGGCGGACGCAACCGGGTCACAGTGTACGAGTAGGCCCAACGCCGCCTGGAAGGATCGTCAGTAAAGCCGGAAATTTTGCTGGATCGCCTGGCTGAGCAGATCAACGGTCTCTTCGGTGCGCGAGCCCTGCGAGCGGATGAACACCACCTCATGTTCCGGTATCACCGGCAAGCCGGCGAGTATCTGCATCCTGGCGGTCACCCGGGCGCGGTCTATCAGGCTGATCGCCAGGCCTGCCTCGACGCAGGCCTTGACCGCCTGGTTGGACGGGCTCTCCAACACCACCCGTACCGTGCGAGCACTGCGCCGCAATGACTCGATCATGGCCTGTCGATAAGGGCATTGCGCTGCGTGCACGGCCAGTGGGAGCGGTTCTGTCGGGACAATCGTTGCGCCTGTCGCCGCCACCCAGACCGGAGCGGTAGAAACCAGCAACTGATCTTCGGCACCGCACTGACCCTTGGGCTGGGTGATGACGGCCGCCTGCAGTTTTCCACGCTGGACCAGGTCACGTAGCGCATAACTGGGCGCGGTCTTGAGTTCCAGCACCACATTGGGCCACGCGGCGATAAATATCGGCAGGATGTCGCGAATCACGTGGTCGGCATACTCATCCGGCACGCCCAGGCGGATGCGTCCGGCCAGACGGGTTCCCTGCAGATCGGCGAGGACCCGGTCATGGGTACTCAGCAGCTCGGTGGATGACGCGAGCAAGCGCTTGCCCAGCGCGGTCAGCGACACCGATTGATTGTCACGTTCGAGCAGGCGCCCGCCGGCGATGGCCTCCAACCGTTGCACATGCACGCTGACCGCTGCCGGGCTTTTGTGCAGATGATCCGCCGCCGCGCTGAATTTGCCGATGCGCGCAACGGCATGGAACGTGCGGATCAGCTCGATATCGAGAATGGCCGGCATGCTTCACCTTTTATGAACGACTACTGCAATACATTTTGATTTCTTAGATTACGCCGTTTTTGTAGCTTGGCACTATGAAAACGATCTCACGCCCGGCCTCATCCCGATTGACCTGGCAGCAGAAGTTGCCGTTGCCATTGCTCGAAGCCGCGCTGGTCCTGACCTGGAGCTCCGGCTTCGTCGGCGCGCGCTTCTCCATCGACTACGCACCGGCGTTACTGGTGGTGTTCTGGCGCTGCGTGGTAATCACGCTGTTGCTCTTCCCTTTCGTCGTCAAATCGATACGCCGCGCGTCGGCGGCGGTGCTGCTGAAAAACGCCGGCATTGGGCTTCTGTCCATGGGCGGCTATCTCGCCGGTATTACCCAGGGCATTGCCATGGGTGTTCCGACGGGGCTCGCCGCCCTGTTCGCCGACCTGCTGCCCATTGGCATGGCCCTGCTGGCCGCCGGCGCGTTGGGGCACCGATTGGGTTGGCAAGTCTGGTCAGGGCTGGGCATCGGCTTGGCGGGCGCCGCGCTGGTCACCCACGGCTCACTGGCCTGGGGCAATGCGCCCTGGTGGGCCTATGGACTGCCGTTGCTGGGCATGCTTTCGCTCGCGGTGGCGACCCTTTGGCAAAAGCATCTGGCATCGACGCAGGCGCTGGGGCTGTTGCCCAACCTCTGGCTGCAATGCGCTGTTTCCGGCGTCGCCTTCGCCATCGTCGAAGGGCTGCACGGCGGTCTGGCGCCGATACCCAGTGCGGGGTTCGCGTTGAGCGTCCTGTGGACGGTGGGGTTGTCGACGATCGGCGGCTACGGGCTCTACTGGCTGTGCCTGCGCCGCGCAACCGCCACGCGGGTCGCCAGTGTGCTTTACCTCAGCCCGCCCGTGACGATGCTGTGGGCCTGGGCCATGTTTGACGAACCGCTGTCGTGGTTGATGGCGTTGGGGATGCTGGTGTCCGGGATCGGGATCGTGTGGGTGGTGCGCGCCGAAGCCGGGCAAGCCGCAAGAGCGGGTCGCTTCGCGGCCCGGCGGGAGCAAGCTCCCTCGCCACCGGGGTCAAGCTGAGCCTGGCCCGACGCCAACCCTCGGCGCCAAATCGCGCCGACAGCAAGTCGTGCGTTGAATAAAATGGGCTCGTTGAGTTTTATTTGTTTACAGCACAATAAATATCAATATCCGAGCCGCCAACGGTCATGCCAACTTGGTTTCGTCGCCGAGGTCATTCCGCCTCGGACTTTAAAGGAACTGCCATGACCACCCTTCTTCATATTGATGCCAGCGCGCGATCCGATCGTTCCCTGAGCCGAAAATTGTCCAAGGCATTCGTCGACACCTGGCTTGGCCTCGACCCGAACACCCAAGTCATTACCCGTGATGTCGGCTGCAACCCGCCTCCCTTTGTGACACAGGACTGGATCGCGGCGGTGTTTACCTCCGAGCAAGACATGACACCGCAAAAGCGCGAACACATCCGCCTCTCGGATGAGCTGATCGATGAAGTCGACCGCGCCGATGTCATTGTCATGGGTACCCCGATGTACAACTACGGCATGCCCGCCACGCTGAAATCCTGGTTCGACAACGTGATCCGCATCGGCAAGACCTTCACCTTTGACCTGACCCGGGGTGACTATCCGCTGGAGCCGATCATGCGCGGCAAGAAGCTGATCATCTTGTCCTCCCGCGGCGAATTCGGCTTTGGTCCAGGGGGCGTCCGCGAAACCATGAACCACCTCGACACCCATATCCAGACCTGCGCGCACTACCTGGGCGTGAACGAGACCCATGTCATCGCCATCGACTACCAGGAGTTCGGCGATGCGCGTCACGAGGCCTCTATCGCCGAGGCGTTCGATGCGGTTCCAGTGCTGGTCGGGCAGATGATCGGCCAGCGAAACGGCCAGCGCTCACTCGCCTGAACACCCGGCTCAAGCCGCGGCCGCTGTCAGGCAGTTGGCAGCAGCTGATGGCCCGCCAGGTCAGCCTGGACGTTTTCCCGGAACGACCTGGCTTCGCCCAACAGCCAATCCCGGAACAGCACCAGGCTACGGCGCGCGGCACCTGGACGGTTTTCGATCAGGTGGTAGGTGAAGCCTGGCAATGTCGGGCCTGCGATCCGGCGCATCCGGCCAGAACGCAGTTCATCGTCCATCAGCACATTGCTGCACAGCAGCGGCCCCAACCCGCGCTCTAGCGCATGCAGCGCCAGGGTCTCCTCGCTGTACCAGGAGATGCGAAATTCCCGCGCCGCGTCGTGTTCGACCCTGGCCAGCCAGGCGGACCAGGAAGGTGCTTCGAGCGCCTGATTCTTCCATTTGAACGCCAGCAACGAGCGCTGGTGAAAGTCCTCGATGGTGACCGCGTGCCCGGCGGGACAGATGCCCTGATCCGCCACCGCGATATAGCGGTCCTCGAACAACACCGCTGCGCGGGCATTTGCCGCGAGCGGACCATAGCGAATCGCCAGATCGATGGTTTCGGAACGCAGGTCGACGACTTTTTCCGAGGCGTGAATGGACACCACGATGTCCGGATGGATCGCGTTGAAGGCTGCCAACCGGGGCATCAGCCAACGCTCGGCGAATGCCCGGGTGGTAGAGACCTGGATGGCGTCCCCTGCCCTTGGCGCTTCGATCAGGGCAAACGCCTCGGCAATCTGGTCAAAACCGTCGCGCAACAAGGGATAGATGGCTTTGCCGGCGGTGGTCAGCGTGAGCGTCCGGCCCCTTTCCAGGAGCTTTTGCCCGAGCCCGTCTTCCAGTTGCCGGACCTGATGGCTGACGGCGGCAACCGTGACCGAGAGTTCGTTCGCCGCCGCCGAAAAACTCTGGTGCCGTGCGACGGCTTCGAACGCTCGAACGGAGTTCAATGGAGGTATTTTGCGCATGATGTCTCCCAACACGGGTCGATGTGGCTTGCAACGTATCGAGTATCCTGCTGACCGGCCACGCCCGCCAGCAGGCTTTGCCCCTGGCTCTCCCTGATCAGGTTGATGCCCCGCCTACCGGACTCCTGACCCCAGCAAACGAACGGATGGAAAAATAACGAAACGAGCTGCGTCGCGGGTGGTCTAGAAAAACAAGCCCATCTGATTGAGAGTGTTCTTATGTTGAAATTCCTTGGCGGTACCGTTGGCATCATCTTCCTGATTGGCCTGATCGTGGTCATTGCGCTGTTCAAGTTCGTGTTCTGATTGCAATGCGGTAGCAGTCGTTACCTTGTGGCGAGGGATAATCCCTTGCCACAAGGGCTTTGCGCAGGAGTGATAATCAGGACGGGGAAGCGGCGATCGATTCGAGGATGGCCCGGGCTTCTCGCATGAAAATCTCCAGGGTCTTGGGCCCGATCCCTTCGAATGTCAGCAGCCACTGCTCAACGTCCGGAATGCCTTCGACACCGCCACGAATGGCCTCCAGCCGCGATGGCAGTTCCTGCTCCACTCGCGCGCCCAGCGTCCTCAAACGCCTCGCGGTCGATTCGTCATAACGCGCGTACCCGGCCTGCCCCAGCAACCGGACCAACTCACGATGGGCGCATTGGCTGAGCTTGCCGGGCGTATCCAGCCCATGCTGATCAACCAATACCTTGTACGCCTGCAACGCCACGCTTGCGCGGATGCGCTTGCCCAGGAGAAAACTGGCGAGCAGCCACTTGTACAGGCCATGACGCTGTTGATTGGCGATGTCGATGCCGAGGTCCGTTGCGCCGAGGGGGATCAAGGTTCGCCTCCGATCTGATGATCAAGCCAGCAGTGCTGCGATCCAGCGGGCCTGTTGGGTGATATCCCGTACCTTTTCCTCCGGCACGGCCTGCCGCGCCTGGGCGAAACTGGCCAGGGTCTTCTGCTTCTCATGCAACAGGCGCTGCCACTTGGCCAAAAACACCGGGCTGCGCGCCCGCATCTGCAGCGGGCCGAAGTACAGTTCCTCGGCGGTGTACAACACGGGGCCAGTACGCTCGGCGACGATGATTTCGTAGTCGAAGCGGTTTTCCCGCAGCAGTTCCTCGTCGAGAATCCGGTAGCCGTTGTCCATCAGCCACTGGCGCAGGGGCTGCTCGCCGCCGTGGGGTTGCAGGATCAAGCGTTCCTGCCCGCTCAGGCGCGCCTTGCCAGTTTCGAGGATGTCGCGGATCGTCTCGCCGCCCATGCCGCAAAGGCTGATTGCGCTGATTCCGTCGCTCGGTTCAATCGCCGCCAGCCCATTCGCCAAGCGCACGGTGATCTGCTGCTCCAGCCCATTTTCGCGCACGGTGCGCTCGGCCGCGTAGAACGGCGTCAGGGCCACCTCGCCCGCCACCGCTGAGGCGATCAAGCCGCGCCGCATCAACGCCACCGGCAGGTAGCCGTGATCCGAACCGATGTCGGCCAGCCGCGCGCCCTTTGGCACCTGTGCTGCCACGCGCTCCAAACGCATGGACAATGTCTGTTCGTTCAACTGCCGCCCCTTTCACCACCAGCGTCCGGCACCGTCGTCCGGATCGGGAGGCGAATTCTGGCGAGCGGCGTCGCATAATTCAAATTTATGCGACACAGCGCTTACGATCACGGGTGAGGAATACGGATGTGCCCTTGCTTCCCCGCCTCCCGGTAGCGCGCCTCCAGCACCTCGGCCAGCCGCTGCTTGGCCTGCTCCTCGCCATGGATCAGGCGGATTTCCCTGGGCCATGCCTTCATCCGGGTGACGAAACCCACCAGATCCGCCTGGTCGGCGTGGGCCGAATAGCCGCCGACACTGTCGACACCGGCACGAATGTCAATGCGGCAGCCGTCCAGCATCACAAAGCCGCCATCCGGCCCGTGGGTCATGATTTCACGGCCTGGCGTTCCCTTGCCCTGATAGCCGACGAACACGATGTTGTGCCGGGGATCACCGAGCATGGCCTTCAGGTAGTTGACGATGCGGCCGCCCGAGCACATGCCGTTTCCGGCAATCACAATCGCCGGTCGAGCGGTTTCGGTCAGGTGCTCGACGATACGCAGGTGTTCCTCGTGGCTGTCGACCGTGATCAACTGCTTGAAGGACAACGGCTTGCGACCCTCTTCCAGACGTTGGCGGGCATCCTCATCCCAGAAGCCTTGCAACTCCTTGTAGGTGCGGGTGAACTGGCCGGCGAGCGGTGAGTCGAGAATGATCGGAATCTGCGGCCAATCGATATCGGGGCCGCCAGCCTTGACGGGCATCCCGGGTTCGCGGGAGGTCTCTGGCTCGCCTTTCTCGTGCAGGATCTCTTCCAGTTCATACAGCAACTCCTGGGTGCGGCCGATGCTGAAGGAGGGGATCAACACCGTCCCCTGGTCCGCCAATGCCTGCTCGATGGCCGCCAGCAAGCGCTCGCGGCGATGGGCACGGTCTTCATGACGGCGATCGCCGTAGGTGCTTTCCAAAATCAACAGGTCCGCCCGCTCGGGCGGCACCAGGTCGGGCAGGATCGGTGAATGGGGGGCGCCCAGGTCGCCGCTGAATACAACGCGCCTGCCGGCCCCTGCGGCGTCACTCAGCTCCAGTTCGACATAGGCCGAACCCAGTACGTGCCCGGCCGGTTGCAGGCGCACTTTGCAACCGTCCCGATCGGCTTCGTGCAGAGTGAACCAGTTGCCGTAGGGCAAGGCGATGATGCGCTGCTCCACCACCTTGAGGTAACGCTCCAACTGTTCCTGATCGCGGCTGATGGACAGGCGAAACGCATCTTCCAGCACTATCGGCAACAGCCGCGCCGAAGGCTCGCTGCACAGGATCGGTCCTTCGAAACCCGCGGCCAGCAAATTCGGGATACGCCCGACATGATCAATGTGAACATGGGTGACGATCAGGGCCTTGATGCCCTCGATGGAAAAATCCAGGCCCAGCGCGTCGCTTGCGCCCGGCCCTTCGTCCTCGCCCTGGAACTGGCCGCAGTCGATCAGCAGGCTGTAGGTATCGTCCATCCAGACCTGATGGCACGAGCCGGTGACACCTTCATGCGCACCGTGGTGAATGAGCTTCGGATTGTCCATCAGGCTTCCTCGGGCAGCGACGGCTTGAACTGCTTTGGGCAACGCGCTGGGCGGGATAGTTTCCAGCCTGAAGTCAGGCTCGCTCATCGCCTTCTGCGTTCTCGATCATCGGCTGACCGCAATGGAGGCGCCCAGGTAGTACAACGCCCCACCGGCCATGACGAAGAGCCCGAGCATGTAGAAAATGGCGTGGGCCGGCTGGGTTGCCAGCACCACTCCGCACAACACCGGCCCTAGCGCACCACCCAGGTTGCTGAGGTTCTGGGCGCCGTAGTACATGCCCCGCAGATGGTTGGGGGCGATGTTGTCGATGAACATGTATTCGGCAGGGAACACGATGATTTCTCCCACCGTGAAAATCGCCATGGCGATCACCCAGGACACGGTCGTGGTCGACAAGGCGAAGCCTGCCAGCCCCACGATAAACAGGCTCAGGCCGCCCGCCAACCACAGCTTCAAATGTTCATGGGACACCCGGCGGCCGATGACGTATTGCAAGCTGATCACCGTCAACGCGTTCGTCGCCACCACGATGCTGATGATCCGGTAAGTCGCCTCGGCGGTCATCGTCACCATCAGGTACTGGGAAAGATAGGCGGTGAACTGGCCGAAGACGACTGCGCTCAGCACCCCGCCCAGGGTGAAGCAGACCAGTCGGTAATCACGCAACAGCAGCTTGCCTACGTTCAGGAACGGCGTGCGCGGCGGGGGCACAGTGGCGACCACCAGGCCTTTATCCGCCAACGTGAAGTAGACCAGCAAAAAGACCGTGGCCAACCCGGCCGAGCAGAGAAACGGCAGGCTGATGGCGAGCTTCGCCAACCCTGCCCCCAGGAACGGGCCGACGGCATAGCCGATGTTGGTCAGGGTGTACTTGATCGAAAATGCTTCGCTGCGCTCGGCGACGGGAAGCAGGCTGCCAAACGCCGATTTGGCGGCGATGTCGATAACGGCATACGCCAGGTTGACCACCACCAGGCAAACAAAGAACACGCCGATATCACGGCTTAGAAACGCCCCCAGGAAACCGACGCCGAATAGCGCGCTGAAACCCAGGATGAGCCGGTAGCTGGACAGGTTGTCCACGAGAAAACCGCCGTACAGGCTCAGCAACGACCCGATGATCAGCGTGCTGCCAATGACCAGGCCTGTCTCGGCGACGTTCAATCCGAAGCTGATCGACAGGTAGATCACCAGGTACGGCAAGGTGATCGCGCGAGCCAGGGTCAGCATCAGCGATGCGCACAGCAGCAGGTTGACCGTCCGGGGGTAGTTTTTCAGCTTGACCAGCATCCTTGCCTCTTACCGATTGTTTTCACGAGATGAACGCATCGCCAGCGTTGCTGCGTGCGAAGCCAGCTTACTGTTGAATCAGCTGATGATTTATGATGTTTTTTATTGACTGGACAGAATTTAATTCATGAATACGAGGCCGCCATGTTCTCCTCGGAACGCTTGAAAGGAATCGACGTATTAGTCTGTGTCGCGCAGCTTGGAAGCTTCAAGGCCGCGGCCGAGAAAATGAATCTGACGGCATCAGCAATCAGTAAAAGTATCGCGCGCCTGGAGAGTCGCCTTGGGGTGCGGCTGATCCATCGCACCACTCGCAGCTTTTCGCTGACCGACGCGGGCGCGGCTTTCTATCGTACTTGCACAGGCGTACTCGCCGACCTCGAAGAGGCGGAGCTTGCGCTACAGGCCGAGCACAACGAGCCACGGGGCCGGGTTCGAATCGACCTGCCAGGTGCTTTCGGCCGTGCCCAGGTGCTGCCACTGCTGCTGCGTTTCGCCCAGACGCACCCGCTGCTGGTCCCGCACATTTCTTTCTCGGACGGCCTCATTGACCCCTTCCAGGCGGGGGTCGACGTTGTCGTGCGAATCGGTAGCCCGGACGTCTGGCCCGATACCGTGGGGCATTGTGACCTGGGCAGGGAATGGCACACCTTCTGCGCCTCACCGGCGTATCTGGCCCAGCGTGGCGTCCCGTTGACCGACAGCGACCTGGAGCATCACGCCTGCATCGCCTACGGCTGGGTGGACGGTAAAACCAGCCCGTGGACGTTCGCCGTCAACCGTCCCGGCGCCACCCTGCGCCGCCAGGTGCCCGCCCAACTCGTGGTGGGCAACGGCGAAGCGTTGGTGAAGGCGGTTTCGGCGGGCTGCGGTATTGCGCAACTGCCGTCCTGGTTGATCAAGCAACAGCTCGACGACGGCACATTGATCGAAGTGCTGCCCCACCTGGCCGCCGAGGGTCATGCGATCAATCTGGCCTGGATCAAGAGCCGACAGGCACTGCCCAGGGTTCGTGCCGTGCTGGAGTGCCTGGTCGAAGGTTTGAAACCACCGGATGCCCTGAGCAAACACGGCTAGGCAGCGCCATGCCGTTATCGTCGACTCTATTGCCGACCGTACTTCCAGGAGTGTTCTTCCAGTGCCTGACCTGCCGCCCCATCACGCCTACCTGACGCGTTTCAACACCGTCCTTGCCTACATCGAGGCCAACCTCGATGGTGACTTGTCGGTGAACACGCTGAGCCGCGTGGCGAACTTTTCGGCGTTTCACTTCCACCGACAGTTCACCGCGTTCGTCGGCGTGCCCGTCTCGCGCTATGTGCAACTGATGAGATTGCGACAAGCAGCCCATCGGCTGGCTGGCGACGCAATTTGCTCGGTACTGGACGCCGCACTCGGTGCCGGCTTTGACAGTCCCGAGGCCTTCAGCCGGGCATTCAGGCGCGCGTTCGGCATGGCACCCAGCGCTTTTCGCAAGGCACCGAACTGGCAGGTCTGGAATGCGGTGTTCGCCATCCCTCATTTTTCAAGGACCATCATCATGCAAGTAAACATTGTGCAACGTGCTGAACTCAGAGTCGCCGCGCTTGAGCACTGCGGTCCACCCGGGCTGGTCGACGAGAGCGTGCGCACATTCATCGAGTGGCGCATGCAGAGCGGGCAATCGCCCGTGGCATCGAGCCGCACGTTCGGCATTCCCTACAGCAACCCTGACACGACACCGGCGCACGCATTCCGCTTCGCCATCTGCGGCGAAATTCACGAGGCCGTGGCGCCCAACGAACAGGGCGTTCGCGAGATCGTCATTGCCGGTGGCCGCTACGTCGTGGTGCGCCATTCGGGCTCGCCGGATCACATCGGTGAAACGATCTATCCGATCTACCGCGACTGGCTGCCCGCCAGCGGCGAGGAGCTGCGTGATGAACCGCTGTTCTTCGAATACCTGAGCGTCTATCCCGAAACGCCGAAGAGTCATTGGCAGACGGATGTGTATGTGCCGCTGCAATAGCGCTGAAGCGTTGACCTGGGGGAGCAAGCCTATTTGCCGCCTTACTTGATCTCGACCAGCCGCGGTGACTGGGAACCTTCCAGGGACAGGTGGATGACGCTGGCTTTGCTTGGAAAGTTCGGTGCATCGTCGTCGGTATTTTCCATCGCCGGAATGTCGATCAGGGTTTGCTCGCCCGCCGGGTCGCTGACCAGTCTGGCATTCAGTTTGTCGATCGACCGCCAGCTATCGCCGCCGATGCGCACGACGTCCAGCAGGCTGTAATGCAGCACGCCTTCTTCGTTCTCTTCGGGGGTGAAGGCAGCCAGGTATTGGCTGTAGTTGTTGCCAGCACCGAAACCTTCAACGGTAAACACTGCAAGCGTGACCTCGCTGTCCTCGCCGATATTCAGCGTCTGGGCCATTGCCGCCTCTGGGTAGCCGGTGGCATAGCTGTCTTTGAGCAGCGCCACCAGATGCCCGATCTGCTCCTCCAGGGCTTTTGGAACCGGTGAGGGTTCGGCGGCGTGGGTCAGGGAGCAGAAGAGCAACAGGCTGGCTGCAAGCAGGCGCGATTTCATGAGAAACAATCCAGGGTGGGTAAGCGATCGCAAATGTTAGCGCGTGGGAGGAAATTTACTACCTGGGTTTGAATGGGCCGATGCCATCGCGGGAACGCCTTGCTCCCACAGGATCGCAGAGGGCTTGCTCGCAAAAAATGACGGATCAGCGGGGCTGGGCGTCCTGCAGGTAGTAGCGGCAACGGCGGCGCTGCCGCGACAACGCGCCCAACCTTTCAATCCAGTTGTAAGAACTGCGTCACAGGACGGGGCTTGAACTTTCCACGCACCAGGTCCGGCGCGACGACCCACTCTACAGGTTCGTCTTTTTCTCCTGGCTCTTTGCTTTATCATGGCCCCCATCTCACTCCTGACTGATGGAACGACCATGACTTTCGATTTCGACACGCTGTTCGAGCGCCACGGTACCGGTAGCACCAAGTGGAGCCGCTACCCGGCCGATGTGCTGCCGATGTGGGTGGCGGACATGGACTTCCCTGCCCCGCCGGTGGTGATCGATGCGCTGCACAAGCGCCTCGAACACCCGATGCTGGGCTACAGCGTGGCCCAGGACAGCCTTCGCGCGGCGGTCGTGGCCGACCTGTGGGACAAGTACGCATGGCGTGTCGAGCCCCAGCAGATTGTCTTCCTGCCGGGCGTTGAGCCGGGCTTCAACATGGCCCTGCACGCGCTGGTGGCGCCCGGGCAGAATGTCGTGGTGCAGGTGCCCAACTACCCGCCGCTGCGCAACGCGCCGGCTCACTGGCAACTGAACAAGGTAGAGCTGGCGTTCAACGCGTTGAACGGCGAATTCCATACGCCCCTGGGCGCGCTGCGTGAAGCCCTGCAGGGCGGCGGTGCGCTGTTGCTGAGCAATCCTCACAACCCGTTGGGCAAGGTCTTTGGCCGGGAAGAACTGCAGGCCGTGGCGCAGATTTGCCTGGAGCAGGACGCCTGGATCATCTCCGACGAGATCCATGCCGACCTGTGCTTCGACGGCCGCGTGCACATTCCGACGGCCTCCCTCAGCCCGGCGATTGCCGCGCGCACCATCACCCTGATGTCCGCCAGCAAGGCCTACAACATCGCCGGCTTGAAGACCTCGTTCGCCATCATCCAGGACGCCACGTTGCGCGAGCGGGTCAACGGCGCCCGGTCCGGGATGGTCGACAGCGTCAACGCCCTGGGCCTGGAAGCGACTCGCGCGGCCTACAGCGAAGCAGGACCGTGGCTCGAAGCCTTGAAGGCGTACCTGCAAGCCAATCGCGATTACCTGGTCGATGCGGTCAACACCCGCCTGCCGGGCATCACCATGACCGTCCCCCAGGGCACCTACCTGGCCTGGCTGGATTGTTCGGCGCTGGGGTTGGATGACCCTCAAGGATTTTTCCTCAAGGAAGCCAAGGTCGGCCTGAGCGCCGGGCTGGATTTTGGCGACGACGCCGGCCAGTTCGTGCGCCTGAACTTCGGCTGCCCACGAGCGTTGCTGGAGGAAGGGATTTCGCGGATGGAGCGTAGTCTCAAGGCCCTGGGCTGATCATTCCATGGCGAGGGAGTAAGCTCCTTCGCCATGGCAGCGGTGCCATGGAAGCGGTCAGGCTTTGCGAGTCGCGTCGCACGCTCATCGACCATCCGGCCAATCCAACCGAACTCTGCCCGAAGGCCTGAAGTCCACCCTCCATCGCAACCCCACTTGCATGGAGAACCATCATGGTCGACTACCCTACCCCGCCTTTCCCGAAACAAAGCCAGCCCGTACCCGGCTCCCAGAAAAAAATGGACCCTTACCCGGATTGTGGCGAGCAGAGTTACCAAGGTTCTGGCCGTCTGGCCAACAAGATCGCCCTGATCACCGGCGCCGACAGCGGCATCGGTCGCGCCGTGGCGATTGCCTTCGCCCGTGAGGGCGCTGACGTGGCGATTTCGTACCTGGATGAGCATGAAGATGCCCGGGAAACCGCGCGCTGGGTCGAGCAGGCGGGTCGTCAATGCCTGTTGCTGCCGGGTGACCTGGCAGACAAGGCCCAATGCTACAAAGTGGTCAATGAAACCGTCGCACGCTTCGGGCAGATCGACGTCCTCGTCAACAATGCCGCCTTCCAGATGACCCACGAAACCCTCGAAGAGATTCCCGACGAGGAATGGGTGCGCACCTTCGATATCAACATCACCTCGATGTTCAGGATCTGCCAGGCCGCCGTTCCGCACATGAAGGCCGGGGGCTCGATCATCAACACCAGTTCGGTCAACTCCGACATGCCCAAGCCGACGCTGCTGGCCTACGCCACCACCAAGGGCGCCATCGCCAATTTCACCGGTGGCCTGGCGCAGATGCTCGGGCCCAAGGGCATCCGGGTGAACAGCGTGGCGCCGGGGCCGATCTGGACGCCATTGATCGTGGCGACGATGCCCGAGGAAGAGGTGCAGAACTTCGGCTCCCAGACCCCGCTGGGCCGGCCCGGGCAGCCGGTGGAAGTGGCGCCGATCTATGTGCTGCTGGCCTCGGATGAGTCCAGCTACATCTCCGGTTCGCGGTATGGGATCACGGGCGGCAAACCGATCCTATAAACCAGAGGCCTACCCGTGGCGAGGGAGCTTACTCCCTCGCCACAAAAGCGCTTGATTATTTTGAATTACCCTCACTCCTTGGCAATCACCGAAATTTTGCCGTTGCGCTCGATGATCGCAAACTTGATCTGGTCCAGGGTCTCGATGCCCTGGCTCGAGCGCGCCGCTTCCATGATGTCTTCCTCCACCAACCGTGCATGGCGCATCCGGCCGCGAAGGATGCGGCCGTCCTCGACAATGATGGTCGGCCCGCCGTCAATCAGTTGCGACACTCGCCTGGAGCGCAGCTTGAGCAGCGACAGGCCGACGTCGATGGCAATCAGCGTGACGATCACCATCAGCGAATTGGTCAGGGAGAAATCATCCCCCAGCAGCGCCTGCTGGGTCGCCTCGCCGATGATCATCAGCAGCACGAAATCGAAGGTGGTGATTTCCGCCAGCGAACGGCGCCCGGCGATTTTGAACAGCACCAGCAACGCCAGGTAGATCGCGGCGGCCCGCAGCACGGAATCCATAGGTCACCTAAGGGAAAATGAATTGATCGAAACTGACTGCGGCGCCACCGGGCATGGCGATGCGGCTGTGGTAAGTTCCCAGCCCCGTGCCGAGTACGGACAGATAAAGATTGGCCTGCCCCTGGGCATCCGCCTGGACCCAGAATTTCATGCCCTTGCCCGCACCGGCCGAGCGTAACGGCTGGGGCTGCAACGCCTCGACATTGAAACCTTCGAGCCAATCACCGCCCAGCTCGACTTCGAGCACGGCGTTCGGGGGACCCTCGAGGTGAATGATCATCGGGTTGTCAGAGCCGTTACGGTGGAACATTTCGTACTCGACGCCCAACGTTCCATCACGGCTCTGTACGTCACGGGAGCTCAAGGGACCACGGGAAAACAGCCCGAGCAAGGTCAGGATCACCAATAAGACCAGCACGTACCAACCCACCCGCTCGAAGCGCCAGACCTTGAGCTGATAGGCCATGTCTTCACGCACCGGAAATTCACGGCTGTGAAAATCCTCTGGTTCGCTGTGCCGGGTCATGGCATCCCCCTACCTGCACTCACCCGCCAGGGCGCGTTGATGGAAGTACCGCAATTGCCGCAGCGCGTGCTCGGTGGCGAGCAATTGCACCTGGTTGCGACTGCCGAAGAAACGCTCCATGCGGCTGAACAACGCCCGTTTGCCCGCCATCTGGAAAGCCCAGGCAAAGCAGACGGTGCCGGCGGGAATGCCATCCATGTCGTCCGGCCCGAGGATGCCGGTGGTGGCCACCGCCACGCTGGCGTTGGCATCGTGCAGCGCGCCCAGGGCCATTTCCTCGGCCACTTCGCGACTGGTGAGGTTGAACGTATCGATGGTCCGGGAGCGGACGCCCAGCAGCCGCTGCTTGGCCTCGGGGGAGTACACCACGTAGCCGCTTTCGATCAGCGACCCGCTGCCGGGTATTTCCGCCAGCAACGTGACGATCTTGCCGGCGGTGCAGGATTCGGCAGTGGTCAGCCGCAGGTCGTGTTCACGCAGATAATCAACGGTAGTCTGGGCAACAGTCATGGCAAACAGTCCTTCAGGGATGCTGATGGGTTGACCCCTGGCGGATTGATTCATTCCTTCGGATTGCGCTGCGGCACGTCGGCCTCAAATAAATGAAACCTCGGGTCGATGACGTACCTCAAATTTTCAGGGCCTCACGCTGAGGCTGTCTCGATCAGGAGGTCGTCATGTCGGCACTTTTCGTCAAACTGTTCACCCACCCTGAATTCGCCTGGAAGGAAATACGCGAAGAGGAGCAAGCTCATCCACGTCACTACCTGGCCCACCTGCTGTTGCTGGCCCTGATTCCTGCGGTGTGCCTGTTCATCGGGATTACCTGGACCGGCTGGAGCCTGGCGGAAAACGAAACCGTGCGCCTCACCCAGGCCAGTGCCTTGCAGCTGTGCGTATTGCTGTACCTGACCATCGTCGCTGGCGTGGTGCTGATGGGGGTGTTCATTCGCTGGATGTCCCGCACCTTTGACGCCCGTCCGAGCCTCAACCAGTGCATCGGCTTCGCCGCCTACACCGCCACGCCGTACTTCCTCGCCGGACTTTCCGGGCTGTACCCGAGTCGCTGGCTGGCGATCATCGTGCTGCTGGCCGCCTCGGCGTATTCGACGTTCCTGCTGTTCGTCGGCCTGCCCCGGTTCATGAGCCTCAAGAAGGAACAAGGCCTGCTCTATTCGGCCTGCGTCTGGGGCGTCGGTCTGCTGGTGTTGGTGACGATTCTGGTGGAGATGATCTTGCTCTGGTTCAACGTCTTGCAGCCTGAGTATCTGCGGGTTCCGGTGGGTTGATCGGCGCATACGCGGGTGGCCAGGCGCACAGAGAGGTTCCTGGCCCAAGCCATACACCGGTGCACTATGGACACCTGTGGGAGCAAAGCTTGCTCGCGATGGCGGCGGCCCAGCCAACATCATCGTCGACTGGCACCGTCTGATCGCAAGCAAGCTTTGCTCCCACAGGTCTTGACTGCCGCAGGTTTGTTGCCATTTGAGCTTCGGTTGACCGGCCTGAGGCTATTTGGCCGTTTTCTTCATACCGACTCTACGCCGCATGTCCGCGGTGATGCTCTGACGGGTTTTCTTCAAGTCCGCCCAGGGCTCATGCCCCACGTCCGCCAGCCGCTCGTGAACATTGTGCACATTCCACAGGTTGGCACCCTTGAGCTCGGCCATTTCCTCCCGATAGATCGGCACCGACACCGGCAGCCCTTCCCGGGTGCGCGCAGCGTAGGCGCAGATCGTGGTGGCGCCCAGGCCGTTACGCAGGTAATCGATGAAGATCCGCCCGACCCGATTCTTCGGCCCCGACACCGCTGAAAAGCGATCCGGCAACAGCTTGGCAATGTGGCTGACGATGGCGTGGCTGAAATCCTTGACCTCGTCCCAACCCAACTTGCGGGTCAGCGGGACGACAATGTGGATGCCCTTGCCGCCACTGGTCTTGAGAAACGCCTTGAGCCCCAATTCATCGAGCACCGACAGGGTCAGTTGCGTCGCTTCCACCATGCTTTTCCACGGCAGCGCCGGGTCCGGGTCGAGGTCGAGGACAAAGCGGTCAGGCTTGTCCAGGTCCACCGTCGTCGCGTTCCAGGTGTGCAGTTCCACGGTGCTCATCTGCACCGCACCGATCAACGCTTCGGGATTGTTGATGAGCATCACCGGATGCCCGGTGACCTCCTTGCCCAGGCTGGTGATGCCGGGAATCGCCAGACGCTCGGCGTTTTTCTGGAAGAACAGTTCGCCGGCGATGCCATCCGGCGCCCGCACCAGCGCAACCGGGCGATCAGCCAGTTCCGGCAGGATGAATTCGGCGACACTGGCGTAGTACTCGGCCAGTTGCAGCTTGGTGGTTCCGCTGCTGGCGTCGATGACCCGCTCCGGATGGGTGATGCGCACCTTGCCCTCCAGGGCCGGTGTATTGCTGGCCTTGGTCTTGGCTTTCGCCTTGGGTTTGGCCGGTGCTGGCTTGGCCTCAGCGTTTGCCTTGGCGGGAGTTTTCTCGGTGGTTGCAGCATTTTTTTTCACAGGTTTCGCCACCTCCTGGGTGATGGCCTTGGCCGGTTTATCGTTGCGCAAGCCCTGGAACACGGCGTGGCGCACCGAGCCTTCCTTGGTCATCTCGGCGAACGCGACTTCAGCCAGCAGCGTTGGCTCAAGCCAGTGCACGCCCTTGGCTTCATAGCCGGTGGGCGGATTGACCACGGCAGCTTTCTTTCGCTCCAGCGGCAATAACTGCTGGTGGATGCTCTTGAGGGTCGTTTCGTTGAAGCCGGTGCCGACCTTGCCGGCATAGCGCAACTCGCCGCTGTCGGCGTCGTGCAGCCCCAGCAGCAAGGCGCCAAAGGCATTGCGGGCGCCCTTGGGTTCGCTGAAGCCGACCACCACGAATTCCTGGCGATTCTTGCACTTGAGCTTGATCCAATCACTGCTGCGCCGGGACGTATAGGCGCTGCCCATGCGCTTGCCGATCAGGCCCTCCATCTGCATCTGGCAGGCGCTGTTGAGCAGCGCTTCGGGGGTTTCTTCAAAGGCGTCGGAAAACCGCAACAAGGCGCTGTCGTTGCCCTTCAGTACGGCCGCGAGCGCGGTGCGCCGCTCTTCCACCGGCACTTTGCGCAAGTCCATGCCGTTGAGGTACGGCAGGTCGAACAGGTAATAGGCGATCTGGCCGCTGCTGCCGGCGTCGAAGGCATTCTGCAAGGCCTGGAAATCCGGCACGCCCTGTTCATTGGCGACCACCATTTCGCCGTCGAGCCAGGCCGATTCCAGTCCCAGCGCCGCCAGGGCCTCGGCTTGCCGGGGCAGTTTGTGAGTCCAGTCATGACCGTTGCGGGTGATCAGGCGGACATCGCCGCCTTCGATCCGCGCCATGACCCGGTAGCCGTCAAACTTGATTTCGTAGAGCCAGTCGCCGTCCGGCGCGCTCTCCACCAGCGTCGCCAGTTCCGGCTTGAGGGTTTCCGGGATCGGCCCGGCCACCGCGCCATTGAGGGTGGTTTTAGCACTCTTTTTCGCTGGTTTGGGCTTGGCCGCTTTCTCGGGCTTTTTTACAGCCTTCGCCGCAGCGGTTTTGCCCCGTTGCCGGGGTACCAGGGTGCGGTCGCTCAATACGCTGTCCGGCTCGGCTTTTACCACGTCGTATTCACTTTCTGGGCGGGCCGCCTCGTCCTGATGCTTGATCAGGAACCACTGCTCCTGCTTGCCGGGCATATGGGTGCGCACCAGGTTCCACAAGCCGGCGAGCTTTTCGCCTTGCAGCTCGAACTTGAGCCGGCCTTTTCCATACGCCTCATGGGGATCGCCCTGGGGAATCCACACGCCGCGATCCCAGACAATCACATCGCCGGCACCGTAGTGGCCTTCGGGGATGTTGCCTTCGAACGTGGCGTAGTCCAGCGGATGGTCTTCGACGTGCACGGCCAGGCGCTTGGACTTGGGGTCCAGCGACGGCCCCTTGGGCACCGCCCAGCTCTTGAGCGCACCGTCCAGCTCCAGGCGAAAGTCGTAATGCAACCGCGAGGCATCGTGCTTCTGGATGCAGAACTGCAAGGCGTGGCTGGCTTTAGTCGACTTGCGCGAGCGCTTCGCCGCCGGTTCCGAGGTGGCGTTGAAATCGCGCATGCGGTTGTAGTCATCAAGGGTCTTGCTGGTCATTGTCCACCTGCGACGTGTTGCAGCGTCGGGTCGGCCACCGGCAGCCCGGCGCTCTCCGACACCAGTTGATCGACCACCCGGCTCAAGGCCTGCTCGGTGGAGTCGCCCAACAACAGCCCTTGTTCATAGAGCACGACCTGGCGGTCGGCGCTGGTGCCTTCCTGGACAATGCGCCGGGCCGGCTTGAACACCTCCAGGCAACCCAAAGCAGCGGCGGTCTCACCGAAGGTCTGCTCGGCCAGGGTCAGCCACTCACCAATGAGCATCGGCTGTTCCTGCCCCTCGACGATGAACTCGGCGAGAATGCCGTGGCGCTTGGCCCGCCAGCGGTTTTCCTTGAGGATCCAGTGCGAGGCCAGGCTGTAGGCGGCGCCCGGTTGAGGCTGGTCGATGGCATGGGCCACCATCAAGCGAAACAGCGAGACCAGGCACAAGACATCCTCAACCCGCGGACAGGCATCGCAAATGCGCAGCTCCAGCGTCGGATAGCGCGAGGACGGGCGCAGCACCCACCAGCAATCGCTGGGCTGACGGATCGACCCGGTGCGCGTGAGCAGGCTGACGTAGCCGGCGAATGCCGATTCGTCCTCGAAAAACTCCGGTATGCCCATGCGCGGCCATTCATCACACGCGACCTGGCGATAGCTGTTGAAGCCCGTGTAGGCGCCATTCCAGAACGGCGACGAAGCACTCAGTGCCAGCAGCATCGGCAACCAGGGCAAGACCTCGTTCATTACTCGCACCCGGTCGCGATCGACCGGCACCTCGACATGCACGTGCAGGCCCGACAACACGCTGCGCCGTGCCACCCGCTGGTAATCATCGAACAGCTGCTGGAAATGCAGTTCATCGGTGGGCTGCAACCCCGGGGTGGCCATCGGATGGGAGCCGGCGCTGAGCAGGCCCAGGCCAAACGGCGCCAGGCGCCGGGTCAGCCCGCTACGCACCTGGCTCAGGTAGTCTGCGGCCTCGGGCAGGCTGCGCAAGATCGGCGAGGCCATCTCGACCTGGCTCTGGAACATTTCGTGGGCAAAATGCTCGCCCAGTTCAGCCCTGCAGGCCGCCACTGCCTCGACAGGCGGCTGGGTGGGCATGCACCGGGTTTGCAGGTCGGTGACGAAGTATTCCTCTTCAATGCCGAACTTCAGACGCCTGTTCATCGACAATCCCTCCGATACCCGCGCCGATGCGGGTTACGACCAACGCCACCACGGCGATCCTTTCCACGTCCTGGTAACCCAGCGTCAGCAGCTCCTCGCCGAACACGTCCGGGTCCAGTTCCTTGTAGGTCCAGCCAAACTCCGCCGAGTCGAGCCACGGCGCCAGGGCTTCCAGGAACGGGTCACGACCCTCGATCATCGCCACACCGGTATAGAGCACCAGCGAGCCGCCCGGGGTGAGCCGCGGCAAGGCCTGCTCGACAATCCGCAACGACAGGCCGGCGCCCAGCGCCCCGCCGCCGTGGCGATAGGCACGCTCCGACGGGTCGGCCATGTACGGCGGGTTAGCGACGATCAGGTCGAAGTCACCCTCGACATCCTGGAGTACGTCGCTGCGGGCAATCTCGACATTGGCCACTTCGCCAAGCGCGGCATTCACCGCCGTCAGGCGCAAGGCCAGCGGATTGATGTCCAGCGCCAGCACCTGGGCCTCGCGTCGGGCCCGGGCAATCACGATTGCGCCGACGCCGGCACCGCAGCCGATGTCCACCGCACGGTGCACGGCGGTGAAGCTCTGTTGCAGATGGGTATGGATCAGTTGGGCGAACCGGTAGCTGTCCGGTCCAAAGAACACCGCGTCGCTGGCCTCGGTGGGGAACTGCGAATGAGCAAACAACAAACCGTCCAGGCTCGACCAACGGACCCGGCTGCGCAGCAGGCCATCGTGCAGCTCCAGCACTTCGGCTGCTTGCAACTGGCGCTGCTCATCGGCCGAAATCAGTCCCGGTGCAAACGGCCGTGACCAGCCGAACACATCGCGCAGGGTCTTGGCACGTTCATTACCGGGTCGCTGGTTGATCCGTTCATGGGTCAGCGGCGTCGGGGTGATGAAGCGATAGCCGTCGGCTTGCAAGCGGCGGCCCAGCTGCAACAGCGCCAGGTCGGATTCGGACAGGCGTTCTTCCTGATTCATGCAGCGCTCCCTAGCGAACAGCGGATTTGAGTTCGATGAACCGACGCGTCGCCAGCAGCCCGGCCGGATGGCTGTGGCAACGGGCCGAGAGCCACGGCATCAACGTCTGCAACTGCTCGTCGGGCGACTGGCTGCGCAGCGTCCGTTGCAGGTTCTGCACATCGGGGTCTTCAACCGGTGTCTGCGGCTCGCTGGTCGCGCCCTGGCTACGGCGCGGGCTGCTGCGTGCGCTGTCCTTCAACCAGTCGCCGGCGATCCAGTCGTGCAGCAGTTGCTTCTCGTACGGGCTGAACACGCCGAACATCGCCGCACCGGCGCCTTCGATCAGGGTCCAGAAACGACTGTCCTGTGGATCCTGGTGACGCTTGATCCAGCCCTTGTTCTGCATCGCTTCCAGAAAGCCTTCCAGTTGCCCCGGCGCCGACAGCCACTGGTTGACGGTCTTGCCTTCGAACTTGCAGTAGTCGGAATGCATGTGCTGGCCGAACGGACGCTTGCGTTCGAGCATCTCCAGCACTTCACGGTAGAGGTCGAATGATTCGATGATTGCCCGGCTGCCCTGTCCAAGGTCATTGAGACGATAACCCAGGCTGACCCGCTGCCAGAACGACTCGCGGTCGGCTTCCATCGGCATCAGTTGCATCAGCGCTTGCACGGCCTTTTGGGCGTGGCCGGTGCTGGCGTTGTCGATGGTCACGTGGAGGGTGAAATAGTACGGATCGATGTCCAGTTCGGTCAGCTCGTAGGCGCTGATCAACAGGTGCAGCGGCAGCTGCTCGTAACCCAGGTTGTAGCCGATGACTTCGGGCAGGTACTCGTCGCCCGCGTAACCCAGCGCCAGTTGCACCGCGCCTTGCAGGTAGCGTTCATCGTCGATGTCGGGCGCATCCACCAGGCCGTGTTCGGCGAGCAGCTTGCGGTAGATCACCACGTGGTTCTGCGCGGGATGACCGTCGCCCAACTCCTCCAGATAAGTGCACACCAAACCGTCGAAACGGTGGTCGTGCCAGTGCTTGAGCACGCCGTACAGCCAGGCGCCGTCAACCAGTTTGGTCGGGGCCACGGCCTGCAGGAAGTACAGGGCGTGGGCCTTGCTGCCGAAGAATTCCCGTGGGCCGCCACTTTTGCGCCGTTCCAGGTAATCGGCGTATTGCCGGGCCACCCCGGCGCTGTGGGCTTCGACCCAGGCTTGCAGGGCCTGGGGATCGTCGGGCGTTTCCTGGGGCAATGCCTTGGCCTGGCCGATGCATTGTTGGAGAAAGGCGTGGGCGACGGCTTGTTTGTCGTCATTGTCAGGGCCATGAAGCAGCCGTTCATAGCATTGGCGCACCTGCCCCGTATCCATGACGGGATGGGCAGTGGCGGGCCGGGATTGGAGGAGTGTCAGCGCAGTCATAAGGGCCTCTTCGGTTCTTGGCAGGACGCTGAATCAGAACGTCTCTTCTGTTGCAGAGCACCGAGAAGCACGAAAAATTCCCTTGGCTTGACCGGCAGCCGGATAAACGGGGTCGTGGCGTTTTGGTGGGAACCCTCGCTTCGCTTCGCCCCTCGAATGCTGGGAGTCATCCTTCGGATAAAGCTCCCTCGCCACGCAGCGTTGCGCTGATCAGCACAAGCGTGTGCACCCGCCAATACAGGACACTACCCAAGGAGCAAACATGATTTTCACGATATGGGTAGCGGTGCTCGGTGCCGTGTTGTTGACCCTGGCCCTCACCTCGTCCTACCTGCGCTGGATGCCGGTGACCACGTCGGCGATGTGCCTGGTGCTGGGCGTTGCGATTGGCCCGGCGGGGTTGGGCTTGCTGAAGCTGGACATCACCGAATCCTCGGTGTGGATGGAGCACCTCACGGAAATCGCCGTGGTGTTCTCGTTGTTCGTCAGCGGCCTCAAGCTGCGCCTGCGCTTCAAGAACCGGGCCTGGCGCGTCGCCTATGGGCTGGCCGGTCCGGTGATGATGCTGTCCATCGCTGGCCTGTGCCTGGCCTTGCATTACCTGTTTGGCCTCGGTTGGGGCGTGTCGATGTTGATTGCCGCGATCCTGGCGCCCACCGACCCGGTGCTGGCGGCGCTGGTTCAGGTCAACGATGCGCGGGATGACGACCGGGTCCGTTTCGGCCTGTCGGGTGAAGCCGGCTTGAACGACGGCTCGGCCTTTCCCTTCGTGATCCTCGGGCTGTTGATGCTGCGCGAAGACGGCATCGGCTTTCTCGGCGAATGGACGCTGCGTCATGTCTTGTGGGCCGTGCCGGCGGGCTTGCTGATTGGTTACTGGATGGGACGGGGGATTGGCAAGCTGACCCTGTCGATGCGCATCAGGAACGCCGACAGCACCCTGTCACCCAATGATTACCTGGCCCTGGCGCTGATCGCCCTGGCCTACGCCGCGGCGGTATCCGTGCAGGCCTATGGCTTTCTCTCGGTGTTTGCCGCCGGCTTGGGGTTGCGTCAGGCCGAGGTGCAATCGACCGATGAAGATGCTCTGCCGGCAGAGCACCTGGTGCAACCAGTGGTCGGCCACGAAGCCGTCGATCCTCGCGACGCGGTCCTGGGCGATACCCAATCCCTGGACGATGGCCAGGTGGCCGCCGGGGTGATGATGAGCGACATGCTCGCGTTCGGCGGCCTGGTGGAGCGCGCGATGGAGGTGTTCCTGGTCACCCTGCTGGGGGTGGTGCTTGCCACCCATTGGGACTGGCGAGCCTTGGCGATCGGCGCCCTGCTGTTCGCTGTCATCCGGCCGTTGAGTGTATTGGCAATGCCGTGGGGCCGCTTGCTGGACCGACCGCAACGCCTGATCATCGGCTGGTTCGGCATCCGCGGCATCGGCAGCCTGTTCTATCTGTTCTTCACCCTCAACCAGGATCTGCAGCCGGAGGTGGCGCAACTGTGCATCAATCTCACGCTCTCAGTGGTGGCCTTGAGCATCCTGGTTCACGGGGTCAGCACCCAACCTATCCTGTCCTGGTATGAGCGGCAGAAAAAAGCGGACTGACTCTCAGCCCAGCGGGTCCGTCACTTGGATAAGCACCGCATACGCCCCCAACAGCACCCAGAACGTGGCGAAGATCCATGGCGTACGCAGCGAAAACAACAACGACTTGCGATAGCCCTTGTGGGTCGACTCCCGCTCGCTGAACAGCGGCGACTCGTCGTAGACCAGCCCCATCACCGGCTCGGCGCGCAGCAATTCGCTCTGTTTGAAATGCCAGTGGTCGATGATCTCGTAGGCCGCGTGAATACCCGGCCAGGCATTGAGTGAACTCAAGAACCCCAGCAAGGCCAGGAATGGCGGCACGATCAAGGTGAACAGCTTGCCCCACTCCGGGTTCAGGTTCGCCATGCACGAGGCAAACGCGATCACCAGGAACGACTGGGCGGCCAGGTAGGCATCGGTTCGGTTGGCGAGGATACTGGTTTCGTACTGGATCTCGCGGCGATAGAAATCCAGCCGCTCCTTGGGGGAGCCGAACAGCTTTGCGTTGTGTTCGGTCAGTTCTTCTTCCGGCGTCTGGCCGGTCAATATTCTGGGCATCGGGTGGACTATCGCCAGGTAACAAATCGGGCTCATTAGAAGCTGCTGCGGCCGAACAAGTTCAAGGCGATGGACCAGAGGTGCGGAGGCCCATGGTTTATTTCATCGTCTGCCCGATGATTTGTACCAGATCAATCTGTTTGAACGGCTTGGTCAGGCGTGGCAGTTGGCTGGCAAAGCCCTCCAGGCGTTCGGCGTAACCGGTGGCGAGGATGATGGGCAGGTTCGGATGCCGAGCACGCAGCAGTTTCGCCAACTGCGCGCCGTCCATCTGTGGCATGGCCATGTCGGTGATCACCAGGTCGATGTCCGGGTTGCGCTCATACAGTTCCAGCGCCTGATGGCCGGACGGTGCGCAGAGAACACGGTGCCCCAGGTCCTCGATCAGCAGGCGGGTGCTGGTCAGCACCAGGCTGTCGTCGTCGACTACCAACACCAGCAACTCATCAACGGCCTGCGCCGTGACTGCCTGGGTCGGCGCCCTGCCGGGTGCCGACGTATCAGCCACCGGCAACCACAATTGCGCGCAGGTGCCCACGCCCTTCTCGCTCTTGAGCATCAGCCGGCCACCCAGCTGCTCGGCCAGGCCGTGCACCATGGACAACCCCAGGCCGGTGCCCTTGCCGACGCCCTTGGTGGTAAAAAATGGATCCACGGCCGAGGCCAGCGTCGCCTCGTCCATGCCCTCGCCTTCATCGGTGATCGACAGGCAGACGTATCGTCCGGGTATCATCGACGGATCCGCGTCGGCCTCGGTGACAAGTCGCTCCTCGGCGGCGATCAGGATACGGCCGCCGTGGGGCATGGCGTCCCGGGCATTGGTCGCCAGGTTGAGGATGGCCAACTCCAGTTGGTTGACGTCCGCCAGCACCGGCGCCAGTGCCTCGGCGAAGCGGGTCTGGATGTGGATCGAGGGGCCCAGCGAGCTTTGCAGCAAACCACTGATGCCCTGCACCAGGGCCGACAATTCGACCGATTCGGAGGTCAGTTTCTGCCGCCGGGCAAACGCCAGCATTCTTTGAGTCAGCGAGACACCGCGCAATGCGCCCTGGGTCGCATTGTCGAGAAGCTGGGTGAGTTTTGGCTCGCCGGGCAGACGCTTGCGCACGATCTCCAGGTTGCCCAGGATCACCGTCAGCAGGTTATTGAAGTCGTGGGCGACGCCGCCGGTGAGCTGCCCGATGGCTTGCAGTTTCTGCGACTGGAACAGTGCCTCGCGGGCCTGTTCAAGGGCCTGTTGCGCCTGTGTAGCATCGGTGATGTCGCGGGTGATCTTGGCAAACCCCAGTAGGGCTCCAGTCTCGCTGCGAATGGCGTCGATGACCACGTGGGCGATGAACCGCGTGCCATCCTTGCGCACGCGCCAACCCTTTTTTTCGAAACGCCCCACGCTGGCGGCGATGCTCAGCGCTCGCTGCGGCTCACCGGCGGCGCGATCCTCGGGGGTATAGAACATCGAGAAGTTCTGGCCAATGGCTTCGGCCGGCAAATAGCCCTTGATGCGCTGCGCGCCCTGGTTCCAGTTGGTGACCTGGCCGTCAGGACCGAGCATGTAGATGGCGTAGTCGGTGACGCTTTGCACCAGCAGGCGGAACTGCTGCTCGCTTTGCTTGAGGGTTTCCTCAGCCATCTTGCGGTCGGTCAGGTCGCGGGTGATCTTGGCGAACCCGAGCAGCTGTCCACTCTGGCTGTCGATGATCGGGTCGATGACCACATGGGACCAGAACAGCGTGCCGTCCTTGCGCACCCGCCAGCCCTCGCCTTCGAAACGGCCTTCACGCATAGCGGTGTCCAGCGCCCGCTGCGGCAGGCCCGCGGCGCGGTCCTGGTCGGTGTAGAAGCGCGAGAAGTGCTCGCCGAGGATTTCCGCTTCCTCATAACCCTTGAAACGCCGGGCGCCGGAGTTCCAACTGGTAATGATGCCCGAGGGGTCGGTCATGTAGATCGCGTAGTCGACCACCGCGTCGATAAGCAGGCGGAAACGCTGGTCTTCGTTAATGCGCGGCGTCTGGGGATCATTCTCAAGCATATTGGGCCGAGGCATCCGTGTGGATTTGTTCAAAGTATGGGGCAAGTCGTGCGTCAGGAAAAATTATTACACATTCGGCCTGCTCCTTATCCCCCTTGTGGGAGCGAGCCTGCTCGCGATGGCGGTGGCTCGGTTGGCACGTGGGTGACTGACACGCCGCCATCGCGAGCAGGCTCGCTCCCACAGGGGTTGGCTTGGTGTTCTGGGTTGACCTGCCACCAGCGCGGCAGCAACTGCTGCACCCTCGCCTCGGCGAACCGGTCGTCGATGAGCAGCACCACCCCGCGATCCTGTTGGGTGCGGATGACGCGACCGGCGGCCTGCACGACTTTTTGCAGGCCGGGGTACAGGTAGGTGTAGTCATAGCCGTCGCCGAAAATCACCGCCATGCGCTGCTTGATCTGTTCGTTGACCGGGTTGAGCTGCGCCAGCCCCAGGGTGGCGATGAACGCGCCAATCAGCCGGGAACCGGGCAGGTCGATGCCCTCGCCGAACGCCCCGCCCAGCACGGCGAAGCCAATGCCTTGGCTGTGTTCCATGAACCGTTCGAGAAAGGCTTGGCGGGGCGCTTCGCCCATGCCGCGCGATTGCGTCCACGTGACAATCTCCGGGTGCCGTTCGGCAAACAACCCGGCGACCTGCTGGAGGTAGTCGAAGCTGCTGAAGAACGCCAGATAGTTGCCGGGACGCTCGCTGAACTGACGGGCCATCAACGCAACAATCGGCGCCAGGGAAGCCTGGCGATGGGTAAACCGCGTGGAAATCCGGCTGACCACCTGAACGTCCAGTTGGTCGGCCTGAAACGGCGACTCCACATCGATCCACACCGTATTGGCCGGCGTGCCCAACAGGTCGGCGTAATAATGCCGGGGGCTCAAGGTTGCGGAAAACAACACGCTGCTGCGGGCCGCCATCAGCCTTGGGCGCAGGAAACCGGCCGGCACCACGTTGCGCAGGCACAGGGTCGAGCCACTGCGCTGGCGGCCGAATTCGCGCTTGTGAATGTCGAACAGGAACTGCTCGTCGAACGATTCAGCCACCCGGCCGAACTGCAAGGCGTCGAAGTAGAACGCCTGCAATCCGCTGTCCAGCCCCTGCGGATGATCATTCAGATAATCGCCGATGGCCGTGGTACAGGTTGCCAGTGTTTGCAGGAATTTTTCTGGCGGCTTGTCATACGCCTGATAGGCAGCGATTTGCGGCGCGTGCAAGGCGCTCCACTGGCGATTGAGCCGCTCCAAAGGCTTCTTCAGCGGTTCCGGGGCGGTTTTTCTTACCGTTGCCAAGGTCGACTGGTCCAGGGTCGCGCTGTACATCTGCCGGCCCCGTTCCACCAGGTTGTGCGTTTCGTCCACCAGGGTCGCGACCGCCCAGCCATTGGCCTGGGCCAGGCCGAACAGCAAGGCGCTGAAGTCGAAATAATAGTTGTAGTCGGCTACCACCACATCGGCCCAGCGGGCCATTTCCTGGCTCAGGTAATACGGGCAGACCTCATGGGCCAAGGCGACATCGCGCAACGCTGCCTGGTCGAGCAAGGTGACTTGGCTCGCGGCCGCCCGGGCAGCGGGCAAGCGGTCGTAGAAGCCACGGGCCAGCGGACAGGATTCGCCATGACAGGCCTTGTCCGGATGCTCGCAGGCCTTGTCCCGGGCAATCATTTCCAGCACCCGCATGGGCATCGACGGCGCGCTCCGGGTGATCACCCCGGCGGCGTCCAGGGCGAGCTTGCGCCCCGGGGTCTTCGCCGTGAGGAAGAACACCTTGTCCAGTTGCTGCGGCGCCAGCGCCTTGAGCATTGGAAACAGCGTGCCGACGGTTTTGCCAATGCCCGTGGGCGCCTGGGCCATCAGGCAGCGTCCGGTGCTCACGGCCTTGAACACCGACTCGGCCAGGTGTCGTTGCCCCGGCCGGAAACCGGCGTGGGGAAATGCCAGGGTTTGCGCGCCCCGATTGCGCGCGTGCCGATGAGCCATTTCCTGCTCGGCCCAGGCCAGGAACCGCGCACAGTGTTCCTCGAAGAACGTCAGCAGTTGCGACGCTTCAAAGCTTTGCGTCAGGCAGGTTTCTTTCTCGCTGACGATGTCGAAATACACCAGCGCCACATCGATACGCGGCAGTTGCAGCTTATGGCACATCAGCCAGCCGTAGATTTTCGCCTGGGCCCAGTGCAACTGACGGTGATTGGGGGGTTGTTTACCCAGGTCACCGCGGTAGGTCTTCACTTCTTCCAGGCAGTTACGGAGCGGATCGTAGCCGTCGGCGCGGCCCTTGACGTTCAGCGTCTGGTAGTCGCCCTCAAGGCTCACCTCGGCTTGATAGGTTTCGCTGCGGCGGGACGCCACGGTGCGGTGGCCGACAATGCCCTCCAGGGCCGTGGGCGATGGGGTAAAACGCAGGTCGAGATCACCGACCTTGGCGGTGAACTCACACAATGCCCGCACGGCAATGCTGTAGCCCGGCGCCGACGTCATGCGCGCTGCTCCACATCCGGCTGCCACTGCACATAACAGACCGCCACCGGCATCCGGTGCTCATGGCAGAACTCCAGCCAGCGCAGCTGATTGTCTTGCAACCGATCCCCCGGGCCCTTCACCTCGATCATGCGGTAGGTCTTGTGCTGCGGCCAGAACTGGATCAGGTCCGGCATGCCGGCGCGGTTGGCCTTGATGTCCAGCAGTAACCGGCCGAACCATTGCTTGAGGTGCTCGGCCGGCAAGCAGTCGAGGGCCTGGTTCAACAGTTCTTCAGACAGCGCGCCCCAAAACACGAACGGTGACTGCACGCCCCATTTCGCCGCGAAACGACGAATGATCGTGTCTCGGTAACGGCCATCGTCCAACTCGGCGAAGCAGGCCGCGAACAGCTCGGCGCGACGGTCATGGAAATCCTCATTGAGCAGGTCGACCGGCCCACGCTGGAACGGGTGGAAAAACGCCCCCGGCAACGGCGCGAAAATCGCCGGCCAGCACAACAGGCCGAACAGCGAATTGATCAGGCTGTTCTCGACGTAATGCACCGGGGCGGCCTCGTCGTGCAGATGAGCCTGGACGTGATATTCCACCGACAGCGCCGGGTCAACCCTGGGCAGGTGCAGGTCCAGGCGCTCCACTTCCCGGGCCAGGGCGCGCGGCACGGGTGGCCCGCCGAGCTTGCGCCGCAGCCGTGGTACGATCCTGAGCAAGGCCTGGGTCTCGGCGGCATTTTGCGGCGCCTGCGCCGCCGCTTCGCCCAGTTCCAGGGCCAGAGCGTACTCGCCGATGCGCTCCAGCACGCGGATCATCCGCAGTCGTGCGCTGGGATAGGTGCAGTCGCGATAGATACCCAGCGCCAAGGCAAAATCACCGATGCGCTCGCCGTGCTGGCCGATCTGGTACAGCAACTTGCCGCGCCGCCGCTCCAGCCAGGGATTGTCCAGGGCCAGCGTGTTGATGTGGGCGGCAACCTCCTCCAGGTGCTCGCCGGCTTCAAAACGCTGCTGGCACTCGTGGAGGAACAGGCAGGTATCGACGTCCTGGCGGCTGCGCATCCCGCGCGATTCGGCGCTGAACTCAACGCGTTCATAGGTAAAGATGCCCAGGTCAGCCAGCACGAATTCCGACCAATCCTGATAGAGATTGCCGAAGAACATCAGCCGCAGCCGATCGCAGAGCGGCATGATCGTCAGGCTGTACAGTCGATCTTCAAGTTGCGGGCACCAGGCGTGAAAGGCTTGCGCTTGCGTGACCTGCTCGGCAAGTGCCTGGAGCCATTCGGCCTTTTTCGCCTTGGGTTGTTCGATCAGGTGGCCCAGGCACTGGAGGATTTCGGCCTTGAGTAGCACCTCGCACAGTTCGACGACGCTCAGTTGGGCCTGGTCCTGGACCCAACCCAAGGCGAGCAACGGTTGCACGGCGACGCCGATGTCACCGATTTCCAGGTAATTGAGCTTGCTGTGGCGGAACCGCAACCCCTTGCGCATGACCATTCGCACCAGCAAGCCCTGGGAGGCGCGGGGCAGTGCTGTGAAAGCGTCGATAAAGCGCTGTTCCTCGGCGCTGAGTACATCGGCATAACGCTGACTCAACCAGGCCAGCACTTGCTGAAAGTTGTTCAGGTAGTAGAAGGGATCGTCGAGAGAACTGGCTGTCACGGGAGGAAGCGCCACGAATGCTGGAACACTGGTTATGCATACAGATAACAGCTGCGAACAGCCCTCGCAACTGTAAAAGATGAACGGTCTCTTCTATTTAGAGATGAAATCCCCAGTTGGCGATGAACTTTCCTACGGAGAGCGGGACCAATGGCGGTTAGCTAAGTGATGGCGCGGTCGAATCAGTCAGGCCGCGTCCCTTTGATTGAGAGGTTTGGATATGAACATCAGGTTTCTGAGCCTGCCCCTGGCCGCCGTGGCTTTCCTGATACTGGCCGGCTGTGCATCACCGACCGTAGTGACTTTGCAGAACGGTACCCAGTACCTGACCAAGGACACCCCCAATACCCGCACCTCCGACGGTTTCTACGAATTCGAAGACATTGCCGGCAAGAAAGTCCGCGTCCGCGCCGATGACGTGGCGACGATTCGCAAGGAAGATTGAGACCACCGTTCGAAGGTGATCACCTGTGGCGAGGGAGCTTGCTCCCTCGCCACAAGGTTATTGCCAGGCTTCAGGCGAACACGATCCCGTCGCCCGTCACCTGCCCAACCCCGACAGCCAGGGCCGGGGCAAGTTTCCAGGCCGCCATCAGCAGCGGGAAGTTCCACGGGATGATCTGCCCGACCACGCCCAGCGGCTCATGAAAATGATAGGCCGTGGTCAGTTCGTTGATCTCGGCGGCGCCGCCCTCCTGCGCCCGGATGCAGCCGGCGAAATAACGGAAATGGTCGGCTGACAGCGGTACGTCGGCATTGAGGGTTTCGCGCACGGCCTTGCCGTTGTCCCAGGTCTCGCTGACCGCGAGCAGTTCCAGGTGCTGCTCGATACGGTCGGCGATTTTCAACAGCACCAGGGACCGCTCCTGCACCGAGGTCTTGCCCCAGGCATTGGCGGCGGCATGGGCGGCATCCAGGGCCTTGTCGATGTCGGCGGCGTTGGAGCGCGGGAATTCGGCGATGACCTCGCCGTTGACCGGTGAGGTGTTGGTGAAGTACTCGCCGTGGACCGGCGCGACGAATTCGCCGCCGATGAAATTGCCGTAGCGCGGCTTGAAGGAAACGACGGCGCCTGGGGTTCCGGGTTGTGCGTAGATCATGATGGGCCTCTGCCTGGTCGATGCCTGTCACGGGACAGGCGATAGGCCGATGGTAGAGAGCCCCGCCCGGCGGACGAATGCGTCGTTGGCAGGGGGGCTCTCGTTATTTGGTCGTAGGTTTGTGGGAGCGAGCTAGCTCGCGATGGCGGTGGATCAGTCAACCTTGATGTTGAATGTCATGGCCCCATCGCGAGCAGGCTCGCTCCCACAGGTTTTGCAGTGCCGTAGATGCAGGGGTCAACTCAACGCTTGGCCACCAGGTCCTTCGGCAACTTGAAGGTCCAGAGCATCCCGCCCTGGTTGAAGTCCTTCACGCGCTTGGCGACTTCGCCGCCCCACAGCGGCACCGCGCCGCCCCAGCCCGAAACCACCGAGACATACTGCTCGCCGTCCATTTCCCAGGTGATCGGCGAGCCCAGCACGCCGGAGCCGGTCTGGAATTCCCAGACTTTCTCGCCGGTCTTGGCATTGAACGCCTGGAGGAAACCTTCCGGCGTGCCGGTGAACACCAGGTTGCCCTTGGTGGTCAGCACCCCACCCCACAGCGGCGCGTAGTTCTTGTGGCGCCAGACTTCCCTGCCGGTCTTCGGATCGATGGCGCGCAACACGCCGATGTAGTCCTCGTTCAGCGGCTTGATGGTGAAACCGGCCCCGAGGAACGCCGCGCCCTTCTTGTAGGCGATGCCTTCGTTCCAGATGTCCATGCCCCACTCGTTGGAGGGCACGTAGAACAGCCCGGTGTCCTGGTTGTAGGCCATCGGCATCCAGTTTTTGGCGCCGAGGAATGCCGGCGCCACGAACACCGAACTGCCCTTGGCTTCACTGCCGGGGGCGCCCGGGCGGCTGGCCTCGTTGTAGATCGGCCGCCCATCCTTGTCCAGGCCGGTGGCCCAGGTGATCTTGTCGACAAACGGGAAGCCGCGGATGAACTTGCCGTTGGTGCGATCGAGCACGTAGAAGAAACCGTTGCGGTCAGCGGTGGCGGCCGCCTTGATGTCCTTGCCACCGTCCTTGTAGTTGAACGAGATCAGCTCGTTGACGCCGTCATAGTCCCAACCGTCGTGAGGCGTGCTCTGGAAGTGCCATTTGATGGTGCCGTCGTCCGGGTTCAGGGCCAGGCGCGACGAGGAGTAGAGGTTGTCGCCAGGGCGCAGGTGAGAGTTCCAAGGTGCCGGGTTGCCGGTGCCGAACAGCAGCAGATTGGTTTCCGGATCGTAGTAGCCACCCAGCCAGGGCGCGGCTCCACCGGTTTTCCAGAGATCACCCGGCCAGGTCTTGCCAGCCTCGCCGCCGGAGATACCGTTTTCGATGGCCTTGCCGTCCTTGTAGACGTAGCCCATGTGGCCTTCCACGGTCGGACGGGTCCACAGCAGTTCGCCGTTTTTCGGATCAAAGGCGCTGATCTGACCGACCACGCCGAACTCGCCGCCGGCCACGCCGGTGATCAGCTTGCCGTTGACGATCAGCGGCGCGGCGCTGATGGAGTAACCTTCCTTGTGGTCGGCGACCTTCTTGCTCCACACCACTTTGCCGGTGTCCTTGTTCAGGGCCACCAACTTGGCGTCGAGGGTGCCGAAGAACACCAGGTCGCCGTACAGCGCCACGCCACGGTTGATCACGTCGCAGCACGGACGGATGTCATCGGGCAGCCGTGCGTCGTACTGCCAGAGTTTCTTGCCGGTGCGTGCATCCACCGCGAACACCCGTGAATAGGAACCGGTGAGGTACATCACGCCGTCCTTGATCATCGGCTGCGCCTGCTGGCCGCGCTGCTTTTCACCGCCGAAGGAGAACGCCCAGACCGGCCGCAGGTCCTTGACGTTGTCGGTGTTGAGGGTGTCGAGCGGGCTGTAGCGCTGGCCTTGGACGCCCAGGCCGTTGGTCACGATCTGCTGCGGGTTTTTCGGGTCCTGGAGAATTTCCTGATCGGTCACGGCGGCCAGTGCCGAACCGGACAGCAGCATGGCGCTGAGCAGCAGGCTCACGGCGAAGGGTTGGCGACGTGCGGGATGAGTCATGGCGGCTACCTCTGCGATTATTGTTATACCCGGAAAATTTCCCCGGTCTGACGCAGATTCTTGGGCCCGCGGACCCTGCCAACAATTGCCCGCTGTGCTGAGTTTTCTAGTTCCTTGGTACACATGAAGATGCTGCACCATCACGCTTTGCTCCCACGAAGCGGAGCAAGCTCCCTCGCCACTGGATTATGGGTGCTTGCTATCCACCCGCCTCATCCCCGCCCGCTCATACCGCGGATACAGGTGGCTGACACTGCGAATCAGCTCATACCGACTCAGACTGATCCCGGCAAAGCGTTCGGGGATGGGGCTGCGTGTCATCTCGGCCATGTCGTCGCCCCGCCCCGCGCCGTCGCGCATCAGTTGATCGAGCCAGCCAAGGTAGTCGCGCATCTGCACGAAGGGCTGGCTGTCGCTCGCGACCGGGCCGTGGCCGGGCACGATCAGCTTCCAAGGCAGCGCCTGCAAGGTGTCCAGGTCCTTGAGCCACACCTCCAGCCCCGGACTGTTTGGCGTGGTCAGCGCGCGCTCGTAGAACACCAGGTCGCCGGCGAACAGCACGCCCGTGGTTTCGTCGAGGATCGCCAGGTCTGCACCGGTGTGCCCGGCCAGTTGCAGCAGCCGTAGCGAATGATTGCCCACCTTTAGCGTGCCGGGCACCAGCGCCTGGGTTGGCAGTACCACCTCGGTGCCGCGCATCCAGTCACCCACCAGCCGGTACATGTTTTCCGCCAGGGCATCGCCCTGTTGCCGCAGCAGCTGCGTGGTGCCGGGGAGCGCGCCGATGGACACGTCACTGAAGGCCTGGTTGCCGAGCACATGGTCCGGATGGTGGTGGGTCAGCAGCACTTGGACAACCGGTTTATCCGTGGTCGCCGCGATGGCGTGGCGCAGGGCTTCCCCGTAGCGTTTCGACGGCCCCGTGTCGATCACCACCACGCCGGCGTCAGTGACGACGAACGCCGTATTGACGATGTTGCCGCCGTTGGCCTTGGCAAAGTTCTCGGTGCTGCCTTCCAGCAACCAGGTGCCCTCGGCGATCTGCCGGGGCTTGAGGGCATAATCGGTGGCGGACCACGCCGGTAGGCACAGGCCAAGACAGATCAGTAACAGCCAGCGCATGGTGCGCTCCTTCTGGTCAGGGGATGGCCGCCTCGAACGCGTTGCCGCTGTTGTCGCGCAGCATCAGGCGGGTCTGTCCCGAGCCTTGGATATCGAAGCCCAGGTTGGGGTTTTCACTGACCGCCGGGAACAGCTCCAGGCTAGCCAACACCTGGCCGTCGGCGTCCAGCAGTTGCGCCTGGTTGAGGAAAAACTCCGGAATACCGCTCACCAGGCCATTGTCCATAGGGTGGGCGACTTGCAGGCGCAAGCGACTCGAATCCCCCCGCGGGTAACGACCGCCCAGCACCTCGCCCAGATGCTCCTCCCAACCCGGCTGGGTGCGTACCACACTGGGCGCGGTGCAGCCGCCACCGGCCGCATCGATCAGGGTCGAGCCGACGTGCCACAGCCCATCGCGGGTCTGCACGGCGGCGCGCAACGGGGTGGCCTGCTCGATACGAATACGGACCGACAGCCAGGGCAACACCCGCGCCGCCGGTTGAAAATCAACGATCTTCGGCAACGGATTGAGTTCGGCCCAGGCCAACACCCGGACCACCTCGCCGGTAAAAGCCCGGGCTTCGATTTCCAGCGGCACCTGGCGCGCATCTTCGGCAAAGGGCGGCGCCAACAACCGCACCCGGTCGTCGAATACGAACGGCGCGTCCCCCAGCAGTTGCTTGTGATAGAAGGCCCACATCACCGATGGCACCGGATCCTTTCCGGGCTCGACCGCCATCGCCAGCCACGGCAGGCACCCCAACAGCAGGCCACACGCTCGCCAGTTCATCCCTGCGCTCCTATTGGTACATTTCGGGTACTTCGTAGCGCAGGCCATAGCGGGCATACACCGCCTTGAGGCTGCCGTCGCGGATCAAACCTTCCAGCGCCTCTTCCACCGCGTAAGCCAACTGACGGTTGCTCTCATGCACCGCCATGCCGATTTCCCAGCGCTGCTTGCCCATGTTCGGGTAGGCGTTTTCCGCCAGCGCCAGTTCTGGGTCCGCCGCCTCGTGCAGCTGCCAATCGACTTCCCCGCGCATGGCCATGACCGCGTCGACCTCGGCGGCCTGCATGGCCTTGAACGCTTGGCTGACGCCGGGGTAATGGTGGGTCCTGGCACTGAGCAGGCCGTTGAACACCGAGGTCAGGTAGAACGACGGCACACTGTCGACTTCAACCCCGATGGGGTGCTGCTGGAACACCGCGACGCTCGCCACCGAGTCCAGCCGCCGACGGTCATACGCCACCTGCCAGCATTCCTGCTGATACGGCCCGAACATCACCACCTGGGCGTTTTGCAACTCACCGACGTCGTTGCGTTTTTGCACATAGTCATGATCGTACGGCACCCGCATCATCAAGTCGGCAAGTTGGCGGTCATGCAACGGGCTGCTGCGCCAGATGTAGTCGCGCAGGTCGTCGTCGAGTTTCTCGCCGGGCGGCGCCCAGATCAGTTGCAGGCGCACACCCAATGCCTTGGCCAGGGCCTGCGCCAGCTCGACATCGACGCCCCGGGGCTGGCCATGGTCTTCGAAACTGTAGGGGGCGAAGTCCTTGTAGACCGCCACCTTCAACTCACCGGCGGCGATCATCTGGTCGTAGCTGCGCACCTGCGCCTGTACCGCCTGGCCCCACAGCAGCACGCTGCACATCACCCACGCGAACAGGCGCATGACGGTCACTCCTCGACGTGTACGCTGTCGAGATAGGTGCGCACCGCCCACAAGGCCTCCTGGCTCAAGTAGTCGGCCATTTTCGGCATGTAGACCCGGCCATCGCGCACCGCGCCGTGGCGCACCCGTTCAACGAACCACTCGTCCCCCGCTTCGGCAGCGTCGAGCATGCGCAGGTCCGGTGCAATCCCCCCGGACTTGGCTTCCAGGCCATGGCAGGCAGCGCAGTTCTGGTTGTAGGCCGACGAACCGATTTCCACCGCCCGGTCATGCTCGGGTGAAGTGCGGTAAGGGTTGACGGAAGCCCAGCCGTCGCCGTCCACCGCGACGCCGGTGTCCTTGATCGGGGTCAGTCCCTTGGTTTCCACTGCCTGGGGCACTACGTTGCCGTGGGCCCATACCGAGCCTGCACCGAGCAGCCCCATCAGCAATGCGGTAGCGATGATGGCGTTGCGTTTTGTTGTCATTGTTATGCCCTCTGGGTTGCACGCAAGACCTCTCTGCAGAGGCCGTGCCGTCATCTTATGAAGCACCTGCCGCCAGCCGAATGCTGCTTTGGTGGCCGGGGCCTAGTTCCTTGGTAGCAGGCCGTCGGACGCAGGTACGCCGCTGCCCCCCTGTGGGAGCGGGCTTGCTCGCGAAAGCGGTGGCCCGGTCAATAGCTGTGCAAGCTGACCTACCGCCATCGCGAGCAAGCCCGCTCCCACAAGGGATGGGGACGGCTCCACCATGAATTACGACCTTGGTACTGCCCCGGCGGTACTTTCTGCATATTTCCCCAGGGTCACAGGCTTCCTATGCTGACGCCACCTGCAATGGAGGTGGTATGCGCCGGTTCGTCAGTTACGCCCTGATCCCCCTGCTGGCTGCGGCCAGTGGCTGGCTGCCGGCCCTCGCCCAGGCGGGCGAGACCGCGCCGTTGCAGGTGCGCATCGGCTACCTCGGTTATCGTCCCGATCCAGGACCGCTGCTGTCCAATGTGATTGGCGAACCCACCGATGCCGGGCTGCGGGGCGCGGAGCTGGCGATCATCGACAGCAACAGCACCGGACGTTTTCTCAAGCAGGACTACCGCTTGGACAGCGCCCAGGTCGACAGCCCGCAAGCCTTGCTCCAGGCCGCCCGGGCCCTGCATGAACAGGGCCTGCGGCTGTTCGTGGTCAATGCACCGGCGGCGAGCCTGCGCCAGCTCAGTGCGGCCCTGCCCGACAGCCTGCTCTTCAACGCCGGCAGCCCCGACGACAGCTTGCGCAGCACTGACTGCCTGGGCAACGTGCTGCACAGCCTGCCCGACCGGGCCATGCTCGCCGATGCCCTGGTGCAGTTCAGCGTCGTGCGCAAATGGCAACGGGCCTTGCTGATCGTCGGCCAGACCGCCGAGGACCAGACCTACGCCGCCGCCCTGCGCCGGGCAATGAAACGCTTCGGCATGACCATCGTCGCCGAAAAGGCCTGGCAGTTCGACAACGACCAACGCCGCAGCGCCCAGGCCGACATGCCGCTGTTCACCCAGGCCGCTGAATACGACGTCGTGCTGGTGGCCGATGAGCGCGGTGATTTTGGCGAGTACCTGCCGTATCAGACCTGGTACCCGCGGCCGGTGGCCGGCACCCAAGGGCTGACGCCCACCGGCTGGCACAAGACCGTGGAAACCTACGGCGCCGCGCAATTGCAAAAACGCTTCGAAGCCTTGGCCGGACGCTGGATGAACGACCGTGATTTCGCGGCCTGGATCGCCGTGCGCAGCGTTGCCAGCGCGGTGAGCAAGCTGCGCCAGGACGACCCCTTCGCCATCCGCCAACTGGCCCTCAGCGATCAGTTGCCGCTGGACGGTTTCAAGGGCCGCAAGCTCAGCTACCGGCCATGGAACGGCCAACTGCGCCAGCCGATTGAGCTGGTTCAACCCCGCGCGCTGGTGAGCACCTCGCCCCAGGACGGCTTCCTGCACCCCACCAATGAAATGGACAGCCTCGGCTACGACCAGCCTGAAGTGAGCTGTCGCTACCCCTGATCGAACACAACAAGAAGGAAAACCGCCATGCGCCGCCCGCTGTTCCAACCGGCCTTGCTCTGCCGGGCTCTCGCCCTCGGCGCTGTGTTGCTCGCCGCCGGTCCTGCCGTCGCCAGCATCGCCTGGGTCTCCAACGAAAAAGACAACAGCCTGAGCCTGATCGACATGCAAAGCCTGGACGTCATCGAGACCCTGCCGGTGGGCCAGCGTCCGCGCGGCTTGCTGCTGTCCCACGACAATCGCCTGCTGTACATCTGTGCCAGCGATTCGGACCGGGTCCAGGTGATGGACGTCGCTACCCGCAAGATCATCAAGGAGCTGCCCTCCGGCAAAGACCCCGAGCAATTCGCCCTGCACCCCAATGATCGCTGGCTGTACGTGTCCAACGAAGACGACGCCCTGGTCACGGTCATCGATACCCAGACCTCCCAGGTGCTGGGCCAGATCCGCGTCGGCGTCGAACCAGAAGGCATGGCCGTCAGCCCCGACGGCAAGTGGGCGGTCAACACCAGCGAAACCACCAACATGCTGCACTGGATCGACACCAGTACCCAGACCCTGGCCGACAGCACCCTGGTGGATCAGCGCCCGCGGTTCGTCGAGTTCAGTCGCGACGGGACGCAGCTCTGGGCGTCGGCGGAAATTGGCGGCACCTTGACCGTGCTTGATGTCGCCACGCGCCAGGTGCTCAAGACCCTGACATTCCAGATCAAGGGCGTACACCCGGACAAGGTGCAGCCGGTGGGCATCAAGCTCAGCGCCGACGGCCGGTTCGCCTTCGTCGCCCTGGGCCCGGCCAACCATGTGGCGGTGATCGACGCGAAGACCTTCGAGGTGCTGGATTACCTGCTGGTGGGCCGCCGGGTCTGGCAACTGGCGTTTACCCCGGATCAGCGCCAACTGCTGGCGACCAATGGGGTCAGCGGCGATGTCTCGGTGATCGACGTCGCCAGCCGCAAAGTCCTCAAGTCAGTCAAGGTCGGGCGTTACCCCTGGGGCGTGGTGGTGACGCCATGAACGCGCTCCAGGTCAGCGACCTGAGCTTCGCCTACGGCGCCCGCGAAGCCCTCAAACAGGTGAATTTCAGCCTGTCTGCCGGGCGTTTCGCCGCGCTGTTGGGACCCAACGGCGCCGGCAAGTCGACGTTGATCGCCCTGCTGACGCGCCTGTACGACGTGCAGCGCGGCGACATCCGCGTCGGCGGTCATTCCCTGCAGAAGACACCGCGCCCGGCGCTGCGCCAATTGGGCGTGGTATTCCAGCAAAGCACCCTCGACCTCGACCTGAGTGTCGAACAGAATCTGCGGTATCACCTGGCGTTGCATGGCTTGTCGGCGCGTCAGGGCGCTGCGCGCATCGACGCCGAACTGGCGCGTCAGCACCTGACAGAGCGCCGCTGCGAACGGGTGCGCGACCTCAACGGTGGGCATCGGCGCCGCGTGGAAATCGCCCGGGCACTGTTGCATGAACCGCGCTTGTTGTTGCTCGACGAGCCCAGCGTCGGCCTCGATCCGGCCAGCCGCCTGGCCTTGGGCGAACACGTCCGGCAATTGTGCCGTGAGCAGGCCATCAGCGTGCTCTGGACCACGCATCTGCTGGACGAAGTGCAGCCTAGCGACGACTTGTTGATCCTGCATCAGGGCCGCCTGGTCGCCAGCGGCCGCGCCGGCACCGTCAGCCAGGACCACGGCGGCGACCTCGGCCTGGCCTTTACTCGATTGACCGCAGCGGGAACACATCCATGAACGCCTATTGGCACTGCTTCAGCGGCATCGTCCTGCGCGAATGGCTGCGCTTCGTGCTGCAACGCACCCGACTGCTCAGTGCCCTGGTCAGGCCGCTGCTGTGGCTACTGGTGTTCGCCGCCGGTTTCCGCGCCGCACTGGGTATCGCCATTATCGCGCCGTACGACACCTACATCCCCTACGAGGTCTACATCGTCCCCGGGCTGGCCTGCATGATCCTGCTGTTCAACGGCATGCAGGGTTCGCTGTCGATGGTCTACGACCGGGAAATGGGCAGCATGCGTGTGTTGCTGACCAGCCCGCTGCCGCGGGCGTTCCTGCTGGCGAGCAAGTTGCTGGCGACTTCGCTGATTTCGCTGCTGCAGGTCTATGCCTTTCTCGTCATCGCTTGGTTGTACGGCATCCAGCCGCCGATCATGGGCTTGTTGCTGGCCTTGCCGGCGCTGTTGCTGGTGGCCCTGATGCTCAGTGCCCTGGGCCTGTTGCTGTCCAATGCGATCCGGCAACTGGAGAATTTTGCCGGCGTGATGAATTTCGTGATCTTCCCGATGTTCTTCCTGTCTTCGGCGTTGTACCCGTTGTGGAAGATGCTCGAGGCCAGTCCCTGGCTGTACTGGCTGTGTGCGGTGAACCCGTTCACCCATGGGGTGGAGCTGGTGCGTTTCGCCCTGTACGAGCGATTCAACCCGCTGGCAATGGCGGTGTGCGCCGGGTTGACCCTGGTGTTTGCGCTGCTGGCGGTGTGGACCTTCAATCCGCAGCACGCGGCCTTGCGCAAGGCGGGTTAGAGGCCCTCCCACTCCCTGTAAAGCACCACACCTGTGGGAGCGAGCCTGCTAGCGATGGCGGTGTATCAGTCAACTTCTTTGCCAACTGACCCACCGCCATCGCGAGCAGGCTCGCTCCCACATGAGTGCCCTGCGTCTGTGATGACAGCAGCCGAAATTACGACTTTAGTACTGGTTTCCCTGTCCATGGTCGCATTCACAAGCGCTCGACCCTGGCATGTAATGGGCGCATAACAAAAAGGATAAATCCTATGCCCCGTTTGCTGGCGATGGTCTTGCTGGGCCTGGCGCTGAATGCCGCGCAGGCCGATACGCTGCTGTTTTCCCCCCAGGGCTATCGCATCGCCCAGTACCGCAGCCCCACGCCAGCCACCGTCGACGGCGCGCAGACCCTCGACACGCCCACCTTGCAAGGCCTGCTCGAACAGGCCCCGCCGCCGGTACTGATCGACGTGTACCGCCGGCCCTGGCTCCAGGGGCGCTTCATCGACAATGAACCCCACGCCAACCTCCCCGGCAGCCTGTGGCTGGCCAATACCGGCGACGGTGAGCTCGACCCGGCCTGGCAGGATTACTTCAGCCATTACCTGCGCAAGGCCACCGCCGGGCGCATGGATCAACCGTTGGTCTTTTACTGCCGCTCCGATTGCTGGTTGAGCTGGAACGCGGTAAAACGCGCCGCCGCCATGGGCTATAAGCATCTGTACTGGTACCGCGATGGCCTCGATGCCTGGGAGGCGGCCAACCTGCCCTTGCAAGCGACCCGCCCCGAACCTTTTCCCTGATTTTGAACGTGCGTGCACTTGCTCCAGCCACAACACAATAACGAGGTGAATGGCCATGTATAAAATTCTGATAGCCGACGATCACCCACTGTTTCGCGAAGCCATCCACAACGTGATCAGCGACGGTTTTCCCGGTAGCGAAGTCATGGAAACCGCCGACCTGGACAGCGCCCTGGCGCTGACCGGCGAACACGACGACCTGGACCTGATCCTGCTGGACCTGAACATGCCCGGCATGCACGGGCTCAATGGCCTGATCAACCTGCGCAACGAGGCGCCGACCATCCCCGTGGTGATTGTCTCGGCGGAGCAGGACAAGCAAGTGGTGTTGCAGGCCATCACCTACGGCGCGGTGGGGTTCATCACCAAGTCCTCGCCACGCGCGCAGATGACCGACGCCATCGAGCAGATCCTCAACGGCAACGTGTACTTGCCACCGGACATCATCCGCACGCAGAAAAGCCCCATGGGCCGGCGCCTGAACGAAACCCCGGCCTTCCCCGCCGAACTGCTCCAGGCCCTGACCCGCAAACAGCTGCTGGTACTCGAACGCATGACCAAGGGCGAGTCGAACAAGCAGATCGCCTACACCCTGGACATCGCCGAAACCACGGTCAAGGCTCACGTCTCGGCGATCCTGCGCAAACTCAACGTGCACAACCGGGTGCAGGCGATCCTCAGCGCGGGCGATATTGATTTCGGGGCTTATCTGCGCCGCTGACAGGCTGCCCTTGTGGCGAAGGACGTTGTGGGAGCAAGGCTCGCCCGCGATGGGGCCAGATGCTCTTGCTGGATCCCATCGCCTGCATCGCGAGCACGCTTTGCTCCCACAGGTTGTCCACTTGCCACAGGTGTGGTCGGCTCAATCACCCACAGGGTGAGCCAATAGATGACTCATCGCTATTTTCAGCTTCATCGGTCGCACCGGCTTGTGCATCAGGGTGTGGCCGCGCTCGCGGATCTGCTGCTTGAGTTCGTTGCTGTAGTTGGCGGTGATCATCATGGCCGGGATCGGTGAGACCCGGCGGGCGTTGATCCGGGCCACGGCGTCGACGCCGTTCTGGTCGTGGTCCAGGTGATAGTCGGCGATCAGCAGGTCGACCTCGGCGCGGTCGTTGTCCACCTGGCGTGCCAGATCCTGCTCCGACAATGCGGTCGTCACCTGGCAGCCCCAGCCCTCCAGCAGGGTGCGCATGCCGGCGCAGATTGCGGCATCGTTATCCAGCACCCAGACCCGGGCCCCGCGCAGGCGCCCCAGCATCGGTTCGCTCATGTCCGGGCAAGGCAATGGCTTGGGTGCGGTGGCGCTCAGGGGCACGTCGATGGCAAACATCGAACCCCTGCCCGGCCAGGAGCGCACCTGGATCCGGTGTCCGAGGATCCCGGCGATTTTCTCGACAATCGCCAGCCCCAGGCCCAACCCCCGGTCCTGGTTGGGCCGTTGCACATCGCCGCGTTTGAACTCCTGGAAGATTTCCTCCAGCCGGTCCTCGGCAATGCCGATGCCGCTGTCCCAGACCTGGATCGACACATGCTGCGGGTGTCGCCGACAGCCCAACACGACCCGCCCGCTGGGGGTGTAGCGAATGGCATTGCTGAGCAGGTTGCGCAGGATCCGCGCCAGCAACTGCATGTCGCTGCGCACCAGCACCGAACAGCCGATAAAATGCAGCGCCAGCCCCTCGCTGCGGGCGACCTGGGCGTATTCGGCAGCCAGGTTATCGAGCAGCTCGCTGAGGCCGAACGGCGCGGTATCGGCCTTGATCACCCCCGCGTCCAGCTTGGAGATGTCCACCAAAGTGCCCAGCAGGTGCTCGACATCCTCCAGCGAGTTGCTGATGTTGCGCACCAGGTGCGCGCTGGTGAACAGCCGCGCGGCGTTGAGCGGTTGCAGCAGGTCATGGCTGACCGCCGCGAGGAACTTGGTTTTCGATAGATTGGCCTGCTCGGCCTCGCGCTTGGCCTCGCGCAGGCGCACCTCCACCCGGCTGCGCTCGTCGATCTCGCGCAGCAACTGGTCGTTGAGGCAGGTGAGCTCAGCAGTGCGTTCCCGGACCCGCTGTTCCAGGTTCTGATAAGCCTGGTGCAGCGCTTCGGCCGTGCGCCGACGCTCGGTGATGTCGCGGATCAGCACGAAGATCCCCACCACTTCCCCGCTGGCCAGGCGGTTGGGCACATAGGAGCGCAGCATGTAGCGCTCCTGGTTGTTGATGTTGGTTTCGGCGAACTCGAAGGTCACGCTTTCGCCCGCCAGCGCCCGGGCCACGTAAGCTTCCAGCCGCTGGTAATGCTGCTCGCTGTGGGCCTCGCGCAGGCTCTGGCCGAGCATCACGCCACGGGGCCAGCAGTACCATTGCTCGTAGACCTTGTTGGTGAACTCGTAGATCAGGTCGGCGTTCAGGTAGGCAATCAGCGCCGGCACATGGTCGGTGATCAGACGGATCCAGCGCTCGCTTTCGCTCAACGCCTCGGCATGCTGGTAACGCTCGGTGATGTCGGTGAAGGTGTTGACGTAGCCCCCGGTGGGCAGCGGATGGGTGCGGATTTCCAGGACCCGGCCATCCGCCAGGCGCTGTTCGCACTCATGGATCAGGCGGCCGTTGCCGTCGCGACTGGCCGGGGTCAGCAATTGCAGCTCGGAATCGCCGATGACCTCGCTGAACGAGCGATGGGCCGCCACCGGTGCCAGGCCGCAGAGTTCGAGAAAGCGCCGGTTCCACAATTCCAACACCCCTTGTGCGTTGACCATCGCCACGCCTTGGGACAGGTTGTCCACGGCCCGCTGCAACAGGTGGGACTTCTGCGCGATAGCCTGCTCGCGGCGTACGGTTTCACTGAGCTTGACGTCGGTGATGTCGGTAAACAGGATCACCCGGCCGCCTTCCTGGGTCGGCCGCTCGCTGACCTGCAGCCAGCGGCCGTCCTGCAAGCGATACAGCACATGTTCGTCGGCCTGGCCCCGGGGCTCTTCACTGAACAGTCCGTTGGCGGTCATCAGCCGCTTGACCTCGGCGAGCCGCATTCCGGCAATGATGCGCACCCGGCTATGAGCCCAGAAGGCCTTGAAGCGGCTGTTGAACAGGACAATACGTTGCTGCGCATCGAACAGCACAAACGCATCGGAAATGCTTTCGATCGCGTCGATCAGGTGCCGGTGGGCGGTTTCCGCTCGCAGTCGCGCCTCGCCCAGCAGGTGATTGCCGGCCTTGAGCTCGGCCATGGCCTGGTTCAGCGCATCGGTGCGTTCGCGCACCTGCTCGGCCAGCACCACCGAATGCTGGAACGCCGCATACGGGTCGTTGCCCCGCGTTACGCCGGATTCCACCCGCTCGATCAGCGCGTCGTTGATGCGTCGCAGTTTGCGGTTGTCATGCTCAAGGTCGACGATCCGGGCCTGGAGCTCAGCGATGGCCGGGGGCACGGTGGCGGGCAATGGCAACTCCGGTGAACGTCTGGTTGATGTGCATGCCATTGAACTGTTCTCCATAGGTGTTGAACCCCATCACCCGCTGTTCCCGCAGAAATTGACCGATCTGCTCCAGGCCCCCGCGGTCTTCCAGCTCCAGGCGCCTGAGGAAACAGTCGCAGCCGATGGTCAGCAACACATCGCCGAGACGCGCCTGCAAGCCTTCAAACAAACTGTGCAGGTTGTCCAGCAACGGGCCCGGTGTCATGGCGGTGAGGACGATGCCGTTCTCCACCGCGCAGTAGAAACTCAAGCTCAAGTCCGGGTGCACCTGCTGGACCGCCCGCACGTAATACTGGTCGTTGATGCGCACCGCCAACGGGTGCGCGGCGAAAACCCGATAGTCGAGCGCGCTCACCGGCACGCCGATGTGTCGGGCGTATTCCTCGGCGGCAGGTTCGGCGTTGAGCTCATAGACCCGTCGCGTGGCGCTGTCGGCGCCGGTCACCACCAGTTTCTCTTCCCGCGGCAGGATGTGATGGGTGGTGAACACCTCGAATTCCAGCCAGGTGTTGATCAGCACCACCACGGCCGCGCCGCTGTGGAATCGGCCTTCGAAGTACACGTGGGTGTGGGTCAGGTGATTGTCATCGCCGGCCGAACCACCGAAGTGTGGAATGTCACCCAAGGCCGCGCTCAGTGCCGCCAGCACCATCTCTTCGCGGCTGGACAGGCCGTCGAGCAGGGTCAGCGCAAAACTGTGGCCCTTGATCGGCGCCAGGGCGTTGCTGCGACAGCCGCTCGCCAGCCGCTCGACCATTTGCTGGGCGTCGATCAGGCTGAAGTGTTCCATTTCGCCGATCAGCTCGGCGGCGATGGAAAAATGCCGATGGTCGAAACCCACCGCGCTCACACAATTGCGGCCATAACCCTGGGGAGTGATTTCACCGGCGCTGGTACAGCCCACCAGGCGAATCCCGCCAAAGCCTTGCGACAGCGCCTGGCCGAGGGCCGGTAGATCGTAGGCCGCGGAACAGAAAAACAGCACGAACCCCAGGTGCGGGTGCAACAACTGCCGCGCCAGTTCCTGGGCCACTTGCTGGACATCCGTCGCGGCGGACATGGCGCTGACCACACCTTCTGCCTGCTGCATCTACGCCTCCGACGGGCGCGTGATAGGGACCTTGAGTGTACGAAGATGAGCCGGGGCGACGAATGCTACTTGGGTAGCGGGTAGCCGCTTCGATGGGATGAGAAGACAGCAGAATTCACCACCCTGTGGCAGCAAGCCTGCTGGCGAGGCGCCGGGCGTCCGGCCCCCAGTAAAGCCAGCGTGGTGGGTGGTGCGCGCTGGTAGTATTGATCTATCCGGGAGATCCGGGAAGCTTTTCTCCACTCTCTGGCCTGGAGTAAATTTTTTTGCACGAGAACGGCTGAAGCCGGTCGCATACTTGCCAACGCTGTGACTCAGGTTCCATTCTCCCCGTGACACCGTTGCACCGCCCAGCCTCAACGCGCTAAAGCAGACGCACACAAGGAACGCTCCATGCCCCCTCGCTCCGGTCCCGCCCACAGCTCGTCTTTGCCAGAAAACGCCGGTTTCGTCCGGGTGCGCGGCGCCCGCGAACACAACCTCAAGAACGTCGACGTCGACATCCCGCGCGACGCCCTGGTGGTGTTCACCGGCGTGTCGGGTTCCGGCAAGTCGTCGCTGGCCTTTTCGACGCTCTACGCCGAAGCCCAGCGCCGCTACTTCGAATCCGTGGCACCCTACGCGCGGCGCCTGATCGACCAGGTGGGCGTGCCGGACGTGGACAGCATCGAAGGCCTGCCGCCGGCGGTAGCCCTGCAACAACAGCGCGGCACGCCGAGCGCGCGGTCTTCGGTGGGCAGCGTCACCACCTTGTCGAGCCTGATCCGCATGCTCTACTCCCGCGCCGGCAGTTACCCGGCCGACCAACCGATGCTCTACGCCGAGGACTTCTCGCCCAACACCCCACAAGGCGCTTGCCCGGAGTGCCATGGCCTGGGACGGGTCTACGAGGTGACGGAAGCGTCGATGGTGCCGGACCCTTCACTGACCATCCGCGAGCGCGCCGTGGCCGCCTGGCCCATGGCCTGGCAGGGGCAGAACCTGCGGGACATCCTGGTGACACTCGGCTATGACGTCGACATTCCCTGGCGCGACCTGCCGAAAAAGCAACGCGACTGGATTCTCTTCACCGAAGAAACCCCCACCGTGCCGGTGTACGCCGGGCTCACCCCGGCCCAGACCCGCACCGCCCTCAAGCGCAAACTCGAACCCAGCTACCAAGGCACCTTCAGTGGTGCCCGGCGCTACCTGCTGCACACCTTCATGCATTCGCAAAGCGCCCAGATGCGCAAGCGCGTGGCGCAATACATGCGCGCCAGCCCTTGCCCCCAATGCGAAGGCAAGCGGCTCAAGCGCCAGGCGTTGACGGTGACCTTCGCCGGCCTGGACATCGCCGAGCTGTCGCACTTGTCGTTGCTGGAACTGGCCGATGTGCTCAGGGGCGTCCTGGCACCCGATTACCTGGGGCAAGCCGAAGAGCCGGGCGAGGTACTCAGCCACCAGCAGACCCGGGCGGCCCGCGAACAACGCGCCGCCCGGGGTGAAAATCCCCATGCGGGAGGTCCGGACGCACGGCACACCCACAACCTGTCCCTGGAGAAACGCCTGGCTGCCCAGCGCATCGCCGCCGAGTTGCTGGAACGGATCGTCACCCTCATCGACCTGGGCCTCGGCTACCTGGCCCTGGAGCGCAGCACACCGACGCTGTCTTCCGGCGAACTGCAACGCCTGCGCCTGGCGACCCAGCTCAACTCCCAGTTGTTCGGGGTGATCTACGTGCTCGACGAACCCTCCGCCGGCCTGCATCCGGCCGACAGCGAAGCGTTGTTCGACGCGCTGCAACGACTGAAGGCCGCCGGCAACTCGGTGTTTGTGGTGGAACATGACCTGGACACCATGCGCCGTGCCGACTGGCTCATCGACGTCGGCCCCGACGCCGGTGAACAAGGCGGCAAAATCCTCTACAGCGGTCCGCCTCCAGGCCTTGAGCAAGTGCCGCAATCACGCACCCGCGCCTATCTCTTCGCTGCGCAGGCCATGGCTGCCCGCAACCTTCGGGAGCCAAAGGACTGGCTGCGCCTGGAAGGCATCACCCGCAACAACCTGGATAACCTGAGCGCAGCCTTTCCATTGGGCTGCTTCACGGCGGTGACCGGTATCTCGGGCTCCGGCAAGTCCAGCCTGGTCAGCCAGGCCTTGCTGGACCTGGTGGGCGCCCACCTGGGCCAGCCCAATGCCAACGCCGAACCCGAGGAACAGAGCCTGGAAGATGAGCCGGTGCAGACCAGCGGCGGCCGGGTCACCGCCGGGCTGGATGCGATCAAGCGGCTGGTCCAGGTGGATCAGAAACCCATCGGCCGCACCCCGCGCTCCAACCTCGCGACCTACACCGGGCTGTTCGACCACGTGCGCAAACTCTTCGCCGCCACAGAGCAGGCCCGGGCATTGGGATTCGATGCCGGACGGTTCTCCTTCAACGTCGCCAAAGGCCGTTGCGAAACCTGCGAAGGCGAAGGTTTCGTCAGCGTCGAATTGCTGTTCATGCCCAGCGTGTACGCACCCTGCCCCACCTGCCACGGCGCACGCTACAACCCGCAGACCCTGGAAGTCCGCTGGCAGGGCTTGAACATCTCCCAAGTGTTGCAACTGACCGTCAACCAGGCCCTCGACGTGTTTGCCGAACAGCCGGCGACGCGGCGTGCCTTGCAAGTGCTGCACGACATCGGCCTGGGCTATCTGCGCCTCGGCCAACCGGCCACGGAATTGTCCGGCGGCGAAGCCCAGCGCATCAAGCTGGCGACGGAGCTGCAACGCAAGGCCCGGGGAGCGACCCTGTATGTGCTGGATGAACCCACCAACGGCTTGCACCCCCAGGACGTGGATCGATTGCTGGTGCAGCTCAATCGCCTGGTGGATGAGGGGCACACGGTGGTGGTGGTGGAACACGACATGCGGGTGGTGGCGCAAAGCGACTGGGTCATCGACATCGGCCCCGGTGCCGGCACCCAGGGTGGAAGAGTCGTGGCGTGCGGGGCGCCGGCGACCGTGTCCGGATGTCCGGAGAGTCGAACGGCCGAGTTCCTGCGACGGGCCTTGCAGCCCGGGGCCTGAAGCCGAACCCGCTGCAATAAACTTTTTGGCGATGGAACTCATCCCCGCCGGATGCAGCAAAACCTGTGGGAGCGGGCTTGCTCGCGAATGCGGTGTGCCAGGCAACCTAACCTTATCTGAAGCACCGCTTTCGCAAGCCCGCTCCCACAAGGTTCGGGTTGCAGTCGAAAAAGCGTCAACAGAACGTTACACATCGAAAAAACTGTTTCGACCGTTGATCAGTTATCTCGGATTTTTGACGCTTTGCCGATATTCGGTCACAACTTTCTCGCTCCGCTGGGTCTTAACACGGTGGTCGCCGATGGAATATTGGCATCTACCGAGGTTTCTAGCCTGATACGGAGATAAGCTCATGATTTTCAACGTACAAAATTTTGGCGCCAAAGGAGATGGCGTTACTGATGACACGGCGGCGATTCAAAAGGCAATCGATGCGGCGGCGGCCGCAGGCGGGGGGCAGGTGTACATGCCCGCCGGTACTTATATCGTTTCAGGCGGTGAGGAACCTTCCGACGGGTGCTTGATGCTCAAGAGCAACGTCTACCTGTACGGCGACGGCATGGGCGCGACCACCGTCAAGGTGGCCGACGGCTCCGACACCAAGATCACCGGGGTCATCCGCTCGGCCTATGGCGAGGAGACCCACGACTTTGGCGTCAGCAACCTCACCATCGACGGTAACCGCGACCACACCACCGGCAAGATCGACGGTTGGTTCAACGGCTACATTCCCGGCCAGGAAGGCTACGACTCCAATGTCACCCTCGACAGCGTCGAGATCAAGGATTGCTCCGGGTACGGCTTCGACCCCCACGAGCAGACCGTCAACATGGTCATCAAGAACAGTGTGTCCCACGGCAATGGCCTGGACGGCTTCGTCGCGGACTTCCTCAGCGACAGTACCTTCGAGAACAACGTCGCCTACGACAATGATCGCCACGGCTTCAACGTCGTCACCAGCACCCATGACTTCACCTTGACCAATAACGTCGCCTACAACAACGGCGGCAACGGCATCGTGGTGCAGCGCGGCAGCGAAAATATCCCGTCACCGAGCAACATCACCATCACCGGCGGCGAGGTCTACGGCAATGGCGCCGAAGGCGTGCTGGTCAAACTGTCCAGCGAAGTCACCGTCAGCGGCGTCGATATCCATGACAACGCCGGCGCCGGGGTGCGCATCTACGGCAGCAACCACATCGAGATCACCGACAACACCCTCAACAACAACTCCCTGGGCAGCCCGGTGCCGGAAATCATCATCCAGTCCTACGACGATACCCAGGGCGTCTCCGGCAAGTACTTCAACGGCAGCGACAACACTATCCAGGGCAACCTCATCAGCGGCAGCAACCAGTCGACCTACGGCGTTGCCGAGCGCAATGAAGACGGCACCGATCGCAACGCCATTATCGGCAACACCATCAGCCATACCAGCAAGGGCGCAACGCTGGTCTATGGCGATGGCAGCTACGTCAGCGCCACGGTGCCGATGACCACCGTGCAAGGCACGGCGGGCAACGACAACCTGCTGGGCACCGCCGCCAGCGAGATTTTCTACGGCGGCGCGGGCAACGACACCATCAACGGCGCGGCCGGCAGCGATATCCTCGTGGGCGGCGCAGGCATCGACAAACTCACTGGCGGCACCGGTGCCGATACCTTTCGTTTTGCTGCCCAGTCCGACAGTTACCGCAACGCAACCACCAGTTTTGACGACACCATCACCGACTTCGACGTCACCCAGGACAAGATCGACCTCGCCGGCCTCGGTTTCACCGGCCTGGGCAATGGCCGTGGCGGCACCCTGCAGGTCAGCTACAGCGCCAGCAACGACCGCACCTACATCAAGGACTTCGATGCCGACGCCAGCGGCAATCGCTTCGAGCTGATCCTGTCGGGCAACCTCGCCAGCACCCTGACCGCCAGCAACTTCATTTTCAATCGCGTCATCACCGGCACCAGCGGCAGCGACTCGCTGCAGGGAAGCGACTCGGCCGACACCCTGCTCGGCCTCGCCGGCAATGACAGCCTCAGCGGCGGCGCAGGCGATGACAGGCTTGACGGCGGTGCCGGCATGGACACCCTCACCGGCGGTGCCGGGGCGGACACCTTCGTCTTTTCCAATCGGCTGGACAGCTACCGCAACTACAACACCGGCGGCGCCAACCTCGGCGACCTGATCACCGACTTCAACATCGCCGCCGACAAAATCGACCTGTCCGCCTTGGGCTTCACCGGCCTGGGCGATGGCAAGAACAACACCGTGTACCTGGTGCTCAACAGTGCCGGCACCAAGACCTACATCAAGTCGCTGACCGAAGACGCCAACGGCAATCGCTTCGAGGTGGCGCTGGATGGCAATTACCTCAACACCCTGACCAGCGCCAATTTCGTCTTCGCCGCAACCTCGCCAACGAACCAGGCACCCGTGCTGGCCACGCCGCTGCTGGACCAGAGCGCGACCGAAAACACCGCCTTCAGCTACGTGGTGCCGGCCACCAGTTTCACCGACCCGGACAACGACAGCCTGAGCTACACCGCCAAACTGGCCAACGGCAGCGCCCTGCCCAGCTGGCTGGTCTTCGACGCCGCCACCCGGACGTTCAGTGGCACACCCAGCGACACCGCGTCGGGCACTTACGCCATCCAGGTCACCGCGACCGATGGTAGCAACGCCACCGTCAGCGACACCTTCACCCTCGCCGTGCAGGACGTGCCCGCCGCCCCCACGGTGATCAATGGCACGCCGAACAACGACACGCTGACCGGCACCGCGGCCAACGAGCAACTATACGGTGGCGCCGGTAACGACACCCTCAATGGCGGCGCCGGCAATGACATCCTGGTCGGCGGCACTGGCGTCGACAAACTCACCGGCGGCGCCGGGGCCGATGTGTTCCGCTACACCTCGAAACTCGACAGCTACCGCACCGGCTCCACCAGCGCCAGTGACCAGATCCTCGACTTCGACGTGACGGCCGACAAGATCGATGTCTCGGCGCTCGGCTACACCGGCCTGGGCAACGGTTTGAACGGCACGCTGCAAGTGACCTACAGCGCCTCATCCAACCGTACTTACCTCAAGGACCTCACCGTCGACGCCAACGGCAACCGCTTCGAAGTGTCGCTGGCGGGCAACCTGGTGAGCAGCCTGACGGCCAGTCATTTTGTCTTTGCCGACCAGAACACCCCGAGCAACGTGGCGCCGGTGGTGGTCATCCCGCTGCTTGACCAGAACGCCACGGAGAACTCGCCGTTCAGCTACACCGTGACCCACGACAGTTTCACCGACGCCAACCAGGACCTGCTCACCTACACCGCCACCCTGGCCGACGGCAGCGCCCTGCCCGCGTGGCTGCATTTCAACGCCTCCAGCCTGAGCTTCAGCGGTACGCCGACCAGCACGGCGTCCGGCAACTACAGCGTACTGGTCAAGGCCACCGACCCTTCCGGGGCGTCGGTCAGCGACAGCTTCGCCCTGGCGGTGGCCGACGCGCCGGCCAGCACCATCACCGGCACCAACAACGCCGATACCCTCAACGGCACGGCCGCCGCCGACCTGATCCTCGGCCTCGGCGGCAATGACACTATCAAGGCCGGCAGCGGCGCGGACATCGTCGACGGCGGCGCCGGGCGCGACTCGCTGTACGGCGGCGACGGTGCCGACACCTTCCGCTACAGCAACCTGCTCGACAGCTACCGCGACTATGACACCGGCGGTGTCACGGCCACCGACACGATCTACGACTTCACCGTCGGGGTCGACAAGATCGACGTTTCCGGCCTGGGCTTCCTCGGCCTCGGCGATGGCAGCAACGGCACGCTGTACATGACCTTGAACGCCGCTGGCGACAAGACCTACGTCAAGTCCGCCGAAGCCGACGCCGATGGCAACCGCTTCGAAATCGCCCTCAACGGCAATTACCTCAACAGCCTGACCGCCAGTGATTTCGTGTTCGGCGAGCGCGCCCAGCAGGACATCCTGTACCTGCCGACCCTCGGCCAATCCAATGCGCGCCTGTTGCGCATGACCGAAGACGACGATCAGTCCGGCACGTCGATGCTGGTCAAGGACCTGGACCGCTACACCACCTACGACGTGCGCAGCCAGTTCACCGATGCCGACGGCAATGGCATCGACATCGCGGTGGGCGGCAGCACCGTCAACGGGGTGTCGACCCTGGGCGCCGAGGAACTCAAGCTGTGCTGGTGGCTGACCGACACCAACCAACCCGGACCGGCGTTGTTGCGGGCCGTCGCATTGCTGCAGGACCAGCTCACCGAACTCAAATCCATCGACAACGTGACCATGGGCATCATCTGGGGCCAGGGCGAGGAAGCCGCCCAGGAGATCGCCCGCGCCACGGACAAAGCAGGAGCGGCAGCCGCCTACAAGGCGGCGACCTTGAAGGTGTTCGATTACCTGCACGCGCAGTTCGGCAATTTCAGCGTGTACATGATGGAGACCGGCCATTACGAGCAGGATGCGGCCCGGGCCCGGGGCTACTCGGAAGACAAGATTGCCTCGATCGTCGAGGGGGTCGGCTATGTCCGCGCCGTCCAGGAGGCCATCGCCACCGAGCGCGCCGACGTCAAGCTGGCGGTGGACTACACCGACCTGCCGTTGCGCTACGAAGTCGATCCGCTGGTGTACCCCGATGACGTTTGGCACTTGCACGAGGAGTCAGCGGAGATCGTCGGCCAACGCCTCGCCGATTACATCGCCGATGACCTCGGCTTCCACGGTAACCCCAACGACAACAACAGCGTGCAGGCCATCTTCGACAATGCACAGAACCAGGGCGGGATGATTTCCGGGACCGACCAGGCGGATACGCTGGTGGGCAGTTCGGGCAACGACACCCTGGACGGTGATCTGGGCGCTGACACCATGACCGGCGGCGATGGCAACGACATCTACGTGGTCGACAACGCGTTCGACAGCGTGATCGAAACCAATACGTCGACCTCGCAGATCGACACGGTGAAAGCCTCGGTCAGTTGGACCCTGGGCGCCAATCTGGAGAACCTGGTGCTCACCGGCGTATCGGACATCGACGGCACCGGCAACGAGCGGCGCAACTTCATCACCGGCAACGCCGCCCATAACGTGCTCGATGGCGCCGCCGGGGCCGACAGCATGAGCGGCGGCGATGGCAACGACACCTACTATGTCGACAACGCCGACGACACCGTGATCGAGACCAACAGCAATGCGCTGCCTGGCGGGATCGACAGTGTGCACAGCAGCCTGGCGGCCTATACCCTCGGCAGTAACGTCGAGAACCTGTATGTCGATAGCACCGGTGCCGCCAACGGCACCGGCAACGCGCTGGACAACACGCTGTTCGCCGGGGCCGGCAACAACGTACTGGACGGGCGTGATGGCAATGACACGGTGTCGTACGAGCGCGCGCTGTCCGGCGTGACCGTGAACCTGTCGACGTCTGCGCAACAGAACACGGTGGGCTCCGGGCTCGATACGTTGAAGTTCATCGAGAACCTGACAGGCAGTGCCTACGCCGACAGTCTGTCGGGCAACAGCTCGGGCAACATCCTCAACGGTGGCGCCGGCAACGACACACTGGTGGGCGGTTCAGGGGATGACCGCCTGATCGGCGGCGCCGGCACCGACAACCTCACCGGCGGCACGGGCGCAGATACCTATGCGTTTGGTGCGCTGTCAGATATGGGCGTCGGCGCGTTGCGCGATGTGATCAACGGGTTCAAGAGCACAGAAGGCGATCACCTGGACTTCACCGGCCTGGACGCCAACCCGCTGACCGCCATTGTCGACGCATTCACCTTCATCGGCAGCAACGCCTTCGACCCCAACGCCACCGGGCAGATACGCTTTGTCGACGGCATCCTCTCCGGCAGCACCAACGCCGACGCCACCCCCGAGTTCGAATTCCAACTGGTCGGCGTCAAGGAGCTGCATGCCAGCGACTTCACCGCCTGAGTAGCGTTCGTCCTCTGGGAACCAGCTTGCTCGCGAAGACGGCGGCACATCTGACAGGGATGCAAGCCGACCCACCGCTTTCGCGAGCAGGCTCGCTCCCACAGGTTTTGGGGTGATTTTGATTTCT
>NZ_JAGGOF010000044.1:128334-157924 GCF_018614775.1 Pseudomonas fluorescens
CACCTGCAAAAAATGTGGGAGTGCCGCAGAGTCAGGTTCAACACCCGTCTCTCAAAACAGGCTTTGCACCTGCTCCAGTACCGCGCGGTTCATCTGGCCGGTGTGGGTGTGCAGACTCACATAGCTTTGCAACATGTCGAGCTTGGTGTTGAGCAAGTCTCGACGCGCCTGGAATACCCGCTGCTGGGCATCGAGGATGTCCACGGTGGAGCGCACGCCGCCCTGGAAGCCCTTCTCGGTCGAGGCCAATGCGCGCTGATTGGACTCCACCGCCCGCTGCATCGCCTTGCTCTTGGCGAACCCGGCCACGACGCCCAGGTAATCGGTCTCGATGTCCTCGGCCAGTTGTTGACGCTGCACGTCATAATCGGACTGGGCACCGGCCAGCTGCGCCTCGGCCTTCGCCACCGAAGCACGCACCGCGCCGCCACGGTACAACGGGATATCCAGTTGCACGCCGACGTAATAGGAATCCTGGCGCGGGTCGAGTTCCTGGTACTGACGGGTTTCCCGGCGGGTCAGTTGGGTGGTCAGCGACAAGGTCGGATAGTGCCCGGCGCGCTGGCTGTCGGCCTGGGCCTCGGCGACTTTTACCGCCGCCAGCCGGGCGGCCAGTTCGGGGCTGGCGTCGCGGGCAATCGCTGTCCAGTACGGCAAATCCTGTTCCGGTGGAATCGGGCTGCCAGCGGCCAGTTCTTCACGCATCGGTTGGATGTCATCGATCGGCACGCTGGCCCGGCCGGACAAGGCCCGCAACGCCGCCACCCGGCGAGCCTGGGCTTCGGTTTCCTGGGCATCGACCAGGTCGAGCCGTGCCTGGGCTTCATCGATATCGGTGATCGCGCCCTGGCCGCCCTGATAAAGCTTTTTACTCTGGATGACCAAGCCATTGATGGCCGCCTTCTGCTGGGCAATCAACTTGATTTCGTTCTCGGCCCGCGCCACGTCGAAATAGCCCTTGGCGACCCGGTCATACAGGGTCTGGCCGGCCACATCGAACACCTGGACACCCAGTTGCCCGCGCGCCTTGCCCTCCTGGTAGGCCGCCCAACGCCCCTTGTCGTACAGCGGCTGTTGCGCCGCCAGGGTGACGCTGTTCGCCTGGTAATCGTTACTGTTGACGTAGCTGCGGTCGTCGCCGCCATCCGTGCGCCCACCGTAGCCGTAGCGTGACGTCAATGACACCTGCGGGTAGAGACCGCCCCGACCGATCGCCTCCTCATGCCTGGAAGCATCGAAGGCGTGGGCGGCGGATTGCACGGTTGGGTCGTTGAGCCGCGAGGCATCGTACGCAGCAGTCAGGCTCAGGCCACCCTCGGCCGCCCAGGCGGGGCTGATCGCCGCCCAACCGGTGCACAGGCTCAGCAGTACCCGGACGCTGTAACGGTGACGGTCGGTCATGTTCATTCCTCCTTGAAGGCCGCCAGCAAGCGTTCGCGCAAAGGCTTCATCAGGTAGTTCATCAGGGTGCGTTCGCCCGTCACCACCGTCACATCGGCGAGCATCCCCGGGCGTACCAGCAATCCGGCGCCCTGCAACGCCGCCACGGTGTCGGCGGGAATCTCGACCTTGGCCGAGAAGTACGGCTGGTGCGTCTGCTCATTGATCAACTGGTCCGCCGACACCGTCTTCACCGTGCCGGTGACCGTCGGCGTGTCCACCCGCTGCAGCGCGGTGAAATGCACGTGCACCGGCAAACCCGGACGCAGTTTATTCGCCATCAACGGTTCGAAACGGGCAGTGATTGCCATCGGCGCATCCAACGGCACCACCTGCATCAGGGTCTGCCCGGCCTGCGCGACCCCTCCGACCGTGTGGATGCTCACGTCCATGACCTGTCCGGACGCCGGCGCACGGATTGCGCCATTGTCGACTTCAAACTGCAAGGCGCGGATCTGATCAGCGTACCCCGCTGCTTCAGCGGAGACTTCACTGAGCTGGGTTTCGGCATCGCGGCGGAACTCTTGCTGCGCCTGCAACGCCTTGAGCCGGCTTTCGTTGATCGCCTGGCGGGTCCGGCCAACATCACCCACACCCGAGGCGATCTGCCCCGCCAGCTGCGCCGCATTACGTTCGGCCTCGAAGAGCTTGTTGCGCGGCACGTAGCCCTCACGGGCCAGGTCACGCAGCCCTTCGAGTTCCTGCTGCTGGAAGCGCATCTGCGCGTCGTAGTTACGCTTGACGCCTTCGTAGCCGAGCAACTGCTGCTGCAACGCCGCTGCCTCGTGCTCGATGATCTGCAAGCGGCTGCCCAGCTCGGCGCGGCGGGTCAGGAACAGCTGGCTCTGCAATGCCATGGATGCCTTGACCCGCGGCTCGTCGGCGCGCGCGAGCAGTTCTTCGGGCCACTGGATCTCGGCATTGCCCAGGCGCTCGGCGATCAACCGGGCCTCGATGCTGCGATCGTTGAGCAACTTGCCCAGGGTCACGTCCAGTTGCGATTGCGCCTGCACAGTATTGAGCTGCACCAGCAATTGTCCCTGGGTGACACGATCACCGTCGCTGACCAGCAGCTTTTCCACCACACCGCCGACCAGCGACTGCACGGCCTTGCGTTCGCCCGCCACCACCACGGTGCCGCTGCCCACCACGCCTTGGTCGAGCGGTGCCAGGCAGGCCCAGAGCAGGAAGCCGCCCAGGGCCAGGACCAGAAAGCCCACGCCATAGCGTGCCGCGCCTCCGGCGTCGGTGCTGGCGCTGGGTGGCTTTGCGCTGCCGAGTACACTCAGCCCCTGTTCACTGTAGGTTTGCGCGCCAGGCGTCAGATCACGCATCTTTGCCCGCCTCCCTGACTGCTGCCGGCCGCGGCCCTGGCATCAACGCCTTGAGCACCCGGTCCCGCGGACCGAACGCCTGTTGCGTACCGTCCTTGAGCACGAGGATGTGATCAACCACCGCCAGCACATTCGGCCGATGGGTAATCAGCACCACGGTACTGCCCGCAGCCTTGAGCGCATTGATTGCCTGCACCAGCGCCAGCTCGCCGGCTTCATCAAGGTTGGAGTTGGGCTCGTCGAGCACGATCAGCGACGGGCGTCCGTAGAGCGCGCGAGCCAGGCCGAGGCGTTGCTTCTGTCCGCCCGACAAGCCCAGCCCGCCGGGGCCCAGCGGCGTGTCGTAGCCCTTGGGGAACCGCAGGATCATCTCGTGAATGCCAGCATGGCGCCCGGCGGCGATGATCTTGTCGGCGTCCTGCTCGCCGAAACGGGCGATGTTGTCGGCCACACTGCCGTCGAACAATTCGATGTCCTGGGGCAGGTAGCCGAGGTGCGGGCCCAAAGCGTCATGGGTCCACTGGCTGATCTCGGCGTCGTCCAGGCGCACCGACCCACCCATGGCCGGCCATACCCCGACCAGCGCCCGGGCCAGCGTCGACTTGCCGCTGGCACTGGGGCCGACCACGGCCAGCACATCGCCTTTCGCCAGGCTGAAGTTGATGCCGCGCAGGATCGGTTGCGTGGCGCCGGGCGGACCGACGTAAAGTTGTTCCAGACGCACTGCACCGGTGGGTGGCGGCAACGGCATGCGCAGGCGTTCGCGCGGATGCTGGGCCAGCAGCTGGCTCAGGCGTTGGTAACTCTGGCGCCCGGCGTTGAACTGCTTCCACGAACCGATGGCGATTTCCACCGGCGCCAGGGCCCGTCCCAGCAACAGCGACATCGCAATCATCATGCCCGCCGACAACTGGCCTTCGAGCACCAGCAGCGCCCCCAGGCCCAGGGACAGAGACTGGCCCGAGATGCGCACGAAACGCGTTGCCGACGTGATCCGCGCACCGCGATCGCTGGCGTGGGCCTGGGCGGCAATGATGCGTTGCTGCAACAGGCTCCAGCGTTGGCGCAACGGCCCGAGCATGCCCAGGGCCTGGATGACTTCGGCATTGTGCAACGTGCTGTTGACGTAGATCGACGATTGCACGCCCAACCGATTGGCCTCGCCCAGGCGCGTGCGCGTCGCCAGTTCGCCCCACAGCGCCAGGCCGACCAGCACCAGGGCGAGGACCAGCGTCAGCACACCAAACCAGGGGTGAAAAATGAACGCTACCAGCAGGAAAATCGGCAACCACGGTGCATCAAGCAGGGCGATCAGGCCCTGGCCGGTGATCAACTGCCGCAAGGTGGTCAGATCAGTGAGCACCTGGGCCGGGTTGGCGTTGTGCTCGCGCAGGCTGCGGGCGAAGGCTGCGTCGAAAATCCGCTCGCCGAGAGCATCGTCCAGTCCGGCGCTCATGCGGATCATCACCTCGCCGCGCACCCACTCGATCAGCGCACTGAACATGAACAGGCCCAGGGCGATCAAGGTCAGCATGAACAGCGTGGTTTCGTTGCGACTGGTGAGCACCCGGTCGTACACCTGCATCATGTACAACGACGGTACCAACACCAGCAGATTGATCACACCACTGAACAATGCCAGCGACCAGAACACCCGGCGATAGCTCAATAAAGCGGCATCGATGTCATGACGCGGATCGAGAAGCAAACCCATAGAATGTTGCCCGCAAAAGAAAGAGTCGGTCCAAGACGCAATCCATCGCGAGCTTTCTGCCCGAAGGCATTGGAGAAACATTGCCGTGCCGCTATCAGTGACGATCCTCGTCGCTACAGGCGCCAATAACTGACAACGCCGGCACGGGTTAGTGCCGGTTCGCCGGGCTGGGTTTTTGCGGTGGGTGACAGGCGGAGGTGCCGCGCTGCGAGCCCCGGGTTTCCAGGCCTCGAACGGGCTTGCGGAGTGGATTTGTTGGCGCCAGCAAGCCGGCGCCAACCAGGAAAAACCAGGCGCCTGGCTAGCCGAGGTAAGCGGGCCGACGGGCACGCTGACCAGCCAAGGTCAGCCACGCAAACAGCCCCATGGGAAAGATCCGCCAGACGCTCTGCCGAGGCAGCATCCAGCGCATGCGCGATAGCGGTGGATCAACACCACCCTCTTCACCGCGCCAGCCCTTCAGGCCACCCCCTGCGCCTGTTGCAGATGGCTGGAGCGGAAATCCTTGGGCGACAGTTCGAAGTGCTTCTTGAACGAACGGCTGAAGTGGGCCGAGTCGGTGAAGCCCCACTTGTAGGCGATCGAGGTGATGGACTCGTCCCGCAGGAACGGATTGGTCAGGTCGTCGGCACTGCGCTTGAGCCGGGCCCGCTGGATGTAGCGGCAGACGCTGTCATCCTGTTCTTCGAACAAACGGTACAGGTGCCGCACCGAGATGTTCAGGCGATTGGCCAGGCCCACCGGGCTGAGGCCGGGCTGGGTCAGGGACTCATCGATGACCTTCTGCACATAGCTGCGCAGATGGCTGCCCTGGAGCGCCGCGCCATCGTCGCGGGGATCGGTGGTGTGTTCCAGCGCCGAACCCAGCAGCGAAACAAAGGCACTCTGCAAGGCCTCACCCTCGCCCGCGACCCCCTCGCCCTCCGGCGTGTCCTTGCACAGCTGGTCCATCAGCACATGCAACATCCGCCCGCAGGCTTTGCTCGAAGAGATCTTGCCAAAGGTCTTGCTCTCTCCACCCAGCTGCCGCGACACCTCATGGCGGGACAAGGACAGCACGGCGTGCTCGATCAGGCCGAACGGGCTGATCTCCAATGCGCCCGCCGAATCCATCAATAACAGTTCGCCAGGGGCCAACTGGATGCTCGATCCGTTTTGGGTGATGCGGCAGTAGCCACTGCGCTGGCTGACCAGCAAGCAATCCTGGTCATCGTCGTGATCCGGATTGGGTGTATGACGCTTGATGGAACCGGCATTGGTGCGCAGGTTCGACAGGGACAGGCCGGCGCGGCAGAAATTCGAGACCTGGCCGATGAACAACGCACGATTGAAGGCCAGTTCCGTCTCGAAATGCCCACAAGTGGCGCGCAGATCCCGGTTCCAGGATTCCAGCCCGTCTTGCCCAACCTGTTGCATGCTCATGGCGCTCTCCGCGGTGGCTTATTGTTTTTGTGCGGCAATAGTTAACATGTTATCTATATGCACGCAACAAGTACCTGATCGCCAGAGCAGTAGCAGGATTGATGCCAGGGCACACAACAGGATCAGAGGTTGCCCAGTACCCGTTGCAAGCCGCTCAAGGTCGTCAGCAAGGCAGCGCGCTGCTCGCGGTCGAGGGGAATGTAGCGACGAAAGGCCGGCATGCGATTGACCACTTCGCTGCCACCCATGTGCTCCAGGCGCACGCACCACTGTTGCCCTTGGAGGTCGATGCGCAAGCGCTTGAAGTCCAGCGGCATGAGCGCTTGATACAACCCGGGATCCTGTTCCACGGCCGCCTGTAGCCGGGTCGCCAGCGGCGTGTCCCCACTGCGCTGGCGACAATGAATGCCGCTGCGCCGAATGGCCCCGCCGTGGTGCAGTTCCAGGCGTGCCGTGCCCTGCGTCGAAGCGGGCACGTGCAGCACGAATTCGGTCAGCACCAGGTGCATCAGCAACTGCGACTCGGTGCGTTCGACAATCTCCAGCTGCAGGCCGCCGTCATCCGTGACAACGGTCGCCAGCGCCGGCGCCGACGACTCGAATCGCGCCAACCCGAGGTTGCGTCGCAAGTGCTCCAGAGTCACCCCGGGCCGATAACCGGCCGGGGCGCGTCGGGCGCTGAACAGCTCAGACAGTTTCTGCAGCACGGTCATCAAACGCATCGACAGGTTGCCCTGGCTCATGGGAGAACTCCTTGGCCAGCACGTCTTCCACCGACGCCGGCTTGAATGGATTGACCTTCTGCACCACCAGGGTCCAGAACAGGGCGTACGCCGCGGTGCCACCGAGCATCACCGCGAAAGGAATGTAGATGTCCGCCGGGTTCATGCCCGGTGGCGTGATGAACCACATGCCCAACACGATGCCGACGCTGGACAGGAGCTGCGGCAACGGGAACCACGGTGAACGATAGGCCCGTGGCAGGTCGGGACGGCGAATCCGCAGGCTGACCACCGACACGGTGACCAGCAGATAGGCAAAGCTCCAGGCACACACCGCCGCCAGCACCAGGTGCATGATGTTGTCGGTATTGCCGCCGAGCCACAGCGCATGCAGGCACGGAATCAGCGCCGCCACCAGGATGCACAGCAGCGGCGTCTTGAAGCGCGGGTGCAGGTAGGTGAAGACCTTTGGCAGCGCGCCGTCCACCGCCATCCCGTAGAGAATCCGAGGCACGCCGGCCATCAGCGTATTGATGGTCGCCGCGCCGGCAAACAGAAAACCGATTCCCAGCCACAGCGGGCCGATATCACCCATCACCTGTTCGGCGAAGCGTGGGATCGCCATCGGTGTGTCCAGCAAGTGCACGCCACTGGCGGTATCCAGCAGCACATTTTCCACCTGGCGCTTCATCGCCGCGCCGTAGATGAACATGCACGAGGCGACACTCAACAATCCCAGGATCATCGCCTTGGGCATGACTTTGGCCGAGTTGCGCAGGTCCGGCGCCAATGGCGTCACGAACTCGCAACCGACGAACATGAACATCGCCATGCCCACCAACGACAGGATGGTGATCAGGTCGGTGCCCACCAGCGAGACGCCGAACCAGCCTTCCAGTTGCACCGCCGGCGCGGCGATCAAGCCCAGCACGCCGAACACCATCAGCGTCGTCCACATGCCGAAGGTCAGGATGATCTCGGCGCGTCCGAAGGCGCTGACGCCGAAGGCATTGAGGATGCCGAAGACGATGACGAACCCGACCCCCAGCAACCAGGAGCCACCGGCGGACTCGGCCAGGGTATTCAGGTGTTCGAAGTTCACCAGCGCCATGACCCCTGAAAGAATCGTTTCGGCGGTACCGGCAAACACATGCACAATCAGGTAGGCCGACAGCGTGCCGGTGATCGCGAAGAAGCGCCCCATGCCACAGTTGATGTAGTCATACACCGAACCGGTGGTGGGCAGGATCGACGCGGCCTCGGCGAACGTGGTCGCCTGGGCCAGCATCATCACCACGGCAATCAGCATCGCCACGGCGAAGGCGCTGCCGCCGATACCGAAGCCCATGGTCGCGGTGAGAATCACCGGGCTGGCCATGATCAGGCCAATGGTGCTGGCCAGGGCGGTGGGGAAGCCCACCGTACCCCGGTTCAAGTGCGCGGTGAGCCGGTCATTGATCGACATGGTGCAGATCCTCGAAAAGCGATTTTTAGTAGGGATGCCACTGCCGTCCAGGAGCCGGCATTCAAGCCCCCCAGCCAGTCCCTGATCGAAACGGCGTTGCGTGCAGCCTCACTGTGCGCCGCCCCGTAACAGGCGTCTTGCCCATGTCTGCCGCCGGTCTTGTTGCTGCCTGCCAGCACCCGCCACCTGGCGGACTGGATCAATTGCATGGCAGCCAGATGAAAGACTTCCCCGCGTCCAGCTCCCCTTAATGCGCGCTCAGCCGTCCTATCACACTGGGGGAAACACCATGGAGCACACACGCCATACACCGTCGCTGCGCAACGCCATCGGCCTGGGGATCGCCCTGCTGATCGACGATTCGTCGGCCCAGGCCTATGCGCTGTACGCCGACCAGGACACCACTGTCACCGGTAACTTCCTGGCGGTCTACGGACTGTTCAACAGCCGCAAGAACTACGACGCCGCCTCCGGCGGTTCAAGTTGGCGAGAAGGCTTTATCAAGTATGGCCTGAGTATCGACCAGACACTCGCCGGCATGGGCAACGTCTACGGCACGGCCAACCTGGTCAGCTCCGGCACCTGGGGCGATGGCGATCCGGCGGGCCTGAGCGACGGCTCCGAACGCACCACGAAGTTCGATGAAGCCTTTGCCGGCTGGCGCTCGGGGGACCTGTTCCCGGTGCTGGGCAAGGATGGCATCGACCTCTCCTACGGGCGCCAGGTGATCACCCTCGGCGATGGTTTCATCATCAACGACGATGGCTTGAACCTGGGCAAAGGCCCGGCGGACGGCGAGTTCAATCGCGGCGGCGCTTATTACCTGGCGGCCCGCCATGCCTTCGACGAGACCGCCGTGCTGCGTCTGGGCGCAAAGGATGGTGTGCACGGCAGCCTGATGTGGATCAAGTCCGACAACCGCGCCCAGGCCAACACTGAAATGGCCGCCGGCACCCTGGAATACACCCGCGCACCCGGCACCCTCGGTCTGACCTACGTCCACGGCATCGACATCGATGACCACTACGCCAGCGACTTCCAGAAGCAGCGCGAAGGCATGGACATCTACAGCTTGCGCGGCAGCGGCTCCGCCGGCATCGAGAACGCCCACTTCGCCTTCGAATACGCCTGGCAGGACAAGGACGCTGGCGCGCAGAAAGCCTGGTACACCGAAGCCGGCTACACCTTCGCCGACCTGCCGTGGACGCCGGACCTGACCTACCGCTACAGCCGCTATTCGCAGGATTGGGATTCGATGTTCAACGGCCTCAGCCGTGGCTACGGCACCTGGTTCCAGGGTGAAGGGGCCGGCAACTATGCCGGCCCGTTCAACAGCAACACCGCCATCCAGCACATCGGCCTCAAGCTCAAGCCGACGGACAGCGTGAGCCTCGGCGCACTGCTCTTCGGCTACAAGACCCTGCACACCCGCGAGGCGCTGAACCTCGACGGCCGCGAGCTGGACCTGTATGTGGAATGGGCCGTGAGCGAGCACCTGATCATCACGCCCCTGCTAGGCCTTTACACGCCGGAAAAGGGTGAGAACAGCGGCGGCAATCAGGTCGGTGGCAGCGGCACCAACGTCTACAGCCAGGTGGTGGTGGCGGTGCCGTTCTGAATGTGTCGGGAGCGGCCAGCTGCGGCTCCCACGTCGTCACTGTTTATGCTGATGCAGCATCGTCTGGATCTGGTGCGTTGCCTGGCGGGTGCTTTGCGCCAGTTTGCGCACCTCGTCGGCGACCACCGAGAAACCGCGCCCGACTTCGCCTGCCCTAGCGGCTTCAATCGCCGCGTTCAAGGCCAGCAGGTTGGTCTGGTCGGCGATGCCCTTGATCACCCCGACCACCGTGGCGATCTGGGCGTAGGTCACCTGGTTCTGCTCCAGCATGCGCTGGTGGGTGGCCTGGGCCGAGCGCTCATCGCTGATGTCACGCACCGCGCCGATCACGCGGACCAGTCGCCCGTGTGCATCACGCACCGCGCGTCCGCGTTCACGGCACCAGATGTAATCGCGGCTCTTGTGGCGCATGCGGTACTCGAAGACGTATTCGCCGCAGCCCTGGGCGCCAAGGACCTCGCGGTCAAAGATCGCCATGATCTTTGGCAGGTCGTCCGGGTGAGTGATGCCGACCTGGGCGTCCCAACCGTCGGGCAGTTCGTCCGCCCCATAGCCCAGCAGCGCGCGGAACTGGCTGGAGAAACGCATGCTGCTGGCCGGATGCTGGAGGTCGCCGTTGACCACGGTGATGTCCCAGCAGCCCTCGGTCAGGGTCGATTGCAGCAACTCCCAGATCTGCGCTTCCTGACGGTATTGCTGTAGCTGCTGATGGTGTTGACCCCGTTGGGCTTCCAGCCGCTGTTCGCGCCCTAGGGCTTGCTCCAGTTGCTGACGCAGCGTCTCCAGTTCGCGTTCGTCCTGCTGCAACCGGGCAGTGTGTTCCTCCAACTGCTTTTCGACCTGACGACAACGCTCGGTGGCACTCGCCATTTGTCGAGCGTGCTGGGCCAGGCAGGCGTGCAGCCGTGGGTACCCGTCGAGCACCGCTGCGTCGTCGGTGTCGCCGGCCAGCACGCGCTGCACCTGGGTGATCAACACCAGCTTCTGTTTTTTGGTCTGAGGAAACATCGCCCGCTCCTTTGCCCATCAAGTCGAAACACTGATCTGACCGCAAACCGGTCCCGCTGGCTTGTTCCTGGCTGCAAGGGGCTTTGCTCCCGGCTGCCAGCTTCAGCCATTGGCAGGCACAGACATACGCCGCGGCAGGCACAGTCAAGCCGCAGCGCCCGGGGGCGATTACCCTCGGGGCTTTCCCTTGTTCGCGATCAGGAAACACTCATGAGCGATATTGCCCTGCTGCCCCAGGTCGAAGCCTTTCTCGGCCGATGCCACGCACTGTTCATCGACGGTCGCTGCGTCGAAAGCCAGAGCAGCCAGACGCTGGACGTCATCAACCCGGCTACCGGCCAAGTCATCGCCCAAGTCAGCGATGCCAACCCCGCTGATATCGATGCGGCGGTGGAATCGTCCCGGCGCGGCTTCAGGCAGTGGTCCCGGATGGCACCGGCAGTCCGGGGCCACGTGTTGCTCAAACTGGCAGACCTGCTGGAGCAGCACCGCGAGGAACTGGCGCAGATCGAAACCTGCCAGTCGGGAAAAATCATCCACATCTCCCGCGCCTTCGAGGTCGACCAGGCAGCGCACTTCCTGCGTTACTACGCCGGTTGGGCCACCAAAATCAGCGGCGAGACGATCACCCCGTCACTGCCCTCCTTCGCCGGTGAGCGCTACACCGCGTTCACCCTGCGCGAACCGGTCGGGGTGGTGGTCGGCATCGTGCCGTGGAATTTCTCCACCATGATTGCCATCTGGAAATTGGCGTCGGCGCTGGTGACTGGCTGCAGCGTCATCATCAAACCCAGCGAGTTCACGCCGCTGACCATCCTGCGCATTGCCGAGCTGGCGATTGAGGCGGGTCTGCCGGCTGGTGCGTTGAACGTATTGACCGGTGGCGGCCAGGTGGGCAAAGGGTTGATCGAGCACCCCGGCACCCACAAGGTTTCGTTCACCGGCTCCGTGCCGACCGGCCTCGCCGTAGGCCAGGCGGCCATGGGCGCCGGGCTGACCCGGGCGACCCTGGAACTGGGTGGGAAGAATGCGGCGGGGTTCCTGCGCGATATCGATCCGCAGGTGGCGGTCAACGGCATCATCGAAGCCGGTTTCCTGCACTCGGGGCAAATCTGCGCGGCGGCGGAACGGTTCTTTGTCCATCGCTCGCAGATCGAACCGATCATGAACAAACTGGCCCGGCGGCTGGGCCAACTCAACATCGGCTCGCCGCTGGACGAACGCACCGAGTTCGGCCCGGTCACCAACCGCCAGCATCAGCAAAAACTCGGCGAGTTCTTCGCCAAGGCCCGGGCACAGAACAACACCATCGTCCATGGCGGCAAACTGATCGAGGGGCCTGGCTGCTACGTCGAGCCAACGATCATCCTCGCCAACCGCCGCGACGATGCCCTGCTCCACGAAGAAACCTTCGGCCCGATCGCAACCTTCTTTCCCTACGACACCGAGGAGGAACTGCTGGAACTGATGAACGACACGCCCTACGGCCTCAGCGCCAGCCTTTGGACCAACGACCTGGGCAAGGCACTGCGCATGGTGCCGGCCATCGAAGCCGGCACGGTCTGGGTCAACATGCACACTCTGCTCGACCCGGCCGTCCCCTTTGGCGGTAGCAAGTCTTCAGGGATAGGCAGGGAATTCGGCAGCGCCTTCATTGAAGACTACACCGAGTTGAAATCGGTGATGATCCGCTACTGATCAGCAGTGCCACTGTGGGTGTACTCGATATTTATGGACGCCCCGATACCTGTGGGGAGTCGAGCTTGCTCGCGATGGCGTCATGTCAGTCGATAGGGTGTTGACTGATCCACCAGCTTCGCGAGCAAGCCCACTCCCACGGTTTGTGTCGGGGTGGGTTTACCGGCGCTGTTCAGCCACGCCGGGCGTTGACCGGCGGCACCCGGCCGCGCCATGGCTGGGCTCGCTCCAGCTGTGCGGCCAGGGCCAGCAAGGTGCTTTCCTCGCCGAAGCGACCGGCAAAGTGTGCACCCATCGGCAGGCCGTTGGCGCTCCAGGACAACGGGACCGACATCGCGGGCTGGCCACTGGCATTGAACAGCGCCGTGAACGGCGAATAGCTGTGGTATCGCTCGATCAGTTGCTCAAGGCTCATGCACACATCCTGAAGGTGCAGCTCACCGATCGGCACAGGTTCGCGGGTCAGCACCGGGCTCAGGATCACATCGTAATCCTGCATGAACATTGCCAGTTGCCGACCCAGGGCATGAATCCATTCCACCGCGGCGGCGTACTGGGCGCCGCTGACGTGGCCCTTGTCCCGCAGGATGATCCGCGTGCGCACTTCCAGCTCCTCCGCCTGCACGGCAAACCCACGCATCTGCCCCAATAAGTCGACATAGTGACGGGTGCCGGCGCCAATGATAGTGAACACCTGGTCAAGGAATTCCGGCAACGCCACCGGCAGGCTCACCGGTTCGACACGGTGCCCCAGGGACTCGCACAACCGCGCTGCCTCGCCGACGGCCTGGAGGCTCTGCGGCGATGTCGGCCAAGGGCCGAGCTGCTCGACCAGGGCAATGCGCAACGGCCCCGGGTCCCGTTGCACCGCCGTCACATAAGGCAGTGCCTGCACCGGTGCGGCGTAGGGCGCGCCCAGGTCGATGCCAGCGGTGGCGTCCAGCAACGCCGCGCTGTCGCGCACCGACAAGGTGATCGCATGGGGCGTGCCCATCCCAGCCCAGCCTTCGCCCACCATCGGTCCCGAAGGCAACAAGCCACGGCTGGGCTTGAAGCCGAACACGCCGCAGCACGACGCCGGCACGCGGAGCGAACCGCCGCCATCGTTGCCATGGGCGAACGGCACCACGCGGGCCGCCACCAGCGCCGCCGCGCCACCGCTGGAGCCGCCAGCGCTGTGGCCGGTTTTCCAGGGGTTGCGCGTGGCGCCGAAGCGCGTGGATTCGGTCGAATAGGACGTGCCGAATTCCGGCGAGGTACTGGTGCCCATCACCTGGCAGCCCGCCCGCCGCAGGCGCGTGACGACTTCCGATTCGACGTCCGCCCGAAAGTCCCCCAGGGCGCGCGAGCCGTTGGTCATCGCCGCACCGGCGACCGGTGAAAACAGGTCCTTGATCAATGTCGGCACGCCGGCAAACAGGCCCTGCCCCACCTGCGCCGTCCGGGCCGCGTCCCGCGCCGAATCATACAGCCGCTCGGCCACCGCATTGAGTTGCGGCTCGACCTGTTCAAGGCGTTCGATGGCCGTTTCCAGCAGTTCGCCGGGGCTGACCTCGCCCCGCCTGACCCACTCGGCCAGCGCTGTGCCGTCTTCGTGGTCCATCAATTGGTGGATGTCATGCATACCCATGTTCAAATTCCTTGTTTCATGACGATTGACGTGTTCCGACGGAAGTCGACTGACCCTGGCCGCGCGTGCGCAGGCCCACGACCACCCAGAGCAAGGCCGCGATAAAACCGGCGAAGGCCAGCCACTGGATGGACTGACGCAGATCCCCGGCGAAGCTGCCGACGAAGGCCACCACCAGCGGACTGACGAACTGGCCGATGTACAGGCTCGATGTGAATCCGCCCAAGCCCCGACCACGGGTGGTCGAGGTCAACGCGTTCATCACCGGGGCCATGACGTTGGGCACCAGCAACCCTGAACCCAGGCCCTGGATGACCACCGCCACCAGCACGGCGTTGTAGCTCTGCGCGCGCATCAGCAACCAGAGCCCCAGGCCGATCAGGCCCAGCAACAGGGCGTTGCAACCGGCGATTGCGAAGCGTCGGCGCAGCAGCGGCCACATCAACGAACCGCCCAAGGTGGCCAACAGACTCAGCCCCGCCGCCATGCCGATCATCGTGCTGGAGGTGATGCCCAGGCTGACCAACAGCATCGGCGCCTGGATCGGCACGACGAAGGTCAGGACCATGCCGCCCAGGATCATCAGGTAGCCAACCATCAGTTGCAGCACCGCGACCTTGGCCGGGTCCGGCTCGACAACCGACTGCGCGACGAGATGCCGCCTGGTCACCGGCGGCTCCCACAGCACTTTCATCATCGCCGGCACCAGTAACAGCGGCAGCAGGTACAACAGGAACGGCGAACGCCACGAGTGCTCGCCGAGCGCCCCGCCCACCACGAAGAACAGCGCCCCTACCAGGCCGATGGTCACCACCTGGCGATTGACGTAGCGCAAACGCTCCTCGCCGTGCCAGTAGTCGGCGATCAGCGTGGCGCAACAGGTCATGACCGCCGCTTCGGTGCAGCCGAACAGCAGCCGCACGCCAACAATCGACGGCAGGCTATCGAGCAGCGCCGGCAGTGCGCCAAGTACGGCGTAGAGCAACGTGGCGATCACCAGCAGGGCTTTGCGCCCGACCCGGTCGGCCAGCCAGCCGGCCAACGGGGCGCACAGCGCAATCGCCAGGGCCGGCCCGGTGACCGCCAACGGCACCAGCAGGTCGGCACGCGGTTCCACCGGGCCGAATTCGGCGCCGAGCCTGGGCAGGATCGGCGCAACCATCACCGAGCCCATGATGGTCAAGCTGCTGCCGAGCATCAGCACCAGCCCTTCACGCCCGCCGGCCTGACGCGCCGCGGCCGTTGAAACGGAACTTGATTGGTTCATGACGGGCCCCTTCAGAAACTCTGAGAAATACGCAACGCGGCGGTATAGCCCTCGGCGCGATTGCGCGCGTCGAACTCCTTGTAGACGTGCAACCACACCGGTGGCATCCCGGGCTTGAAGTAGTTCACCGCCGGCCCGACGGCCATGACCCGCGCGCGGTTGCCCGATTCCAGCCCTGGCGCATCGTCATCGGTGAACTGGCGGTAGTAGTAGCCGCCCATCCCCACGGTCCACGGCCCGACGTGCTGGCCCACGGCGAATTCATGACGGTACTCGACGCCACTCTTGTAGTCGGTGGCCTCGTTACGGGTGTTGATGTCGGCTTCGAAACTGGAAGACACCTCGAAACCGCTGTCGGAGATGTACGTGGCGTTGAGGATCGGAGAGAACGTCCAGTGGTTGAGCCCCGGTGAAATCAAGCGATTCTTGTCGTAGTCACCGGTGGGCGCCTGGACCTGGAACTGGGCATTGACGAACAGGTTCGGTGACAGCGTCCATTGCAGGATCACCGGCAGCACCTGGATATCGGCCAAGCGAAACGGATCGGCTTCCAGGTCCAGCGGGCCGACAGGCGTCTGCACCCGCACCGAGGCGTCCATCTGGAAGAACGGCACCACGGCGCCGAAACCATACTTGGCGCCCAGCACCGTGTAATCGGTCATGCGCATGTAGGCCACGCCAATGGACAGCACGTCCAGGGAGAAGCGGTTGTCCAGCGCGTTGCCGTGGCGATCTTTCTGCACGTTGGCCGAGTAGAACGCCGTGCGCAGGCCGACGGTCCCGAACGGTGTGGCCGGCGGCATCATGCCAGCGCCGAAATCGTAGACCCCGACCGCCGTGGTCGGCGCGCCGTTTTCCGTGGCCTGGACGGCAGCACACAGGCCGATCATGCCCAAGCCGAAGCAGGTGCAACGCAAGCTGTTGGTTTTCTTGTTCTGATTCATCGAATGCCCCTTCCGACCCAGTGGTGGTGAGGTCATCCTAGGGAGCAGGCGCGTCAGCCGTTATCCGTTTTCAGCACAGATGCGTGCGGCGCAGGGTTTGCGAGGGTGTTTCGCCAAACAGGGTCCGATAGTCGCTGGAAAACCGGCTCAAATGCCAGAATCCCCAGCGCGCCGCCACGTCCTGTACCCCCAGGGCCTGGTCGGCATCGCGCAGCTCGCGGCGCACGGCATTGAGACGCAACGCCCGCAAATAGGCCACCGGGTTGATGCCCAGGGTTTCCTGGAAGCAATACTGCAGCTTTCGCCGGCTGGCGCCGATGTGGTTGCACAGGTCGAGAATCGACAGCGGCTCATCGACATGGGCCATGGCGTACTCCCGGGCGCGATCGACCATGCGTTTGCGCGCCGTGGGATTGAGCGGCGGCGCCTGGTCCGGCGCCACCAGCTCCAGGACGTGCAACATCACTGTGTCACGCAGGCCCCGGCGGATCGACTCGTACCCCAGCAGGGACGCACGCCCCTGCTCGCCCCCTTCAAGCTCATCGAACAGCGCCGCCAATTCGGCCGGCAAGGTCGAGTCACCGAGGCGGTAACACTTGGGAAGATCGGTAATTCGAAAACGACTTCCCTGGCGTTCCAACACATGCTCAAGCGCGCGTTCGTCGACAGCGATACCGAGCAGGTCGAGGTGCTGGGGCGTGCGCAGTTCCGGCAGGTCGTGCCCCCGGGCAACCAACAGGCTGGGGTCGAGGATGGGATGGCCGGAGCAGAAAACCGGCCCGTTTGCACTCAGCGGCACACTGAACGTGATCGCGCCTTCCCAGGCTCTGCCGCGCTTGGTCATGGCCTGGTTAGAGCGGTCGCGAACCAGTTGCATCCAGTCCGACCGGAACTCGATCAGCTCGCCTTCAAAGCGGCCGGGGGTCAACTGATCGTAGCTGACCTGCCAGCCCCCCATGTTCCGGGCATGCTCGTCAATATCGCGAGTGCGGAATCGATTGATCGGTTGCGCCATGTCGTCGTTGTTCATTGAACCGACCTTCAGCGAATTTCCAGGGTTTATGACCCAAAGGTCAGGCAAATTTCATTCCGCCCCCCCGGTACGGCGAGTGATCGTGCCGAAAACGGATAATTGCCCTGAAACGAAGACCTGTGGGAGCAAAGCTTGCTCGCGATAAGCGGATGAGGTCGACAATGCCGGCACGACAAACATGGAGAAACATTCGTCACTCCAACAACCGCACGATCCGCGGCTCGATTCCCCCGGCACTGATCTCCAGCAACGCCAGCGTTACCGGCAGCTTGAAACGCCGGCGACCGGCGCTGCCAGGGTTCAGGTACAGCCGCTCCCCGCGCCACTCGATGCCCGGCCTGTGGGAGTGGCCAGTGATGACCAGCTTCACGCTCGGGTCGAGAAGCGGCGGCACATCGGCGATGTCATGGACCAGCAGCACCGACCAGCCATAGAGATCCAACTGCAGGTGATCCGCCAGGTGCCCCGCCCACCCGGCGCCCAGGTCGTTGTTGCCGCGCACCACGTGCAGCGGGGCGATGGCCGCCAGTTGATCGAGGATATGCCGGGCACCGATGTCGCCGGCATGGATGATCTGTTCACAACCCTCCAGGGCAGCCAGTGCCTCTGGGCGGAGCAGTCCGTGGGTATCGGATATGACGCCGACTTTCATGTAGGCTCCCTCGCAACGATTACCGTGTTGAATTCGAATAAGATAGGCTTCGCGCCAATAAATGCGCAGACCCGTCGTAAAAAGGAAATATCGATGCTCGGACGCAAACGGCCGGAGCCAAAGCTGGACAGCTCTGATGAGGCCTTTTCTCCCCAGGCTGCGCGGACCGGAGCCGCACTGCGGCTCACCGTGAGTTTCATGCTGGTGGTGGTGATCGCGTTCCTGGCCGTGGAAGGCTGGCGGACATGGCGTGACTACCGCGCCGCCTTTTCCGCTGCGCGCGATTCGGTGACGAACCTGGCGCGAGCGACGGCGCAGCACGCCGAAGACACCATCCGACAAGTGGATGTGGTGACTGCCGCACTCGCCGAGCGAGTGGAAGGTGACGGGCTGCAAAACATCGATATCCCACGCATCCACAAGCTGTTGGTGCAGCAATCCGCCATCATGCCGCAGTTGCACGGCCTGTTTATCTATGGCTCCGACGGTCAATGGGTGGTGACGGACAAGGACGTGATCCCGGAACCTGTCAACAACGCCGACCGTGACTATTTCCAGTATCACCGCACCCACGAGGATCGTAACGTGCGCATCGGCGAGGTGATCCGCAGCCGATCCACCAACGACCTGATCATCCCGATCTCACGGCGCCTGAACAACCCTGATGGTTCCTTCGCCGGCGTGATGCTGGGGACGGTCAAGGTCAGCTATTTCGTCGACTATTATGGCGATTTCAAAATCGACGACAAAGGCGCCCTGGTCCTGGCCACGCGCAAAGGGACGATCCTGGTGCGCCGGCCCTTTGTCGCCTCGGTGGTCGGCAAGAGTCTGGTCAACAGCGTGATCTTCAAGGATTTCCTGCCCACCTCGAACCAGGGCGTGGCCGAGGCCAAGGCCGTCATCGATGACACGGAGCGGCTGTACGGCTACCGGGCCTTGACCACCTACCCACTGGTGGTGGAAGCCGGCCTGTCCCGCGAATCCATCATCGCGCCCTGGCGTCGCGACCTGTTCAAGACCGGCTTCGTACTGATCTTCCTGATCGTGATCCTCGTGGGCTTCGGGCTGATCGTCCTGAGCCAGTTGCGTTACCGGATGACCATGGAGAAGCAGATTCGCAGCGCCCACCAGACCATGCGGGACATGGCGCTGACCGACAGCCTGACCGGACTGGGCAACCGCCGGCGCCTGGACATCGCGTTGGCCGACGAGCTTCGCCTGGCCAAGCGCCAGGGTTCGTCCCTGGCGTTGATCATGCTCGACGTCGACTACTTCAAGCGCTTCAATGACAAGTACGGCCACGCCGTCGGTGACGAGTGCCTGCGTGCGATTGCCGGGGCGATCCAGATCACCATCAAGCGGCCAGGCGACCTGGCCGTCAGGTACGGCGGTGAAGAGTTCACCGTGCTGCTACCCAACACCGACAGCGCCGGGGCGGCCAAGATCGCCCAGGAAATCCTGGAGTCGATCAGGGCGCTGAACATCGAACATGGCGACCATCCATTGGGACTGGTCACCGCCAGCGCGGGCATCACCACCTGCCAGCCGGGCACCGAGGACGTGACACCGGCGATGCTGATCAAAGCCGCCGACGCCTTCCTGTACCTGGCCAAGAACACCGGGCGCAACCGCTGGTGCAGTGCCGGCGCAACGCAGGGCTGACGCTTGCGCAGCGCCGTGTATCGGTCCGCAGCGGGCAAACTCAAGTCCACAGGTGCCGGCAAGGCGCCTGGCGGCTACAATGCCCGCTTCGACCGTGACCAGCCTGACTAAAAAACACATGTCCTTGCCCAAACATCATCTGGAATTGCTCAGCCCCGCCCGCGACGTGACCATCGCCCGCGAGGCCATCCTCCATGGCGCTGACGCCGTGTACATCGGTGGCCCGAGTTTCGGCGCACGTCACAACGCCTGCAACGAGGTGGGCGATATTGCCCAGTTGGTGGAGTTCGCCCATCGCTACCACGCCCGTGTGTTCACCACGATCAACACCATCCTGCACGACAACGAGCTGGAGCCGGCCCGCCAGTTGATCCACCAGCTGTACGACGCGGGTGTCGATGCGCTGATCGTCCAGGACCTCGGGGTGATGGAACTGGACATCCCCCCGATCGAGCTGCACGCCAGCACCCAGACCGACATCCGCACCCTGGCGCGGGCGAAATTCCTCGATCAGGCCGGCTTCTCGCAACTGGTATTGGCCCGTGAGCTGAACCTGCAGGAAATCCGCGCCATCGCCGACGAGACCGATGCGACCATCGAGTTCTTTATCCACGGTGCGCTGTGCGTGGCCTTTTCCGGCCAGTGCAACATCTCCCACGCGCAGAACGGCCGCAGCGCCAACCGTGGCGACTGCTCCCAGGCCTGCCGCCTACCTTACACCCTCAAGGACGACCAGGGCCGGGTGGTTGCCTACGAAAAACACCTGCTGTCGATGAAGGACAACAACCAGAGCGCCAACATCCGCGCCCTGGTGGAAGCCGGCGTGCGTTCGTTCAAGATCGAAGGACGCTACAAGGACATGGGCTACGTGAAGAACATCACCGCCTATTACCGCCAGCGCCTGGACGATGTCCTCGAAGACCGCCCGGACCTGGCCCGCGCGTCCAGCGGCCGCACCGCGCACTTCTTCGTGCCTGACCCGGAAAAGACCTTCCATCGGGGCAGCACCGACTACTTCGTCAGCGACCGCAAGATCGACATCGGTGCCTTCGATTCCCCGACCTTCACCGGCGTGCCGGTGGGCGTGGTGGAAAAAGTCGGCAAGCGCGACATGCAGGTCGTGACGTCTGATCCACTGTCCAACGGCGACGGCCTCAACGTGCTGGTCAAGCGTGAAGTCGTGGGTTTCCGCGCTAACATCGCCGAGCCCAAGGGCGAGTTCGAAGAGGAAGGCCAGAAGCGCTACCGCTATCGGGTCGAGCCCAATGAGATGCCGGCCGGCATGTATCAGTTGCGCCCCAACCACCCGTTGAGCCGTAACCTGGACCACAACTGGCAGCAAGCGCTGCTCAAGACCTCATCCGAGCGCCGTGTCGGCCTGGCCTGGATCGCGCGCCTGCGCGAAGAGCGCCTGGAACTGACCGCCACCAGCGAAGAAGGCATCCACGCCAGCGTTGCCCTGGACGGACCGTTCGGCGTGGCCAACAAGCCGGAACAGGCCCTGGAGCAATTGCACGACCTGCTCGGCCAGCTGGGCACCACCGAGTACCACGCCACTTCGATCGAGCTGGATGCGCCCCAGGCGTTCTTCATTCCCAACTCGCAGCTCAAGGCGCTGCGCCGCGAAGCCATCGAAACCCTGACCACCGCCCGCATCAAAGCCCACCCACGCGGTGGCCGCAAGGCCGAGACCAGTCCGACGCCGGTGTACCCCGAGTCGCATCTGTCGTTCCTGGCCAACGTCTATAACCAGAAGGCCCGTGATTTCTATCATCGCCACGGCGTGAAATTGATCGACGCGGCTTTCGAGGCCCACGAGGAGACCGGTGAAGTGCCGGTGATGATCACCAAGCACTGCCTGCGCTTCTCGTTCAACCTCTGCCCCAAGCAGGCCAAGGGCGTCACCGGCGTGCGCACCAAGGTCGCGCCGATGCAACTGATCCATGGCGATGAAGTGCTGACGCTGAAGTTCGACTGCAAGCCCTGCGAGATGCACGTCGTGGGCAAGATCAAGGGCCACATCCTTGACCTGCCATTGCCGGGCAGTACCGCCCAGCCGGTCGTCGGCCACATCAGCCCCGAAGACCTGCTCAAGACCATTCCCCGCGCACCGCACTGAGTAAACACCGCCATTCCATGTGGGAGCAGCTCGCTCCCACATTTGGTTTTGCGGCAATTTCCTCAGGGTGTTAGGTTGTAAGTGATTGTTTCGTCAAACAGACATCCTCTCAACCTCCCTGCAAAGGAATGCCTTCAACAATGGACTTCTCGTTCAAGCACCTGGCCGTCACCACCCTGCTGCTGTCCAGCTTCGCCACCCTCTCTGCGCCTGCACTTGCCAACATCACCGCACAACAGAGCGCAGCCATCGTCAAGACTTTCACTGAGCAATCGATCACCGATTTCAGGCAATTCCTGGGCAGCGTCGCCAAGAGCGACCTCGCCAAGACCGCCGATCTCGACCCGGCCATCAGCGCCTTCCTCGACAACAAGACACTCTCAGCGCAGCAGCAGAATGAAATCCATCGCCTGCTGGGCATCTACGCGCGGGTGAAATACGGCGCTGCGGCCACCGAGACGCTCAAGGAACTGGTGGCGATCCCGACCTTTCGCAAGGACGGCGTCGCCCAGCACGAAAACCCTGAATTCCTCAAGATTGCCGACAAGATCAAAGGCCTTGCCGAGTCCTTCAACCTCAACTTCCGCAACGTCGACAACCGCGTCTATGAGATTTCCCTCGAAGGCGGTGGCGACGAAGTCGTGGGCATTCACGCCCATGCCGACGTCGTGCCAGTGACGCCGGAAAACTGGGTACTGAAAGACGGCACCCGCCTCGATCCGTTCAAGGTCACCCTGGTGGGCGACCGCATGTATGGCCGTGGCACCGAAGATGACAAGAACGGCATCGTGGTGGCGCTCTACGCGATGAAGGTCATCAAGGAAGAGAAGCTGCCCCTGGCGCGCCATTTCAAGCTGCTGGTGGACACCACCGAAGAAACCACCGGCGACGCGATCCCGTATTACTTCGAACGCAACCCGACGCCGAACTACAACCTGGCGCTGGACGGCGGCTACCCCGTGGTGATTGCCGAGAAAGGCTATGGCACGGTCATGGCAAACTTTGCCCGGCGTGAAGGCCAGGGCAAGGGCGCCGAAATCACCGCGCTGACCGGCGGCATGGCGACCAACCAGATCCCGTCGACGTCGGTTGCCACGTTCGTCACCGACAAGCCCGCTGAATTGGCCGCCAGCCTGCTCAGGGCCGGTACCGAGTACGCCAAGCACAATGGCGGCAACTTCGAAGTGGCCTCCCAAGTGGCCGGCAAGGACGTCCAACTGACGTTCACCGGCGTTTCCGCGCACTCCTCCGAGCCAGAGTCAGGCGTCAACCCGGTGGCGAGGATGCTGGTATTCATCAATAGCCTGGATGGCAAGGTCGCGCTCAAGCACAACCACATCACTGACGCCGCGCGCTACGCCGCCGACAACTGGGGCCTGGACTACTTGGGCAAGCAACTTGGGATTGGCTTTTCCGATGCCTTCATGGGCCCGCTGACGGCTTCGCTGACCTATGTCGGGATGGATGACAAGACCTTCAAGCTGGCAGTCAACCTGCGGGTGCCGGTGGGCAAATCGACCGAAGCACTCAAGACAGAAATCGCCGACAAGCTGGCCGCGTGGAGCAAGAAGTCCCAGGTCGCCGTGGCCTTCGATGACTCCATCGATGAGCCGATGTACCGCAACCCCGAGGGTGAATGGGTCAAGGCGTTGCTGGCGGTTGCCACCGAAAACCTCGGCATGGCACACAAATATGGCACCTCCGCCGGCGCCACTTCGGTCCATGACCTGCCCAACGGCGTGCAATTCGGCCTGGCGATGCCAGACGTCAAGTACACCGGTCATAACGACAACGAGTTCAAGACGGTTGAGCAGTTCCTGCTGGACTTGCAGATCGTGACCGAGATGATGGGGCGGATCGGGCAGTTGCCGAAGCTCTGAACAAGCCGGCTTGAAATGAACCCGTGGCGAGGGAGCTTGCTCCCTCGCCACAGGTGACCTCATTCTTTCCCTTGAAGAAACACCCCAACCCACTCCCACGGCGCCATCTTCGTCACCATCACCCGCACAATCACCAAAGCCGAACAGGAAATCGCGGCGATGACGTGGACGTATCTCAGGCACAAATAGAGCATGGCTCAGCGCTGCCCGTCGCAGAGTTGTACCGAGATCGACAAGTTCAGCGGGTCGTTGATGGCGGCCATGTATTCGTCAACCGTGATTTCGCCCACGCACGGTCGGGCGCCAGGCTCGGGCACGTAGCCTTGGGCGATTTTCGTCGCCAGGGCAACGGCGGCGCAACTGGGGATTTGCGGGCCTTTGTCATTCAGTGCGGTCAGTTGCACGGTCATGGACAACGGCTGCCCATCGACCCCGATGCCCTGGACGTCGATGTACATTGCACTTTTGCCGTCGCCAAAGCGTTCGAACCAGGTGCCCCAGCGATGCAGTCTTGCCGCCCAGGGACGATGGTCACGCACCCAGCCCTTTTTCATCGCCTGGGCCAGTAGCCAATTGGCGACACCGCCGAGCTTCACCCCCGCACCAGCCTTGAAACGCAGGGTCCGGGCGCCATATCGGCAGGCAAAAATGTCCATGTCCGGTACGTCGACATTCGCCACGACCCGGCGGCCCAGGTGCGGCATTCTACGCAGCGTCAGGTCCTGCCAGCCCGACACCTCATGGACCTGGCCGTTCTTCAGTTGCTTGATCGGTTTGCCTGCATAGGCCAGGACGCCTTCAATGGTCGACAGCCCTGGCATCTTGGCCGAGGAGGAAATGCCGTGCTCGATCGAGTCGATTCGTTGGAAGCGATAGCGATGTTCGTCGATCAGGGCGGCCGACAGCGAGGGCACCGAGCTGCAACCGCTGAGGATCGCCACGCCGGCTTGCTTCGCTTGCACATCGAGCGCGCCGATGCCATTGACGAAAGTCCGGCAGTCCGACAAGTCGCAGTAGTTCACGCCCGCCTCGATACAACCTTGCGCAATTGCATAAGACTGGCCCTGGAAGGGGCCACCGGTGTGGATCACCAGCTGGATATTCATCCCACTCAGGGCGGTGCTGAACGCGCACCCCATGGCATCGCCGCACCAACTTTCACAGACCTTGCCCGATTGTGCGTTCAACTCATCGGCTTTACGCCGTAACTTTTCCGGGTCGCGTCCGGAAATCACCAGCTCTATGCCTGGCGTTACAACCAGATGTCGGCATACGATGCTGCCGAAGTTTCCATAACCACCGACGACCATCACCCTGAGTGTCATTTTCCTTCCCTACAGCCACAGTGGAATCGCCATGATATCCCACGCTTTTTCAGCTGGAAAACACGCAGCGGGTCAGGCCCTGGCGCTGTCGACGCTGTTGCTTCTGTGCGGATCGGCACAGGCAGGCGCGTGGCAGATATGCCGTATGGACCTGCACATCGTCGAGGTCTTGAAAAAACCCTATCCGCAGCTACAGGCGCGGGTCCTGAAAGCCAATCCGGCATCCGCGACGGTGGAGTGTCCGGAGCCAGGGTCGGCTATCACATTCATTCCGGAAACCCCTGACTACCAGGCCACACTTGCCCGCCACCAATGGCCTGGCAAAGGGCAGACAGTGCAAGTCCACTACCGGTATCTGGATGGCATTTGTAAAGGGGACGGCAACGACTATCCCTGTCGTATCAAGCATTATCCCTTGTCAGGTCGTTAACAGCGCAAGCGCCCGGTCAAGCCGGGCGCCAAGTCGCAACCGTCAGTCGTAGAACGGCGCCACCAGCGCCCGGCTGCCGACAAAAAAGCTGTCTGCGACCAACCGCAGCGGTTGCAGGTCCAGGTCACTGGCCTTGCCGGCAATCAACTGCTGGAAGTGCCGGTACACCGCCGCGTATTCGCCCTCCTCCGAAACGCTCTGGCGCACGCCGTCAATGCTCAGCAGCGCGCCGCCGTTGTCCAGGCGCAAGGTGCCTTCGGCGCAGCGAACCTCGATGCTCCAGAGTTCATCATGGCCATGGTCGAAGTCGAACTCCGCGCGGATGTCCAGATGACGCGCATCGGACATCTTGATGCTCGCCGCGATGGGCGACTGGCAATTGTCCGGGACACGCAGGTCGGCAGACTCGACGAACAGCGGCAGCGCCAGCAGATGGGTCGCAATGGACAACGCGTTGATGCCCGGATCGAAGACCCCCAGGCCACCCGGTTGCCAGATCCACGCCTGGCCGGGGTGCCATTTGCGCACGTCTTCCTTCCAGTCGATCTGTACGCTTTGCAGGGTGCGAGTCGCCAGCCATTCACGGGCGGCTTCAATGCCCGGGGCGTAACGCGAATGCCAGGCGAACAGGCCGCTGACGCCCTGTGCACGGACCTGATCGACCAACGCCATGGCTTCACCCAACGTGGCGCACGGCGGTTTTTCCACCAGGACGTGTTTGCCGGCAGCCAGCGCTTCTTGCACCAGGGCGAATCGACCCTGGGGCGGTGTGCAGAACGCAATCGCATCGACCTGCGGGCCGTTTGCGAGCAGTTCGCCCAGGGAGCGGAAGTTCTCCACGCCGGCGCAGGGTTGCCCTTGGGTGGCAACGGCCACCAACTGGTACGCAGGGTTGGCGAGGATAGCGGGAACGTGTTGGTCCTGGGCGATCTTGCCGTAGCCCACCAGACCGAGACGAATCGGTTGCATCAATGACTCCTGATTTTTTTGTACTTATGCCGGGGCAGCAAACTAGCCCTAATTCGCCCGACGGACAATGGGCTTCTCCCATGGATTCGATGATCGCCTGCGCAAACCCTTCAGCGCTGTCCGCCAGTCGCCGCCACCACGTTGGAGACCCTGCCGAAGAACGGTTCCAGGCGCTCACGTGGCGCGTCGTGCTCCACCACCAGGGCGGTGACCTCTTCACACGACGCGACCTGGTAATGAGCAACACTGGACAGCTTCTCATTGGTGACCGCGTTGACCAACTGACCGCTTGCCGCCGCCACCGCGCGCTTGAATTCAGCGTCATCCAGGCCGAACGCAGTGACGCCGTTGTCCGGGTCAATGGCACAGGCGCCGAGGAAGCACAGGTCAAAGCTGAACTGACGCAGCTGCTGCACCGCCGTCACTCCGATCACGCCACCGGCGACCGGGTTCACCCGCCCACCCAACAGGATGACCTCGACACTGGGCAGCTTCATCAACTGCACCGCGATCAATGGGGAATTGGTGGCGACGGTCAACGGCAACGTTGGATCAATGGCGCCGGCGATGGCCAGGTTGGTCGAGCCGGCATCGATGAAAACGTGCTGGCCGGCGCGCAACAATGAAGCCGCCGCCTGGCCGAGACTGCCCTTGCGCACGGGGTTCTGGCGCACGCGTACGTCCATCGGCCTCTCGGCCGCAGGCAACAGGATTGCGCCACCGTAGACGCGCTTGCACACCCCCGCCGCCGCCAAAGCGCCCAGGTCACGGCGTATCGAGTGTTCGGAGACATTGAATTCGCTCGCCAGGTCAGCCGCGATCACCCGGCCGTAACGGGCCAGGCGTTCGCTGATCAATTGCTGGCGCTCGCCAGGAAACGCTTCGTGAGTTGACGTCATGAAATTAACAACCTGCATAAACGAGCACAATTTTTCACAAGCGAGCAAAATATGCCGGGTATGCAGGCCTTCGTCAAACCTTGCGCGAGAAAATCTCAGGCGGCCCCAGGGACATTGGTGCCCGTGCCTGAAGGCAGGAACGGTTGAATCTCTTCAATTTCCGCCGCGCTGAGGCGCAGCTCCGCACCGGCGATCAGCCCATCGACCTGTGTGCGGCGGCGGGCGCCGACGATGGCGCCCGTCACGACCGGGTTGCGCAACGCCCAGGCAATGGCGACCGCCGCAGCGCTCACTCCGTGCCGTGCACCAATGCGCGCCATGACCTCGACCAGCGCCAGGTTGGCACTCAACCGGGGCTCCTGGAAGTCGGCACTTCGAGCCTTGCGCCAGTCGTCTTCGGGCAGTTGCGAGATGCGTTCACGGGTCATGCTGCCGGAAAGCAGGCCCGATTGAAGCGTGGAATAGGCAAGCACCCCCACGCAGGCCCGCTCGCAATACGGCAGGACGTCCTGCTCGATGTCCCGCATCAAGGCGGAATATGGCGGCTGTAGCGAAACCACCGCGGTCACCGCCTGGGCCCGCTGGAGCTGCGCGACATCGAAATTCGAGACGCCGATCGCGCGGATTTTTCCTTGATCCCGTGCAGACGCCAAAGCCGAAAGCGCTGCTTCAATGCCTTCACTCCCGCCGCCGGCCGGAAACGCCGGCCAGTGGATCTGATACAGATCAATGGTTTCGACTTGCAGCCGGCGCAGACTTGCCTCGATTTCGGCCAGCAAGGACTGCGGCGCCAGCGAATGCGATATCGCTTTTGTAATCGGGTCCCACACAAGGCTGCCTTTGGTGAACACCAAGGGACGCCGCGACGCCGGCAGCCGCCGTAACAATTGCCCGACCAATTGCTCGGCATGGCCGAGGCCATACACCGCTGCGGTATCGATCCAGTTCACGCCGCGCTCGACCGCATATTCCAGGGCGCCCAGGCTGTCCTCGTCGTCCTGCGCGCCCCAGCTGTATTCCCAACCGGTGCCGGCGATGGCCCAGGTTCCCAAGCCAATGGGCGAAATCCGAAAATCCGATGTTCCAAGGCGATTCTTTTGCATAGCGACCTCTCCACAAATGAGGCGAACAGTATCCGGGGGCGTTGTCGCGGCGATAAGATAGGTAATCCAATTTGAACTACTGAACAGCATTCATGAGTCATTCTCCGGACCTTTCCGAACTCGACGCCTTTGCCGCCGTTGCGCGTCACCGCAGTTTTCGCAAGGCTGCCGACGAGCGTGGCGTTTCGGCTTCCGCGTTGAGCCATGCCATGCGGGCATTGGAAGCGCGACTGGGCGTTAGGCTGCTGAACCGAACCACCCGCAGCGTGACCCCGACCGAGGCCGGTCACCACTTACTGGCGACCCTGACGCCGACCCTGCACCAGGTGGCCGATGCATTGGCGCAACTGACGTCGATGCAGCCAGTGCCCACTGGCAAACTTCGCCTCAACGTGGCACGCCCGGCAGCCCGCATCGTGTTTGCCGAGGTTCTCGCGCCCTTCGTTGCCCGGTATCCACGTATTCAGCTGGACCTGGTCACCGACGATGGATTGACCGATATCGTCGACGGCGGATTTGACGCGGGTGTCCGCTTTGGGGAAAGCCTGGCCGGCGACATGATCGCCGTGCCTGTCGGCGCGCCCCAATCATTTGTGACCGTTGCGGCTCAGGCCTATCTGGCCGACCAGGGGATCCCCCATGCACCCCGCGACTTGCTCGACCACCGGTGCATTGCCCGACGCTTCCCCAGCGGCAAATTCTACGCCTGGGAGTATCAGTCAGCGGGGCAGCCGGTACGCTTGTCCGTCAACGGCCCGCTCATCCTCGAAGACGATGCGCTGATGATCCAGGCGGCGAAAGACGGCGCCGGTGTGGCCTACGTCTACGAGGAACTGGCACGCGAGGAGATCCGCAATGGACATTTGCGGGAAATCCTCCAGGAATGGAAAGCGCCGCCAAGCCGGTTCTTTCTTTACTACCCCAGCCGACGCCACGTGCCACCAGCTTTGAAAGCACTCATTGAATTCATCAGGGCGGATGCCTGCGAGCGCTGACAACGAGCTTGTGGGTGTTCGCAGGATTGGGCATGCCGCAAAACCTGTTGGAGCGGGCTTGCTCGCGAAAGCGGTGGGTCAGGTTGCAGGGATGTTGGATATGCCGCCGTCATCGCGAGCAAGCCCGCTCCCACATTAGGTGCCTTGGGGTGTATGCAGATTTTGCACCCACCCGAGAACCCTTGTGGGAGCGAGCCTGCTCGCGATTGCGGTGTGTCAGCTTGCGGAGGTGTTGGATGGGCCGCCGTCATCGCGAGCAGG